>QCBX01000001.1 GCA_003281455.1 Prochlorococcus sp. AG-347-J21
GGAGGTATTATGCTCTGTATAAAATTTTTGCACTTGCATGTAAAAATCAAATTGAGCTAATGCTGAGAAATTATTGATGTCTATTTGGTCTGCGCCCTCTATATTTGCCCAACTAACTTCTGTGGGAATTTCAACTAACCATTCTGTACATCTTGGATCAAATGGATTATCAAGCAAGCAGCCATTTTCATCTTTATCAGATTGAGATGGAACAACTGAGTAACCATAATCCATGCAAGCTAAAGCAATAATGAATAGCTATGCTGCAGAATGTTTAGAAAAATTCAGAGATAGAACAAGTTGGACCGAATATAGTAATGAAGAACCAAACAATGATGAAAAATAATTTAATACTTTAGGATATACGATTACACCTGAAAAAGATAAATGTATCGAATTAGAAATCAAGCCTAATGACGAGAAAGAAAAAGATCTTTACGTATTTGGATTTAGTGTAAGCCCCAAGGGTAAAGTTATAAAAAAAGGAACCCCTACTAACAAAAAAAGTTTTAGAAATTCCTGTTATAGCTGGGCAGGTAAAGGTTGCGGAGCATCACCTGAACAATTGGCTCTATGGGAGGAAGAAGCTGCCCAAGAACAAAGGAGAGAAGATTGTAAAGAGGCAGAAAGAGAGCATAGGGCAGATAAGACAAGATATAGCACACCTATTGAAACTTGGGATAAAAGTACAGATCCACCAAGTTGTACGAAAATGCAATATATGTATGAAGGGGTAGACGTTAATCCTAATGATCAAACCGGTGTAGATAAAGCACGAGAAGATCAACAAACTGAACAATGTAATGAGAATATAGTAAATACATCACTTAAAAATAATGGCATCTACACAAGTAAGAGGGAAGGAGAAGTGATTGAAGGTTGTGGCGAGGATAGAAAATTTTGGTTTTACTCTGGAGACATTAAATATTCTGAAGACCAATGGATTGAGGCAAATAATACTATGAAGAAAAATGCATGCACTGATGATCTTGATAAAGCCTTAAAAAATACAGACAAATACGGACGGCAATATACACCAAAAACTCCTAAAAAATATTCAAGCCCAGACCCTTGCGGGAAACCATACTGGTTATGTGAAGGGGTGAAATACGATGATTACGATACATATAAAGAACAATCTGCCTGTGCAAAGCGTTCAAAACCCGAGGATAAAGAGCCAAGCAAAGAAATAAAGAAAAAATTAGGAGATAAGAAAACTCAACAGCAAAGATGTAAAAATTTCAAACCTGACCCACGATGTGGGAATATAATTAAAAAAACCAGTCCAGTATGTAGGTGTAGATAAATGTCTAATAATCAATATACACCTACTAGCGTTAGAAAATTAGTTGATAAGTTTTTCTCACTTCAATGGTGTAGAGATAATTTAGTAGTTCCACTATATGAAGAAACATCCTTGCCAATGAGCAATGGAGTTATAAAAATAGCAATTGCAAATTACTCTTACTTAGGAACAATCGCTTCTCCTATTAAAGAAAGATTGAGTCAATCTGGTTTTAAATGTGAATTTGTAGAAAGATCTCAAGAAGAAATAGAGGAGATTCTTGATTTAGCTTCAAAAGAAAGATTTATTAGCGGGGATGCTATAGATGAATCACAATTTGATGAAGATGCAGTTCTAGAAGCTATCAAAGAAACATCTGAGAATTCAGATGATAGTTTTTCTTTTGAATTTGATGATGATGATGAAATTCTTGTAGAGGACACATTAGATTTAGCAACTGAAATGATGGAAAGTAAAATACAAAAAGCGGCAGGAATGGTACTAATAAATTCAAGAAAAAATGATGTCTCTGATATTCATATTGAGCCTAGAGAAGAAGGTTACAAAATAAGGGTAAGGAAAGATGGTGTAATGCAGAAATTTATGAGCATGTCAAAAAAACCTGGGATTCAATTAGTTGCGTGTTTAAAAAATATGGCCAAGATGGACATCGCTGAAAGAAGGGCTAGTCAGGATGGGAAAATACTTAGAAAATTTGAGGGTAATAGACTTGAATTCCGTTGCTCCACAGTTCCTGGGAAATATGGAGAGAAAATGGTTTTAAGAATTTTAAACAGTGATGCATCAGCCTTGAATTTAGATACATTAATCCATATTGAAAGCGTAAGAAAAGATTTTAGAAAAATAATGAATACAACAAATGGTATTGTTATTGTCTCTGGGCCAACGGGTTCCGGTAAATCAACTACACTAGCTGCAGCATTAAGAGAAAAAGACACAGGAGATACAAATATAGTAACTGCCGAGGATCCTATTGAATATGACATGGGAGGAGACATTAACCAAGTACAAGTCAATAGAGCAAAAGGCCAAACATTTGCAATGATTTTAAGGACATTTTTAAGACAAGACCCTGACGTTATCCTTATTGGTGAAACAAGAGATCCAGAGACTGCAGAGTCCTCAATGGATGCAGCTGAAACTGGTCATTTAGTTTTCACAACCCTTCATGCAAATTCATCAACAAGTTCATTAACAAGATTACTTGATATGGATGTCCCAAAATATAAACTCAATGCCAGCGTAAGAGGTGTTTTAGCCCAAAGATTACTAAGAAAAGTTTGTACAGGATGTGGGATCAAAAGGCCAGTTTCTGATAGTGAAGCGATTTCTTTTAATATCAAAAAAAATACTCCAATAATGTATGCCAATTCACTTTCAGCAGAGGAGAAATTGAATAGAAAGAGGGAAAATACACTTTGTCAAAAATGTCAGGGATCTGGATACAAGGGTCGAGTCGGAGCATATGAACTACTTTTACTGGATAGGAAAATTCAAAACGGTATATCTCAAGGCTTAACTGATAGAGAGATAGAGAATTTAGCTGTCAATGAAAATTCAATGCTTACACTTTCTCAATACGGCATAGAGTTAGTTAAAGATCATCTAACAACAATATCTGAAGTGATTAGAGTGTGCAAATCAGATTAAACTTCAACGTATGTCTATAGCAAGAAAAATAGTTAGTTTTGCAATGGAAGCAGGTTCTTCAGATATTCACCTTGAAGAAGAATCACCAATTGCAGTTAGGGTTAATTCTGATATTAAAGTTAGTCCTCAGAAATTGGATTCAGAAGATATGGATCAATTATTGCTTGAATTACTTGGTGAAGAAAAACTTAATGAATATAATCAAACGCGAGATTTAGATAGTTCAATAGGTATGGAAGGATTATCTAGATTAAGAATAAATGCTTATGTAGCTAATGAAAAAAGGTGTCTAACTCTTAGACTTCTGCCAGATAAACTTCCTAAATGGCAAGATCTTGGTTTGCCTCAAACTTTTATAAATTTGTCAAAACTTCATAGAGGTCTAGTTCTTTGCACTGGACCTACAGGATCTGGCAAGTCAACTACTTTAGCCGCATTTATTAACTGTATGTTAGAAACACAGCAAAGACATATTTTAACTATTGAGGATCCTATAGAGTTCATATTCAAACATACTAAAAATTCAATAATCCATCAGAGAGAAGTTAAAAGAGACACAAATTCATTTTCGATTGCTTTAAGAGCTGCTCTAAGAGAAGATCCCGATGTCATATATATTGGGGAGATGCGTGATTTAGAAACTATTCAACTAGCCATTACTGCTGCAGAAACAGGACATCTTGTATTAGGGACTTTACACACATCATCTGCTGCTAAAACTGTAGAAAGAATTGTCGATGCCTTTCCAGCAGATCAACAGGAACAGGCAAGGCTTCAAGTTTCGACATCTTTAGCCGGTATCATGTCTCAAACTTTATGTAAGGACACTAGAGGTAAGCGATCACTTGCTTACGAATTAATGATTAATACACCTGCTATGGGAAACTTAATTAGAGAAAAAAAAGTAAGTGAAATTTATTCTCAATTGCAAACTGGAAGTCAACATGGAATGAACACACTAGAACAATGTCTTAAGAACTTATATTCAGAAGGTTTAATTACTCAAGAAGAGGCATTAGGAAAAGCTTCAAACCCAAGATCAATAAAATTTTAAAAAATGGTTGAATATGGTGTTGCTAACTTAGTTTCGAAAAAGGAAAAAAGAAATCCTCCATTAGTTGTTTTTGGTATTGCATTTGGAGAAATTTCGCATTTAGATTATGAACCAAATACAAAATTAAAAGTATCCCTAAATGATTTACTCGTATTCTTTAGGCAAATGTCTGTAATGCTGAAAAGTGGTGTACCCCTCTCGCAGGCATTAGAGCTGCTAGCAGAAAATATGACTAACAAAAAATTTGGTGCAAATATATTTGATATCTCAAAAAGACTTGGAGGTGGAGAAGAGTTATCTGAAAGCTTAGGAAATTACCCTAGAATATTTAGCCCAATTATGATAGGACTTATTGCAGCTGGAGAAGCTGGAGGTATATTATCAGAAGTTTTAGAAAGATTAGCGTCATTAGTTGAGAGTAAGAGTAAAATCAAAGGTCAAATAACTGGAGCATTAATTTATCCAATAGCAATTCTTGTTTTAGCAGTTACTGTAAGCCTCGCTCTTTTAATTTTTATAGTTCCTACTTTTGATGAAATGTTTAAAAGCATGGGAGCCGAACTTCCTGCTTTGACAAATTTTATGTTGGTTTTGTCAAGGATAGTGACCTCTTTAGGGTTTGTTATAGTCGCTCCAATTTTATTATTCATTGTTTCTTATATTTTTAATGTTAGTTACTCAACTAAAGCGGGGAGAAAATTGATTGATAATTTCGTACTTAAGATTCCTCTATTTGGAGATCTGATATTAAAATCTGAATTAGCTTCACTATCTGATACTTTAAGCACTTTAATTAATTCAGGGATTTCGATAGTAGAAGCTATGGAAAAAGGCATCAATTCTTCTAGTAATGAAATAATAAAAATTGCTTTAAGAAGGTCAATATCCCTTATCACACAAGGACAAGAATTAAGCACATCATTAGAGTCGGCTAAAGTAATCCCAAGATTACTTATTTCTATGATTAGGATCGGAGAGGAAACAGGTGACTTATCATTTATGCTCGAAAACCTAGCTAAATTTTATAAGAGGGAAGTTGAGGAAGCAGTTACTGTTTTAACAAAAGCGATGGAACCTGCAGTTATATTTGTTGTAGCTGCGATAGTAGGTACCATAGTCATCTCACTTTATTTGCCAATGTTTAGCCTAATAAATAAAATTGGTTAATCCTCATCTAAGAAAGATTTATCCAATTTAAAAGATTTATTACTTTTTATTTGTTTTTTATCTTCTTTTATATTCAGTTGATCTCCACTATTATCTAAATTCTTTTTTATCTCTTCAGTATTTAATTTTTTAAAATTCGGTAATGGAGGTAATTCTTTTTTCTTTTCCTCGCTCTTAGTTTTAGTTTCTTCCTTTTGCTTTATTTTATTATTTTCTTTACTTAATTTATCTAGGGAATCCATCAAGTTAGTGACAGTATTATTTTCAATATTCTTACTATTTTTATAAATATCTTCTTTTACATATTCGTTTAAATCTTCTTTATGAGAAAAATCTTGCACTATAAATTCTTTATATAAAGATTCATCTTCTAAATCATTTTTCTTTATTAAAGTTAAGCCTAAGCCAATAAGTCTAGACATAGAAAATTGATTAATTTTATCAGGATTGTATGTGAATTCTTTTAAACAAGAAGTATTTATCGGCGAAATCAATGACACATCCATCTTTATATTTTTACCAATTAACTCAACAAGATTCTTATGTTGACTATTTCTTCCAGATAAGAATATTTTCCCTTTTTTTTCTAAATTATTATTATTTAGGAAATTATTAAAGGAATCATTTATTTCTCTAAATAATATTTTTAAATCAATTTTTGATAACGCATGATAAATTTCAGATTTATTTTGACTTTGGGGATTGTTAAATTTATCGGTATTTGAAGCATTAATTTTTTTCATCTCCTCTATTGAAGGATATTTTCTTATTGCGGCTAATCTTTTAATTAATAGTGGGCCTGTTTTATCAAAAATTACGAATTGAGTAAATTCGTCTAGTAAATCCAATGAAATTATCAATTCATTTTTACCTAGTTTATCTATTGCTGGTTTTAGTAAGTTTTCAATGCAATTATGGCTCATCTGAATTGAACATATTTCTAAATTTGCATTTTTTATAGAATCAAGAATAATATCTACATTTTTCTTTGGTAAGGATGTTAAAAAATATTTATTGAAATTCTTGTTTTTATATTTTTTTTTCGGTAAATTTGTTAACTTTATATCAAAATCTGAATTCTCTAATGATATAGGTATTTGGATTCCCGAATCAGGATCCTCTAGAAAACTTATAGAATCTTCCTCTTTTACTTCTTCAGGTATCTCAACTAATCTTGTGTAGCAGGCATCAGAAGGAAGTAATAAAGCGACTCTATTAGTATTGATTTTATTTTCATCCAAAACTTGTTTTAAGAAAAGGCCAAAACTTTTTGAATCAGATGGGATTGATTTTTCTAAAGCTTCTTCAGGTATATCTTGCCTAAACACTTTCTTAATAAACAAATTATTTTTTTGAGATTTAGCAAGTCCAATATTTAAGAAATTATTTCCTATTTCAAGCAAAATAATTTTACTACTTATTTTCTTTAATACTTCAACAAAAAATTCTTTAACATCTTCAATTTGATATTCACTTATTTTTTTCTTAGTTGTTTGAGATGCAATCATGGTTCTTTTTTACAAAAAGGTTTTGGTCTGCAAAATATCCTTCTTTGAGGCGTTGCTTTAAATGAAACACCACCCTCCGGTTTAGAATATAGGATATATATCCCTGGATCACCTTCATTATTTAATAATTCGGATAAACTACTTTCAGGGAAAGATGTTGTTGGCTTAATACATATTTTATATGATCCTGGTATTGCCTTTTCCTCGATAGATGGAATATCCCATTTTTCACGAGGATTATCAGTACATTCAAGACCTGCGATAAAATCTTTATCAATTCCAGGTTCAGAAAGGATTTCTATAACCGAATCAAAAGTAGTATTTATTTTGTAATTTATGTTCAACATATCAGTTAATTCTTCTTCTTCTTCTTCGAGTACAATGTTATCTTGTTTAGCTCCTTCATTTAAAGGCTCAAAGAATCTCGAAGTATATTCAATAACCATTACTGTTACTCCTGTGAATGCAGTTAACATTAATATTGCCAGTATTAATTCAGGGAAAGTCATTCCTCTATTATTTGTTTTCTGATATTTCATAATTCATTCATTAAAGTCTAGAAGTTCTATTTCACGATTAATATCATCTATTTTTGTTTGATCCTTAAATCCTGCATCTTCTAGAATCATCTTCTCCTCGTCTGTGAGTGGATATTTACCAACTTTATTTAATGCATTATCAGTAATCCTAATAGCAACTAACATTGCCACTGTAGCCGCAGACATTATTACAGCTCCGACCAATGAAGAAATCATATATTTTCTTCGAAAGGACAGAAACTTGCTTGAACTTCATCATTCAAATAACATGAAAACATCTTGTAAGGATATTCTTTTTTTATTAAAACCCTATGATCATTATTGATACTTGTTAGCACACAAGTATTAGAAAAGAAAAGATTTTCTGAAGGAGGAGGAGGCCCCTCATCTCTATACATAACTCCATTATTTCCCATTTTTTCTATCACATGCTCACAAACTTTTGAATCTGAATTCGAGTAGTTTTCTAAAATACTCAAAATCATTTTGTCATATTTTGGTAATTGTGTTTTAAAATAATAATCTCTTTTAAAGGTACTCAGAAACATCATATTATTAATATTATTTCCTATTTTCATCATTGCAGAAATTCCTGAAATCATTGCGATTCCAAAGGCTAAATATAGTGCTATCATTGTAAATTAAGAAAATAAGTCATGTAAAAAATAAAATTAAATTACTCCATAAAATATTATTTTCATATCAACTTCTATATTGTTTTTAGGATTATCAATATCACTGTTCTTACTATTAGATTCAATATTAATTTCATCAATTAAAATGATATTATCTTGAAATTCAATTTCTCTGAGGAAGGCAAGTAAGTCAATAAATTGAGTTTTAAAAGAGAGATCAATTTCATACTTTCTTGTCCCTTCGACTAATAGAGGATCTACTTTTAAATTAAATTGATTTTTAATTGTTCTCTTATTATTGATTTTTTTTTCAGCTGCTTTAATTAATTTTTTAGGACTTATAGAATCAAATTCTATATTGTTATTCCTACCAATCTCACCTAACTTAGTAAGTAAAGTATCTAATTTTGATTTTCCAGTAATAAGTTCTATTATTTTTAGTTTTTCTTTATTTAATTTTTCATACTTATCATTAATTATTTTATATTGAGATTTTAAATTATCTAGTTCATTCTTTTTAGTAATTAATCTATCTAATTCCAAATTAACTTTATTAGATTTAGAGTATTGTGGCATAACAAAAAATATAATCACTAAAATTGATATGAATGAGGATAGAAAAACTGGTATAAAAGTTGCAGCTTTCTCTGGAGTTAATAAAAATCTTTTTCCCGCCATTGATTTATCCATATAAAAATTCTATTACAAAGTGTTTTCTATATTTTTTAGAATATTTAATCTATTAAATAATCCAAACGAACCAAGTTTAGTTAAATATTTAGAATTAATCTCACTATATTTTGTAGAAACTCTAGTTTTAATATCAACTGAATAATTTTTATTTTTCGATTCTTTTTTGGAGATTTTTATTTCCTTTAAATCAAAATCATCAAATTCTACCAAATCAGAATTATCTAAATTAAGTAAAAATGAATTTAGAGTTCCCAAATATTCTTTACCAGATAATTTCGCTTTCATGAAAAGATTTGCATTCTTTGATGTGTATTCAAAAAGTTGAATATCTTTGGGAATAATTAAGGCTATTTCCTGAAAAAAAGCAGAACTTGAGCTGATATTAATGATTGCATTTTTTAGATTATTATTAAATGCTGTAATTTCATTAAGTAGTATTGATTCCTTATCTAATTTCTTTTCCAATAAATCATATTGATCACTGAATTCTCTTAATTTATCTTTTTTATTTTCTAAAAACTTTATTTTAAAAAGAAATGGAAGTCCGAGAATTAGAGATATTGTTATTAAAGTAAATCCTGAAATCAATCCTTTTTGAACATATTTCTTAGTATCTATAAAATAGGGTTCTGGTAAATATCCGGCCTTCCTTCTATTTCGAAGTAAATCTATTTTTTTAATATCGCCTTTTATCATTAAAAATCAGAAATCATTAATCCTTAAGAATCTTAGGGGTAACTAAGATTATTAATTCACTTTTTCTTTTTTGTGTTGCATTACTCCTAAATAAACTTCCAAGAATAGGAATATCTCCTAATACTGGGACTTTAGATGTGTTTACCCCCTCAGAGTCTTGTAGAACACCAGTAAGAATCAATGTATCTCCATTTTTAACTCTAATAATTCCTGTATCTAATTTCCTAACACTAAGTGTATTCTGTATACCGCAACCAGTAATCGATACTGATCTTGTAACAGAAGATATTGCTGGACTCAAGGCAAAAGTTACATAACCATTATCATCAATTTTATCAACTTTTGCTCCAAATGTTATTCCAGCAGTGTTTGTATCAGCCGTACATGTAGCCACTCCATCAGTGCTACTTTGTGTAAAATTGGTAATAACCTCTTCACCGACTTTTATAAATCCCTCATTTTTAAAAGGCCTTCCAATCGTCGCTTCATCTAAACCATCGGCTACAGAAGCAGCTCCAGATGTAAGTATGTTTGGATTTTCGCCAAGTATCAAAGTTGGTGAGGCTAAAATCTTAGCATTCTCATTTTTTATTTTTGCTTCTAACCAATTAGTAAATTTACCTTCCATCAAACCACCGGTATCTAAAATATTTGGGATATTTGTTGTTGTTGGAGGAGAGTTAGGAGGCTCCATATTACCAATTCCTATCCCTAAACCACTGTTATTAATAACTCTTGTATCTCCTGTTCGTAGTTCAAGTACATTATTTTTTATATCAGATTTAGTCAAAGTCACATCAATTATTTTTATTGTCAATGCTACTTGTCTGTGCCTTACATCCAATGATTTTATATATTTTTCTGCAGTTCTCACAAGATCTTTGGATCCTATTAAAGTTATAGTTTGCAATCTTAAATCAGCTGTTCCAAGCAACCCAGATAACGGACCTTTTGAGAGACTATATGTCTCTATTAACTCGTCATCTAATTCTTTTTTATTAAGATAACTATCATTAACTTCTGTTCCGTCAATAGAACCACTAACAAGCATAACTTTTGATATTGTTGCTCCTAATGTTGAGAGATAATCTGCGACTGAAGCAGCATTAACCTGATTGAGTCTATAAGTTTTAGAAAATTTTGGTTTTAAACTCTTATTTAATATATTTTTGCCGATAAAAATAATGTTTTTCTCAAGAGTTGCCTGCAAATTTGCAGAAAGCAAAATACTATTAAAAACATCAGAAATATCTTGTTCATTAAATGTGGCGGTGATTGTACTATCTAAATTTTTTTTATTTCCTTTATCGTTTTCATCAATTATGACCATTCCATAATTTCCCAATTTTGCAATGAACTTAAGAGTTTCAATGGAATCAGCTCCTTTTAAATTTAGAGTTATTTTAGGTCCAGCTAATTTTATGTATCCTCTAGATGGGAAGGTAAATTCACTAGTAGAAATTTTACTGCGAGAGGGCAATGGTAAATTATTCAGAATATCTTCTTTTTTATTTTTATAGATAATTTGTTTTTTACTTTTAGGTTTTATATCAGAATTTTCATTTGTCTCTATTTTTGGCTGATTTATTTCCCCTCTATTAATAACTTCATTCTTTGGCAATTCTTTTTTAAGGTTTTTCATCGGAACTTGATCATTTGGCTCAAAAAAGTTATCAATTTCATTTGGACTAAAAGTTTCCTCTACAAATTTCTCAAGCATTTCTGCTTCCTTAATAAGCCTCTGATCATTATTAATAGATTTATTAACACTTGAGATATAAAGTTCGTCATTATTTTTATTTCGAGTTATCTTCGTATTTTGATTATTTAAGTTTACTTTCCTGAAAGTAAATGCATTTGCACTAATTAAGAATTGATTAAAAATCAAAAATAAATAAATAACACTTTTACTTTTTTTAAATTTTAAAAAATTTCTCATAATTAAACTTTATAATTATTTCACTAATTAAATATTTATTTTTTCAGATTATTATGATATTCATTAAATATCATATCATTTAACTTTAATCTATAAATTGATCGTAAAGCATCAGAATCATTAATGATATTTAAATCTGGATAGTAACTTGATTTTGGTAGATTAGTTTTTAACCCAAAAAATGTTTTTAATTGACCATCTAAACTATCGTATTTCCAATAAGGTATTGAATTTTGAAAATATGCTTGATCAAAATCATAGTTTTTTTGATTTTCAATAGGATGAATTTTATTTTCAGATGATAAAGATTTTAAACTATTCATTAATAGAAAAAATCCAAACAAAAAAAAGTAATATCTATTTCTTTTTGAATGAGCTATTTTCTTAAAAAATTCCATAAATGTAAATTATTTATCAAAAGTTTTTAATAAACTAAATTTGTATTATTTTGAATACTTATATTAATTCTACTCTAAGATAAGGAACTATTCTCAATAAGTCGTTAAGATTCAAAAAAAGTAATTTAAAAATAACTAAATTCATATTTAAAAATTTTGATTAAATTAAATAGATCGACTATATTAGTAAAAACTAATTTTTCAGAAATGTTTAATTAATATTTAAATAGATATTATTTATGGGGAAAAGAAATCTTTTCAAAAATCATATTTTTAATGTTTTAATTTTTTTTACAGGGTTTTCCGCAGGAGTAATATTAATATGGCCTGGAATATTAACTATTGATAACAGAAAATGTTTTTTTGATATCCTTAAGGATGGAAGTGATGGGAAAGTATCACTTGGAACAATTTTATCTATAGAACCTAATTACCTTTTAAAAATAAATAACGCAGAAACGACGTATAACAAATTATTGTTGATAGGAGATCATTGTTTTCGAGGATAAAAAATGAAATTCAATTTACATATAAATTTTCCTCAAAGAAGTATTTTTGGATTTAGGATTTTATCTTCATTTCAATCCTCAATTTTTTGTTACATACTTTTATTTTTTGGCAAAATTGCAAATTATTTGTTTGGTTTTAGCAAGACACAAATTATCTCTGGATCTCTTTTTAATGTCATCTTGCATACTAGTATTGTAATACTAATAATTAATGTTATTGACAAAAGAAAACAGCTTAAAAAAATAAATTTCTTATTTTTAAATTTTATATTATTTTTATTTTTACCTTTTTCATTTTATATGATTTTTAAATACACTTTGGTTTTATTCTCTTTCTGGATTTGATTTTTTTTTAATTTATATAGTACATATTAAATTTTCAAAGATTATATGATTTCAAATAACTTTCTATATTCTGTTAATTAAAATTTTAAAAAACCTTTTGTGGATTTGTCCAATGTTTTTGAGTTTCTAATCTGAAAATTAAATTTATTTATTCTTCTAGGGATCTCTTGTTAATATAACTGGAAAAATTTTTACATAAAATACAACCAACCTTTGATATAATGTAAAAGCAAAATTTAATATTTTCACCTGGAGGGGTGGTCGAGTGGTTTAAGGCTCTAGTCTTGAAAACTAGCGTGTCTGCAAGGGCACCGTGGGTTCGAATCCCACCCCCTCCGTTTCTATAACTAACTTTATTAAAACTATTCCTGAGGGAGTTTTTTATTCCTCATTATTTTCGATCATTTTTCACAAGATTTCGCGTAATTTCACATAATTAGGTGAAGAAAAGTGGCACAGATTCGGCACAACTAAATTAGAAAAATTAGGTTGACAATCAATCTAAAATAGGAAAAATAGTTTATTTGTTTTGAAAAAATTTTTTATATTAATCGCAGGCAATTTACTATTAGCTTGTAACATTCCATTAGTTTATTCTAATGAATCTGATTTGAATTATTTTTTGAAAAATAATGAAGCAATTAAATTAATTAATGAGGGGAAAATTTCTGAGGGAGAAAAAAAATGTGATGAAATGATAGAAATGTATCCAGAAGGAAAATTAGGATACTTATGTAAAGGATCTTCCTTGCTTATTTCAGGGCTTGATAACCGAAAAGAAGAGGCTCTTAAAAATTTTACTCAAGCAATTGAAATAGACCCTGAGTATTACGAGGCATATTTTTTAAGAGGAATTTTGCAATTTTCAATGGCTAGAAAAAGTATGTCAAAAATAGATAGAAATGCATGTAAAGATATTAAAAAAGCTTATTCAAATGGGTATCAATTTGCAATAGATTACGTAAAAAATAATAAGTCTTTTTTAAAAAGGGATAAATGCTTTGGCTTTTAAGGGAACTTATGCAACATTAATAAGCCTATTTTTAAACGATAATCAAAATCTAAATTGGCAAAATTTTGGCAATTATGTTTCACTAAACCACTAAACCCATTGCAATAACTTAAATCCTACTAGGCTTGAAAACTAGCGTATCTGCAAGGGTACGGTGGGCTCGAATCCCACCACCTCCGTTCTAGTAAAATCAACTTAAATTCAACCGAATAATATAAACGCCTTTTTGATACGTCTTTGTTATTATAAGTTTTATTTGATTTATGAATAAAGGATTCGCCACAGATAATTTAATATCCAAAAAATCGAAAAAAAAAAATGTTTCAAATGAACCTCAAGGAAGATTAATATCTTGGTCTCCTTGGCCACCAGCTAATTTTCAGACAAGATATCCTGCTTTCCCTTTTGTTCTAACAATATTAATCATAGTAATCGGGCAATGGTATTTATCTCTACTAAGGTAACCTGAACATGCTTTTGTCTTTGAATTCTAGATGAATTGAGTTTGAGATTTTATTTTGTTTTTTTCAATTTTATTATTAGCCCATTTTCAAGCGGCCATCATACCAATATTATTAGGTATTAGATCGATCAATAAATTTAAACATATAAGCAAAAACAAATTTATACCTCCAGGTTTTATTTTTTTAGGATTAGCATCAATTTCTGAGATGATAGATCATACTCAAACATTTTGGATTTATGTAGATCATTCCTCTTTTTTTAATTGGTTATTTTATTCTTTCCTATCTTTAGGCCTAACATGTTTATCAATATCAGTTGTAAAAAATAAATTTATTCCAACAACTAATTTTTGCATTTCTTTATGTTCAATATTCTCATATTTTTTATTTGATAAATCTTTTGCTCTTCTTTTTCAAGTAATAATAAGTATCCTTCTAATTATAAATTGGCAAAGAGTTTTTAAAGATTGGCTTTTTATCCTTTACCCAATATTTGGAATTTTTTTTACAACTTTCTTTGGAACAAGGCTCTCAATTAGTGGCGATCAATTTTGGCATGTTTTAATAGGCCCATCTGGAACAATTAGCGCTCTGACCTTTTATTTAGTATTAAAGAGATCGGGCAAAAAATTTACTTAAGATTCTTATGAAAATAATTGTATTTACAAGTTTTATAGTGTGTTTAGTCACAATAATCTCTCCAGTAAGAATCCTTGCTGATACGGCACTTGATGTGTACATGAATGATTTTTATTCTAAATCGAATGCAGCTAGCCAGATTCTTAAAGAAATCGAAAATAGTCTAAAAGAGGGATCAAGAAAAAAAGTATGCTCTAGGCAAAGAGAGGCAGCAAGATTAGGCCTATTAGCTAATAAATCATTAATTAAAGCCTTTGAAATAGAGGGAGCTAATCCACCAATGCAAGCAATAAAGGCAAGTCAACAAAGATGGGAATCTATTCTGAATGAGTGCTGAAGAAAGTCAGTAAATCTATAAATCTTTTTAAATTTGCATTCTTACAGATTTACTAATTAAGGGAATTTCAGGTTCAACTCCATAAATACATTGAGAAATCGAATAAATAAAAATACATAGTGTAAATATAAAAATTATTGAGCCTAATTCAACTATGGGAAATATTCTCAAGAGATATGAAATTATTATTAAAGCAATATCAATTAATAAAGCTTGGCATGCGTTATATCTAACGAAATAGGGAACATTTGGATTTCTTACTAATCCAGCAAACAAAATTATAAATAATAAAAGACTACCAAAAGGCAAAGATTTTTCAATTATTGCTATCGGAAAAGTTAGTAATAATATTATTTTTAAAAATGAATATTTATAGAACAAATAATATCCAAAAGGTATTGATGCCTTTAATGGCAAAGTATACAAAAATACTGATGAGAGTCTTTGGAATATCTGATTCAATATATTATTGAAATTATGTATTTATATTTTAACCTAATTTTTTGAACTTAATACAAAGACTTACTTTCGAAAAAATCAACTTTGGCAGATGGTTATTAAATATTAGATAATTGATTCAGGTTCATAATTCAAAATGCGTATCCTACATACAATGTTGAGGGTTGGAGATTTAGATAAATCTATTGATTTCTACGTCAATAGATTAGGAATGAATTTATTGCGAAAAAAGGATTACCCTCATGGAAAATTCACTTTGGCATTTGTTGGTTATGGCTCAGAAAAAGAAAACTCAGTAATTGAACTAACTTATAACTGGGGAAAAAAGTCTGAAGACTATGAGCTTGGAGATAAATATGGTCATATAGCTATTGGAGTAGAAGATATTCATCTAATTTGCCAAGGATTAGAAAAAAATGGTTGTAAAATAACAACCAAACCCAAAAAAATGAAAAACAGTACTACTGTCTTGGCTTTTGTTGAAGATCCTGATGGTTATAAAATTGAACTTATTGAAAGAGATTAAAAGTTCAGAAGTTTTTAATTAAATAAACAAATAACTAAAATTTAAAAAGATTAAATTATCAAATATATCTTTATTCAATTAACAAAAAATACCTCTAAGATCACATTGGATGGATTCTGCAGTTTCAATATATTGTAAAAGATTATTTTAAGACGAGGAATTATTAAAAATAAAATTAAAACTTTAAACAATCTGCACTAATTCTATTTAGATTGAGTAGACAATCTATATAGATTTATATATCATAGAATTATCTTATAAAGCTTATGCCTAGTAATTGGTCAAAAATAAGAGATGAATGGCTTGATAGAACCGCGGTTGCGAAAGATGATGCTAAATGGGCATTAGAAGCTTTAATTAATTCTGAAGAAGAGTTATTTGAAATAGAACAAAAAATAAAGAATAAAGAGGACGCTATAAGCCAAGTAAAATTTTTGAAGAAAAAGGTTAAAGAAACTATTTCCTCTAAAGAAATTAGTCTCGATGATATTGCATTAAATACTTCAAATTCAAACAAAGTACAGATCTCAGTACCATCAAATCTTACTTATCTTTTGAAAGTTTGGGCCGCAGCAGAAGGAAGAGATCTATCAAGTGTTGCTTTTCAATGTTTAGAAACTGGTATAAGGGAAATGAAAAGCAAAGGTTCAATACCTTCAATAGCAGTAAATAGATATGACTCGGCTTGTCAAAAGAGGATTGCACTAGCAGAAGTAAACAATCTATTGGAGAAATACGAATTAGCTCAGGATGAAATCAGATAATAATGAATAACAGAAAAATCATTAAAGGATACAAAACATTAATATCATCAAGATTTAATGTGGATACTTCTGTAGATAAATCTAAAGATGGAATAATTTATACTCTTTATTCTGATGCATTTAATTCACTTAAAGTTGGTTTTGCTGAAAATGATAAGGTACTAGAAAAAAAATTATCAAGTGAAGCATTGATATTGTTGGATATGAAAAAA
Source organism: Prochlorococcus sp. AG-347-J21 (assembly GCA_003281455.1). GTDB lineage: Bacteria > Cyanobacteriota > Cyanobacteriia > PCC-6307 > Cyanobiaceae > Prochlorococcus_A. The sequence goes on from QCBX01000001.1 coordinate 16,853, forward strand.
GGCAAAAAGAAAGATCTACGTTTATTAATAACCACTCTAAATGAACTTGGCATTAAATATTCAGACAATTTTTATTTCAAATACTCAGGTTCTTTAATGAAACATTTATCTACTTTAGGTTGGCCTGTTGGAAGATCACTTTATAAACAAAGAAAGATTAAAAAAGAACTTGTATGTGCATAAATTTAAATGTAATCGCACTCTAAAGTTTCTCTGGTTTCTCTATTTGTAATTGGATTAGTTCCAGTAGCACTTTCACAAAATTTCCTAATAATATCTTTTGGCAAAAAAACATTTGTGAAGTCTGCGCCTTGTATTTTTACATTTTCAAACTGGGTACTATAAGCAAAAGAATCCTCCAAGTTAGTATTTGATAAATCTGTTCCATCTAAAACAGCCGAGTCTAAAGTTACTTCTCTTAAGTTGGAGTTACTTAAATTAGTATCTTTCAACTTTGCTCCATAAAGAGTCGCATTTTGGAGCTCACAACCCGACAAATTTGCGTCTTGTAAATCAGTCAAATAGAAAGTTGCTCCTTTTAAATCAGATCCAGAAAAATCAGCCCCTACCAAAGATTGTTTACCATAATCTAACGCAGCGAAGCTTCTAGAAGGGAGGGTTAAAACAACTATTAAAAAAGTTATAATTATAAATCTCATTTGTTTGAGTAGTATTTCAACAAATTCTAACTTCTTAAGCTGAAATCTAAAAATTAATTATTTACTGAATGCTATATTTATTGAAATAACAAATCACTAACTAGGTTTTGGATATAAGTCCTTATGATGCAATTGTTGTTGGTTCTGGAGCTACAGGAGGGACCGCAGCACATACATTAGCAGAACAGGGGATAAAAGTTTTAGTAATAGAAGCAGGGCCTCAACTTAAAAGGGATGAAGCTAGTAATTATGAGCCAAAAAGTACATTTAAAAGATTATCAGGAGTTCTAACAAAAAAACATGCTAATCAGAGTCAACATCCTGGTTATTGGAAAAATAATCCTGATTTATATTCAAATGAACTGAAGCATCCTTATGACTTCCCAAAAAAAAAGCCCTTCCTTTGGACTCAAGGTAAACAATATGGAGGGAGATCATTAACGTGGGGAGGTATAACATTAAGACTTTCCTCAGAAGATTTTCATCCAGCTAAAAAAGACGGATTCGGACCAAACTGGCCTATTTCATATGATGAACTGTCACCTCACTATGATTTCATTGAAAATTTCTGCGGAATTTATGGACGAAAAGATGATATTAAGGAAGTCCCAAACGGTAAATATATTAGTGAAATCCCTCTTACAGAAAACGAAAATGTTTTTGGCAGCCAAGTTAAATCAAAATTAAACTATCCTTTTATCCAATCAAGAGGATTTGACAGTAATTCATCAGTAAAAGATAAAAAATGGCCCAAGTCATCCAGTGTAGGAAGCACTTTAAAAAAAGCTTTAGAAACTGGGAATGTACAAATACTCTCAAATCACCTCGTGGAATCTTTTGAGATTAACAAGATGACAGAGCTTGCATCAAAACTAACGATCATAAATCTAGAAAATGGATGTAAAAAAGAATTAAATTGTGAGTTAATCCTTCTTTGCGCATCAACAATTTCAACTCTAAGAATACTACTGAACTCAGAATACAAAACAAATTCATCAGGTTTTAAAGATGATTCTGGAAAATTAGGTAAATACCTCATGGACCATATATCTATCTGTAGATTTTTTTCAGTCCCAAAAACAAAAGAACCAGGAAAACCATTAGATAATCCTCCCCATCTTTCTGGAGCAGGCAGCTTCTTTATTCCATTTGGTTCAAATTTGCCGAAAATTGACGACATAAATTTCAATAGAGGTTATGGAATCTGGGGGGCAATTGATAGATTAGGGATACCTAAATTTATGCAAAAGGATACAAACAAATCTATTGGCTTTCTTATCGCTCATGGTGAAGTCCTTCCTAGAGAGAAAAACTCAGTTTCTCTCTCAAGAAAAACAGATGAATGGGGTATCCCAATTCCCTACATTGAATTCGAATGGAGCGAAAATGAGTTAAAAATGGCAAAACATATGGAAAAGACAATCCAAAAATCAATAGAAGCTGCAAATGGAGAAATAAAAAATATTGATGAACTAATTAATATCCCATTAGGTAGTTTGCTTACAAAAAACTTGATCTCACTTTCAGATAATCCCCCTCCCCCAGGATATTACATACATGAAGTAGGAGGCGCACCAATGGGAACTAATGAAGAGAATAGCGTAGTTGATAAATTTAATAGAATTTGGAGATGCAAGAATGTACTTGTGCTAGATGGTTCGTGCTGGCCAACTTCATCTTGGCAAAGCCCTACACTTACAATGATGGCTTTATGTAGGAGAGCCTGCCTGAATATCAAAAAGATTTAGAAGGAGTAAATAGTTGGTTTAAATAAATCTCTGAAACAGAATTATCAGTACAACCGTTTTGGACTAGAAAAGTAGCTAATGCTGAATTTATAAGCTTATATTGATCCCAAGTTGGATTACTTAATACGAAATCTTTCATGGTGTTATAGAGAGTTTCTGAAAGCTCTGTTTCTAAAGAGACTTTATTTGAAGAGAATTCCTTGTTTTTTACGTCGGATAAATTTGTTTGGCTGATTTGATCCATAATTTTTTTTTCTACAAAACTATGATTATGTTTTTTTTTCTAATTGTCAAAAGGAATTTGTCATGTAACTTTTTGAATTATCATATAAGACTCATGTTATAAATTAAATTCTTAAAAATATACTTTTTAAATAAGGAAATTGATAAGGTCACAATAAAAAGTCAACAATAATGTTGAAGTCCTGTTTTCTGTGAAAAATACTGGCATTTCTAATCCAATGTGGATTTGGACGTGGAAAAATACTTACAAATTGTGGAAAAGCCTATTGAAAATAGTTTCAAGATTTTATATAAAGAATACTAATACATGCTGAGTCTATTAAGACTTAGTCGAGAAAGAGACAGGTGATTCAGTTATTTTCAATGGATTTTCTTAAGATTTGATCTTCATTAGGCAAGCGAAGCGTGACAGGTCCTAAAGGGTGTTTTGAATTTGGATAAATACTATGGTGGTGGTGGTGATGATGCTCATGTTGATGAGCCTCCACATGTGCATGTTCCAAGTATCCACCTTCTGGTAAATTTGATTTTTCTTGGTTATGGTTTGGAATTTGATTTTGTATTTCACAAGCACCATTACATTCAGGATCACATAAATCACAACTGATATCCAAACCCTCTACATGGTCATGATGACTTTCTTGTATCATTCCAACTTCTTTTTCAAAGCCAAATAAATTTGATCTATATTTACAAGTTGAGCAATTCATAAAATTCTTGCCTTCGTTATTAAGAACCTCTTCAATCCTTTCTACAAAAGTGTCAACAACATAAGGCTGTGACGAAAGATATTTTGCATGTATAAATGAAATATTTGGATTATTGATTGCGACTAAATCACTTTGCCTCTTTATTCTTGTGACAAGGACACCTGAGAAAAGAAAATAAGGGAAAATAATTATATTTTTATAACCAAGTCTCACAACATTTTTCAAGCCAGGTTCAACAAGAGGGAAAGTTACTCCAGAAAAAACTGTTTCCCCCCACCCTAAGCCAATACCCTCTACAATCATCCTCGTAACTTTTGAAACATTGGAATTCGCATCAGGGTCAGAAGAGCCTCTACCAACAACAACTAATAATGATTCTTCAGGTTTGAGAGTATTATTTTGTTTAAATACATCTTTTACTCTTTCACAAGCTGCACTAATCATTAAATTATTAATACCTAGTTCTCTCCCATAAATTATTTCAATACCTGTTTTACTTGAATAATTCATAAGCACGCTAGGTATATCATTTTTTACATGACCAGCAGCGAAAAGCATTGCGGGTATTGCAATTACTTTTTTTATTGAAAGATCTTTTAACTTGTCTAAAGCATCAACAAGTGAAGGTTTAGCGAATTCCAAGAAACCATATTCAACTAAAAAGTTTGGATACCTTTTTTGGATGAACTTAGTTAATTCTTGAAATTCAGAAATGGCTAGTTTATTTCTACTCCCGTGTCCACAGATAAGTATCGCGACTTGATTATTTAACTTCGAATCTAAATTATCCAAATTCAAGTTATTACTTATACCATAATAGTAAAGAACAAGATCATGTAGTGAAAAATAATAATAACTTGCTTGAAGTTCCAAATATCAACTCAAAGGATGCAAAATTAAAAAAATTAATTTATGACGTGAATGATTCCTTATTTAATAAGGATAATTATTCTAAGGAACATTTGGAATACCTTTGCGTATGTAGTGGAGGAACAACCTCTAGCTGTGCAAAAAATGGTTTTTCAACTCTTGATCTAAGAAAAAATCACAGCAAAATTCACCTTGATAGAGAAAGTAATTTAGTAACAATTGGAGGTGGGGTACTAATGGGAGATCTAGTAAATTATTTACAAAAACATAATCGAAATTTTCCAATCGGACTTTCTAAACTTCCCGGAGCAGGCTATATACTTACTGGTGGAGTAAGCCCACTCAGTAGAGCCTACGGATTAGCCATTGATAATATTGAATCAATAAAAGGTTTCTTAGGTAATGGCACATTTGTCTCTTTAAAAAAAAATCAAATAAATCCAGAAGAACAATTGATTTGGGAAGCAATTAAAGGAGCAGCACCATTCTTCTCAATTATTACCGAAATAGAACTTAAGACTATTCAATCTAATCCAATTAAAGTTATTGAAGGATTTGTAAATCTAAATGAACTTTCAGAAATAATAAAACTATCAGAGGAATTTCCAGAAAATATTAGTCTTCAATGGATTTATGCCCAGAAAATTTACTTATATATTTTTGCTGAGCTCAAAAGTAATTTAGTGGATAAAAGAACAGAAGAATACTTAATGCTTCTAGACAAATTTCCTACTCTAGAAAAACATTATTATGAGAACTTTAACGAAATAAATTTCTTCCCAAAGGGATTGAATTTATATGAGCTAAATGCAAATAACCATTCTGAGGTAATTAGTCTTCTTGGAGAAGATTTAAAAAATGATATCCCAATTTTTATAGAATGTATGAATGAGATAATGGACAATAAACCTAATAATTCCTGTTATGTTGCTTCTCAACAATTAGGTTGCAAAACTAAAAAGTTAAATCATGGCTCAAGCTTTTTTATTCATAGAAAAAGTACTTGGAAACCATGGATATATGCATCATGGGGAAAAAATGATCTTCAAGAAAAAGAAGTTGCTTTGGAATGGATGTATAAATCGTGGAGCAAGCTAAAGAGGTTTTATCCAAATATTCACTTAGCCCAATTGCATAATCATTTAAATTTTCATGAGGAAGAAATTATATTAGCCTTTGGAAATAGAATGAATGAATTAAAAACTTTAAAGAATATTTTTGACCCACAAGGTATTTTGCCTCCTTTATGAGGTAACTTCTTAATTATCAAGAAATTTAAAATGTCAAATTTCCTAAGATATTTATCTAAAAATTGGTTAGATGATCCAAAGTCAAATATTCTCTCTGGCTTAGTTGTTGCTTTTGCAATGATCCCAGAAGCAATTGCTTTTTCAGGTATAGCTGGAGTAGATCCTAAAGTTGGCCTTTTTGGTGCATTTTGCTTATCCATAACAATTGCGATCGTTGGAGGAAGAAGGGGTATGATCACTTCAGCCACAGGTTCAACAGCTCTTTTAATGACTGGACTTGTTGCTTATGGAGAATCACAAGCTCCTGGATTAGGTGTCCCATATCTTATTGCAGCTGGAATATTAACTGGAATATTCCAAATTCTTTGGGGATATTTAAGACTTGCCTACCAAATGCGATTCGTGCCAACAGGAGTATTAAGTGGATTTGTAAATGCACTGGCACTTTTAATATTTCAAGCACAACTACCTCAGTTAGGAATAGGTATTAAAGAATCAAAAGGGTTAGTTGAACAAACTATAAGTCAATATCCAATTAATTCTCAGATTCCAGTAGTTTGGATTCTTGTAATCCTAGGATTAGTAATTATTTATGGACTTCCAAAAATCACAAAAGTAGTTCCATCTCAACTTATAGCAATAGTAGTAATTACTCTTATAAGCATATTCTTTAATCTAGATGTCCCAACAGTTAGCGATTTGGGGAAATTACCTGATGGATTACCAAGTATTTCTCTTCCTTTTGGATCAATAGAAAGTGGGAAAGTACCTTTTAGTCTTGAAACATTAGGAATAATTTTACCGACGTCACTTGCAATATCCCTCGTAGGTTTAATGGAAACCTTTTTAACTCAAGATATTTTAGACGATGTGACTGATACAAGTTCTAATAAAAATAAAGAAGCAAGAGGACAGGGATTCGCCAATATTGTGGCATCCTTATTTGGTGGAATGGCAGGATGTGCCTTAGTTGGGCAATCTGTTATGAATACTGAAAATGGTGGTAAATCTAGATTATCAACCCTCTCATCAGGTATATCACTACTAATTATGATCATCCTCTTGAAGTCTTGGATTGGTGCGATACCAATGGCTGCTTTAGTAGCAATCATGATAACGATCGCAATAAGTACAGCAGATATAAATGGATTAAAAAATATTAGAAAGATACCTAAAAGCGATACTGCAGTAATGCTTATGACTTTTGCAGTTACAATGCTTACAAAACCTCATAATCTTGCACTTGGAGTTATTGCAGGAGTTGCATTAGCTGCAATACTTTTCAGTAGAAAAGTCGCAAAAGTTATAACTGTCTCAAGAGCGAAAGAAAATAATTTGACTACCTACAAAGTAAAAGGACAATTATTTTTTGTAAGTAAAATTTATTTTTTACAAGGATTTGATATTCATGAACACCCAAAAAATATTGTGATTGACATGTCTTTAGCTCATATTTGGGATCAAAGTGGTGTTGTTGCTCTTGAGCAAATTATTAGAAAATTCCAGAATGGTGGTTCTAAAGTTGAAATTGTAGGATTAAATAAAGAAAGTCTTAACTTATTTGAAAGACTAGGTGGTATGGAAAGCGCTCATTAAAAAAGTTAATTAAGACTAACTTGTTGATAACAAAACCATAGCCATTGCTGAAAAAGCAAATTCCTATGAGATCTCCAAGCGGTTTTTGAACTATTTATATCAAAATTTTCAGGTGGAGGAACATCTCCCTTTTCTTTGTCTCTTTCAATTTCACTAATAATTCTGTGCACCGTATATTCAGGATGACCTAAATGCATAAGTTGTTTTTGGTCATTAGATTCAAATATTGTATATCCAACATTTTCTCCATAAGCTAACAAATTCAATTTCCCATTTTTTTGGGCCTTCTCCATTTCCAAATCTGGTAATCCAGCAAATCTACTTTGAGGACAAATAAATTCATCATCTTGTGTACCCATCAAAGGGTGACCAGGAACAAGACTTTTTAAGGGAAATACCCCAAATAATTTCCTATCAAAAACTTTCTTATCGACCCCTGCCAAATAAGCCAGCGCAAAGCCAGCCCAACATAATCCAAGAGTACTCGCACAAGAATTTCTGGCTTCATTTACAATTTTCACAAATTCATCCCAATACTTAACCTCCTCAAAGGCTAGGTGCTCAATAGGTGCTCCAGTAATAATGATTCCATCTAACGGTTCTGGATTATTTGCTTCTTCCCAAGTAATGTATAGATTATTCAGATGATTAAGATCCCATGTTTTATAAGAGTGAGTTTTAAGCTTTATCCAAACTGGCTCAATTTGAAGAGGAGATAATCCAAGTGGATGCAGTAAGTTAAATTCATACTGCTTCCCAAGAGGCATTATATTTAAAATACCAATCCTAAGAGGACGTATATCCTGTCTTTTTGCCAATTCTGGTTCAATCCAAGATATATGATTTTTCTCAACATCACTAATCTTGTGATAGTTACTAGGAATTATTAAAGCCAATAAATCTCCTTTCCTATGTGATTTGCGAAAGCGCTTGTTCGAAATCTGCTTTTATATCATCAATATGTTCAATTCCTACAGAAACTCTTACCATCGTAGGAGTCACACCTGCAGATAATTGTTCTTCTTCAGATAATTGTTGATGAGTTGTTGAAGCAGGATGAATTACTAATGTTTTCGAATCACCCACGTTAGCAAGGTGGCTCGCCAATTTTAAGGAATCAATAAATTTTACTGCATTTTCATAGCCCCCATTTAGGGAGAACATAAGCATGCAACCCATTCCCCTTCCAGTAGTATATTTTTTGGCACTAGAGTAATATGGGTCAGACTCTAGGCCAGGATAATTAACACTACTTACATTAGAATTAGAATCTAACCATTTTGCTAATTCAAGAGCATTAGAAGTTTGTCTTTCTATTCTTAAACTTAGAGTTTCCAAACCCTGCAATAGCAAGAAAGAATTGAAAGGACTTTGAGCTGACCCCCAGTCTCTGAGGCATTCAAGTCTTGCTCTTAAAGCAAAAGCTATATTTCTGTTATCAGGTACTCCCAAAGATTTGCAGATATCACTACCGAACCCAAAAGCGTCCCAATGAACGAGCCCATGATAAGCAGCGCTTGGCTCGCTCATTAATGGGAATTTACCATTTCCCCAATCAAAGGTTCCGGCATCAACAATAACCCCACCGATACTTGTTCCATGTCCACCGATCCATTTTGTTGCACTTTCTACAACAACATCGGCTCCAAAATCAATTGGTCTTATTAAAGCACCACCAGCACCAAGGGTATTATCCACTATTAGAGGAATTCCATTCTCCTTAGCCAAAGCGGATAGTCCCTCAAAATCTGGAATATTGAACCTAGGATTTCCCATTGATTCGACATATATTGCTTTTGTTTTATCATCAATTTTATTTCTAAAACTATCGATACTATCACCATCTGCAAATTTAACTTCTATTCCTAATCTTGGAAATTGAACTTTAAATTGATTATAGGTCCCACCATATAGAAAAGATGTAGAGACAAAATTATCCCCTGCTGTCATGCAGTTCACGATTGCCAAGAATTGAGCAGCTTGACCTGAGGAAGTTGCAAGTGCTGCCATACCTCCCTCCAAAGCTGCCATTCTTTTTTCGAAGACATCTGTGGTGGGGTTCATAAGTCGAGTATAAATATTACCAAATTCTTTTAATCCAAACAGATTAGCTCCGTGCTCGGCATTATCAAAGACATAGGAACTAGTTTGATAAATAGGTACTGCTCTAGAATTTGTAGTTGGATCAGGCACTTGACCTGCATGTAACTGAAGCGTCTCGAACTTTTGGTTGCTCAAAATTTTAAAATAATCCTATTATCTATTTAACTTAAAAAAGTCCCAAAAAAAAAAAAAAAAGATAAATATTTATAAATCCTTTTTTAATGAGGGGTAATTATCTTTCATATATGAACTAAAGTCTTCTTTTATCGCAGATCTAAGTTTCTCAATATTTGCAAAATCAATTATGGGAAAAGTTTTACTAGCCTCAGGATCTTTTTCAGTAATTGATTTCCAATTCTTACCTACATCTTTTTCAGAGCTGTTAAGAACCTCATCAAAATTAAAACACTTATTATTGTTCTTAGCATCAAATTCGCTAAAAGCTTTATTTATAAGCTCTTTCCTATTTTCAAATAGATTCTTAGCTTTTAAAGTATCTGGAAGACCCATAACTGGTTGTAATTCCTTAAGAAGTTTTATTTCCTCTTCAATTAAGAGTGTCCAAACACCATATTTATTTTTTGGAAGATTAGAATTACTAAAATTATTAATTTCATCGAGGTAAAAATTTAACCATAGATAATAAGATTTTTCTTCAATAGTTTTTTTTACGGATATCTTTTTATTTTGGATTTTTGGGAGTAACTTTTCTGCCTTCCTTAAAAACTGTCTGTCTTCTCTTTCTAAATTTATTAATCCCCATCTTTGACTGTAATCCCATAAATCTTCGTATCTTGATAAGTCTTCTTGATTCCAACCAAGAGCTTTAAGTTCATGAGAACGATGAGTTAATTCCTTTTTCAAAAAAAACCTTTTAAACCATAATAATTCTAACCCTGCAATCAAGATTAGTAAACAAATTAAGAACTTTGCTTTCTAGCGAATTAGAAGAATAATCAATTATTAAAATATTTATTAATGATTTTCAATACATTGATATAACTAGGATTTTTCTTAGAAATTTGATTAGTATAATTATTTGTTTCAAGGGCGTTTTGCTCTTTGTCAATAAATAATTTCTTATAAAAGTTTTCAATATCGTCAAAAAGATAATCTCCTTTTAATTTTTCATTTAGTTCGAAAGATAATTCAGATTTAACAGATTCTTGGCAAAAATTAGTGATTTCTTCTGAACTAATTAAAACCTTATAAATTTCTTTTTTTTCTTCTGAATTAGCATTAAAGCATAAATAAATCAGATTAATCATTGAACAATTGTTATTTTTAATTTTGAATTCTTTATAAATTTCTGGCCAAAATTTTAAAGATTTTAGTCCTTCTAAACCTCCTTGACTGAGAGAGTATTTATTACACCAATTCACAAATTCTGAGACATCTTTTGGACATCTGTTGAGTTTCAAAAGCATATCTGATAAAACTTGTCCTGCTTGAAAATTCCGTGTTGGTTTTCCTTCAGTTGGTAGAGTCATACTCCCTAAGACATCAGCCTTAACAGCATTTAATTGAGAAAAAGTATAATCTCCTTTTTCACAAAATTTATCATTAATTATTTCCCTTGCACTAATTATTTCTTCACCATAACCAAGTTCTTTTAATGAAAGATATTTATTCTCTAATTTATTTTCTTTTCGTACTTTTATTGATACTGATGCGGCCTGATCTAAACATTGAGTTAACAAAATCGTATTAATGGTAGGCAGCATTCCTGGCTTATCGGAATGAAAGTTATTTACAAAACCTGCAAATATTGATGAGATATTTTTTATTGATTTTATATATTGACATTCAACATTGTGAACTCCAGGAGAAACTTGAATTTTCGGTGATAATTGATTCAAAATGCGTGCTCCTATTAATGCTGTTAGCGCATCAGGATGGCAGAAATTTGCAGTAAAACTATCATTAGGATTTCGTAAAGCACCGTGACGATGAAATCCTGTAAAAAAAGCTAAATTTGGATATTTATTACAAATAATAAAAGGGTTTTTATTTTTATTATCAATACAAAAAGAACCGACTAAACAGCCAAGAACCACATTTTCTCTTTTTAAATTTTTTCTGAGTTCTAAAGCATTTTTAACATCATCTTGTATGTGATTACTATTTGAAGCAAGAATAACTATCTCACATTTTAAGAGTAGATCTTTTAGATCAAAAGACTTTATTTTTCCCTCTGAAGAATAATTTCCCATTCCTTTAATCTTTTCAATAATCTCATGATCCATATCAGAAATAACATCATTTGAGAAAGCACCTAACAAATCTCTATCATCCCTAGGAGCCAAGAGAATATTATTTGATTTTCCATGCATAGCACAGTTGTATGCTAGTGATGCAGGATATAAACCAACACTGTAAAATCCAACTTTGCTATTATCAATATCTTCAATCAATGAATAAAAATATTTTTCATCTTTGATGTTTTCTAAGAAATTATTCTTCATTTTTGGAAACTCTTGATAATTTTTTTAATTTCTTACCCATACCTACATTTTTCTACATTAAAGCAATTTTTGACCATAGCAAATTATTTATTGAAAATATTGAATTTTTTAATTTATAATTTCTGAAAAAGTGGAAATTTAAAAAAAATAATTATGAATATGGAATATATGGCAAGTAATTTAAATGAACAAAAACAATTAATTTTTTCTGAAAATATCTTATTTATTCAAGACATTGACGGAGTTTGTATCCCTTTAGTTAAAGATCCAATGACTAGAGAATTAGAATCAAAATATATCTATGCAGTAAAAGAATTTGCCGAAGAATTCTTTGTATTAACTTGCGGGGAACATGAAGGTCCAAGAGGAGTTAACAGAATAATAGAGAGGAGTTTAAGGAGCACTACTGAGCCTAAAAACAAAGAATTATATTTAAGAGGTTTAGCTGCCTGTGGAGTAGAGTATCAAGATAGTAATGGTGAAATAAGTTTTGAAGGAGTCTCAGAAAATGAACTAAGTTTTTTATCTAAAGTACCTAGTTTAATAAGACCAAAATTTAATTATATTGTTAAGAATATTTTTCCTGAACTTAGCCAAGAGGATATCAATTTTCACGCAGTAAAATCAATATGTGAAACACGCTTCTCGCCAACGATTAATTTCAATAGTCTATTTGATTTAGTTCATGAAGATTCTGATAAAAGAAAGCTTATTCAAATTAGTTTTGAAAAAATGATGAATGAAATCATTTTAAAAGCTGAATCCGAAGGCCTCAAAAACTCATTTTTCCTTCATATTTCACCAAATTTAGGTAATAAAAATGGTATAGAAACAATTAAACTTTCCTCTCAAGATGATATCGGATCAACAGACATACAATTACTTATTAAAGGAGCAGTTAAAGATTCTGGAGTTTTATTTCTTTTAAATAAATTTATTGCGGGCAAAACTGGTAAAGCTCCTTTTGGAAGAAATTTTAATTTTAGAAACTCTCCAAATTCTGTTACGGAAAAAATTGATTTATGCAAAAGAACTATTCAAAAAAAAGATATGCCTTTGATTGTAGGAGTTGGTGACACAGTCACATCAAAAAAAAATAATGATGAAAAAAGTTATTCAAGAGGAGGAAGTGACAGGTCTTTTCTAGAATTAATACAAATATTAGGTAATGAATTTGGGATTAAGAATAAAATAATTTTTGTAGATAGTAGTTCTGGTGAAGTTGTAAGACCCTCTACAAAAAAAACTGGTTTACTAGGGATCAGTGATCTTCATGACAATTTAAATTTTGACATAGTTTTTAAAAATGGCCCCAAAGAATACATAAGTTGGTTTATTGAACTTGCTAATGAGAGATCAAATTTTAGAAAAAATAGTTGACTTTTTTTATTTTCGAATGACAATTTATACATAATAGATCCATGAAAGAAAAATTCCCCTCAATATATAAAGAACATATAGAAACATTGCAAATTAACATAGGTTATAAATGCAATCAGGCTTGTAAGCATTGTCATGTCAATTCGAGTCCCCTAAGGACTGAAAAGATGTCCAATGAAATGATATCTCTTATTCCAAAGATAATTGAAAAATACAAAATCAAGACTTTAGATATTACAGGTGGTGCGCCAGAACTTCACCCAAAATTTAAAAACCTAATAACCAGCTTGAACACCAAACAAGTTGATATTATTGATAGGTGCAATTTGACAATTTTTTTTGAAGAAGGTTATGAAGATCTTCCTCAATTTCTTGCAAGAAATAAAGTGATAGTTACTGCTTCGCTTCCGTGTTATGAAAAAAATAATGTTGATTTTCAAAGGGGTTTTGGCGTTTTTGAAAAAAGTATTAATGCCATAAAAATTCTTAATGATTTGGGCTATGGAAAGAAAGAAAATGGATTACAGTTAAACCTTGTTTACAATCCTGTAAGCCCAACTCTTCCTCCTTCTCAGGAAATATTGGAGAAGGATTATAAAAAAATTCTATTCGAAAAATATAATATCGTTTTTAATAATTTATACACAATAACTAATATGCCAATAAATAGATATGAAGAATCTCTTAGAAGAGAAGGGAAACTAAATACTTATTACAAATTACTAAAAGAAAATTTTAATGAAAAAAATTTAGAAAATCTTATGTGCAAAAAGACAATTAGCGTAAATTGGCTAGGAGAAATTTATGATTGTGACTTTAACCAACAGATAAATTTCCGAGAGAATAAAGGACCAAAGACACTTTTTGATCTGTTGGATGAATCATTTATTTTTGACTACAGGGTAGCTGTGAAAGAACATTGTTTTGCTTGCACTGCAGGTGCAGGTTCAAGTTGCGGAGGGACTTTGAGTTAAAACCTGCTAAATGCAATTAGGACAAATTGCTCTTACATTTAAAGAGGATTCAATTAGTTTAAAACCATTAACTTTTGCTGCAACTTTGCCTGCCTCTAAAACCTCATCATTTTCGAATTCTTCTGTTCTTCCACACCTAATGCAAATCAAATGATGATGATCCGGTGTGTCGTTACTAAGCAATTCATATCTGTGCCCACCCTCACTGAGTTCTAATTCATGAAGCAATCCCATCTGTACTAAAAGTCTTAAAGTTCTATAAATTGTTGCTAGTGAAACTTTGGAGCTTGTTTTAACTAACTTTTCATGAACCTCTTCAGCACTAAGATGCTTTCCAGAGCCAATATTTTCAAATAAATTAAGAACTTTTAACCTCTGAGGAGTTAATCTCTTCCCATCTTTATGTAATCCATCCCCAAGAGGAGAGGTGATTACTTTGTATTGAGAGGATAATGACAAAATTAACCCTTGGCTATTCTCAATAATAACTCTAGATGAGAGCAAAACAACTTATTTATTTAAAATGTTTACTAAAGTTCTTCAAAATATTATGTTAAATGTATCTTTATATGTAAATGATGAATGATCGAGAAATCTCTTCTGATAAATTATCATCGAAAGTAAACGCCTTGATAATTATTGATATTCAGGAAAAAATAATAAGACCAATTTTTAATAAGGATGCAATAATCAAAAACATTAAAAAGCTAATAAATGCTTACCAAATTTTAGAAGAAAACATATTTATATCTGAGCAGAATCCATTCAAATTGGGAGTAACGATACCTGAATTATCACCCATAGCAGAATTTAGAAAATTTGAAAAAATGGAATTCAGCCTAGCTAAATTAGAAGATTTTTTAAAAGAACTTAAAGATAAGAAAATTACTAATTTGATAGTTTGTGGGATCGAAACGCATATTTGTATTCAACAAACAGTCCTAGATTGTTTACAAAAAGGATTTGAAGTTATTCTCATATCAGATGCCATGGGAAGTAGAAATAGTGTAGATCATGAAATAGCATTACAAAGAATGACTCAGAGTGGTGCGATCTTAACAACAACTGAATCAATAATTTTTGAATTATGCAAAACTGCAGATAGAGAAGAATTTAAAGAAATTAGAAACATAATAATGAGTTAAAGAAAAATAAAGACTGGTTTGTTGTTTTGAGATAATTTAAAATTTAATTAGAGATAAATTTTAAGGGTTAATTTGAACATGAAATTAGTTACTGAAAACTTCCTTCTGGCAATATCTATTTTTTTTATTGGAACTTTATTGTCGATAATAATTTCAAAAGTTGCAAAAATATTTTTTAAAAAGATTTCCAAAAGAACAAAAACAAATTTCGATGATTTTATTTTTGAGGTGATCTCTGGAATTATAAAACCTATAGGTTTCCTCTTATCATTTTATTTTTCAATTGACTATTTTTTTGCTGATGAAATAACTTTTATCTCTGTCTTATTGAATATTTTGAAATTATTTATACTAATAATCATCATAAAAGCTCTCAACAAAGTTTTAATAAGATCTTTAACAGAATCGACCTCGAAAATTAATGATTCCTCAATTAGTTCGATGGTATCTTCACTAACTCCATTGATAAAAGCATTAACATGGACTATTGGCTCAATTTTTTTCTTACAAAATATAGGTGTTCAAATGACTGCTATTTGGGCTTTACTAAGTGCAGGAGGTATTGGAGCAGGATTAGCTTTGAAAGATCCAGTTCAGGAGTTCTTTGAATATATAACAATTTTGCTTGATAAACCTTTTCAAAAAGGTGAGTTTATAAAATCTGATGGAGTCCTCGGAATGGTTGAGAGAGTGGGAGTTCGATCATCAAGGATAAGAAGTATTAATGGAGAAGTAATAGTAATGAGCAATAGCGCCCTAACAAATGGAATAATTTCAAATTACGCACAAATGAAAAAAAGAAGGTTAGTGCATAAATTGGGAGTTGTTTATGAAACCTCTCCAAAACTTATGAAATTGATTCCAATAATAATTAAAAAAATAGTTGAAGATACAAAAGATGCGTCTTTTGATAGATGTCATTTCACAGATTTCGGCGACTTCAGTCTTAATTTCGAACTTGTTTATTACATCCCAACAAATAATTATCTCGCCGCAATGGAAGCTCAACAATCAATAAATTTAAGAATTATTGAGGAATTTGCAGTTAATAATATAGAGTTTGCATTCCCAACACAAACCTTAAATATTGAAAGTAACAAAGCCAAATGATCTACAAATCTCTTCACTTAAAATCCAGAGTTTTGAAGCCAACTCAGAATTATTTGCCTCATCACTAACCTTACTTTCAACTAATTTATGTTTTTTAAAAGATATAAGTTTATTACTTAAATGAACGTAACCAATATTATTTAAATTTGAATCAGAGACAATTTCAGAAAGTATCCTACCAGCATTTTCTATACTTTCAGAAATTCCTAAAATATTTTTTGCAGCGTTAGAAAAAATTAAATATCCAAAGAGATTAAAACGCTTACTGTATCTAAAAAAACCAAAATCATCATTTGGTATTACTAGACCAGGAGCCCAAGTAATTACAGAAATTTTACTAGAGAAAATCTTTAATTTTTTTTCAAGTTCTTTAGCAAACAAAATATTACATAACTTACTATTTTTATAAGCTTCATCAGCATTAAAATTTAAGAATTGCCCAGTTACTTTTTTTCTTAAATTAACTAAGTTATTAAGTCCCGCTTTCTTTCCTATATTGCCACCTGAACTTTTGGGGTCGTGTACATCTGATGATGTAATAATGATTCTAGATTCTTCTTTATCTCTAATAAAATCTTTTAGGACATTTACCAAGTAAAAATGTGCAAGATGATTTACTGCAAAAGTTAGTTCTATGCCTTGTTTTGATACTTTAGGGTAAAAAGAGCCTGTATATTGCAATCCTGCATTTAAAACAAGCACATCTAAAAAAATCTTTTTACTAATAAAGTAATCTTTAATTTTTTTAATATTCTCTAGATCTGAAAGATCACAATTTTCAATAATATTTAAAAATTTACTAAGGTAATTTTTATCAAAATGTTTCTCAATTTTTCTGAGAAATTCATTCTTTCTAAATTCGTTTTTTATTACAACATATAAAATATTTTTCGTCTTCAGTAAATTAATAATGGCAAAAAACCCTATTCCTGAATTACCTCCAGTAATTAAAATATTTTTATTTTTAATCATTTAAATTCCTATATTTTTTTTATGATAAAAAAATAAATAAAGTTTTTTTTATTTTGTAATCTTATAAATTATTGTTAAAACACTGAAAACTTGGTCACTAGTATTTGAGTAATTTGATTATTATTAATCTACTCTCATTATAAGTATTGGATGAAAAATATAATTCTAGGCTCAGAAGTAATAATTTGTTCCATAAATTTCTTTAATCATAAGATTTATATTTAATGTCAAAAGAAAATATGCCAGATGTTCTTGTTTTGGGTGCAGGGCCTGCAGGTATGGCTATTGCCTCAGCTTTAGGGAAGGAAAAATTAGATGTTGAAGTGCTTTCTCCAAATGGACCAGATGAACCTTGGCCAAATACATATGGCATTTGGGGGAAAGAAGTTGATCAACTCGGGCTTCAGGATTTACTTGAATATAGATGGAAGAATACTGTAAGTTTTTTTGGGCATGGCGCTTTAGAAGAGCAGGACGACGAGAACAAAGCCACTGAACATTCACTAGATTATGGACTATTTGATAAGAAGAAACTCCACAATTATTGGTTTAACGAATGCAATAAGTCTTTTATTAAATGGCATCAAGGCTTTGCAAACAAAATACATTTTGAAAAATACAAAAGTACAGTAACTACAAAAGATGGCAAAACTTACTCTGCAAGATTAGTAGTAGATGCAACAGGGTATGATCCTGTTTTTCTTAAATTAAAATCCTGTGGTCCCTTAGCAGTCCAAACTTGTTATGGGATAGTAGGTAATTTTAGTAAACCTCCACTTAAGAAAGGGCAGTTTGTATTAATGGACTATAGAAATGATCATCTTAACGATGAGCAAAAAAAAGAACCGCCAACTTTTCTTTATGCTATGGATATGGGAGATGGGAAATATTTTCTTGAAGAGACGTCTCTTGGTCTGGTAAATCCTCTAACAATGGAAAATTTAAAAGAGAGACTAGAGAAGAGGCTTTCTTATCGAAATATCTCAATCACAAGCATGCAGCACGAAGAGCTTGGCTTATTTCTTCCTATGAATATGCCAATCCCAGATTTCAAACAACAAATACTTGGATATGGTGGTGCTGCTTCAATGGTACATCCTGCATCTGGATATTTAATTGGTAATGTTTTAAGAAGAGCTCCACTTGTCGCAAAGGCAGTCTCAGAAGCAATTAAAAACAAAAATCTAAGTACATATCATATTGCTAGAAAAGGTTGGGAAACTTTATGGTCAAAAGAATTAATTAGGAAGAAATCACTTTACCAATTTGGATTAGAAAAACTCATGAGGTTTGATGAGAAACTTTTGAGAGAATTTTTTGGCAGTTTTTTCCAACTACCCAAAAATCAATGGTATGGGTTTCTAACTGATACTCTCTCTTTAAGAGAGATTGTATATGCAATGTGCGTAATGTTTATAAAGGCTCCCTGGAGTGTAAAGAAAGGTCTTATGATTATGCATGGAAGAGAATTTAAAATGTTACTTAGGATAATATTTCCAAACATATAGTTAAAAATGAGAACCATATTAATAAGTGGAGCCAGTAGAGGTATTGGACTAAATATTGCACATAAAGAATTAAAAGAAGGCAATAGAATTAGTGTTGGCATAAGAGATTTAGAATCATTAAAAGGAAGCGCTATTGATCCAAAAAAATGGCCAGAAGGGAAAATTATAATCAACCACTATGATGCTTTAAAAAAAATTACAGCCGAAAATTGGATAAAAAATACCTTAAATGAATTTGGAGGATTTGATTCAGTAATAAATTGTTCTGGAGTATTATCGAAAGTTCCTTTCTTATACAAAGATGGTGATGAAGAAGATATTTTAAATACATTAAATATAAATTTTTTGGCAATTTGGAATTTATGTAGGCTTTCTTGGGATCATTTATGTACCTCTGGAAGAGGAAGAATTATTGTTTTAGTTTCAATGAGCGGAAAAAGGTCTAAAGGTGATTTAGCCGCTTATTCTTCTTCAAAGTTTGCTTTGATGGGATTATGCCAAACAATGAAGAATAAAGGCTGGGATAAAAATATAAGGGTTTCAGCAATTTGCCCAAGCTGGGTTAATACAAAAATGGCCCAGGGTATATCTTCCTTAGACAAATTAAACATGACACAACCTGAAGATATTGCAGAAATATGCTCAACTATTCTGAAGTTACCTACCCAATCGGTTCCATTTGAAATTGCCTTAAATTGTAATTATGAAATTTAACCTAAATTGAAAATTAAATAAGCCATTGAAAGCATTGCAATTGCAATAAATAAACCTTTTATTCGATTAGTTAACAATGAAAAAAGAGATAAATCTTCAGAAAAGTATCCGCCAAAACTACCTGTAATAAATAATATAACCATTGGTAGAGATGCCATTCCGAAAGAATAAGATATAGATTTTATAAATCCAAAATTTAAATAATTAAAAATAAAGGAACCTAATGAAAACAATAAAAAAGATGCTAATAGAGTAATGGAAACTTCAGCATCTAAAGTGTGAGGTAAGCTTCCTTTTAATTCAAATTGCTTTTTACATTCTCTAATTTGTCTTTTAGAAAGCTTTAAATAACCAGTTTCAGGAATTCTTTGCGACTTATATTTTCTTAGTAATCTTGCTTCAAGTGTTTCTGGCTCCTTTGTCATTATTGATGTTAATAATTCGTCTGGCTTTAATTTCTTAATTTTCTTTTCAAGATTATCAGTTTTCCCAATCCTATAAAGGTCTCCTACTCTAATAAGGTAAACATATCCCGACATTTGAGTGTAAAATTAATACTGTTCCTACTTAGATAATACTAAAAGAATTAGGAAAATTAATAGTTTTTACAATATGAAAAACGATATTTTATATTCATTTAGAAGATGTCCATATGCAATTCGTGCAAGATGGGCCCTGTTAATTTGTGAAATAAAAGTAGAGATAAGAGAAATAGATTTAAAAAATAAACCTCTAGATTTTTTAAATAATTCAAAGACGAAAACGGTTCCAATACTTATAAAAAAAAATAGTGAAGTTATTGAAGAAAGTCTTGAAATCATCCTGTGGGCTCTCTCAAAGTCAAAAAAGGAAAACATCAAATTAATTTATTTTCCTGAAAACAAAAAGGAAGCTATTTTTGAAATAATTAATGAAAACGATAACGAATTCAAATATCATTTAGATCGATTTAAATATGCCACAAGATATAAGAATAGTAATGAAGAATTTCATTTCACAAATGCGATTAAATTTATAAAGAGATGGAACGAACTTCTTGCAGGAAACAAATACTTTTTTGGAGATAGCCCCACAATCGCTGATTGGTCTATTTGGCCTTTTGTCAGACAATTTAGAATCGCTTGTGAAAGTCAAAAAAGAACAAATTATTTTGAATCCTCAATTAAAAACTGGTTAGATTCATTTGAGAAAAATAGAGAATTTAAATCCTTAATGTATAAATACGAATTATGGGAACCATATTCTAGAAAGAATTATTTCCCATCTAATTAACTTTCCAACAACTTCCTTTTCTCAATTATTCTTGCTAGCTCCAAAAAATATCCTGCAGTCCGAAATTTGCCTATATTTTTTTCCTTAAAATCAAGATCGCTTCTAATTTCTGCAGTCTCCGCCATTAGCAAATCTAAATCATTTGATCCAAGACTATACAATTCACCAAGTTCGATTTCCCTTCCGAGTAAATGACTCCTAAACCACTTCCCTTTATTTTCTTGAGGTGGAATATCGTAGGGAGTAAATGACATTTAAATAAAAGTTAGACTTATAACATTCTAGGGTTATTATTGAAACTTTTTCATCTCTACCTTATTAAAAATCAATGCAATAAAAAGAATTGCGAATGTAATGAGGGCACAAATTTCTGTCCAATAATCTAACCCAATTTTAGAAATCATTAATGGTGCAAGAACTGTGAATAGTCCCCCAGAAAGAATTAACTGAGCGAATAGCTGTTTTGACGTAAAAATTGGTAAGGTCTTAGATATATTTTTAGGATCTGCAAGCCTTAAAAGAAGTAACCCAGAAGCTACTACACCTGTAGAATTTCCAAACTCTATCAAACTTTTTTCAAACCAATAATCATTAAAAATAAAGTATGCGAAATAAGCAATGCAGATTAAATTCCAAAATAAACCGAAAAGAGTAAATAATAAAATAAGTATCCAATTATCAAAAACAACTGCAATATCTAAACTTGCCATAGCTGTAAAAATCAATAAGTCTGTGGATAAAATACCAATCTCTCTTTGCAGAATATTTGAAATAAATTCTGTATTTTTCGTTTTCTCTAAAATATATCTAATAAGGAGCGAACCTATAAGAATAAAAGGGAATACTGGTAGTGAAAAAATAATTTCCTTCGAAAAATCACCAAAAGAACTTGATATATACCTTAAAAATTTAAGTAGCAAAACACCAAAAGAAATTGCCAAACCAGAGAATCCAAGATTTATTATAAAAATTCTTAAATCTGCAAAAATTCCTGTCTTATTTTTTCCCTTTAGAGTATCTTTTTGTTCAAGAATTTCCTCAGTATCTGAAAGACCTAAAGTCCTACCAAGAAAAATAAATATGCTGCCCAATATTGAAGAGGATAAAAGACCCATTGTTGCCATAGCTAAACCGAGATCTAAACCATTTGGGAAACCTAGTTTATTAAAACTTTCACCGATTATTGATGCAGCTCCATGACCACCCTCAAAACCTACCTCTATTAAACAACCCATCAGAGGGTTCGCATCCATAGATGGAGGTAGAAAATATTTAACAACAAGTCCACCGACAAAAAATTGTCCGAAACCTAGCGAAAGAGCTAATAGAAATTGATTAAAAATTGGTTTAACTAATCCATTTATATTCGGGATAGGTCTTCCCATCATTAAAGTTGCGAAGACTAATGATAAAAGAGGAGTAGGAAAATTACTCCAAACATTGATTGTTTCTTTTGGCAAAAAGTGTATCGCTCCAAATGGGCCTATAGATATACCTAAAATTCCTGATATAACTGCTATCGGTAATCCAAATCTCTCGAGTTGGACAGCTAGTTTAAATTTTCTCCCAAAAATCAATAAAAAAAATATTATTAATAATCCCAAAAAACTTATCAGTAGAGAATTTGAAAAAATATGTTTGTTCTGTATCAAAAAAATATTCAATGATTTCAAAAACGTATAATTCTAAATCTAAATTAATAAACAAAATTTTTCAAATAAAAAAGGCTCCTATACGAGGAGCCTTTTGATATTGGTAATAAAATTTGAAATTAATCTTTAAGAGTAACTGTTGCACTATCAATATTACTGATAGCATTTGTAACTCTCTTGAAATCAAAGCCTAGTGCTCTTAAAGCGTGCCATAGGTGACCTTGAATAAAGAAGAATCCAAAATAGTAATGAACATTAGCTAACCATGCCCTTGAAGTGTACTCACCATCAGGAAGATCAACAGTATCTACCCAATAAGGAGAAATACTAAACTTCAATTCAAGTGGTTCACCAAAGAATTCAGTTGGATAAACTGTTGTGTTAGCGGCACTCCAGAAGGCTGCAATAATAGCCATCCAGCCTATTCCAGCTAGTGACCATGAGAGAACAGCTTCTGCTGATAGAAGTCCTTTACCTTTGAATTTGGTGTATTCACCAACTTGCTTAGTAGCAATATGCCAAGCACCACCAGTGATCTCAACGAAAGCAAGAAAAGCATGGCCTCCCATTACTTCTTCAAGGCTATCAATAGTCAAAAAGTCTGTTTGATGATTCCAAATTTTGGCCAAATTTAATTCATACTCAACCTGTCTTACAGAACCAATAGCTGGATCATAAATTCCATGAACCCTTGCCCATTCAACAAAAGCAATAACTGCGAAACCAAGAATAATTAGATGGTGACCAAGAATAAATGTCAATTTGTCTGGATTATCCCATTCAATATTGAATTTTCTAGCTCTTGCTACATCAGAATCTTCTAGATTTCCAGGAAGAAGTAAAGAGTGTAAAAGTCCGCCTGCTGCTAAAACCATAGAAGAAACTAAGTGAACTATAGCTATCGCTAGAACAGGTTTAGTATCTCCCATCGCTACGCCATTAGCATCAAACCCTATTCCAAGAGTTGCTAAATGAGGAAGAACGATTAGAGGTTGATGACCCATTGGGACACTGGGGTCAAATCGTGAAAGTTCAAAAAGGGTGAATGCACCCGCCCAGAAAACAATTAATCCTGCATGAGCTACGTGAGCAGCAATGAATTTTCCTGAGCGATTTGCTACACCTGAATTACCAGCCCACCATCCATAGGTAGTATCTGGATTTCCATAGGTTTGCATTTAGGAATTGATTAGCTTAAACGTTTTGAGAATACTTTAAATTTCACCAAACAGTTGAATTCATAACAAAATTGTAAAGGTTAGTAATTCTAACTATTACTAAACAATTAATCCTCATAAGGCAGACTAATACCAAAAAAGGTAGATTTAATGAAGAAAAATTATTCCTAGAGACATAAGTTGTATCAAATAAACCATTATTTTTAGAGTCAAATAAGTCAAATAAATTTTATTTTGCTGACATTAAACGATTTTTTGTTTCATTACATAATGATGTTTATTGCCTCATTTCCAAACAATTATTAAATATGGGATAAGACATCTAATATTATGACTACTTCTCAAGAGTCTTCTAGAAAATTTTCACTAGAAATGAAATCAGAAGTTCATTACAAAAAGGCTGCAAAATCATACAGAAAATCAAAACAATATATAAATATGATTAACTTATATCCAACTTTGCAAAACACTCTGATTGAGTGTAAGGATGAGAATCTAATTGAATAGAGATTTTATATATTTGTCCAAATTAATCTTCAAAAATTATATTGTTTTCAGGCTGCAACATCATAGTTTTCTTCAAAATAAAATTTATTGATTATTTCCCTACACATTTTTATATTATAAAGCGCTTTAGGATTCCAAGGTTTTTTCTGACCTAGTGGAGAGCTTTTCCAATGAATTCCAGGCTTGAGTATTCCATTTTCACGTAAAAAAGAGAGCTTAATTTCAGTTATTCCTAATTTTTCAGCGGTCAACTCAGATGAACTCCATATAACCCCTAACATTGAATTAAGTAAATATTATTAATCCTTAATAACGTTAATTTTATTTTTTTGAAAGGGGTAAAACTTTTAAATAATTATTAAAGTAACAAAATCCCAGTATTCATAAAGAAAAGAAAGTTTAAAGATTCATATCAAATTAAGAAATGTTAAATAAAGAATCTTCATTAATGAATATCTCATCAATACCTTCTTCTTTCTTAATGGATTTATATTCAATATATTCTTCAGTAATCGATTGAAGCTTTGGAAGATTGATCCATCCCTCATACCAATTTCCACTATTTATTAATTCTTCGTAAGTAGCTCTTAAATTAATCTCAGAATCAAGTACAGAAACCATCAAAAAAGTAATATTTCCTTTTTCTTTAGTCTCATTTACCAAAACAAAATGCCTTAAACCATTTATAGGTTTAATAGAAGTCCAGTAATTTTCCATAATTATTTTTTCTTAATGTTCCCCTCAAAATTTTCTCTAGATATTTTTTTATATTCTTTTCTAATTTCGTCTAACAATAGTTTTCTTCTATCCATATAGTTAACAGAATCTTGTTTTGATAAGTTATATCTTTCTTTTTTAGTTAAATTCATCCAATCATTGAAATTCTTCTTATTGAAAGTTGTTAATTTTTTAGACTTAAAAACTTTTTGTTTTCCATTTAATTTAAAAAAATTTCTTAAATTAAAAAATATAAATATAAAAACAAACACTATCACTATCTTTAAGAACATCAATTTACAAGTAAGTTATTTTTTATCCACTTTTCTAATTTAATATCATTCTCAAAAGATATAACCTCTTCTTCATTTCCATTAACTGATTTATCAAAGAGTTTTATAAGGAATTCTCCTTTGACTGCTTCATCATCACCAATAACAATAATACTTTTTGATTTTAATTTATTTGCCTTTTTAAATTGTTTAGAAAATGAGGCTCCGCTTAAATCTAACTCAACTAACAAATCATAATTTTTTAATTTTCTTGATAAATTCATTGCTAATGATTCAGCAATTAAGCCTTTGTTAATGATATAAATATCAGTTTTTCTTGGAATTTCAAGCTCTTTTCCTGCGAGTAAAATTAATCTTTCTAAACCAATAGCGAAACCAATTGCAGGGGTATTAGGCCCTCCCATTTGTTTTATTAAATCGTCGTATCTTCCTCCTCCGCAAACTGTAGCTTGGGAGCCTAAGGCTCCACTAGTAATTTCAAAAGCTGTATGGGTGTAGTAATCTAAACCTCTTACAAGATTAAAATTTTCCACATAAGGTATTTTTAAAACCTCTAAATTTTTTTTTAATTTTGAATATCTTTTATGACTTTTTTCAGATAAAAAATTAAATAATCTTGGGGCATTCTCTAAAGCTTTTTGTGTTTGAATGTTCTTAGAGTCCAAAATCCTTAAGGGATTTTTAGTAATCCTGTTCTGAGAATCTAAATCTAGAGAATTTTTATTTATTTCTAGCCATTTTAAAAAAGATTTTTGAAAATTTAATCTATCATCAAGATCGCCCAAAGTATTTATTTCAAGATTAAGTTCTTTAATTCCTAATTTACCTAATACATCCCAAGCTAAAGCAATAATTTCAACATCACTTCTAACTGAATCGTATCCTATAAACTCAACACCTAACTGATGAAACTGTCTTTGCCTACCTGCTTGAGGTCTCTCATATCGAAACATAGGCCCCATGTACCAAAGTTTTTGAAGAGGATTATTAGACAACATTCCATTCTGTATTAACGCTCGAGCAACCGAGGCGGTTCCTTCAGGCCTTAAAGTGCATGATCTCTCCCCTCTATCAATAAATGTATACATTTCCTTACTGACAACATCTGTTGCTTCACCAATTCCTCTTATAAATAATTCGGTCATTTCGAGTATTGGCGTTCTTATTTCATTAATAGATGCTCTTGCAAGCTGATCTAATACAATTTTCTCAACGTTTTGCCATTTTATTAATTGTTCAGGCAGCAAATCTACTGTTCCTCTAAGATTTTTTAAGTTATTCAAAGTTCTAGAAAATAATTCAAAATTTTTAATTCAAATAGGAATTAATTTTTAATTGGATGTTTTGTGAGACAATTTTAATTTAACATTTAGAAAAACTATTGGAAATTAATAAAATTAAAGAGAATCTGCATTGCGGTACAAAACCAAAAAAAATTGCTTTTGGAATAGCACCTCTTGGTATAGTTTCAGTAGGAATAGTGCCAATGGGAGTAATAAGTATTGGAGTAGTTCCAATGGGTGTATTCTCTTTTGGTGCAGTAGCAATGGGAATAGTCAATTTATCAGTAGTTGGGATGGGAATTATCTCTGCTGGGGTGACGACTATGGGAATATGGGAGTATACACCTAATCCTCAAAACAAGCATCATAATCATTCCCAACAAATTTCAAATTCAACCAAAGAAAAGATGATTTCAGATCTATTTAACACTAAACAAGAAGCTGAAAAGGCTGCCTCAAAATACGGATGTATTGGAGCACATAAAATGGGCAATAAATGGATGCCCTGTAAGATGCACTAGATATTTTTCTTAGTAAAAATTTATTGAATATTAATTCAAAATCTCTACTCTAAAATCAAGATTTTTTGCCTCCTCATTAGTTAATTTTCTTGACCACGCTCCTTGCACAGGACTATTCCATCTAAACCCAGCATTTTTTGCTAAAGATCTTTCTTCGTAACTAATAAGCGCCTTGTATAAAAACCTCGGTTCTGTCGCTTTAAGTAAAAGTTCCTCTAAATTATCGCATTTTTTGAAGACTTCAGATATGTAAAAGCAATCAGATAAAGCTCTATGTAAATTCCAAACTGGTATTGAAAAAGATAAAGCAAGATCAGTTACTGAAGGTCTATTTTTTAGTGATTTTTGAAAAGACCAATTAATATCCTCTAAACTGCATATCCATTTTTTATTAAGTTTAGGTAATCTTCCTTTCCCAAACCATTTCTTATCAAACTCTGCATTATGCGCGACGATGATATCCGAACAATCAACAAGTTTCAGAAAGAAATTCAATCCATCTTCCCATGGTTGAGAGATATTAGTTACTTCAGCAGTTATACCATTAACATGTTCGGCTTCATTACTATTAACTGGAAATAAAAATGAAACTTGTGAAAGCACGCACTTAAAAGATACATCAAACAAAATACAACCTATCTCTATTACTTCATCTTTATTTTCGTCTAAACCTGTTGTTTCAGTATCGAGAATTAAAACTTTTTCAATTTTTTTATTTTGATTGGCAACACTGTCTTCAGAAGGATAACTGATAACTTGATCCTTAAGAATATCCAATTGATTTAATTCTTTTTTATTAGATAGTTCCAATTAGCTGAAAACACTTTCATTTATTTTGACGCATTTAATAAAATTTTCTCTTAAATTAATATAAATTAAGAAACATGATTAGAAAATAATTTTTGAAACACTCTTAGTTTATTGAAGATGACTTTTACAAAATATCAATTTAACAATTTTTGTTATTGGCCTTCAAATCCTAAAAAAATTGTGGAATTTATTGGTGGAAGTTATCTGGCTTCTAAACCAGATTTAACTTATAAAAGATTCATAGAGAGTTTAATTAATAAAAACTATGCAGTACATGCATATAGATACACTCCACAATTTGATCACCAACAACTCGCAATTAAGGCATGGAGGGATTTCAAGGATTGCAGAATATCTTTATCCAAGAGAATAGGAGTATCAATTCCTTCAATAAGAATTGGTCATAGCCTAGGCTGCAAACTTCATCTAATTTCCCCTGATGGTGGAAGAAATTGCGAAAAATTCATATCAATTAGTTTTAATAACTTTAGTGCCAATAAATCAATTCCATTATTGAAACAAATTTCTCAAAAATTAGAATTCAGCAGTGAATTCTGCCCAAGTCCTGAAAGAACCTTGCGATTAATTGAAAAAACATATAATCAAAAAAATAACTTCCTAATAAAATTCAACTCAGACGAATTAGATCAAACAGATAAATTATTTTCTTGTCTGAAAGCAAGAAAAGAAGATAATTCTAAGGGGGTAATGTTAAAAGGTACACACACTATAATTGCAAGCGCAGGACTAAGAGAAAATTTTTTGGGAGACTGGGCCGATGATGAATTCAAAAGAAATACTATTAAAAAAATTTCCAATTTAATTGATGAATCTGATTAGGATAATTCTTTCAGCTTTTCCAATACAGAACTATCTTCAAGAGTGCTTATATCACCACTAATTTTTTCTCCAGCAGCCAAAGATCTTAAAATTCTCCTCATAATTTTTCCACTACGTGTTTTCGGAAGAGAGTCAGAAATAATAATCTTTTCAGGCTTTGCAATAATTCCAATTTCATTAACAACATGTTTCTTTAAATTCTCTACTAATTCTGAAGAACTATTCACGTCTTTCTCTAGAGATACAAAAGCAACTATAACTTCACCTTTTAAATCATCTTTTTTGCCAACGACTGCAGACTCTGCAACTGATTTATGACTTACCAAAGCAGATTCTATTTCCATTGTTCCTAACCGATGTCCTGAAACACTTATGACATCATCAACTCTTCCCATAATCCATATATATCCATCTTCATCAATGCGTGCTCCATCTCCAGCAAAATAAACATTTTTTTCTCCCTTAAAAGAAATATAGTCCCAATAACTCTCCAAATATCTCTCTGGGTTTCCGTGAATTGTTCTCATCATTCCTGGCCATGGTTTCTTAATAATTAAATAGCCACCCTCGTTCTCCTCAACCTTATCTCCATTCTTATTAACGATTTCAACTTCGATTCCTGGCAGAGGGAAAGTAGCTGAACCTGGCTTAGTAGCAACGACTCCAGGCAAGGGACTTATCATCACACCACCAGTCTCAGTTTGCCACCAAGTATCAACAATAGGGCATTTATTTTTACCAATAACATCCTTGTACCACATCCATGCTTCGGGATTAATTGGTTCTCCAACTGTTCCCAAAAGTCTAAGACTCCCAAGACTATATTTATCAGGGATTTCACGGCCAGACTTCATAAATGCTCTTATTGCAGTTGGTGCAGTATAAAAAATAGAAACCTTATATTTTTGAACAATTTCCCAAAAAGCCCCTAAATTTGAGGGTCTTGGCACTCCCTCATACATTAAGGTTGTAGCACCATTAGATAAAGGCCCATAAACTATGTAACTATGCCCTGTAATCCAACCAACATCAGCAGTACACCAGTAAATGTCTTCATCTTTCAAATCAAAAATCCATTTAAATGTCAAATGGGACCAAAGATTGTAGCCACCTGTAGTGTGAACTACACCTTTAGGCTTTCCAGTAGAACCTGAAGTATAAAGAATAAAAAGTCTATCTTCGCTATTCATTATTTCTGGTTCACACTGATCTTTTTGATCTTTTAATAATTCGTGCCACCATAAATCTCTATCATCAACCATCGAAATATTTTTTTTGGTTCGTTGCACAACAACTACTTTTTCAATAACTTTATCTGCCCCACTTTCAATTGCAGCATCAACTGCTTGCTTAAGTTCAATCACTTTATCTTTTCTAAATCCACCATCAGCAGTAATTACAAATCTTGCGTTTCCATCAATTAACCTATCTTTTAAAGCTTCTGAAGAAAATCCTCCAAAGACAACGGAATGAGGCGCGCCAATTCTCGCACAAGCTAACATCGCAAACATCGCTTCAGGAATCATAGGCATATAAATACATACCAAATCTCCTTTTCTTATCCCAATTGCTTTTAATGCATTAGCCGCTTTACATACCTCTTTTAGAAGTTCTTCGTAAGTATATTTTTTACTATCCCCTGGTTCACCTTCCCATATAAGTGCAGTCTTTCCTCCAAGCCCTCTCTTAATGTGTCTATCTAAGCAATTATATGTAATATTGAGTTTCCCTTCTTTGAACCATTTAAAAAAGGGAGCATTTTCGTTATCTAATACAGTTTGAAATGGCTCAAACCAATCTAATTCAGATTTTGCAAAAGATTCCCAAAATTGAATAGGATTATCTGATGCTTGTTTTTTTAGACTTAGTAATTCTTCTTGAGTACTAATATTTGAGTTTTCTGCAAATTTTTTTGATGGAGGGAAAATTCTCTTTTCTTCAAGTATGTTATTTATTGAATTTTTTTTATCTAATGACATTAAATAAATCTATGCTTAATAAATTTAGTCGAAAAAATAAAGGTTTTCAAAAATATTAATATTAATTTAGCTCAAAGATTTATTTCTAATAGATCTAATAAATACGGCTTAGAACAAATTCTGGAAGAGCCATTAAAGCTCTTTTATATTCTGAATCAGGAAGCCAGACTATAGCTTCTTTAGAAAGCATTGCAAAATCCTCAGCTAGTTTCCTGGAACTTTCAATAGCTTTAGAGTTCATGATGATATTAAGAGCGTCATCTAAATCACCTTTTTCAGCAAGTTCTCTGTTTATAAGAACTGACAATTGTTTATTTTCTTCTAAGGCATATAAGACTGGGGCGGTAAGATAACCACTAGCAAGGTCACTTACAGCAGGTTTTCCAAGTTGTTTATCATTTCCAGTAAAGTCAAGAATGTCATCTACAACTTGGAATGCTAAACCAATATTTTTGCCAAAATCGTACAACGAGGTTAAGTTTTCGTCATTAATCCCACTCAAAACTCCAGCTGCTTTGCAACTATTTGCTATTAATGATGCTGTTTTACAATAACTTTTATTGATGTATTTGGAAAAAGATTGAGCCGAATCAAATCTATTTAAATTTTGTTTGATTTCACCCTCGGCTAAATCCATTATTACTCTACTAAGTAATTTAACTACATTTACATTGTCAAGGTTTGCTAGGTGCCAACTTGCTTGAGCGAATAAAAAGTCACCGGCCAAGACAGCTACTCTGGTATTAAATCTGCTATGAACTGTATCTACTCCTCTTCTTGTAGACGCCTCATCAACAACATCATCATGGACTAATGAGGCTGTATGAATCATTTCAGTTATTTCAGCAAGCCTTTTATGTTTGGTTGTCAAGCAAAATTCAGGAGATATAGCTTTTGAAATCAATAAAACTATACCAGGTCTCAACCTTTTCCCCCCAGCACTAAATAGGTGTTCTGCTGCGGCTTGAAGAATTGGGTGACCAGCTCCTATTAGATTTTTCAGTTCTAAAATAAGATCATCAAGATCATTTTCAACTGGTTGAAGTAGCTCTGTTACTGTATTCATGATTGACCTCTCCTATATCTTAAGGAATCAAACATTACTTCGGAGGTTAACCAACCTAATTTCTTTATTAATTCCCAGCCAAAATTTTGCTTTACTGGAAAACTCATCTCTTTCTGAAGTAACAAAAAACTTTACATTTTCGAAAAAAATACTCTCATAGCGGTCAGTTTCTGGAATAGCAAAAGATTCATTAAATTTTTTTATTAATGCTACAGATGGATCAATAATTTTTATATTTGAATCTAATTTTTTTCTTAAAAAGTCATAAATTAAAGGATAGTGACTACATCCAAGAATTAATTCTTCAATATTTTTGTTTACTAGTGGTCTTAAATATAAATCAGCAAGATAATTTAACTTATCGAAATTTAATTTATCTTTTTCAATTTCCAATACAAATTCTGGACATTCTTGCTGAAATACTTTCGAGTTCTTTTTTAAGGAATTTATAGCATTTTTGTAATATAAAGATTTAACTGTTGTTTGTGTTGCTAAGACACCAATTATTTGTTTGTCAACCATTTCCGATACTGAGTTTATAAGATCAAAACAAGGGATTCCTAAGTTATTTTCTAGAATATCAAGTGCACATGCATTAGTTGTGTTGCATGCTATTAAAAGTGCATCCAGATTCTTATCTTCAAAAAAATTACAAATCTCTTTTGCAATTAATCTAATCTCTTTAAGATTTTTATTACCAAAAGGAATTCTTTTTGTATCCGCTAAGTAAAAAACTTCTACATCTTTACGTGTTTTTAGTAAAGAATTGAGGATAGTAAAACCACCTATTCCACTGTCAAATATACCTATTTTAAGCTTCACCCTACTTTATTTAAATATTCAAGGATGCCTTTTGCAATTGCGTAGGCTAATCTTTTACGGTGCATTGTTTTTTCTAATCTTCTTGCATCTAATCTTCCTGTTAAAAATCCAATTTCTACGAGTACCGCAGGCATCCTTGTATTTTTAATTACGTAAAATCTACCTTGTTTAACTCCTCGATCAGGACTCCCAGGGGAAACTTTTAGGATTTGTTTTTGAATATTTTTAGCGAGTAATCTACCTCTCCATCCTCTGAAGTAAAAGGTTTCCAACCCATTAATGTCCCTTCTTTTCCCTCTTGAGGCATTTGCATGAATACTTACAAAGACATCTGCATCGGTATTGTTAGCAATGGAGACTCTTGGAGGCAAATCCAAGTCAACTTCATTTTTTCGAGTCAACCTCACTTCGACACCCTTATCAGAAAGTAATTCTTTAACAATTTTGGAAACCTCTAGTACAACATCTGTTTCTCTGATACCACCAATACCTATTGCTCCCGGGTCCGGCCCTCCATGCCCTGGATCTATAACAACTAAGAATTTGTTTTGTTTTACATCTGGCAATTTAAAGTAATCATAATCGCTTTTCTTCGTCTTAATTAAGTTTTTATTTGCTTTAATTGTTCCTCTTCTCTTACCAACCAAACCTTCACCAATCTTCTTAAATGGATATTTTGGGTTAAATAGTTTAATTCTCCACCTATTTTGATCTAAGCCAACCATTTGCCAAGTCAAAGGATTTAAATATGTTTCTTCATTAAATTCGATTACTAGTCTTGTTTTGCCCTTATTTGGCTTACCTAATCTAATTTCTTTAATTGGACCATTACCTTTTATTGTTCTGGGATTTTTTAATTCTCCTGTGAAATCTACCCAGAATCTATCGCCATATATTTGGTTAGCCTTCTGAAAGTATGCTTTTAAGTTTGTATTCGATTTAGTTCTTAATTCAAGGGAACCATTAGTTTTAATCTCCCATGCAGCGAGAGCACTTGAAGATTTAACTGGAAGGATTGAAGAATTTAAAAATAAAAAAATAGATAAATAACGAAAAAGTTTATTATCTAAAAACCTTATCATTAGTTTGAAAACAATTTGTTTTTTCTATGTTTAAGGCTTGGCATTTGCTCCCTAATTTTCTTTACTCTTTCTTTATCAGCCGGTGCTATTGCAGCTCCCTGAGTTTTTCCAGCGTCAGACAAAACTGTGCCCCATGGGTCAATTACCATTGCATGGCCATGACTTTGTCTTCTCCCATAGTGGATACCAGTTTGAGCTGGGGCAACTACATATGCTGTATTCTCAATCGCTCTTGCTTGTAATAGGATTTGCCAGTGATCTTTTCCAGTAAATGCTGTAAAAGCTGCAGGAATCATAATTAGCTCTGCACCATTGGAAGACAAATATCTATAAAGTTCCGGAAATCGAACGTCGTAACATATCGATAATCCTATTTTGCATAAACCAGGGACATCTACAACAGGTGGATAGTCCTCCCCAGACAAAATAGTAGATGATTCTTTATATAGATTTCCATCTGGCAAATCAACATCAAATAAGTGAATTTTGTCGTATTTTCCCAAAATCTGTCCATCCTTCCCAAATAGTGCTGACCTATTAAAAGTATGACTTTCATCACCAGCGGGGACAGGATACCCTCCTCCCAAAAGAAATACTTGATATCTTTGTGACATGGTTTTAAGGAAATTTCCACACTTCAAAGACAATTCAGAAGCTAATCTGAGTTTTTCATCATCTTCTCCTAAAAAAGCAAAATTCTCAGGCAATCCTATTAACTCAGCTCCTCTTCTGGCAGCCAACTCAATCTGTTCTTCTGCTTCAGCAAAATTAGCTTCAATATTTGAAGTACTTGTAATTTGCAATGCGGCTACCAAAAAATCAGTCAAGAACTTACTCCCAGTGAACTAATTCGTAAATCATGAGGCACGAATCACACCTCTTTCAACTTGAGCCGGAACTATATCTAAGCAATCAAGCTGTGAACAACATTTAAAATCATCCTCATAATCTCCAAGACTTGTCAATCTTTTGCCATGGGTTGCTGTTTTTAAACATTTCAAAATATCATTTTTCCAAGAATGCCATAGTGCCAACGCAGCCTGTAATTCATCATTAAGAATATTAATTTCAAAATCACAGTTTTTTTCTAAGTATGAGGCTAAAGCCCCTGCAGCTAAAGAATCCTCTAAAGAATATGAACCTTCCCAACCACTACCAAGTATTAAAACATTTTCACTTTGTAATGAAATAATTTTTTCTGCAACTGCTTTCCTGTTTGGGAGTCCCATAGCAAATAAATGCTTTGCATGTCGAACCTTTTGCAATGACTTAGTTCCATTTGTAGTACTCATAAATAGTCTCTTACCATTAACAACTTTTTTTGTGACTGATAAAGGAGAGTTTCCTAAATCAAAGCCCTCAATCTTCTTGCCACCTCTCTCTCCAAGCAATAGTCTCTCATCAGCTTGCCACTTAATCGCAGATTCTTTCAACAAATCTAAATCTGCAAAAACTTGTATTGAGTCAGCTCCATTTTTCAAAGCCCAAGAGATTGTAGTTGTGGCTCTTAAAACATCAATAACCACTGCAATATCAGGACTTAAATCTGGAACATCATTTGCAACGTGATAATAAGTAAGATTAATAATCAA
Source organism: Prochlorococcus sp. AG-347-J21 (assembly GCA_003281455.1). Taxonomy (GTDB): domain Bacteria; phylum Cyanobacteriota; class Cyanobacteriia; order PCC-6307; family Cyanobiaceae; genus Prochlorococcus_A. The sequence continues at coordinate 51,914 of QCBX01000001.1, forward strand.
ATCCTTTTCTGGGTTTATTATAGAAAACAGTTACTTAGTTTGAATATATTTTTTAAAAAACAAACTTATTGATAATATATATCTAATTTGAATTTACAGTAATTCACCAAGCATTAATTTGAAAATGAATAATATCCGCACAATAAAAGGTGGAGTAAATTTAAAAGGAAAAATAAAAGTACCAGGAGATAAATCTATATCTCACAGAGCTTTGATAATAGGAAGTATTGCAAATGGAGAGACTACTATTGAGGGTTTTTTGCATTCTGAGGATCCACTTTCGACTGCTGATTGTTTTAGAAAATTAGGCGTAAAAATACCAGAAATAAAAAAAGATGAGCCTTTTACAATTTCAGGCTTGGGTCTTGATGGAATAAAAGAGCCTAGAGAAATTCTTAATTGCGGAAATTCTGGAACTACTATGAGGTTATTAATGGGGTTATTAGCCGGTCAAGAAGGAAAGAGTTTTATTTTAACGGGGGACGCTTCTCTTAATGAGAGGCCAATGGGGAGAGTGGGCAAACCTTTATCTTTGATGGGAGGGAAAATTTTTGGTAGGCATAGAGGGAACAAGGCGCCAATCTCAATAGATGGGAATAAGCTTAAAGGATGCGTTATTGGAACGCCAGTAGCAAGTGCTCAAGTTAAATCGGCAATATTATTGGCAGGCCTCAATGCCTCCGGAACTACTTCTGTAATTGAGCCGGCATCTTCGAGGGATCATACCGAAAGAATGTTAAAAGCATTTGGGGCAGACATAAGTATTAGAGGAGAATTAGGAAGGAATATCGTAATAAAATCGGGTAGTAAGTTAATTGGGCAGAGAATATTAATCCCTGGGGACATAAGCTCTGCAGCATTCTGGATGATTGCTGCATCTATTGTCCCAAATTCAGAGGTTTTAATTAAAAATGTTGGATTAAACCCAACTAGAACTGGGATATTAGATGTAATGGATTCAATGGGATGTAATTATGAGATTTTAGATAAATCAACAGTTGCAGGAGAACCTATTGGATCTATTAAGGTCAAGACTGCAAACAATTTAAGGTCATTCACTATTGAAGGAGATATTCTCCCAAAACTTATAGATGAGATTCCTATACTTACTGTAGCGGCTTGTTTTTGTGAGGGAGTTTCTGAAATTAAGGATGCTAAGGAATTAAGAGTTAAGGAAACAGACAGATTAAAAGTAATGGCAAGACAGTTAATCAAATTCGGTGCTGAAATAACAGAAAAAGAGGATGGGTTAATAATTAATGGCCAATCAAAATTTCATTCTGCGGAGGTAGACAGTGAAACTGATCATCGAGTATCGATGAGTCTCGCTATTGCTTCGCTTCTCGCCAAAGGCACCTCAAAAATAATGAGAGCAGATGCATCTAATGTCTCTTATCCCGCTTTTTGGGAAGACCTTGCCAAACTTACTAGCTAACTAAAATTTTTGTCCGAATTCATTGAAGTTTTAACAAAAGATGGGAGTTACTCTCTAAAAAGTGTATATTTTCAAGAAAATTTTCATAGCTTATTGGGAGCCTTGGAGGAAACTAAAATAAAGTTTACAGCTCCTTCTGATTTGCATAGATTTAAGGGCAAATGTCTTAATGTTTTAGATATATGCTTTGGTTTAGGATACAATTCTGCTTCCTTATTAGATGAATTAATAAAACAAGAATCTCATTTGAATTTATATGCTTTGGAGATCGATAAAAAGCCTCTTGAATATTCGCTTAGAAATGAAGCATTCATGAAATTATGGGCACCAAAAGTCAAAAATATTTTTGAATCGTTGTACCGAAATGATTGTTTTGAGGACCCATTTTTTAAATGTAGTCTTTTGTGGGGTGATGCTAGAGAAAAAATCAATGTTATTCCTTCAGCTGTTAAATTCGATCTAATATATTTAGATGGTTTTTCTCCCCAAAAATGCCCACAAGTTTGGACAATTGAATTTTTATCTAAGGTAACAAAAAAACTAAATCCTCAGGGATATCTAATAACTTATTCTTCTTCAGCGGCAGTAAGAAAGACATTAAGAAATCTTGGGTTAGAGATATTTACCATTAAACCAAGCCACAATAACAGTAATTTCTGGAGTCAGGGAACTGTTGCAATAGCTAAATTTGATAAGAATAAATTTAAACCCAATTTAACTTTTAAAAAGTTATCAGTAATGGAAGAGGAACATCTCTTAACTAAAGCGAGTATCCCTTACAAAGATAAAAGTTTAAACGCAAGTAAAGAAGATATTATTAAAAAAAGATTAGAGGAACAATTATTATCAAATCTAGTATCTACTAAGAAATGGAGAGATAAGTGGGGAATGACGAAGTCGGCCTTTAGGAGTTAGATTTATAAATATATGTATATTTAAAAATATGTTGAGTGTTGCAATATTGGCTGCAGGAAAGGGCACTAGGATGGAAAGCTCATTGCCAAAGGTTTTACATAAAATCTCTGGGAAAAGTCTTTTGCAGAGGATAATTGATTCATGTATTAAATTAAAGCCTGATCAAATTTTCGTAATTACTGGACACAAATCACAAGAAGTAAAAGAATCAATCCCAAATAATAAAAAAATCAAATTCGTCATCCAAGAGCCCCAATCAGGAACTGGTCATGCTATCCAGGTACTTTGTAAAGAAGTAAAAAAACATGAAGGAAAACTTTTGGTACTAAACGGGGATGTACCTCTCATCAAGCATGAAACTCTAAATAAGCTTTTAATCCTACATGATTCAAAAAATGCTGATGTTTCTTTAATTACTTCAAAGAAAAAAAATCCTCATGGGTATGGCAGAGTTTTTTTGAAGGGGGATTTTATAGAGAGAATTGTTGAAGAAAAAGATTGCAATGATCTAGAAAGAGAAAATCCATTAATCAATGCAGGTGTTTACTGTTTTAACTGGGGTAACTTATCAGAAATAATTAATACCTTGCAAAGCAATAATAATCAAAAAGAGATTTACTTAACAGATACAATATCTCTGCTAAAAAACTCCTCAAGTCTCGAGGTAGAGGATAATGGCGAGCTTCAAGGAATTAATAACAGAATTCAACTATCAGAGTGCGAGGAATGTATTCAGAATTCAATTAAAGAAAAACATATGCTTAATGGTGTAACTTTTATAAATAAAGCAAGTTGTTCAATTAGTGAAGAAGCAGAAATTGGTAAAGATGTAATCATAGAGGCTAATACACATATAAGAGGAAATACGAAAATAAATAGTCATTGCATTATCGGTCCAAATACTTTTATTGAGAATTCTAATGTGGGATTAAATTGTGAAATTTTAAACTCTACTGTTTATGATTCTCAGATAATGGATCATATAAAAATTGGCCCTTATAGTCAGATAAGACCAAATTCCAAAATATCTTCCCATAGCAAAATAGGTAATTTTGTTGAGATCAAAAATAGTCAACTAGAGGAAGAATCTAAAGTAAATCATCTAAGTTATATTGGTGATTCTATTATTGGAAGATCTACAAATATTGGAGCAGGCACTATTACTGCAAATTTTGATGGACAGAAAAAACATCAAACAAAAATTGGCAAAAATTCCAGTATTGGAGCAAACACAGTTTTTGTAGCACCAATAAATCTAGGGGAATCAGTAACAACAGGTGCTGGTTCAGTGATCACAAAAGACTCTAAAGATAATTCATTAGCGATCTCAAGAACTAAGCAAGTAAACATAGAGAATTGGGGAAAAAGAAATCCTGATTTAGTTAATTAATTCAATAATTTTTTCAAGTTGCCAACATCTGCTCCCTTTTATAAGAATAGAATCACCTTTTTTTGTAGATTTGTTTATCTCTTGAGGTACATCTTTAATATTATTTAAAACTAAGAATTTATTCTTATCTTTAAGATAATTGGAGTAAATTTTTTCATTTTCTTTATCGCAAATAAATAAACACTTTTCTATGTCTGAATTATTTATTAAGTTGAATATTTCTTTGTGATACTTTTCAGATTCTTTTCCCAATTCTTGCATACTTCCAAATATGAAAAATTTATTTCTCGGTTTTTCAAGTAGGTTTTTAATACATGCTTTTACTGACTCAGGCGAAGCATTATATGATTCATCATATATTGTTGTTTTTACTGATTTAAGAATTTTATTTCTTCCACCTAAACTTACAAAATCAAATTTATTAAAACTTGCAAAATCAATACCTAACTCTTTAGCAACTGCATAAGCAAATAAGAAATTCGAAGCATTGTGAAATCCCTCAAATGAAATTTCAAAGGTATTTTCTTCAATTAAAATTGTTTTATTCGAAGGATTATAAAACCCTCGCAAATTATCATCTTTCCTAAAACTATCCTTTTGATTTTCTATGTTTAATAGTTTTACTTTTATTACTCTACCTTTCCAAAATTCTTTTAAAGTTTTTTCTAGGAATGGATCATTTGCTGGAATTATTACAACTCCCTTTGGATTTAAGAACTTACTAATTTCACACTTTGCATGAGTAATATTTTTTTTTGAGCCCAACAATCCAATATGAGCTGTCCCAATGTTTGTAATAACTGCAATATCGGGTTCACTATATTTAGATAAATTCTCGATCTGTCCAAGACCTCTCATCCCCATCTCAAGAACTAAAACTTTATCTTCTTTATCTGTAGCAAGAATAGTAAGACCAACTCCAATCTCATTATTGAAATTTGCATGAGATAATTTAATTCTTCCAAGTTTATTTAAAACTCCACCAATCATTTCTTTTGTTGTGGTTTTACCCACTGAGCCAGTTATTGCAACAATAGGGATATTTAATTTTTTTCTTTTTAGCAATGCTAATTTCTGAAATGCTTCTAATGTGTCATTTACGACCCAATAAGGGAAATCACTAGGAAGTAATTTCTGCATCCCTTCTCTAATTATTACTGATTTAACTCCTTTATTTAAAACCTCTGGAAGAAAACTATGTCCGTCAAAATTTTTACCCTTGATAGCAATAAAAAGATCATTTTTTAATAGAGTTCTACTATCAATACTTATATTTCTAAAATTTAAAAAATCTCTTTTTCCCTCGCTTAGATTTTTAATGTTCCCCAAAACATTGTTTAATTCTGATAAAGAGAATTCCATTAAAAAGTTAAGTCATACTTTTTTTAAAGATGGATCAGCTGATTGTCCGTAAGAGAACTTTTCAACTTCAGCAAAATCTGGAGATGGTTCTTTTATTCCACAAACATCTTTGTACATTATTTCGTAATCGAGTGCGGATCTTTGCCAACTAAACTCTTGACTCATCGCTCTTTTTTGTAGCAATTCCCAACTATCTTTATGCCTAAAGGCCTCCCAAGACCTTACTAAAGATGTATAGAAATCTATAGGTTCAAATCGATCGAAGCAAAAACCTGTACCACTATTATTTTCTGGGTCATGCGGTAAAACTGTGTCAACTAAACCTCCTACTCGCCTTACTATAGGAATAGAACCATACCTCATAGCAAGTAGTTGACTAATACCACAAGGTTCGAATCTACTTGGCATTAAAAATGCATCAGAGCCACCATATATAAGTCTTGATAGAGAATCATCATAGGTAAGAAATACAGAAAATCTTCCTGGGTAATCTAATGCAAGTTGCCATAATCCTGATTCTAAATATCTATCTCCAGTCCCTAAAACAACTATTTGCGAATCTGTATATGCTAAAAGTCTTCTTGAAACTTGTAGAAGTAAGTCAACCCCTTTCTGATCAACTAACCTACTAACCATACCTAAAAGATATTTTTTAGGATTAACTTCGAGACCCATTTCTCTCTGAAGAATTTTTTTATTTTCTAGTCTATTTTCTAAATTTTTAATACTGAATTTTGCAGGTAAAACTGGATCTTTGGCTGGATTCCATTCATCAAGATCTATGCCATTAAGAATTCCCCTTAATTTACCTGAAATGTAATTAAGTAATCCTTCGAGGCTTTCCCCGTATTCATGGGTTTTAATCTCATCTGCATAAGTCGGAGAAACAGCATTGACCCTATCTGCGTACAACATTGCCGCCGCCATCGTGTGATCTCCATGCATATACCAAGGACACCAAGTCATTTTTTCAAGTTTCCACCTCCAAGGGCCTTGGTATTTTAAATTATGAATTGTGAAGACAGTACTAATTTCAGGATCCTGATGCATCCACACAGGAATCATTCCAGTGTGCCAATCGTGGCAATGAAGAACTTGAGGTTTCCAACAATTCCAGGCAAATTCTGCAGTGGCACTAGCAAAAAATGTAAAGCGCCAGTCCTCATTTTCGCCTCCGTATATTTGGTCAGAGTCAAATGTTGGATGACCCACTAGGTAAATCACATAATTGTGAATGGGATGTTTTGCTTCATATACGGCAAAATCAGTGCCCATTGTATTTGCTCTAAAGACTGGTTCATTCGATACCTCTAAAAGACTCCACAATTTTCCATATCCTGGAATTATTACCCTTACATCGTGACCAAGTTTTATCAAAGATGGAGGCAAAGAACCAACCACATCTCCCATACCTCCAACTTTGATCATTGGAGCACATTCAGCAGCGGCAAGAAGAATTCTCATTGATAATTATTTAAAAAAGTTCTTTTGAAAAATAAACTAGGGTGTCCACTTATAGTCAGAAAAGTCTGGTGGACGCTTTTCAAGAAAGGCATCTCTACCTTCTTGAGCTTCTTCAGTCGAATAGAATAATTGAGTTGTGTATCCAGATAATTCTTGAATACCTGCAATCCCATCATTCTCTGCATTGAATGAAGCTTTAAGAATACGAATAGCAGTTGGACTATTTCGTAAAATCTCTCTTGCCCAGATTACACCCTCAGCTTCTAATTCTTCAATCTTTGTAATTGCATTTATCAAGCCCATCTGCAGTGCTTCCTTGGAATTATATTTTCTACACAAAAACCAAATTTCTTTTGCTTTTCTTTGACCAACAAGTCTTGCTAAATAACTAGATCCAAAACCCGCATCAAAACTACCAACTCTTGGACCTGTTTGACCAAATATTGCATTTTCTGAGGCGATACTGAGATCACAAATTAGATGAAGTACCTGCCCTCCTCCAATTGCGAAACCAGGTACTAAAGCAATAACCACTTTAGGCAAACTTCTTATTAATCTTTGAAGTTCAAGTACATTTAATCTCTGCTTCCCTTGATCATTTTTATATCCATTTTTACCCCTTACACTCTGATCACCTCCAGAGCAAAAAGAATAAATGCCTTTCTTGTCAGGTCCCGCACCTGTAAAGAGAACTACGCCAATAGTTTCATCATTTCTTACGATATCAAATGCGTCAATGAGTTCATATACAGTTTGTGGCCTAAATGCATTTCTTTTTTCGGGCCGATTAATTGCAATCCTCGCGATTCCCTCATCTGATTTGTGAAACAATATATCCTCATAAGATTTGCATTCTGACCAATTTAAAGTTGTTTTTCCAGGTAATACTTTCATGAAGTCTAATTATTCAAAGATAGAAAATGATAAATTTAGCTGCCAATTATTTTTTCTAGCAAGGCATTTTTTTCACAAATTTCATTTTCTGGATCAATATCAACTTTAATTATTACAGATTTCTGGATAGAAATGCTCCAATCTAATGCCTCTCGTAATTTTTTAAAATTTGCCACACTTTTAAATTTTACTTGATAGCCCTCTGCGAGTTTTGGCCAGTTTATTTCTTTTGGCATAAGAAATAGTTTTTTTAATTCATCTTCTTTTAAATTTTTTTTATAAATACGATTAAATATATTTCCGCCATTATTATTTATTAGAAGAATTGTTAAATTCATGTCGATTGAATTTTCAATCAGCCAACCGTTTATATCATGAATAAAAGCCAAATCTCCAGTCACAAGAAGTAGAGGATTTTTAATTCTAGAAATACCTAATGCAAGAGATAAAGTACCGTCTATGCCAGAAGCGCCCCTAAAGCTAAAACAATTTCTTGTTAAAGTGCCATTTTCTGAAAATGTGAGCCAATCTCTAATCGGGCTACTCGCCGAGAGCATTATAGGATTTTCAGTTGGCCAAAGTTTTGGAACAAGATTTGCAAGCATATACTCAGTAATTTGATTATCTTGAGCAATTTTCTCTTTTAAAATTTCTTTAATCTGCTCGCCTTCCTCTATTAATTTTAAAGCCATCGGAGTAAGAGACTTTTTGTTTTTTTCGTTGATTGATAATTCTTCTAACAATAGAGTAGTGAAATTTGATAGCCCAAAATCATATTCAAATGATTTTTTTATAGGGTCCAATTTTCTATAGTTTTTCTCTTTTATAAGAATTTGTATCCCTTTGAAGTTTATTAAAAACTTCTCCAAATCAATTGAGGATGACATAGGACCAAGCCTCAAAAGTTGATGACAATTTATTGAGTTTTTATTTTTTCTTAAGACTAATTCCCAATTCACGACTAGCCCTCTCAAACCAGAATAAACACCTGAAACAGGATCTGCAAATACTGGCCAACCAGTAATCTCTTGTAATTGTTCTAAAGACCTATTGAAAGAAGTTAAATCATTTATAGAACCTTGATAGGGACCTACCAAAATAATGCCGGATTCATCTAAATTTAAATTTTCTGAAATTTCGAAGAATTTGTTTTTATCAGACTTTATTTCAACTTCCTGAAACATATAATTTTTCTTTAAATACATTCTCTCAAAAACCTCTAAAACATTTTTCTTATTTAAAAATGAAATACCTAAAGGCTTATCAATAGGAATATTTATATGAATAGGACCAGGGAAGGTTGATATTTGTTTCTCAATAGTTCGAACTAAATTCAAGATTTCATTTTCTTGTGTTTCATGAAGTCCATTTAGATTTGTACTTAAAACTCTTCTGCAGACTGAACCCAAAAAATCTTCTTGATTTACTGTTTGATTAGCGCCACAATCTTTTAATCTTAAGGGTCTATCAGCAGTAAGAAATATAATACCTTTACAAGATCGGTCTGCCTCAACTGCTGCTGGCAATAAGTTACTTACAGCAGTCCCAGAAGTCGTAATAACTAAAGAGAGATTACCTGATGCAGCAGAAATCCCAAGAGAGTGAAATCCAGCAGATCTCTCATCTATTGAATTAAAAATATTTACCAGTCCTAATTTATTTAATTCTCCAGCAGCTATTGCTAAAGGTGCTGATCTACTTCCAGGACATATTATTAAATTTTGAACTCCTATTTTTATAAGAAGATTCAAAAGTTGTAAACTTCTAAGAAAATTTTTGCATTCAATAGATGATGTCATAATTTATATAAATGCTTTGGGATTTTCCTTATAACTGAATTAAATAAAACATGTCTACAACTCAAGAAAAAAGAAATTCAATAATAAAGGATTTAAAAAATCTTTTATTATGGATATCTATAGCTTTAATTATACGATGGCAGGTTATAGAGCCAAGATGGATCCCATCCGGTTCAATGCTTCCAACTCTTCAAATACAAGATAAAATTCTTGTTGAGAAACTAACCCCCAAAATCACATCCAAATCAAATCTTTCAAAATTAAAAAATAAAATAGTGGTTTTTAAAGTTCCGGAACAATTAATTAATGCTGGTTATGAAGCAGATACTGCACTAATAAAAAGAGTAATTGGAATACCTGGAGACAAGGTAGAAGTAAGAGATGGTAACCTTTATTTAAATGATATCGCTCAAAACAATTACGTTTTTGACAAAAATATTAATTATTCAATGGGACCTTTTATTGTCCCAGAAGAATCATTATGGGTGATGGGAGATAATAGAAATAACAGTATGGACTCACATATTTGGGGATTTTTACCCTATGAAAAGGTTATTGGTAAAGCTATTTTTAGATATTGGCCGTTCAATAAAATTGGACCTATTCGGTTCCCTGTCCTTAATAATTTAGATTAATGGGTACGTGATGTTGTAGGGTTTTTATATCTTGAAGTTGTAGAAATGTTCAATCCAGAATTTCTTGCTACTGAAAATAATGATCCAAACGATGAGAATGATTTAATCCAATATTTACAAAAACAATCTCCAGAAGTTTTGCAAAGAGTAGCAAAATCAGCTAGTGAAGATATTCAAGAAATTATTAGACATAATGTTCAAGGTCTTCTTGGAATGCTTCTTTCAGATCAATTTGATGTAAAAATTACATCTTCAAAAGACAACATTGCTAATTTATTATCTTCTGCAATGATGACAGGATATTTCTTAAGACAAATGGAGCAAAGAAAAGAGTTGGAACAAACTCTTAAAAATGATGAGAACATGTCTATTGAAGAATAGCAGTTTTTAAAGATTTACTTCTTCAGGAATTATTCCTAGTTCAAACAACTTTTTATATAAACCCATCAAAAATTTATTATCCTCAGGAAGTTTGTCCCACTTTTGGGAATTAATTTCATTAATTAATTTTTGACAATCTTCTACTGTAAATTTTATAGGGGCTGAAAAATGTGCTGGAATTAAATATTCCATATCTTCAAAAGACTTGATATTTTCTAACCATTTAAGTAAAACTTCTTTTGAACGCGGAAAAATTAGTTTCTGTAAAACTGGTGCAATTTGAATCTTAGGAGTATCATTACCCATTATTTCAACAAGAGTGGATTCCCAATCTTCGTCCCATAAAAAGGGATAAATACCGAAATGAGATCTCCAATTTCTAAGATCTTTTTTGAATGAATACTTAAAAATTTGTTTTAAAGGTGGAATATTTAATTTACTTGGTTTCAAAAAAGATGAAAATAAGACTAACCTTTTCCACCCCTTTTCTCTTTGTTCGATGGAGTCAATCAAAGGTTCATCTCCTCTCTCTCTAGAATGAAAAAGAAGTGGAGTTGGATCAAAATTAAATATCTCAGGTGGTATGGAGTCTATTCCAACTATTGCGTCTGTTACGTGAAGAGTTTTCGAAGGATAATGGAAACAGCTTATTTCCTGATATCTTCCAAGTCCTAAATTCAGTGGACCTAATGAAGACCATTTAAAGGAGTTTGTATGTGGAGTACCTTCCTCAAACAGTATTTTTGATCTTTTTGATGGAATTCCTAAAAAATCTATTGGTAGATTAATGGGAAAACTCCATTGTCCAGGACAAAGCCAAATTTCTGCATCTTTAAAAATTCTTGAAAGAGCTGGCAGTCCGATTTTATGTTCAAGTCCAGAGGCACTCGGTAGGATTATTGTTTTTACGTTGCCGTGTATCGTGATTAATTTTTCTAACTCATTTATTAATTCTTTTGTCGGTGGCAGTGGATTTATTAGCATCAATCCATTCTCAACCTTTATTACCGTCATTCTTATTGGAACCGCAACATAATATAGTCCCTGTATTTGTTCCAAAGACCATATTTGATCAGGAATTAATTCTCTTATAATTGTTTTCTTTTTTCCATAAGGATATAAAGGAAATAATGGCCACCAATTCCATTTTTTATTTAAAGTTTCTTCCGCCATTATCATTTATAACCATCAAATAATTTCCTTAACTTAAATATTCCGTATCTTGGAGCAAATAAAAAAGCAAATAAAAATATAAAAGTTTGTGCCAAGACAATTGATCCACCTGTTTCAAGATCAAACCAAAAACTAACATAGATTCCTATCAGGCTTGAGATAATTGCACTTAATACTGAAATTACTGTCATATTATCAAACTTATCCGTGAGTAAATATGCTGTAGCCCCTGGTGTAATCAACATTGCAACTACCAAAATAATTCCAACAGACTGCAAGCCAACAACAGCTGCCAAAGATAAGCATGTGAGGAGTAAATAATGAAGAAAAAATACGTTAATCCCAACTGTTTTTGCATGCCTAGGATCAAAACAATAAAGCATTAAATCTTTTCTAAAAATTGATAAAAGGATTACTACCAATAAAGAAATGAATATGGTTTGTTTTACATCTGAAAGTGATATTCCTAATGGACTACCAAAAAGAATTGAGTGCAGATCAATATTACTTTTAATCTTAGAAACCAATACGATTCCAAGAGCAAAAAATCCAGTAAATACTAACCCAATAACAGTATCTTCCTTTACTCTAGATTTCTGTTTAATAAACCCTATCAATGCTACAGACCCAACTCCAAAAATAAATGCCCCTAATGAGAAAGGAAGACCTAATGCATAAGCAACCACAACACCAGGCATTACTGAATGTGACACTGCATCTCCCATTAAAGCCCATCCTTTAAGAGTTAAAAAGCTAGATAGGAAACCACAAACAGCTGCAACTAGTGAACTCATAAGAAGTGCTTTTCTCATAAATTCATGAGTTAAAGGATCTGTTATGAATGAATCTAAAGTTAAAAAAGAACAGAGCTCCATATAATTTAAAATTTAGGATTCAGGTCCAAACAAGAAATCAGGTGAGATCCCTCCAAAAGTGGTTGTAATATTTTCAGGGGTAAACACTTCAGAGGTCTCTCCGTAAGCTACAACAGTTTTATTTATTAAAAGAACTAAATCACAAAATTCACGGACATGAATCATATCGTGAGTTGATAATAATATAGTTTTCCCCTCATTTTTAAATTGAATAAACAATTCCGAGATAAGTTTTTCAGTTCTTATATCAACACCTGAAAAAGGCTCATCAAGAAGTAATATTGAAGCTCTTTGCGCAATTGCTCTAGCTAAAAAAGTTCGTTTTCTCTGACCTCCAGATAAGTTTCCAATAGGTGTTGATAAATGATCAGTAAGATCAACTCTCTCAATAGCATCTTTAACCGCCTGAACATCAGACTCTCTCGGACACCTAAAAATATTCATAGAACCATATCTTCCCATCATCACTACATCCCAAACACTTATTGGAAATTGACTATCAATTCCCTCATTTTGAGGAACATAAGCAATTGTCTGATCTTTTTGAGCAGATCTTACAGACTCTCCATTTATTCTAATTTTTCCCTTTGAAATATTTACAAAGCCAGTTAAAGCATTAAAAAAAGTTGTTTTACCAGCCCCGTTCATCCCTACTAACCCACAAATCTGGCCAGGTTTTAATCTTAAATTGGCATCATACAAAGCCACCTTACCGTTGTAATCTACGCAAATATTCTCTGCCTCAATCCTAAAGTTTTGATAATTGATTGTTTCCATAATTTAAAAAAGCCCTTTTTTTATCAATTCCAAATTATGCTCAAGCATTTTAATATAGGAACTAGCAGGCCCACTATCATCAGATAATGAATCAACAAAAAGAGTTCCTCCAAAATTAGCCCCAGTTTCGTTTGCTACTACCATTTGAGATTCGTTACTTACAGTACTTTCGCAAAATACAGATGGAACATTTTTTTCTTTAACTATTGAGATTGTTCTTGCCATTCTTTTGGGGGTAATTTGACTCTCAGCATTAACTGGCCACAAATAAACTTCCTCTAATCCATAATCATTTGTTAGATACGAAAAAGCACCTTCACAACTTACTAGATACCTCCTGTCTTTATTTAAGTTATTAATAAAAAGTGAGAATTCTTTATCTATTTTAAATAGTTTATCTTTATAAATTTTTCCATTTTCTTCAAATAATATCCTTTTGGATGGCCTCAATTCGGATAAAGAATCCACGAGAATATCTACGTATAGGATCCCTCTTTTTGGAGAAATCCAGGCATGAGGATTGGGTTTCCCTTTATAAAAATCTTCACTGATAAAAATAGGATCCAAATCTTCCGCGACAGTAATTCTTTTAACTTTTAAATTAGAAACAAATTTTTCAGCCCATAATTCAAATCCAAATCCATTATCAATAAAAACGAAAGCATTAGAGGCATTTACCAAATCGCTTGGAGTTGGTTGGTATCCATGAACTTCAACTCCAGGTTTCGTTATTGATCTGACAATATAATCATCTTTAGCGACATTGCTAATTATATCCGCCAAAACAGGGAAACTTGCCAGTATTACTTCTTTAGTTTCATTTTTATTTGATATTCTCTTACATGAGGCTGAAGCAATAGAAAGCAGAAGTATAAAACTTAAAATAAGAAAATTTTTTTTCATATTTAACATCCATCCCAAGATTATGAATTAAAAGATAGTTTCATAAGTGGTTTTCTAAGATCAGAAATAAATCCTTTCCAATTTATTTTTTCTTTTTCAAAAGCTTCTTCAACAATTTTCTCAGAATTTTTCTTTATAAAATCTAAATCAGGTTCTTCTACTCCTTTTGTTATTGCCATAAAATCAGCCAAAGAACTTGATACTACTCTTGTTAAATAAGCAGCACTGACAGCCTGGAATGTTCCAGATACAAGCCAATTTGGGCCATGTAATTTTGTTATGCCAATTAGAGTCTGTCCACTCCATTCAATAACTCCCTGAGCAATTGCAGTCTTTAAAATCTCTTTGGATACTTTATCTAAAATTTCAGGAGTCCAATTACATCCCCATATAGACTTAATTTCTTTAATCATTAAAGAATTTAATACTGTCATTGCCATAACATCAATTGATGGGATAGGAGATAAGAAAACAGTTGTTGCGACAAGAATTTGATTTTTTCTTTGTATAGCTTTTAACTGCATTCTTCTTATACCTTCAATTTCAGATTGCCAGGCAGCATGAAGTTCTTTCAAGAGCCTTTTTTTTGTATTTTCAATATTTTTAGTTGAACTTATGAAAAACTTCCTTAAAGAAAAAGGTATACTTTTTACTTCACTCTTATTAACATCAAAATTAATAATTTTGTTTATAAAGTCACTTGAAATTTGAGACTTTAGTTCTTCTATCTGATTTTTGGCTTCTATTTGGTTGGAAGTTAAAGCCACCAACCAAATTGGCATATTTTTAGGAAACTTTTCCAGCCACAAAAAATCATTTGCCGACAAAGGCAAGTTTATAAAATACAAGATTGCATCACTCTTCAAAGCTTCTTCTGGAATAACTTGAGAAGAATTGTATTTAGGTAGTTTTTCGTATAAATCAAAGTCAAACTTATCTGCTTTGAAATTACTTTTCAAAACATATTGAAAACTTTGATAATCTTTTTGTCCAATGCAACTTATTTTTTCTTTTTCACATCTATTAAGAATAGATTCAAGTATTTCTTGTCTTTTTGAATTCTGTTTTTCTAATTCATTTGTTGCTTCAAGTTCTTCAAAAAAATTTAAATCTTCATTACATAGATTTATCCAACCATCTAAATTATTTGGCTCATTAAATTTAGGCTTATCATTCTTCAAGTAAAAATATCCCCCCAAACACAACGCAAAAAATCCTATTGAGCCTCCTGCAAAATGAATTAAGTCACTTACAAACCATTCCCCAAAACCTAACAACAATAAAATAATAAGAAGATTCTTTTTTGGAAACTTTATGAAATCCTTTAAAGGGTTGTCTTTATTAATATCAAACACAATACTTTATTTCTCTGATTTTATTTTAATGCAAGTTGTGAATGAGAAAAGCAAATTTCATAAGTCGTTAATCAAAAGATAAAAATTTAAGCCTTTTAAAAAGACTTATTGCATAACAAGATGCTAAGTTAATAGACTATTTAAATAACTTAAGAAACATTAAGATGTCTAATTCAAATTTCAGCAATAATCCTGGACAAGAAAATTACAGAGGTCGTTCTAACAATGAAAGATCTAATTTCAGAGATAGATCGGGCGGCAGAAGAGATGGAGGAGGATTCCGCATAAGATTGAGTGATAACGAAATGAAAGCTGTTAAATCAATACAAGAGACCTTTCAATTAAGATCTACCGTTGCAGTCCTGGGTTTCTCTGTTAGAACACTTAGCGAAATGATCAAAGACGAAAAATTGATTGAATCAATCAAAGAATATGCAAAAAATAATAAAAACTCTTCTCCGAGTAGACAATCACAAAATTCTTATGAAGAAAAGACAAAAACAGCACCTGACCCTTTTGCAAGACCTGTAAAAAGTACATCAACTGAAGAGATCCAATCTAGCGAAGTAGAATAGGATGGCAAATAAAAAAAGAATTCTTTCGGGAGTTCAACCAACTGGTGATTTACATATTGGGAATTGGCTTGGGGCCATAAATAATTGGGTTACGCTTCAAGAGCAATATGAAACATTTCTATGTGTAGTTGATTTGCACGCAATAACAGCCTTATATAATCCCAAAGAATTATCTAAAAACACTATCTCTACAGCGGCTTTGTACGTCGCTTGTGGGATAGATCCTAATATATGCTCAATTTTTGTCCAAAGTCAGATTTCAGCTCATTCAGAACTTTGTTGGATATTAAATTGCATGACCCCAATAAATTGGATGGAAAGAATGATTCAATTTAAAGAAAAATCCATACAACAAGGTAATAATGTATCTATTGGATTATTTGACTATCCAATACTTATGGCTGCAGACATCCTTCTTTATGATGCAGACTTCGTACCAGTAGGTGAGGATCAAAAACAACATCTTGAACTTGCGAGAGATATTGCACAACAGCGAATAAATGCCAGATTTAGTAAGGATAAAAATATTTTAAAGATCCCTCAACCAATAATCATGAGGAATGGTTCAAAAATAATGAGTTTAATTGATGGTTCAAAAAAGATGAGCAAAAGTGATCCTAATGAGGGCAGTCGCATTAACTTATTAGATCCTCCTGAAATAATCACAAAAAAAATTAAAAGAGCAAAAAGTGACAGTTCTATTGGAATAGAGTTTAATAACCCTGAGAGGCCAGAATCTAAAAATCTTTTGATGATTTATTCAATATTATCTGGTAAAGAAATTTCTCAATGTGAAAAAGAATTCTCAGATACTGGATGGGGAGCATTTAAAAAATTAATTTCAGAACAACTTATTGATTCACTAGAACCTATTCAGGAAAAATATAAATTATTAATTAATGATCCCTATCAACTAAATAAAATCCTTAATGAAGGGAAGGAAAAAGCTGAAGATCTAGCGAATCAGACTTTAAAAAGAGTTAAATCAAAATTGGGATTTTTTGAAATGGAGAAATAAATTATGCCAATAATTACCTTACCTGATGGTTCAAAAAAGGTTTTCGAAAAATCTGTAACTATTCTAGAAATTGCCCAGAGTATAGGTGCTGGATTAGCTAAAGCAACAATTGCTGGGAAAGTAAATGATGTTCTTCTTGATGCAACAATTCCTATAAATAAAGATTCCAAAGTTGTAATCATCACTTCAAAAGATAAAGAAGGAATTGAAATAATAAGACACTCTTTCGCTCACCTTATTGGTCATGCAGTTAAACAAATTTACTCTGATATTAAAATGGCGATTGGGCCTGTAATTGAAGATGGTTTTTATTACGATATTTTCTCTGAATACAGATTTACTCCTGAAGATTTAATAAAAATCGAAAATAGAATTAATAAATTAATAAAAACAAACTATGACGTTGAAATTTTACAAGTTTCTAAAGAAGATGCAATTAAAACTTTTAAAGAAAGAGATGAGACTTTTAAATTAAAAATAATTGAAGAAATTCCTGAAGAAGGTCTCATCAATTTATACAAGCACGAAGAATACATCGATATGTGTAGAGGGCCTCACGTGCCTAACACTAGACATTTGAGACACTTTAAATTACTTAAATTATCAGGTTCATATTGGAGAGGTAATAGTGAGAATGAATCATTACAAAGAATATATGGAACTGCATGGGCAAAAGAAAAAGAACTCAAAGATTATTTAACAAGAATTGAAGAAGCGGAAAAAAGAGATCATAGAAAACTTGGTAAAAAACATTCACTATTTCATATACAAGAAGAATCTCCAGGAATGATTTTTTGGCATCCAAATGGATGGACAATATACCAAGTACTGGAAAAGTACATAAGAGAAATACTCAAAAAAAATGATTATTTAGAAATCAAAACCCCACAAGCTGTTGATAAATCTCTTTGGGAAAAATCCGGTCATTGGGAAAAATTTAGAGACGATATGTTCACTACTGCATCAGAAAATCGAACATATGCGATTAAACCAATGAATTGTCCATGCCATATTCAAGTATTTAATCAAGGTTTAAAAAGTTATAAAGATTTACCAATTCGTCTAGCTGAATTTGGTTCTTGTCACAGAAACGAGCCCTCAGGCGCACTACATGGCTTAATGAGAGTAAGAAACTTTACTCAAGATGATGCACACATATTCTGCACAGAAGAGCAAATTCAAGAAGAGGTATCTACTTTTATAGATCTTGTTTTTGAAGTTTATAAAACTTTTGGTTTTGATGAAATCATTATAAAATTATCAACACGTCCTGAAAAAAGGGTAGGTAGCGAAGATATTTGGGATAAATCAGAAGAGGCTCTTACCAAAGCGCTCGATAATAAGAATCTAAAATGGGAACTACAACCTGGAGAAGGTGCTTTTTATGGTCCAAAAATAGAATTCTCGTTAAAGGATTGTCTTAATAGAGTTTGGCAATGCGGCACTATTCAGGTTGATTTCTCAATGCCTATTAGATTGGATGCAACTTATATAGATATAGACAATGAAAAAAGAAATCCAGTTATGCTGCATAGAGCAATTTTAGGATCCTTTGAAAGATTTATAGGAATCTTAATTGAACAATATGAGGCAAAATTCCCAATTTGGCTTGCGCCTTATCAAATAATTTTATTAAGCATTACTGATAGAAATATTGAAAAATGTCTAAAGTTTAATGAATTAATAAATAATAATGGTTATCGATCAAAAGTTGATATTAGGAATGAAAAAATAGGATATAAAATACGAGAGGCAACTCTCGGTAGAGTTCCTTTAATTGCTGTTATTGGTGATAAAGAAGAGGAAATTGATTCAGTCGCCTTAAGAGCTTTGAATGGAAAAAATTTAGGAATTTTCAATTTACCAAATCTTTTCAAATTAATGGATGAATTAATAGAAAAAAAAGGGAGAACGGAATAATTTCTTATATATGAATTTTCTCGCTTGTGATTTAGGAGGTACAAAGGTTTTACTTGGAATATTCGAAAGAGTAATAAATGATGATTCGCCTAAATTGTTATTCAAGAAGAAATATATTTCTTCTGATTGGGATTCTTTTGAACTAATCCTAGAAGATTTTCTCAAAAATGAATGCAAAAATATTACTCATCCTTCATCTGCATGTTTCGCTGTAGCTGGACCTTTATACAACAACAACGCAAAAATCATGAACTTGTCATGGAATATTTCAGGAAATAAATTAAAAAATAAATTTAAATTTGAACAATGCGAGCTAATAAATGATTTCGGAGTACAAATTTATGGAATTCCTTTCTTAAAAAAAAATCAATATTCAACTATCCAGAATGGATCACAATCTGAAGGTACTAATAATGATTTGCATGCCATTGTTGGAGCCGGTACTGGTTTGGGCATTGCAAGAGGTCTAATATCAGGGAAAAAAGTAAAAGTTTTAGTCAGCGAAGGGGGACACGTTGAATACTCTCCAAAGTCAGAATTAGAGTGGAACTTAAAGACTTGGCTCAAAAATTCTTTAAATATTGAGAGGATATCTTGTGAAAGGATTGTTAGCGGCACTGGTTTATCAAGAATTGCTGAATGGAGACTAAGCAAATCTGATGCCAAAAACCATCCTCTACAAAGATTTCTAAGAGAAATTAAAATTTCTGATAGTTTGAGAAAAGAGCTGCCCGAAAAAATTTGCAATCTTTCTAAAGAAGGAGATCAGCTAATGATTGAAGTTGAAAGGATTTGGTTAGGCGCTTATGCCTCTTTATTGGGCGATATTGCTCTTCAAGAATTGTGTTTTGGAGGGTTATGGATTTCTGGAGGGACTGCACCAAAACATTTCAAAAACTTTAAATCAGATTTATTTATGAAACAATTTTACGACAAGGGAAGATTAAAAGATATTCTTAAAACAATACCTCTGAAAGTAATTTTAGATGAAGAGTTTGGACTGTTTAGTGCAGCCTGCAGAGCAACAATGCTTTTAAATACTAAGTAAAAAAATGTCTATTCCTGAAGTAGGAAAAAAAATAAGAGTAACAGTGCCTTCCACAACTGCTAATTTAGGTCCTGGATTCGATTGTCTTGGAGCAGCATTAGATTTATATAATGAGTTTATTTTTACAAGAATCGAAGGTGGTGGAGATAGATTTGATTTAATAATGGAAAGTACAGATGGAAATCATTTAAGAGGGGGACCTGAAAACTTAGTTTTTAGAGCAGCTCAGAAGGTATGGGAGAGCTCAAATAAAGATTCTTTTGCACTTGAAGCAAGAGTTAAGTTGGCAGTTCCACCTGCACGAGGGCTTGGAAGTAGTGCTACTGCAATAGTTGCTGGACTAATAGGAGCAAATGCAATAATGAACTCTCCATTGTCAAAGGAAAAACTACTTGAACTTGCCATAGATATAGAAGGTCATCCCGATAATGTAGTTCCCTCTCTTCTGGGCGGTCTTTGTTTAACAGCCAGGTCGTCTTCTCAAAGATGGAGAATTATTAGATGTGATTGGCACGATTCCATAAAAGTTGTTGTAGCAATACCTGCGATTCGTCTAAGCACAAGTGAAGCAAGAAAAGTTATGCCCAAGAATGTACCCATATCTGATGCAGTGACAAATATGGGGGCACTTACTTTGTTACTAAATGGCTTAAAAGCAGGAAATGAGGAACTAATAAAAGAGGGAATGTTTGATAAGCTACATGAACCTTACAGATGGAAACTTATTAAAGGTGGACTAGAAGTCAAAGATGCCGCACTACAAGCAGGTGCACTGGGATGCGCAATTAGTGGAGCGGGACCAAGTATTTTAGCTTTGTGTAAAAAAGAAAATGGTAAAAACGTTAGTCAAGCCATGGTAAAAGCATGGGAGAAGTTGGGTGTAGCTAGCAGAGCACCATTTTTAAATGTTCAAACAAAAGGAAGTCAATTTAGCACTATCTCTAGTAAGTAGTTTTACTTAGGCATTTTTAATGTTATAGTCTCAAGCTAGTACAACTTCAACTAGAATAAAAAAATTATTCATTCCATAAATGAATCTAGAATCTTTTCCTTGGCTATCATCTATTGTTTTATTGCCTTTAATTGGGGCATTAATAATGCCTTTCTTGAATTCGAAGGAAGGAGAAGATAATACACTTCCCAGAAATATCTCATTAAGTTTTTTATTTATAGATTTTTTACTAATAATCGGCGTTCTTTTTCAAAAATTCAATCCTTCAGATAGCTCTTTACAACTGTTAGAGAGAGCTTCTTGGTTACCATCTATAGGCTTAGAGTGGTCTCTTGGCGTTGATGGGTTATCTGCTCCTTTAGTAGCTTTAAGTGGGTTAATTACATTTTTATCGGCTGCGGCCAGTTGGAAAATTAAGAAAAAATCTAATCTATATTTTGCTCTTTTACTAGTCCAAGCATCAGCACAGGCACTAGTATTTCTTTCTCAAGATTTCCTATTGTTTTTCTTGGCATGGGAACTTGAATTAGTTCCG
Source organism: Prochlorococcus sp. AG-347-J21 (assembly GCA_003281455.1). Lineage (GTDB taxonomy): Bacteria > Cyanobacteriota > Cyanobacteriia > PCC-6307 > Cyanobiaceae > Prochlorococcus_A. The sequence goes on from QCBX01000001.1 coordinate 73,320, forward strand.
GTGTATCTTCTTATTGCGATTTGGGGAGGGAAAAAGAAATTATATGCCGCAACTAAATTCATTCTTTATACAGCTTTAGCTTCTTTGTTAATACTCATAAGTGGATTAGCACTTGCCTTGAGTGGTGATACCTTTACTTTAAATATTACCGATTTAACCAATAAACATGCGACTGGCAGCTTAGCTTTATTATCTTATTTAGGATTTTTAATTGGTTTTGGAGTAAAACTTCCTATCTTTCCATTACATACTTGGTTACCCGATGCACATGGAGAGGCTAATGCTCCAGTTTCAATGTTACTAGCTGGAATACTCTTAAAAATGGGAGGTTATGCTCTCTTAAGATTCAATGTTCAAATACTCCCTGAAGTACATCTTCAAATTGCACCTGCGTTAATTATTCTTGGAATCATTAATATAATTTACGGGGCTCTAAATGCATTTGCACAAGATAATGTCAAAAGGAGAATTGCATGTAGCTCTGTGAGTCATATGGGTTTTGTTCTATTAGGGATTGGAGCAGTAGATGCTCTAGGTATTAGCGGAGCAATGCTACAAATGATCAGTCACGGACTTATAGCTGCAGCTATGTTCTTTGTTACGGGCTCTTTCTATGAAAGAACAAATACTCTTTCTATCCCAAATATGGGCGGCTTAGCAAAGGTCTTGCCAATAACTTTTGCTTTTTTCTTAGCAAGCTCACTAGCCTCTCTAGCACTACCTGGCATGAGCGGTTTTATAAGTGAAATAACTGTATTTTTAGGTATCACAAGTCAAGAAGGCTTCAGCTCTATCTTTAGATCGATCACTATTCTTATTGCAGCTATAGGTTTAGTTCTTACACCAATATATCTACTATCAATGTGTAGAAGAGTATTTTTTGGCCCTAGAATTCCTGCACTAGCTACAGTCAAAGAGATGAATGGTCGAGAATTGACAATTGGTTTCAGCTTATTGTTGCCTACTTTGGTGATAGGTTTTTGGCCAAAAATCGCGATAAATTTATACGAATCTTCAACCAATGCTCTCAGTCAGCAGCTTACTCTAGCTAAATTAGTTGGATTAATACCAACTTTAGTTAATTAAATTACTTTAATAAATGGACACCTCAATTTTTAAATATGGAGAATTACCAGAATTTAAAAAATTTACTCCCGAAAGCATAAGTAAACAGTTCCCAGTAGTACTAGAAAAGATAGCTGAAGATTTTAAAAACATAGAAAAAAATTTATCTAATTATTTACTTCAAAATGATTTAAATTGGGATAAGGTAATAAATCCCTTGAATGAAGTAAATGAAATTCTTAGATGGAGTTGGGGAGTAATAAGTCACCTAAATGCAGTAAATAACTCTGAAAGTCTAAGAGACATTTATTCAAAATTTCTTCCTGAGATTATTAGCTTGAGTAATAAATTCGGTCAAAGTAAAGTAATTTACAATACTTTAGTCAAGCTTAAAGAGACAAATAACTTTGATCAAATTAAAAACAGAATTTTGGATAAAGAAATTCTTGAGATGCAACATAGAGGAATTTCACTACAAAAGGATGATCAAGAAGAATTCAACAAAATTTCAGAAAAGCTTGGAAAGCTATCAACAGACTTCAGCAATAATGTTCTCGATGCGACTAATAAATGGTTTTTAATATTAAATAACAAATCTGAAGTCGATGGCCTTCCTGAACGGGTACTTGAATTAATGGCAATTTCTGCACACAATCACTTAAAAAAAGATGAAGAAGTCGATATCAAAAATGGGCCTTGGAAATTAAGTCTAGATATACCCACTTATACTTCATTTATGACGTATGCTACCGACCGTAATCTTAGAGAGAAACTATATAAGGCATTCGTTGGCAGGGCATCTAAAGGAGAAAATAATAATTCTCAAATCATTGAGGAGATATTATCTCTTAGAACCAAACAGGCTAATCTACTCGGTTATAAAAGTTGGGCAGAATTAAGTTTATCAACAAAAATGGCGAAAGAAATTAAAAATGTTGAAAACCTTCTAGAAGAATTGAGAGCACCAGCATTCAAAACCGCAAAAATTGAATTAGATATGCTCGATAAGTTTTCTAAAGCAAATGGGTTTCCAGAATCACAGAATATCGAGCCATGGGATATTAGTTATTGGTCAGAACTTCTTAGAAAGGAAAAGCTCAATTTAGATCAAGAGTCCTTGAGACCTTGGTTCCCACTAAATGATGTTTTGAAAGGTTTATTTAAATTAAGTGAAAAGCTTTTTGAAATTAAAGTTGTCGAGGCAACTGATGAGGCGCCTCTTTGGAATGATGACGTTTTATTTTTTAATATCCTCAATAAAGAAGATAAGAAAATAGCATCCTTTTACCTCGATCCATATTCGAGGCCTGAATCAAAGAGAGGAGGGGCTTGGATGGATGAATGTTTGAATAAAAACAATATTGGTAAAAAGACCCTTCCTGTAGCTTATCTCGTTTGTAATCAGACTCCACCATCAAAAGACAAACCGAGTTTGATGAGTTTTGAAGAGGTTCAGACTTTGTTCCATGAATTTGGTCATGGTCTTCAACACATGCTTACCACTGTAAATCTTCCTCAAGCAGCTGGTATCAATAATGTTGAATGGGATGCAGTCGAACTTCCAAGTCAATTTATGGAAAACTGGTGTTTCCACAAAAACACACTTTTGAATATTGCTAAGCACTATAAAACGGGAGAAAAATTATCCGATGAAAATTTTGAGAAGCTCCTTAAGAATAGAACTTTCAATTGTGGAATGGCGACTCTTAGACAACTACATTTCGCAATAACAGACCTCAGATTACACAGTAGTATTGATAAAAACGAAGGTAAAACTGCAGATGAAATAAGAAGAGAAATTGCAAAACAAACTACTGTTATTGAACCAATTCAAGAAGATCAATTTCTTTGTTGTTTTAGTCATATATTTGCAGGAGGATATTCTGCAGGATATTACTCATATAAATGGGCTGAAGTTCTAAGTGCTGATGCATTTTCAATGTTTGAAGAGGCTGATTTAGAAAACTCTGAAGATTTAAAATTAATAGGAAAGAAATTTAAAGATACAATACTAAGTCTGGGTGGAAGCTTACCTCCATTAGACATATTTAAATTATTTAGGGGAAGAGAACCACAAACAGATTCTTTAATAAGACACTTGGGTCTATCTGGAGCTACATAATAATTTCATCGATTATTCTCTCTACGACTGATTTGTTTCTTACCAGATTTCTATGTTTATATACTTTTACTGATATTTTTTTCCCAAATTTTAAATTTGTCCACCAGCCAGGGAAAACCATCATATCCCAATAAGTAAAGAAATTTATACACTCAACATTATCAAGTAAAAAATCATTATTTGCGAGCTCCCTTAAAAACTTACTATTTATTTTCATTTCTGATATTCCTCTAAAAGGGTATTTAGGTATTAATTGAGCCATCAAAGTTCCCTTGTGAGGAGAACCTATAGATATTAATCTCCTTGTTCTTTTACATCCATTAAATTTTTGAAGCCAGTGCCTACCAATTATTCCTCCCATAGAAAATCCTAAAATATCTATTTCTTTTTCTAAACCATATTTCTCTAAAATTAATTCGTTTAATTTATTAGTCAAATCCAGAATTGAAGTCATTCCAAATGAATGCTTAAGAGTTGGGGCAAAATATTCTATACCAATATCATCAAGTTTTGAAGTAATAGAAGAAAAAATACTTGAAGTATTCCAAAGACCATGAATCAAAATAATTGGATTTCTTTTTTCCAATACTTTAATTATTTTCAAGAAATCTTACTATTGACACCTTTCCATCGAAACCTGTGATTGGAGGATTGCATTTTGTCAAAATAATTTTAATTTTAGAAAGCTTAAATTCCTGATCAATGATTTCTAGAATTGAGTTTGAATATTTTTCGATTGTGAAACAATATATTTTCTTTGATTGATCTTTTAAAATTTGAACTAATTTTGAATAATCAACTGTTTCTTTTATATCGTCATTTAAGGTACACTTTTCAAAATCAGTCCACAAAAATATATCCAAACTAAATAGTTGACCTAATTCCCTTTCTTCATCAAGGACACCAACTCTAGCCCAAAGTTTAATATTCTCAATTTTTAAAAACGTTTCCATTTTTAAATGTTTTCAATATCTTTGTGTGTATAGATAGCCTTACCGTTTGAAAAATCATCAACGATGTTCCCATCTCCTTTTAGGAAATATTTATAAGTTACCAAACCTTCAAGGCCTACGGGACCTCTTGGTGGCAGAGTTTGAGTAGATATCCCAACTTCAGCTCCAAATCCATATCTGAACCCATCGGCAAACCTTGTAGAGCAATTATGAAAAACACCTGCACTATCAACTATATTCATAAATTTATTGGCATTATTTGAATTTTCGGTGATTATTCCATCTGTGTGTTTTGAACTATATTTTTGAATATGAATAATTGCCTCATCAAGATCGTCAACAATTTTTATCGATAAGATTAAATCCAAATATTCAGTTTGCCAGTCTTCTAGACTAGCCTCATATTTTATCCCTAATTCAACTGATCTTTTATCCCCAATTAATTTAACATCTTTAGAATTGAATAAAGGTATAGCCCTTTCTAGAAAAACTGGAGCTATATCTTTATGGATTAATAAAGTTTCAATAGCATTACATGCAGCAGGGTATTGAATCTTAGAGTCTAGAGCGACTGATAAAGCCATTTCTAGATTTGCCTCATTATCTATAAATAAATGGCAAATTCCATCTGCATGCCCTAAAACAGGAATTCTTGTATTATTTTGGATGAATTTAACTAATTCATTACTTCCTCTAGGAATTATTAAATTAATATATTTTTCAAGATTCAACATTGACATACTATCTTTTCTGCTTGTAAGTAAGCATATTGCATTTTCATCAAGACCTGATTTACCTAACCCCTGCTGCAATGCTTTGACTATTGCCGTATTCGTTAAATTTGCTTCACTACCGCCCTTAAGAATTACTCCATTGCCTGATCTTATTGCTAGAGAACTAATCTGCATAACAGCATCTGGCCTTGATTCAAAAATAACTCCCAGAACTCCTATAGGCACAGTTTTTCTTTCTATGATCAATCCTTTAGAAATCTCTCTTTTGATTTGAACTTGATTTACAGGATCAGCCAAGTCTCCAACTTTTCTTACCCCTTCAATTCCTGAATTTAATTTTTCTTTTGATAACTTTAATCTAGAAAGTAATGCCTTTGTAGTACCTTTTTTTTCTGCACTTATATAGTCTTCATTATTAGCCTCTAAAATTTCTTTTGAATTTTTCTCAAGATAATCTGCCATAAAATTTAAGGCTTTAATTCTATTTTGATTTTCAGTCTGACTTATTTTTATTGATGCCAAACGTACTTGATCAGCTTTTTTAACAAGATCATTTCCAGGTTGAGGAACTTCAAAAATATTTGCCATAATATTTTTTTTTTAATTTAATAATAATTCAAATTAACGATTCTTTAAACAAACTTTTTTTCTGACTTAGTATCTAAAAAATAATTGTACTTGACTTTTCCAATTCCCATTGTAATCATAGGAACCCAATAATTCTAAGTTTGGATTGGCTTGAAAAGTTAAAATGCCTGTAGGAGAAAGATCATCTCTACCTGGAACGGTTTGGAAGGCAAAATTTATCGCATCAGAAATATCCAGTCCTAGTTCAGCGACCCAAGCTTGAGAAGAAAATTCCTCATTAGAAGGTGATTGACCATCATTTTCTAAATCTAAATTTTCATTAGAAAAAATATTATTTAAAGAGTCATTGTTTTCTATTAACGCTGGATATAAAGAGAACTGAAATCTTTCACTAAAAGCATCCGCATTATTAAGTTGTGAAATAAATGCCCTATTTATTAAATTTGCAGAGTTACCTCCAATTAAACCAATTATTTGAGATCTGTTATAAATTGGCGTACTTCTTAATTGAATTCTTTTATTTTCATCTTCAAAAGATAATTGATCTAGAAATCCTTCATAAGAAGCTTCAATCTTGATAAGCCTTGAATTGCCAATCCCAAATGCTCCAAAACCACTCGAAGACTCATCTGCATAAAGATCACCTAAGATATTCGAATCCTGATTATTTTCACTTATAGGTATTAGAGAATCTGGAACTTTACTAACCAGAGAAAAATTAATAAATGGAACTACACCACTTCTTGATGCGAATAAAATATAATTTTCCTTATTTTTATCAAGTTTAAAAGGGGTTGTATATAGATTCGCTCTTCCTTTTTTAAGATAAATAAGACCCCTAGCATTTAAATCTTTTCCCACCGCTCCATTTATATTAAGGTCTAATTTAGTATTTAAATAAGCTTGAACTATTTCTGAATATTGAAGTTTAAATTCTGGTCCAAGTTTTAATTTAAGATTATTAAAACTTAAATTATCCAAATAATTTGGTAAATTTTCTCCTAAAAGAACAGAATTCAGAATTGTTTCATTTGAAATTATTTCAATATTCTTTTCATTATTCCAATAGAGCTCTGGCCAATCATTTTCATCCTCTTTTCGAATAAGATTTTTTCCTTTTTTATTATTTTTATTGGTATTATTTAAATTAATAAATCCATTATTAAAAGATAGAGATCCACCTAAAATTGGATTTTGAAATGACCCACTTAAATCTATATCTGAATCTATTAAAAAATTAAAATTATCTTTCTTTAAATTAAATCTATTCGTTATCAAATTAATTTTTGCCTTTTCGGAATCATTCTTACTATAAAAAGGCAAAGAACCTTTTATAAAGATTTCTCCAGAATCTTCAGACTTTGCTTGAAGATTATTAATCTCTAAAGAATCAAAATCAAAAATTATTAAGCTATTAATATCTTTAAGAATATTGTTAAAAAAATCAATTTCAGAATCTTTAATTACTAAAAATCCATTTAAAAGGGGTTTATTTAGGGTTCCTTTTAGAATTATCCTAAGATTCATATCACCTTCTTTAAAGGTAAAGTATTCAGCAGCAAAAATATCTATTAACTCAATAAATTTTCTGTTCCCAATCACCCTTAGATCTAAGTTATCTGATTTATTTATAGGTATTGAGCCTTTAATACTTGTTGGAAATTCAGAGTCATTTATAAGCAAAGAGAAGTCAATATCAAAAACAGAGTTATTAAATTCAATAATACCTTTCTCAAATAATATTTTGTTATTTTTAATTGATGAATTGTTAGAAGAAATTTGACTAAAGAAAGATTTATTATCAAGGTTATAAAATAAATCCATATCAAAGCCTCCAAGAAAATCTCTTGGTTGATTTAAAAAAATATTTGAAGCATTTAATGGTAGTTTTTTAATTTTTAAAGAACCATTACCTTTTAATAATCCCCCTTCCAAATCAATAGAAAATTCCTCTTTTTTATTTTTATTATCATCTCTAAAGACATCAAGATAGCCATTTAATTTTGCATTTAATTTATAGTTGCTTGGCCTATCCCCATAAATAGCTACTTTTGCATTATATCTACTATTGAATTTATCAAAATATTTTTGCAAGTTAAAATTGTCGTCTTGCGCATTATTACTTTCAATAAAGTTATTTATAAAATCTATCCTCTCTTTAAAAGAATTATTTTCTTTATTTATCTCTAAATCATCCAAGATGTTAGAATTTATCGTTTGAAAAACTTTTTTATTATCAAAATTAAAAATATCAAACGCAGTTAGGACCGTCCAACTAGTACTAATATCATTAAAGTATAAATTAATTAAATTATTTTTATTTGAGTCATAATCCACTTCAATTATTCCCCCGTCAATTGGATATAATGATGAATTTATCAAAAATGAATTATCATTAAAACTAAAATCAAATAATGAATTTGCTAACTTTATATTTCTATATTTACCTAGACTCAAAGCCAGTCTTCCATCAATATAGGACTGGTCTGAATTTATTGATCCAGAACCATTAATAATTCCTTCAATCCTATCGAATTGATTATTTCTTATTGATAATTCAAGCTCATCAAGAGGAAAATTTTTAGCTTCCCAAATATAACTATTATTCTCTTTAATTACTTCTATGCTTCCTTTATTAGAATTAAATAATCTACTAAAAGATAAATTATCTAATTTAAGATTAGGATCAAACTTTATAGAAAGAAATGAAGGAATTGGAGAGTATCTATTTTTCATATTTAAGAGAAATTGATTATTTTCATTTTTAATTTCTCCCTCCCATATTTCTCTTATTCGTATACCTTTGAAGTGCGGATAATCAACATTAAACTTTATTGAAATATCGGGATCAGTAATTTTTCCTTTTAATTGGCCTTTAGCAGTAACGAAACCCCTAATGTCATTATTCCGGAAAATATTTAAATTAGATAATTGAGTTCTATTTATTTTTAGACTGGAATTGATTTCACCAAAATTAATTCCTCTTCTATCAAACCAATATGGAAGATGCCCCCATAGTTCAATATCTGGATTCAGACTGTTAACATATCCAACGCTTCCTTTAAGATCAATTTTATTAGAACTTTTATTTAATGGGATATTTAGATTAAAGTTTGAATTCAAAGTTCCGTAATTTAAGTTTGCAGAATTTCCTATTAAATTATTATCTTTACAAAAAAAACTAGTTGAATCTGAATTTATATTCTCTGAAAAATCTTCTGGTTTTATTTTTAAATTAGTAAAAGAAAATCTTCCTTCACAAAATGTACGCTTTGATGATTTATTAAATTTAAAGTTAGATTTAAATATACCCTTCTTAAAGCTAATTTTTCTGTTACCAATACTATATTCGGAGCTCTCAAGATCTAATCCTCTAGAAAACAACTCTAGCTTTAAAAAGTCTTTATTTAATTTTGTATTAAATTTAAATGCTAGAAGACCTTTACCATCAAAATTTGATTTTACATTCGCAATGATTTGTCTATTTCTTGTCTTGTAAATAACATTACCTTTTACTTTTGTTTTTAATCCTGCATTGTTAAACTTCAGATCTGAATAATTATTTAAGTTAAAGATCAACTCATACTTTGATTTTGATTTTTTTGTAATTCTATCTTTTTCATAAGGTTTGTCCCTTTTAAAAAAATCTCTATCTATATTTATGGCAGCTTCCTTAGGACTTATTTTTACAATCCATTTTTGTTTAAAAAAAGATCTAAAAGGCATAATGCCAACATATACATTTTTGGCTGTAATTTCAGAATCTATATTTTTTTTATCATTAATTTTTGAATTACCCAAAGAAATACCTAGAAATCTAATCCCGACATAATTTCCTAAATCAACATTTTTATCTAAGAGATTCTCAATACTTTTTTCTAGTTCTAATTTCCTAGAACTATAAGTTTCTTTTAAAAAATTATTTAATAAAAAAGTGCCTAAAAAACCTAAAGGTAAAAGCATCCCTACCAAAAGAATCTTAGTATTTAAATTTAGAGATCTAATTTTTTTCAAGTTAGAGCCCAAAAATAGAGTAGGCTTACAAAATATAAGAAATTAATCAGGTCAAAGCCACTAAATGTCTTTTTTTGAACTATTAGAGAACTCACCCAAAATTTTTGGATTCTTTGGAATATTTCTTTTCATTTGCACAATAGCAGCTTTTATATTTAATTTTGGTTTTAAATTTCGAATAATTGGAGCAACTATCTTTTCATTATTGCTTTCTTTAAGTAGTTGGGCATTTATACAAAGTTACTCCGAAAAGGTTGTAATAGAAGGTGCAAAATATGTTCCTATTGTTTATGACAATGGGTTCGATTTAATTATTGCTAAAGCAGATGATGACTTTCCAGAAGAATCTATTGACCCAACTTTAGAACAATTATCGGAAAACTTAAGGAAAGGTAGCAGATCTGGTGCGAATGTAAAAATAAAGATAAGAAAAGTTGAAAAAATTTCAGATGGAGTAAGTAAACCAGTGGTTATAGGAGAAGTTCAGAAAAATGTCAAAATGAATTAGTCTCTTAAACAATGCAAAGTAAAACCTTTTTAGATATTTTACCAAATAATTTTAGACATGAGAAATCTTTTTTTGTTCAAAATAATTTAACTGATATTGAAAAATTAAGTAATCTTTCTGACCTAGAAATAAATGAGATTCAAAGAACATATTCACTATGTACATTGAATAATCTAAAGAAAATTAGAGCTATAGCTATTTTTAAAAAAGAAATTGGAATTTCTCCACCGCAAGCATATCTACTTTTGCATTGCGGCATATCTTCTATTAAATCATTATCACTATCTACTCCTTACGAATTAGAGCGAAAAATTGGAAGATTAGAAAGAACTCTTAGAGTAAAAACTGAAACAGATACAACTTTTGCTCTCTTAAAAGAATGGATTAAAAAAGCTAGTCAAATCTACAAATCTATTTGAAATCTTGGTTAAAAAAAATTTTTAATGTAGAATTTAGAAAAAGTTAGTGAAAATGAAACCTCTGCTATTTTTATTATTTTTGTTTTCCAACTCTTTATACCCTGTTTTTAGTCAATCTAACCTACTGGAAAATGTAAAAAAGAATCCAAATGAGGCTAGGAATTTATGTAATAAGTTTAAAGAGTTTAATTCAAAAGGTATTTCAGCTAGTTCAGATAAAGCTATAGACTACGTATCAAACAAAAAAAAGTTAACTCCCGTTAACGCAGAGATATTTTCTATTTACGTCATTGGGCTTCACTGTCCAGACATTATCTAAAGCCTAAATGTCTGGTTCAAGATGGTTTGACAAGTCTCTAATACTTAGAGATGGAGTAAAACTTATATCAAGGATTTGGTTACCTAATAGTAATGGTCCATGGCCTGCATTATTAATGAGACAACCTTATGGCAGGGAAATTGCTTCAACTATTACCTATTCTCATCCTGAATGGTGGGCTTCCAAAGGGTATATGGTCATAATTCAAGACGTTAGAGGTATGGGTTCTTCTGAGGGAGTCTTTAATGGTTTTTCTCAAGAAGCTAGCGATACTTCAGAAACTCATGAATGGGTAAGGTCTCTAAAAGAATGTAATGGGAAACTTGGCTTATATGGTTTTTCATATCAAGGATTTACTCAACTAACCGGTGAATTAAATTCAAAGCCGCCCGATTGTTTATCTCCAGCAATGACTGGGATGAATATTAAGGATCATTGGTGCTCAGATGGAGGAGCATATTGGTGGCATAACAATATTGCATGGGGACTTCAAATCGCGGCACTAAAAATGAAAAGAGAAAATAATTTGTTTGAGTGGGGAAAGATAAGATTAGCCTTAGAAAATAAAAGTTATTTAACGGAAGGAATTGAAATTTTAAAAAAATATGATCCTAATAGCTTTGTTTTGGAATGGCTAAAAAATTTAAATAATGCTCGCCCATTTGAAGAATTTAAACCAATTTCAAAATGGATTAAACAACCTATGTTAATTATTGGGGGACTTTGGGATCCACATTTAAAAGGTGCCTTTGATCTTTATAAAAAATCTAAAGAAGCTGGTGGAAGCCCAGAGATTATTATTGGGAATGCAACACATCTAAATTGGTGGGAGGGATCACAAGAATCTTTATTAAATTTTTTTGATAAACATTTAAAATTAGATGAAGGTTTTAATTCTAAGAATTTAAAAGGCGAGAAAAAAATATGGAATATTTCATTAAATAAATGGGAAGATTTAGATAACAAATTTAATCCTGAATTTATTTTTGGACTCAAAAGCGATGGTACAGCAAATGTAGAGGTTGAAGATGGAAGTCTGACCATAAATTCAAAAGGATCAGGATGGTTCACAATTGTTCATGACCCATGGAGACCTACTCCATCTGACGGTGGACATTTAGGTCCAAATCCAGGAAATTTTAACAGAATCATTATTGATAAACGAATGGATGTAGGTGTTTTTCAAACCAATTCTTTTGAAGAAGATCAATATTTAACAGGAGTCCCCACATTAGAAATCCAAGTAAAAAGTGATCAGCCCAATTTCGATATCTGCCTTGCTTTATCTCTAGTTGAAGAAGGTAATGAAAAGGTAAATCAATTTTCAACCGGATTCTTAAGGGTTAAAAAATCCAAAATTAGTGAAGAATGCACTTATCAAATCACAATGCAACCAACAAATATTTGTTTAATTAAAGATAGCAAGCTTCGCTTATCTATATCTGCAGCGGCTTATCCCGCTATTGGAGTTAATCCTGGATTTGGGGAGGGAAATATTGGATCTCCTTCAGCAAATCATAGAGTTATTACTCTAAGTTTTAGCCTTGATAAAACATTTATGAAAATGACCCCTTTTTTTTATAAATAATTAATTTTTTGGTTAATCATTTGATATTATTAATCGTTAATATCTACCAGTCATGATCGAGACAATTCAAGCAGACTGGATTAAATCAGAAGCTATCAACCTAGAAAATTGTTGCAATGATAATCCATTAAAAATATTAGGTCCTCATTTTTATGCAGAACAATGGGTAATTAGGGTATGGATGCCTGAAGCCGACGAAGTTAAAATCAATTTTAAAAACAATACCTATAAGGCGGAAAGCATAAACCACAAATGGCTTTTTGAAGCTATCCTGCCTGAAAATCCAAATCACAATTACGAAATAAATATTTCACGAGGAGGGATCACACATACACAACATGACCCTTGGTCATATAGAGAAGAGTGGATGGGAGAAGTTGATAGACATCTTTTTGCAGAAGGTAATCATCATCATATTTGGGAAAAAATGGGAGCACATCTCATTGAAGAAAAGAATCAAAAAGGGGTCATGTTTTGCATTTGGGCTCCAAATGCAAAATCAATCTCGATAATTGGAGATATAAATTCTTGGGATGGAAGACATCATCCAATGCAAAAAAGACTAGGGGGAATTTGGGAACTATTCATGCCATCAATGCAAGAGGGCGACACATATAAATACGAAATAAGAACACAACAAGGTCATATTTATGAGAAAGCTGATCCATATGGTTTCCTTCATGAAATCAGACCTCAAAATGGTTCAATAGTTTCAAAGTTGAAAAACTTTAATTGGAATGATAGTTCTTGGATTTCAAACAGAGATTCTTCTAGTCAAATTAACAAGCCAATTTCAGTTTATGAAATGCATTTAGGGAGTTGGCTCCATGAATCAACAGATAATAAATATCTGGAGCACAATGGCGAACCAAGAGACCCAGTACCTGCAGCCGATTTAAAACCTGGAACACGATTATTAACTTATCCAGAATTAACCAAGAAACTAATCCCTTACGTAAAAGAAAGAGGATTCACTCATATTGAACTAATGCCAATATCTGAACATCCTTTCGATGGTTCATGGGGCTACCAAGTTACAGGCTGGTATGCGCCAACAAGTAGATTTGGCTCCCCAAATGAATTTAGAGAGTTTGTAAATAAATGTCATGAAGAGGGTATAGGTGTAATTCTTGATTGGGTGCCAGGTCATTTTCCAAAAGATAAGCATGGTTTAGCATTTTTTGATGGCTGCCATCTTTATGAGCATGGAGATTCACGAATAGGTGAACACAAAGAATGGGGAACCCTAATATTTAATTACAGCAGAAACGAAGTAAGAAATTTCTTAGTAGCAAATCTCGTTTATTGGTTTGAAGAGTTTCATATTGATGGCATAAGGGTAGATGCTGTAGCTTCCATGCTTTACAGAGATTATCTACGTCCTGAGGGAGAATGGATACCCAATGAAAATGGTGGGAATGAAAATATAGAAGCCGTTAAATTTCTTCAACAGGCTAATCATGTACTTTTCCAACACTTCCCAGGTGCACTTTCTATCGCTGAAGAATCAACAACTTGGCCAATGGTAACCAAACCAACTGACATGGGAGGGTTAGGGTTTAACTTGAAATGGAATATGGGATGGATGCACGATATGCTTGATTATTTTGAAATAGATCCTTGGTTTAGGCAATTCCATCAAAATAGTGTGACTTTCTCAATTACATATAACTATACAGAGAACTTTATGCTTGCACTTAGTCATGATGAGGTTGTCCATGGTAAAAGTCATCTTTTGCATAAAATGCCTGGCGATGACTGGAAGAAATATGCAAATACTCGAGCATTACTAACTTATATGTGGACCCACCCTGGTAAAAAAACAATATTTATGGGAATGGAATTTGGGCAAAGACAAGAATGGAATGTTTGGGATGATCTGCAATGGGAGTTACTAGAATTTGAGCCCCATAAAGGTATCAGAAACTTGATTGATGACCTAAACCTTCTTTATAAAAATGAACCTGCATTATGGAAAAATGACTTTGATCCTTATGGATTCCAATGGATAGATTGTAATGACAAATCTAATTCGGTTATAAGTTTCATGAGAAGAGAAAACGATACCAATGAGTGGCTTGTTGTTGTTGCTAACTTTACACCTAATACTCATGGGTCATACAAAGTAGGTGTTCCTGTGGAAGGATTCTATAAAGAAATATTTAATTCAGATGGCTCTAGATACGGCGGCAGTAACAAAGGAAATATGGGGGGTAAAGAAACTATAAATTACAATATTCATGATTATCAAAATGCTCTAGAACTTGCTTTGCCCCCATTAAGCGTGAGTATATTCAAACATCAATCAAAAAAATAAGAAGGCTCATTTAACTTAGTGCTTCATATAAATGTTCATATAACGCTTTTGCTCTGCTTTACATTGTAAGATTTTTAAGTTGGATTTTAATTTTCTTTTTAAATATCGAATTGAAAAATGGGTCAAGATTTACCACTACTACTTTCTGCCGCATTAGGTAAAAAAGTAAATAGGCCTCCAGTATGGATGATGAGGCAAGCAGGAAGATATATGAAAATCTATAGAGATTTAAGGGAGCGTTACCCAAGCTTTAGAGAGAGGTCTGAAAATCCAGAACTATCATATGAGATTTCAATGCAACCTTTTCATGCTTTCAAACCGGATGGTGTGATCCTTTTTTCAGATATTCTCACACCTCTTCCAGGGATGGGCATAAATTTTGAAATAATAGAAAGTAAAGGTCCAATTATTGAGGACCCAATAAGAACTCTTAATCAGGTAGAAAATTTAAGAGAATTAAATCCAAGCGAGAGTTTAAGATTTGTTGGGAAAGTTCTTTCTTCACTAAAAAAAGATGTGAATAATGAGGCAACTGTTTTAGGTTTTGTTGGCGCACCATGGACTCTTGCTGCATATGTAGTTGAAGGTAAAAGCAGTAAAAATTATTCCTTAATAAAATCAATGGCTTTTAATGAACCAGATTTACTTCATAAACTTCTTGATCATTTTGCAAAATCTATTGGTGAATATCTTAAATATCAAATAAAATCTGGAGCGCAAGTAGTACAAATTTTTGATTCATGGGCAGGCCAACTAAGCCCACAAGATTATGATATCTTTGCTGGGCCGTATCAAAAAAAAGTTGTTGAAATTGTAAAAGCGGAATACCCTGAAACACCAATAATTCTCTACATTTCAGGAAGTGCTGGGGTACTGGAAAGAATGGCAAAAACTGGAGTAGATATAATTTCATTAGACTGGACAGTAGATATTGAAGAGGCTTGTAAAAGAATCCCAAGAGGGATTGGAATTCAAGGTAATATTGACCCTGGCATTTTATTCGGAAACAAAAAATCAATAAAAGAAAGGATAGATAATACTTTTAATAAAATTAAAGACAGGAAATATATTCTTAATTTGGGTCATGGGATTTTACCTGGAACTCCAGAAGAAAATGCTCAAACATTTTTTGAACATGGTAAAAAACTCACTTACTAGTCAAAGTCTTGGCATATAAAAACTTATTAATAACAGGCGCTAATGGATGTGTTGGCCAATATTTAGTTGATTGGTTTTTGAAAAACACAAAATTCAGGCTTTATCTCATGGTAAGAGACAAAAATAAGTTACCAATTTCTGTTCAAGAAAATAAAAAAGTCAAGTTATTGGTGTGCGATATCAGAGAATCAAATAGGTATAAAAAGGAAATTAGTCAAATTAATTACCTAATACATACTGCTACGGCTTGGGGAGATCCAAAAAGAGCCTATGAAGTAAATATTAAAGCTTTTGAAGAATTACTAGAAATGCTTGATATTGAAAAATTAGAAAAGATTATTTATTTTTCAACAGCTAGTATTCTTAATACCCAAACAGAATTAATGAGGGAATCTTTGATTTATGGAACAGAGTACATTCAAACAAAATATGAATGTTTCCAGAGACTTAGAGAAAGCTCATTTGCAGAAAAAACATTCGCTGTTTTCCCTACCTTGGTTTTTGGAGGAAATCTTGGACAAAAAAGTAAATATCCTGTGAGTTATTTAACTAGTGGATTGAAAGAAATTGGGAAATGGCTTTGGTTAGCAAGATTTTTAAAACTTGATTCTAAATTTCACTTTATACACGCAAATGATATCGCCCAGATTTGCGGGTTTCTCATTAAAAATCATAAAGCAGAGCAATACAAAGGCTTTAGAAAATTTGTGCTAGGTCAAAAATTCATTTCAATTGATGATGCCATAATTACACTGTTAAAAAGACATAATATGAGGAGATTTTTTGCGATACCACTTACAAAAAAAATTCTAAAAATATTATTAAGAATTCTCCCCATCCAAACTACTCCTTGGGATAGCTTCAGTATCAAAAAATATGACTTTAATCATGTCCCCATCACTAATCCTGAGACTTTCAAACTTAAAAGTTATGCCAAGTCACTAAATGATATTTTAAGGTTATCAAAGTTACCAAGCTGTAATAACAATTAAAATTCTCGCAGTTAGGTTACCTAAGCCTTGTAATATGTATAAATAAGTAAATTTTTATTATGTTACGTTCAATCTTTGCAGGGTTATTTGCAATAGTTTTAACTCTAGGTTTAGGTATTTCATCAGTTTCAGCTAAGACTGTTGAAGTAAAACTCGGAACGGATGCTGGAATGCTTGCATTTGAACCAAGTACAGTAACCATTAGTGCTGGTGATACAGTTAAATTCGTCAATAATAAACTTGCCCCTCACAATGCTGTTTTTGATGGGCATGAGGAATTAAGTCATGCGGACCTAGCTTTTGCTCCAGGAGAGTCTTGGGAAGAAACATTTGATACTGCTGGAACTTATGATTACTATTGCGAGCCACACAGAGGTGCTGGAATGGTAGGTAAAGTTATTGTTGAATAAAATCTTCTAAATAGTTAAACACCCTTTTTGACTTAATATTTATTACGGTAATATTCAAATTTTGATTGATGAAAATAGTTCCAAGCGAATTCTCAAATTCTGCTTGGAACTGTTTTGTTTCTGCCAAAGAAATTGCTTATAAAAATTATCAACAAAACGTAGACTCTGATAATTTATTATTAGCTCTTATAAAGGAGGACAATATTACAAAAAATATTTTAGAAAAAAATAATGTAAATCTAAAAGATCTTGAAAGGGAAATAATTTCTTCATTAAATGCGAAGGCAAAAATGAAAAATAAACAAGATAATTTATATATTGGTGATACTCTTCACAAAATATTTTTGAAGGCGAATGATATTAAAAATACTTTAAATGATGTAGTGATATCAACAGAACACTTAGTTTACGGTTTCACTTATGATGATAAATATGGATTTCAAATTTTAAATCAAAAAGGTATTCCAGAATTTCTTGAAATTATAAAGAAAATGAAGTCAGATCCTGCAGTAAAAAATGAATTTAATAGTTCTAATGAGTCTTTGGAAAAATATGGTATTGATCTAACTCAATCTGCACGAGATGGGATTTTAGACCCAGTTATTGGTAGGGATGAAGAGATTAGAAGAACAATTCAAATATTGAGTAGAAGAACAAAAAATAATCCAGTTCTTATTGGAGAACCTGGGGTTGGCAAAACAGCCATTGTAGAAGGGTTAGCTCAAAGAATTATTAATGGCGATGTACCTTCTGCTCTACAAGATAGGAAACTAATTTCATTAGATATGGGTTCACTTTTAGCTGGAGCAAAATATCGTGGAGAATTTGAAGAAAGGATAAAAAATATTCTAAAGAAAGTGAAAGAATCAGACGGTAAGATTATTCTTTTTATTGATGAAATTCATACGGTAGTTGGCGCAGGCGCTAGTGGAGGTTCTTTAGATGCAAGCAACCTATTAAAACCAATGCTTGCGAGAGGAGAACTTAGATGTATTGGTGCTACAACTATTAATGAACATAAACAAAATATAGAAAAAGATCCTGCTTTAGAACGAAGATTTCAAAAGATAAAAGTTGATGCTCCTTCAATAGATGATACCGTATCAATTTTAAGAGGATTGAGAGAAAGATATGAAGTTCATCATAGTGTGAGAATTTCTGATAATGCTTTAGTTGCTGCTGCAACCCTTAGCGAAAGATATATTAACGATAGATTTCTTCCTGACAAAGCAATAGATCTAATCGATGAAGCAGCGTCAAGATTAAATATGGTTATAACTTCCAAACCTGAAGAAATTGATGAAATTGATCGAAAAGTTCTACAGTTTGAGATGGAAAAATTATCTTTAAAAAGAGAAACGGATGATTTTTCTATAGAAAGATTAAAAAAAATCAATAATGAACTTATATCCCTTAAAGATAAACAGACAGAATTAGGCGCTCAATGGAAAAAAGAAAAAGATGAAATTGATGAGATAAGCACCATAAAAGAAGAAATTGAATCTGTTCAATTGCAAATAGATCAAGCCAAAAGGAGTTTTGACCTCAACAAAGCAGCAGAATTAGAATTTGGAACTTTAAATTCTTTGCAAAAAAAATTGAAAGAAAAAAGTGAGTCCCTAGTAAATTCTCAAAAAAATGGAGATACAAGTCTTTTAAGACAAGAGGTAACTTTTGATGATATTGCAGAAGTTGTCTCAAAGTGGACCTCTATTCCAGTACAGAACTTAAACCAGTCAGAAAAAGATAAACTCTTGAGCCTCGAGTCAATACTTAAAGAAAAAATTATTGGTCAAGATAGTGCAATCAGTGCAGTTGCAGATTCCATTAAGAGATCAAGGACTGGTCTAAATGATCCAAGCAAGCCATTAGCCAGTTTTCTCTTTTTAGGTCCAACTGGTGTTGGGAAAACAGAGCTAAGTAAAGTAACAGCCAAAATAATATTCGATTCAAATTCTTCAATTACAAGACTGGATATGTCTGAATATATGGAAAAGCATTCAGTGAGCAAAATTATAGGTGCGCCTCCTGGATATTTAGGTTTCGAATCAGGAGGTCAACTAACTGAAGCTGTACGCAAAAATCCTTATTCATTAATACTCCTTGATGAAATAGAGAAAGCTCACAAAGATATTTTAGATATTCTCTTACAGGTTCTTGATGATGGAATCATTACTGATGGTCAAGGTCGTACAATCAATTTCAAAAATTCAATCATTGTTCTCACAAGTAATTTAGGAAGTCAATCAATAAATGATTTATCAGTTAGAAAAGAAGATACAAATGAAATTAAAAAAGTTGTAGATAATGAAATTAAAAAATTTTTCAAGCCTGAGTTTTTAAATCGACTTGATGAAATAGTTATTTTTAATAATTTAGAATTAAATGACATAAAAGAAATTGCGAAAATACAGCTTCAACATTTAGAAAAAAGGCTTAACAAAAAAAACTTAAAATTCAAAATTACGGATGAAGCAATTAACCAACTTGTCGAAAATAGTTTCGATCATGCCTATGGTGCAAGGCCTTTAAAAAGAATTATTCAAAAACAAATTGAGACAAAAATTTCAAATAATATATTGAATAATCATTACCTTAACAAAGACGAGATTAATATTTATCTAGTTAATGGAGAGATAAACGTTGATTAAATATCAAATTAAAGAATCCTATATGACTTTAAAAATTAACAGCTTTAATCTAAGATTTGAACCAATCAGGAATTTCCTCATAACTTGCTTTATTCGATTTATTTTCTTTTGATTCTGTTTTCCAACAACATGTTCTGCCCTTATCCTTATCCTGTAAGAATTCATTAGCCCATCTCCAAATTAATTCAGACGTAAACTCCATTCCCACATTATCCATAATTCTCAGATCTAAAGCATCTAAGTCATGTAATTTTTCCCAGTAATTCAGCAAAGGGTCATCTTTATTAATTAGAAAAGTATGATCAAATTGCTCCTTTAATCTATTTTCTAAGGGCTTTAGACTTGAAAAATCGACAACAAAACCATTTAGGTCTAACTTTTTTGCAGTGAACCAAAAGGTGAATGATCTTGAATATCCATGCACAAATCTGCAGTGGCCTTCATGGCGCCATTGCCTATGTGAACATGGAAAATCCTCGTAACTTTTGCTGCATGAAAATTTCTGAGAATGAATATACATCAATTAACTGTTAGGATAATTTTTGATAAGACACAATGAATAGGATTTAACATAACAAACATAATGACTTATTCAACTAATTTTTCGATTGAAGATCTACGCTTTGATAATAATGGATTAATCCCTGCAATAGCACAAGATTGGTTAGACGGATCGATTCTTATGCTTGCTTGGATGAATAAAGAATCATTGACAATGACTCTTGAGACCAAAAATGTTCATTACTGGAGTAGATCAAGATCCGAAATATGGAGAAAAGGAGCTACAAGTGGAAGTACTCAAATAGTTAAGGAAATAATATTTGACTGCGACAATGACGCACTAATTCTTTTGATTGAACAAAATGGTTCAGGAGCATGTCACACTGGGGAAAAAAGTTGTTTTTTCAACAAAATCAAAATTAATCAAAGTGATAAAAAAGAGAAAAAAACAACTCCCTCCTCAAATATTTGCTCTGAATTATTCAATACAATTAAAGAAAGATCAATAAATCCATCAGAAAAAAGTTACACAAATCATTTATTAACAAAAGGTAGTAATACTATTTTGAAAAAAATAGGAGAAGAATCTGCAGAATTTATAATGGCTTGCAAAGATAATGATAAAAATTCAATCTCAAATGAAGCTGCTGATTTAATTTATCATCTGCAAGTAACCTTAATGCATAAAGGGGTTGAGTGGAGAGATGTACTTGCTGTTTTAGAATCAAGAAGGAAAACTTAATTATTCATAATATAAAATTCATAGTTATTGAATTCAAAAATGTTAAGTAAAAAATATTAATTAAACTAATTAAACTAATTAAACTAATAAAAATAATTAACTAATTATTAATTAAATATTAATTAATTATTACATGTATGGCTTATTAATGAATTAACTATAAGTTGAATATATCAACAAAGAGGTAAATCGTGAGTTCATTAAGCGATTTTCTTGGTGAAATAGGGCGTCACCAACTTTTGACTCCTGAAAGAGAACTCACTATGGGCAGAAAAGTCCAAGAGATGGTTGTGCTGGTTAATAGATGTCAAGAAGCAGGTGGGAAAGGGCCTGCTTGTGAATATTCTGAAGCTGAAAGAAAAAAAATCAAAATTGGTGAAAAAGCCAAAAATGAGATGATAACAGCCAACCTAAGGTTAGTTGTAAATCTTGCCAAGAGATATCAAGGTAAAGGTCTAGAATTGCTGGACTTAATTCAGGAAGGGACATTAGGCCTTACAAGAGCAGTAGAAAAATATGATCCCTCTAGAGGCCATAGATTTTCCACCTATGCTTATTGGTGGATCAGGCAAGGATTAAATAGAGCATTGTCAACGCAAAGTAGAACCATAAGGATACCTGTAAATATCAATGAAAAACTTACAAAATTAAGATCAGCAAAATCTAAGCTTATGCAACTCAAAGGTATTCCGCCTACTAGTGATGAGCTAGCTGAAGAACTGAAAATAACTAAGGAAGAAATTGATGAACTCCTATCTTGCGAATTGCGAAGTATTACGGTTAGTCTTCAAGGTACTGTTAAATCAAAGTCAGATCCATCCGAGTTAGTTGATATTCTTCCAAGTGATCAAACTCCTCCCATGGAGTTAGCTGAGTTAGCCGAAAGGACAGCCTCTGCTTGGAAATTATTAGACAAAGCAAACTTAACTGAAAAAGAAAGGAAGATAGTAAGCCTGAGATTTGGTTTAGATGGTTCAAATGAGTGGAGAACATTAGCTGAAGTAGCAAGACATATGAGTTGCAGTAGAGAATATTGCCGTCAAGTAGTTCAACGTGCCTTGAGAAAACTAAGAAAAGCAGGAATACAGAATGGATTAGTTGATAGTATTAATTAGAATTTTGCAATCAAAACATTTAAAATTTGATTTATTAAAGAATGAAAAATGATTACAACAACAAAGAAAAAATTTATGATGCTGAAGTTTTAGAAAGTTCAACGTTTGATGAGAATATAATTATCAAGATTCTTATTAAAGCAGGAAGAACGATTGCCAAACCTGCCTTAGAAGTTTTGGAGATGGCTTTAGACCCTTATACGCCAGCGCAAGTAAGAGTTTCCTTAATGGCTGCGCTAGCCTATTTAATAATGCCCTTTGACCTTTTCCCTGACTTCATGCCATTAGTTGGTTTTAGTGATGACTTTGTTGCGCTCACGGCAGTTCTTAGTATATGGAGTAAATATATGACCCCTTCAATAAGAGCAAGAGCAGCAAATAAGCTTAATAAGTTATTCCCTTTTTATTAAATGAGTAAATTATCTCAACAGGAAGAAAAAGAACTAATCTCCTTTATCAAGGATTGGTTGAAATCCCATGGATTTACGCAAAAAGATTTAGCGTATGAATTAAATATTAAATCGAGTAGAACCTCAGAGATCATTCTAAAAATGAAAGATTTATATAAAAAAGGTGGTATGTTCAATATTGCAAAAAATCTTATAAAGATTGAACAAAATTTGTTGGAGAATATGAAAAACGATTATAAGGAAACAACTCAAACACCACCATATAATCAATTAGATATCGACACATTAGTAAGTCAAATAAATCAAGACACTCGTGAATAATTTTTATAAACATTATATTTAACTAGCAATGTTCTTCATTCTTAATAAATAGATTTAAAAACAAATATTTTCGTATTCTTCTAGAAAAACTAACCTTTAAATAATTGAATAACTTATTAATTCCTAAATGATATTAATAATAAATTTATGATTAAAAAATTTTTATATATTTTCTTTATAAATTAATTTTATTTTTTAATTAATAGTAAATTAATTCTGAAATATATTTATTAATTATATTTAAAAAGCCATAACCCATTGATATATATCATATTTAATCCATATACCTTTTTCCCAATATATATCTTCCTCAATCAAATCTTTTAATTCATTTTCATCATTAGCATTAAAAATCCCAAATAAATATTTATTACATTTTGTTGGCCCTAAAGTAACTAAAATATCTCGATCTTTTAAGTTTTTAAGTCTATTAAGATGCTGTTCACGAAATGGGGCCCTTTTAATGATTGCATCTTCACAGTATTTCCCAAAAACTACAAACTTTTCCATTTTCAAAGATAAATAACAGGATAAATATATACTAAATAATTGCATATATTACACTCAAATTGCTATCTTATTTAAGAAGAAGTTTCTTTTAATTAATTATGCTCACTGGTAGCGATCTTCTCGCGAAAGTTAAAGAACTTGGTGATGTTAGCAAGTCTGAACTTGTTCGTACCTGTGGATATGTTTCCACCAAGAAGAATGGGGGTGAACGCCTTAATTTCACTGCGTTTTATGAAGCACTTCTAGAAGCAAAAGGCATTAATCTTGGTGAGACAGGAGTTGCGGGCATTGGTAAAGGGGGGAGAAAACTAAGTTACATAGCTACAGTGCAAGGGAACGGAAATCTTTTGATTGGGAAAGCATACACAGCACTTCTAGATTTAAAAGCAGGTGATGAATTCGAAATTAAGCTTGGGAAAAAACAAATAAGATTATTGCCTACTGAATAATCTTGGAAATATTTAAATTAATTTATAAATCCCTAATTAGTTTTTAATAATATAACCTCTTTATCTTTATTTATTTTGATCAGCAGCTAAACGCATTTCTTTACAAAATTCACCCACACGATAGACGACATCTTTTTCACTTGAACTAGAAATTCGTTTTACAAATGCACTGCCAATAATTACTCCATCTGCACCCCACTCACGAACTTTATTAACATGTTCAGGGGTTGATATCCCAAAACCAACAGCAATTGGCTTGCTATTATCATCTTTTAATTTAGCAATAAGATTTTCTACTCTATTTTCCATTGTATTTCTCTCACCAGTGACACCTGTAACACTCACTAAATAAGTAAAGCCTTTTGTATGATTTGATATTTGTTTCATTCTTTCATAAGGAGTAGTTGGAGCTACTAATAAAATCAAGTCCATAGAATGGTTACTAACTATTTTAGAAAATTTATAAGCTTCTTCTAAAGGTAGATCAGGAACTATTAGTCCAGAAACTCCAGCATGTGATGCCATTTCACAAAAATTTTCAAAGTCAAAACTTAGTAATGGATTTAAGTAAGAAAAAAGGATGATGGGAATATTTAATTTACCTTTTAAAGACTCTAAAAGAGTAATTACTTTTCTTAGGTTAGTCCCTGACTTTAATGCGCGAGAGGCCGCCACTTGAATAACAGGTCCGTCTGCAAGTGGATCACTGTAAGGAATACCTAATTCAATAAGGTCAGCTCCATTTTCTTGTAACTTTAATAAGATCTCAGAAGTTATTTCAATGTTGGGATCCCCAGCCATTATAAAAGGCATCAAAGCTAATTTTTTATTATTTTTTAACTCACAAAATTTCTCATCTACCTTAGATAAAGATTCATTTTTAATAATTTGCATTTTGTTATCTTTCATGATTTTTGTATTTTTTCTATGAAAAATTTATGGATTTTTCTCTAAATCTTCCATTAGTTTTTGCTGCTCTTCCTTTGACAATGCATTGAATTTGGTTTCTAGTTTATCATTAACAACTTTTTCATACTCTTTTCTATAACGCTTCCTTTGTTCCATAAACGTCATTTTTCCATTTACAACTCTATAAACATAAGATGTTACCCAAGTAATAACAATCAAAATCAAGATACAGCTTGAGAGAGTAGTAGCTGTAAAATTGTCGATGCCAATTTGCGGTGCAAATTTATAACTAATTAATCCTATAAATGAAATAAATAAACCTATTTGTATTACTTTACCTTTAGTCAATTATTTACCCTTTACCACTTCCTTTTAGTCTGAGATTTAAAAATGGAGAAAATAGTATTAAACCTGGAAAGAAAAGAAATACAAGGCCATAAATTCCTAATCTTTCAAATTTGCCCATAATATTCCATCTATTATTCATCCAGTAAAATAGTAATAATGGAATAACCAATAAATAGGTAGAAATAATTCCAACATAAGCAATTAAAGTAGCGAATGAATTATTGAAAAAACTTTCCATTTTGATTTATGGTTCCTTAGTTAAAACATAACAACTATTAAAAGTTATCGTCAGAACTAAAAATAAATAATTAAATAATGGGAGTGGGGGGACTTGAACCCCCACGAGCTAAATCGCTCGACGGATTTTAAGTCCGGCGCGTCTACCAATTCCGCCACACTCCCAAAAGGAATTTGCGCTTTTTTATCGTAACCGAAAGCAACCCATTTAACCAAGAAAAATTGGAATATTTACACTTTTAATTGTCAGATTAAATCTAATTTTTTAATTTACTATTCCTTCCACATCCCATTGTAAAGTTTCGCCTGCATGAAATGGTTTTATTTGTCCGATAATATTTTTTTCTCCAACAACATCAATAAATTCTTTAATTTTATTAGGTCTAGAAACTAATTTTAATTTTTCTTTATTTGGGGAAAGATTATAAAAATTAGGGCCATTTAAACTTGCAAATTTTTCAAAATTATTTAGAGCATCTTCCTCTTCAAATACTGTTAAATAGCTCTCTATTGCCACTGGCGAATTAAAAATGCCCGCACATCCACAAAAAGCCTTCCACTTTCTAAGGTGTGGAGCAGAGTCAGTTCCCAAGAAAAAACATTCTTTTCCACTTGTAGCAGCTCTCCTTAAAGCGAGTCTATTATTTTCCCTCTTAGCAACTGGTAAGCAGTAAAAATCACTATTTAAGCCTCCAAAAAACATTGCATTTCTATTTATATGCAAATGATGCGGAGTGATAGTAGCTCCAATATTACTTTCTTGAACAAAATCCACTGCATAAGAGGTGGTTATATGTTCTAAAACGATTTTTAATTTTGGAAATCTTTTAGTTATTTGAGAGAGTTCTTTGTCTATAAAAACTTCTTCTCTATCGAATACATCTACTTCAGAATCAGTCACTTCCCCATGAATTAAAAGAGGCATTCCAGAATCTTGCATTGATTCAAAGATCTTATATAGATTTTCTATTTTCCTAACTCCATGACTGGAATTTGTTGTGGCGTTAGCAGGATATAATTTTGCTGCAAAAAAGACATTATCTTTAAAACCATTTATTAGTTCTTTTGTATCAGTCTCATCTGTAAGATACATTGTCATTAGTGGTTCAAACTTAGAACTTTCTGGTAACGCTTCAACAATTGATTTTTTGTAAGAGATAGCGCTTTGTACAGTTGTAATGGGAGTTTTAGTATTTGGCATAACAATAGCTCTTCCAAAAAATTCGGAAGTAAAATGAATGATATTTTTTAATACAAGACCTTCTCTTAAATGTAAATGCCAATCATCAGGTTTTATTATGGTTAAGGTCTTCAAAATTTTTTCTATTTAATCAATTTTAACAGCAAATTAAAATTGACAATAATTTATAGCTATTCGAGGATAGTTATTAACCAATAATGAAAAATTTTATTATCTAAATGAAATCCCAAATATGAGTGATTTTTTATTTCCAATAATAGAAATAGTTGTAGGAGTAGTTTTACTTTTCGCTGGAGGAGAGTTATTTATTCAAGGTGCCATATTTTTATCTTTAACTTTAGGAATACCTCAAATAGTTATTGGATTAACAGTTGTTTCTCTTGGAACAAGCTCTCCTGAATTGTTGGTAAGTTTAAGTTCAATTTTAAAAGGCAGTGATTCGCTTGCGGCAAGCAATGTAATTGGAAGCAATATTTTCAATGTTCTAGTTGTTTTGGGTATAAGCTCATTGATAACACCTCTCAAGGTAAAAAGCAGAATAGTTAGAAGAGATGTGCCTCTATTAATGGCTATCTCTTGTGCGGTTTGGGCTATGTCATCAACAGGCTTATTAACATTGCAAGCAGGGGTCTTTCTAATATTTTGTTTAATCTTAAATACAATATGGGAAATTAATACCATCAATGAGAAAGGAGAAGAGACGAAAGACGCTGAACCAGAGATAGAAGAATTTAAAGATAGCAATAAAGGGAAGCTTAATATTTTACTCAAGTTAATATTGGGAATATTTCTTTTAAGCTTTGGTTCAAATATTTTAGTAAATGGTTCTCAAACTCTTGCTACTCTTTTGGGGGTGAATGAAATTGTTATTGGTTTAAGTATCGTCGCAACTGGAACATCTTTACCGGAATTAGTGACTTCAATAATTGCTGCATTTAAAGGTAAAACAGATCTTGCCATTGGTAATGTAATAGGAAGTAATTTGCTCAATCAACTTCTAATCCTTGGAAGTTGTAGTATTTTCTCAGGATTTAAAGGATTAGTAATTGAACAAAGTCTAATAAAAGTTGACTTACCCTTTATGGTTTTAACTACCTTTGCATGCTTACCAATTTTCTGGAGCAAAGGGAAAATAACAAGAATTGAAGGATTTATTTTGCTTAATCTTTATATTTTCTACATTCTCGATAAGATACTTTTCCTTAATGGATTTAACTTCCTTTCTGAATTAAGAATAGGTTTGTTTATTTACTTTGCGTTACTTATAGGATTTCTAATTGTTCAAGAAAAATTAAAATTTTCTAATTCATAATTTTATCAATACATAGTCACAAATTCTTCTGAGATAGTTGGGTGTAAAGCCATAGTAATATCAAAGTCTTTTTTTGTTATCCCTGCATTTAATGAAATTGATACCATTTGAATAATCTCAGATGATGTCTCTCCAAACATATGACATCCCAGGACTTTGTCAGTGAGCTTATGAACTACAATCTTCAACATGCATTTTGATTTGTTCTTTTTAAAGGTATTAGACATAGGGGTAAATTTGCATTTGAAAATTTTTATATTTTTTTCAGCATAAATATCTTTAGCTCTTTTCTCACTTAAGCCAACTGTTGAAATTTCTGGAATAGTAAAAACGGCCTTAGGGATATATTCATAATTTACTTTTCTTTTTTGATCATTAAAAAAATTATCCGAAAAAACTCTCCCTTGTTCTATTGCTACTGGAGTTAAGTTTGGCTTATTTATGATATCGCCAACTGCAAAAATATTTGAGTTGCTTGTTTGATTAAGTTCATCGACATCTAAATATTGGCCATCCATCTTTAGATTTAAAAAATCTAAATTTAAAGGCAAAAGATTTGGTTCTCTTCCTGTAGCAAAAAGGATATTATTAGTTATGAGTTTATCCCCCGAGTCTAGGGTAGATTCCAGATTGCCATTTACTCTATTGATAGACTTTAATTGAGTATTGGCGATTATGTTGATTTCACTAAAAGTAGGTGATTCCTCTAGGCATGAAGAAAGATCCTCATCAAAACCATTAAGTAAATGTTGACCTCTAATTAATTGAGTTACTTCAGTACCTAAATTTCTAAAAATAGAAGCAAATTCACAAGCAATATATCCACCTCCTACTATTAATATTGATTTGGGAAACTTTTCTAATTCAAAAATATCATCACTAGTCCATGCCAAATCTACCCCAGGTATATTTAATTTCTTTGGTTTACCTCCAACTGAAATAAGAATTTTTTTTGAACTTATTTTGTTTTTAATTTTCTTCGTTTTTGGACAAATAATTTCTAATTCATTTTGAGTAATAAATCTTCCTAAGCCTTCAAAAATAGTTATATTCAACTTTTTTAAAGAATTTCTATGTAAATCACTTAATCTAGAAACCTCCTCTCTAACATTCTTCAACAAAATATTTGATTCAAAATTAATACCTTCATTTTTTAATCCATATCCTTCAGAAGAATCCATATTTTTTTTACTTTTAGCTGCATAAACCATTAATTTCTTAGGCACACATCCCCTTATGACACAAGTTCCTCCTATTTGATTTGCTTCTATGATTGCAACTTTTGCTCCATAACTAGCCGCACGTTTAGCCGCCGCGAGTCCTCCAGATCCAGCGCCAACAACAATTAAATCAAATTCAAATTCCAAGACTTTTTTAATCAATTATTATAACGTTAGTTTATAGCTTTAATTCAAATAATGAATGGGATTTTGACATGGGATGATTTAAATAAATTTGAAGTTGAAGATCTTGATAGAGTCCATGGTATAAATAATTCCTACGCAAATTTAAGATTATTTGGACATAGTGAAAATGATGTATTAGTTACCCTCTATAGGGATAGGCATTCTTGGTGTCCTTACTGTCAGAAGATATGGTTATGGCTTGAATTTAAGAAAATTCCATATAGAGTCAAGAAAATAAATATGTTTTGCTACGGCCAAAAAGAAAGTTGGTTCCTTGAAAAAGTCAGATCAGGGAAATTACCTGCAATTGAATTCAAAGGGCAAGTTATTACTGAAAGCGACGATATCATAGCTTTTTTAGAAAATGAATTTGGAGCACTTGGTTCTTTTATAACATCTAGTCACCTTATCAAAATTCGAGAGTTAGAAAGAGAAATTTTCAGATCCTGGTGTAATTGGCTCTGCCGAGAAAGCTTTAATTTTATAGATAACTCTTTTAGAAAAAAAAGATTTAAAGAATCCATTTCTAAACTCGACGAAATCTTAAGTAGCTCAAAATCAGGTTTTGTTGATCCATCAGTTTCTAACACGGGTGATATGGAGCCTGGTGTTGGAGATATAATTTTTATTCCCTATATGGAGAGAATGAATGCATCACTTACTTATTATAAAGGGTTTAATTTAAGATCTAATTACCGTCATTTAGATAACTGGCTTACCCTTTTTGAAGGGACAAGTGCTTATAGAGGCACTCAAGGAGATTTTCATACTCATTCTCATGATTTACCCCCACAAATGGGAGGATGCTATAAAGAAAGCAATGAACAACAGATTACTTTCTCTAAGTTAATAGATACTGGGGAGGGTTTAGGTAATTATGAATTAAACCAAAATTATGAGTCTAAATATTATGCAACAATTGCTCTGAAAAGAGTGATAAAGCATAAAGACAATTTACTAAAGGTAAACCCATACAATAAAGAATCCTTTGACGAATCATTGAGATCAGCGTTAACCCATATGCTCAAAGGTGAAGTATTAATCCCTAAAAAACTTTCAGGAATCTCTCTAAGATACTTAAAAAATCGAATCTCAGTTCCAAGAGATATGCCAATTATTTCGGCAAGGTTATTAAGACAATCATTAAATAAAATTGAATCGCTTAGCTATATCAATGAAACAGACAAAATACCTTTTAGGCATAGATATGATCAAGATCCTATAAATTTCATTACTAGTTAATAGTAAAACTATAAATTTTTTCGCGAATCTATTTGAAGTAAATCTCTAATTTTTTGAACTTGACTTGCGATATTAGGGTCAATAGACAACTTTTTTTCAACTTGTTCAATAGCATACATAACAGTTGTATGGTCTTTACCTCCAAATTCATCTCCAATTCTTGGTAGGCTTAGATCCGTCCCATGTCGCATAAGATACATACCTATTTGTCTAGCTTGACTAACTGGTTTTCTTCTACTTGAACTAATCAATTCATCAGTCGAAACTTTAAAAAAATCGGAAACTTTCTTAATAACTTGTGTTGGGGTAACAACCACTCCAACACTATTTGGATCGAGCATAGGTGCAATTGATTGAACTGTCATTGGCAACCCTGTTATCGAAGCATATGCAACAGCTCTAGTGAATGCTCCTTCCAATTCCCTAATATTCGAAGTGAATCTTCCTGCTATAAATTGGATTAAATCTCTTGGAAGACTCATCCTCTCTTGTTCTGCCTTTTTTTGAAGGATGGCTGTCCTCGTCTCAATGTCAGGTGGTTGAATATCTGCAGTCATACCCATTGAGAACCTAGAAATTAATCTCTCTTGAATTCCCGACAATTGACTTGGTGGTCTGTCACTTGCAATAACTATTTGACTTCCTGATTCGTGAAGAGCGTTAAAAGTATGGAAAAATTCTTCCTGTGTATACTCTTTGCCTTCTAAGAACTGAATATCGTCTATTAAAATCAAATCTACATTTCTATACTTATCTCGAATAGCTGTCATTCCATCTCTTCGAATGCCACTAATAACATCATTTGTAAAAGTCTCTGTAGATACATATTTAACTTTTGCTTCTGGATCTATTTCTACTCGATAATGACCTATTGCTTGCATTAAATGAGTCTTACCAAGACCTACTCCTCCACAAATAAATAATGGATTGAATTCTCTCCCAGGAGATTCGGCAACTGCTAAAGCTGCGGCATGAGCCAACCTACTATTTGGACCTACAACAAATCTTTTAAATACGTAGCGTAAATTTAAGCCATTAGGATTTTTGAATTGATTTTTTGAAGAATTATTTTGGTTATTACTAGGAAAAGATCTTGTTTTATGATGAAAGTTCTGTTCGTTGGGTTTATCTTCATTTGTTAAATCGCTGCTTGTATTCGTTTCAGATTTGAAAACAACTTTTACATCATGACCGCAGATTTCCTTTGCAGCATTTTCAATAGTTTCACAATAATTCTTTCTTAACCAATCACTAGAAAATGTATTTGGAGCAATTAAAGTTAATAAGCCATTTTCAAAACAATTAAATTTAGCAGGCCTGATCCATGTCTCAAATGAAGGCTTACTTAAAGTTTTTTGGAGTGATTGTTGAACTTCCGCCCAAATAGGATTAGTTGCTTGCAAAGTTTTATTCTCTAGATTATTAATCTAGTTGGAATTTAATAATTGGCCATTATCAAATCACAAGATCACGACAAATTTAAAATTATTTAACAAAGCATCGACTAAATTTAATAAAAAAAATTTTATATTTTTTTAATAGGCATATAATTATTTTAAATCTTACAAAAGTATTGGATAAAGCATTACTTATTATCATGGCGAAATGGCATGGTTTTGGAAGATGCAAAACAAGATTATCAAACGATATAGGTAAAAGTAATTCGGCGAAAGTACAGAGTATGATGACCAAACACACAATTTCAGTCGCAAAATTTCTTCAAGAAAATAAACTGATAGATATTTCTATTGCCATAACCGGTTTGGGAGTAGGAAATTGTAGAAAATGGTCTAAAGAATTAGGCATCAAAAAATTTAATTTGCAGGGGAAAGGCTGCTTGGGAGAAAAAATGAAAAGGCAAATAATTATCAATAAAAAATTTTGTGCTAGACATAAGATCAAAAATATTATTTTTATTGGTACTGACCTTCCAGATTTATGCCATCAAGATTTATTGAATACTATAGAAGAGCTTCAACAAAATGATCTTATTTTAGGGCCATCTAATGATGGAGGATATTGGCTTATTGGTTTATCAGAAAAAATAATTTCAACGCATCTATATTTACCTTTTATTAACATTAAGTGGGGTACAGAGAATGTTCTTCAAAATACAATTGATAATTTTGCGTCTATAAAGTTGAAATATAAGCTTTTAGATAAAAAAATAGATATAGATACAATATTTGATATCGAAAATAGAAAGTAATCAACTTGTCTAAAATCTCAATTATCATTCCAACTATTAATGAAGCTAATAATTTGCCATTATTGCTTTCAGACTTGTCAAGTATTCAGAAAGAGTGCGAAATCATAATTGTTGATTGTGGGAGTGAAGATAAAACTATTGATATAGCAAATATTTATGGAGCAAAAGTATTTATATCCAAAGAAAGGAATCGAGGTTTACAATTAAATATTGGTGCTAAGAATTCAAAAGGAGAGTGGCTAATATTTTTGCATGCTGATACAAGATTAAATCATGATTGGTTTAGAAAAATTAATTCATATTTAGAGGGAAACAAGAATAGTATTTACTATTTTGAGTTCAAAATTAATCACAAAAAAATAATTTATAGAGTTCTCGAAATTCTCGTAAATTTTAGAAGTAAATTTTTTAAACAACCCTATGGTGATCAAGGTTTAATAATTCATAGAACTACCTATTTTAAAAATAATGGTTTTAGAAAGATACCTTTGATGGAAGATGTAGATTTTTTAAGGAGATTAAACCAAAAAAAAGATTTAAAACAATTAAATTTACCTATTTTTATAAGTTCAAGGAAATGGGAAAGAACTAATATTTTTCTCCAAGCAATTAAGAACTGGCACTTTAGAAGGAGATGGTTAAAAGGCGAATCTTTAAAATCTATATATTCTGACTACTACAAAAAATGATTAATTTGCATACCAAAAAGCACATTTAGAGCCTCTAGGCTCTAATATCCAGCCTTGTCTTTTGTAAAATGAAACCACTTCAGCATCAGCAAAAAGGGTTACTTTAGAAATTCCAATATTTTTCAATTCTTTTAGGACATATTTCATTAACTCTTTACCCAATCCAAGTCCTTGATAGACAGGGTTAATAGCCACATCCCAAACTGTTGCTTCTAGAATTCCATCGCCAGTGCATCTTGCAAATCCTACTAGTCTGGGGAATTTATCATCATGACGCCATAACCCAACCACCAAAATACTGAAATCCAAAGCTCTTTTCACTCTTCTTACAGGCCTTCTGCTCCAACCAACAGTTTGCAAAAGTTGATCTAGTTCTATTAGATCTAAATCTTTATTTTTACTACATACAAATATTTCTTCTTTATTTTTTTGAGTGAACTCATAAGAATTTAAACCATAAAGATCTATCAACTCATTCCTCGATATACTGTTTGATTTTTTTATTAAAGATCCTTGGTTTCTAAAAATCATTAAAAATTAGCTAATCCTTTTTGTTGAAGCTCAGAGAGCTGAAAATATAAACCCTTTTTCATTCTCAATTCACTATGAGTTCCCTCTTCGACTAATAATCCTCCTTTTAAGACTAAAATCTTATCGGAACTTTCAATAGTTGCTAATCTATGAGCTATTACTAATGCTGTTCTTTTTGACAGAATTCTCTCTAGATCTTTCTGCAAAGTAGCCTCTGTAGAGGGATCCATAAACGCTGTTGCTTCGTCCATTATCAAAACAACGGGATTTCTAATCGCTACTCTAGCTACTGAAAGAAGTTGTCTCTCTCCAGAAGAAAGATTTCCTCCTCTTTCTCTTAGTAAGGTATTCAAGCCTTCTGGTAACTTTTGTAATAAATTATCTAACCCTAATTCGTTACAAAAACTTTCTAATTCAAGATTGTTTACATTGGAATTTAGTTTTAAATTATCTGCGACATTTCCACTAAAGATAAAGGTATCTTGCAAAACTACTCCCAACATACTTCTAAGAGTTGCAATAGGAATATCTTTTATATCTATATCATCGATTAAAATTTGGCCTGACTGAGGCTCATACAATCTACATAATAGTCTTATTATGGTTGTTTTACCTGAACCAGTTGGCCCTACAAAAGCCACATGCTCTCCTGGATTGATCTTGAAAGATAAATTCTTTAAAATATGTTCTCCTTCGTTGTAGAAAAAATTAACATTCTTGAACTCAATTTTGCCCTTAAATTTTTTATTTACATTTTCGGCATTTTCTAAAAAATGTTTTGCGGAAGTGGAGTCCTTAATCTGTATTTCTTCATCCAATAATTCGTTTATTCTTTCTACAGCTGTTAAACCTCCTTGTATTTGAGTAAATCTTTCTGCAAGCTGCCTAAGAGGTTCAAAAAGTCTTTGGGAATATAAAATAAAGGTTGTTAATGTTCCTAAACCAATATTTCCTGAAGTAACAAGATAACCTCCAACTGCTAAAACCAAGGAAACTGCGGCAAGAGAAATCCATTCTATAAATGCCGAAATACTACTGTCATAAAATATTGTTCCATTAACTGCTTTCTTATACGCAACTCCAGTTTTGGAAAATTTCTTGCTATTAAAAGCCTCTCTTCTAAACATCTGAACGACTTCTAAACCTTGAAGATTCTCTTGAAAATCAGAGTTGAGTTGAGACAATTCTTCCCTTACTTGATAATTGGCTCTTCTATAACGTTTTTGAAGCCAAATAATAAAATATGAAACTGGGATTTGAGTCAAAAGTAATAAAATGGCAAGCCCTTTATCAATTGACAGCATTGTCAAAGAAATTACTATCAGGCTGACGAAGTCAGCAATGACTCCAACTGCCCCACTACCAAAAACCTCGGCTAAAGCATCAACATCATTTGTTAATCTCGTTAATAATTTCCCTACAGGCATTTTATCGTGATACTTAAGAGATAAAGATATTGAATGATCAAAAAGTTCTCTTCTTATTCTTGCTGTCAAACGTTGTCCCACGGCTTGGATATTGTAAGTTTGATATCCCTGCAGAACTAATCTGAATAATACAGTTATAAATAAAGTTAGAATTATGGCATTTATTGACTGCCCAAAGAAAGTTTTACTTAACCAAACATCTGTAGTTTCGTTCTTAAGAATAGTAATGGCTTGACCAACTAATAATGGTTGAATTGCTCCGGAGAAAGAAACAGGTAACAAAACTATCAAGATTAGATAGATTGTTTTTTTATCTTTAGTTAAATATTTACCTAACTTTTTAATCCTTCTAAAATCTTTAAAAAACATTTAGCTAATCTTCTATAAAGCATTAGTTGATTCTATTGATAAAATAGTATCTCTGAGATGATTATCATCTAACCTCATAGATAAAGGATTTCCAATTAGTCTTGCAGTCGAGTAATAAAGATCATCTATTTTAATTAAACCATTCTCTTTAAGAGTCTTTCCAGTTGCAACTAAATCAACTATTGCCTCTGCCATACCTGTAATAGGACCAAGCTCGACTGATCCTGTCAAATGAACTATTTCTACAGGAATATTTAATTCTTCAAAATAAGATCTTGCTGTTTTAATAAATTTACTTGCTACTTTACAATTCGCTGGAAGATCAGTTGGTTTTGAATAATTGCTATTTTTCTTAACCGCCAACGACATATGACAACCACCAAATCCTAAATCTAATAACTTTGCGACTTTTAATTCAGATTCTCGTAAAACGTCATACCCAACAATACCCAAATCAGCCTGACCATAACTTACATAAACAGGAACATCTCCATTTCTTACTAATAAAGCTTTTGCCCGTTTGCAATTTGATTCAAAGGTTAATGATCTATTATTTTCGTCCAACGCATCTGAGAAATCTAACCCAGCTCTTTTAAAAGTTGAAATTGAATCTTTTAACAGAGCTCCTTTTGGTAAAGCTATAGTAAACATAGATCAATTTCTTCCAAGGATTCCTCATTCTAAGTTAACAATGGAATTTAATAAAGCTCGAAATATAATCGGACTTAGAGTTTTAACTGATAACATCATTTGGTTGTTGGTAAAAGATAAATCCGTTGTGGTTGTAGATCCATCTGTTCACGAACCAGTTATTAAATATATAAATGAAAACAATTTTCACTTAGAAGCTATTTTGCAAACTCATCATCATTCAGACCATATTGGAGGGACGAAGACTCTTATTGAAAGATGGCCAAATGTAAAAGTGATTGCTTCTTCCAAAGAAAAAAAGCGAATACCTTTTCAAAATATATCAGTAGAGGATGGAGAAACTTTGAGTATTTTAGGTGAAGAAGTAAAAATAATTGAAGTATTAGGACATACAAGCTCTCATATTGCCTTCTTTTTTTATGGAGAAAATCCTGTTCTTTTTATTGGTGACACATTATTTTCTGGAGGCTGTGGAAGAATTTTTGAGGGAACTTATCAACAAATGTACTCTTCACTAGAAAGAATCAAATCTTTACCAAAAAATACTCTCATATATTGCGCACATGAATATACAAAGGGAAATATCTTATGGGCATTGAATCTCAGGCCAGAAGATCAAGATATAAAAAATAAACTTTCGGAAGTTGAAAAAAAACTTTCTCTTAATGAATTGACAATTCCATTTTTACTTGATGAAGAGATGAAAATAAACCTTTTCTTAAGAGCAAAAAATTTAGAAGAATTTACTTTTTTAAGAGCAAATAAAGATTTATGGGTTTAAATAGATAGGTATCTTCTTAAACAAATGTCCCCCAAACAAGTAATTAAAACATCAAATGCTCCAGATCCAGTAGGACCTTATAATCAAGCAATAAAAGCTGGGGATTTCATCTATTGTTCTGGTCAAATTGCTATAGACCCAGCTTTAAACGAAATAACATGTTTAGGTGATATAGAAAAGGAAACAATTCAAGTTTTAAAAAATCTCGCAGAAGTTCTTAAAGCTGGTGGAGCCAAAATAGAGGATGTAATTAAAACAACTATTTACTTAACGGACTTAAGTAATTTTCAAATTGTCAATAAAATTTATAGTGATTTTTTTAATATTGAGAATCCTCCAGCAAGGGCCTGTGTGGAAGTTTCATCTCTACCAAAAGGAGTTTTAGTTGAAATAGATTGTGTCGCATTTCTAGATTAATTTCTAATTATTGAGAAATTTGAAATATGAACCAATTGTGCACCATAGTTGTATAGATTATTAGTTGATAATTCATCTTTGTTCTATGTCAGCAGCAAAGCTTAATATAGATGAACTAGAAGCAGGTTATCCTTTATTTTGCAAAGCTCTTAGACTATTAATTTTAAAAGGAAACTCAGTTAAAGATATAGAAAAGACAGTGTGTTGGAGTCATCTTGAAACTTTAAATAGATGTCTACCTGGTAGATATAAAGCACCAACATATTTAATGGCTTTAATCAAAAGAGATATTGCAAAGCCAAATAATTATTAAAAAAAACTAATTTTCTAAATAAAATTTATCAATATCCATTGAAAAGTCTTTTTCTTTGTCTGATATTTCTTTATTGTCTAAAAATATTGAAAGACTTACAAAATTCTTTCCGAAACTGATATTTGGATAGATATCCCTTTCTTTACATAATTTCTCAATTTCCCCCATGAATTTACTAATTTTTGAGTATTGATCAAATTCAAATCTTTTTTCAATCCTCAAAGGTGATTCTCTTTCTTTCCACATTACATTCTTTATTCAAGACATATTACACTATACCTTCAACAATGTTTCTCAATAAATTTTTGAAGATTAAATTTTTAGTCACTCTCCCAATAATCAATAATACCGCCAATTGTTAAATCGGTTTGAACTTCAGGATTAGGGCATGCAAATCTAGCGGCAGAACCACTAGAAGTAAAAACCCAGTTACCTTCTCTAGCTCCAACAGGATCAACAGCAACTAATTTCTTTCCCTTATTATTTTCTAAAATTCGTAAATTCATATGACCTAAGCCTGCGACTCTTTGAGTGCATACCATCCTTCCTAATACCTTCATTATTTCCATAATTTCTATCCTCCTAGTTTTTTGGGCTATCTGGATCCCAATGATCAATAATTCCAACAATTGTTAAATCGCTTGGATAAGATTTACTTCCCGCAGCTTCTCTAGCAGCAGAACTTCCAACACAAATAACCCAATCCCCTGGCTTACAGCCAACAGCATCAACTGCAACTTTATTAGAAGAACCATCTAATACAACCTGCAGATGTTTATGTTCAAAACCAGGAATCCTATTGGTAGAAACAAGTGGTTTTACAACCTTGCAAATTAACATAATTAGTGAGCCTCCTCTGTTTTTTTATCTAAAGACATTCCAATAATTTGGGCGGAATGAATGTTGTCCCTATCTCTAATAGTAGAGCAAGTATGTAACAAACCTTGATCAACTAAATTTTTATATCTAATTGATATCGCATTATTAACTCTTTCACAATCATTTATTGCCCTCTCTTTTGCGCCGGGTACTTTTCCAGAGTAATCAAATCTTATTACTACCGGAATAGGTAAATCTTGAGAAACATTTAATCCTGTAAAAATCTTCACTCCTACATCTAAATCTGGAGCCCCTTCTTCGACGGTATCTAAATGAGAAAAATAAGTTAAATTTCTGAGATGTACTTCTTTGAAACCTATACCAACTCCAATAAACCTCTCTGCATGACCAATATCTTCATAAGAACCATTATAAAAATTCTTGACATAATCAACTTGAGAAATATTATTAACAATTAATTTATACATAAATTTTTCCAGACCCTGGAGTTTATCTTTTGAAGATTGCTTAGAAATTATCTGGCAAATTTCTCTCTCTGCATCCTCTTTTGAAAAGTTTATTGTTGAATTATAAATTTCTAAAGTAGAAATAGTTTTTTCTAAATCTATACCACCATCTTTTGTTGGCAAATGTATTTTTATTGAATCAGTGTCTGTATCAAGTCCAATTAACATTAAATCCACAGAAGCTCCGCAACAAAAGCTGTTTTCTACAGCTTCTTTGAAAGCATATAGTTTATTTCTACCTTCATTTGCAGCTAACTCGTCGTTACTCCCATGAGCTGCGCATCCCTGATGCAAAGGATCAACAGAACTAAAATGATAAGTTACAACTTTTAAATATCTCGTATCTTTATGAGATTCATTAGGAATATTCTCTCTATATCTTTTATGTTCAGTTTTTACCCATCTATTTACAGTATTTTCTATATCAAATAGTGCACCAGCGTGTGATCTTCTTCTTACTGAACTAAAAGGTATTCTCATTACATAAGCTACTGAATGAGCTAATCTTCCATCTGAACAAGGAGTTATATCAAGTAAATGTATTCCACAATCTAAAAGAAATTTTTCAAAATCTTTCGCACCTCTACTTCCTGAAGCCCCTTCAAGTGGATCATTATTAAAAAAATTATCACTAAGTTTCTCATGCTGTTTAAAAGCACACCATGCATATAGAGCTCTCATATCGAGCGGTTTAACCCAGGATTTATCTAATACATGAAGGGGCAGATCTATTCCTAAATTTTTTCTTGATATTATCTGAGCTTTACTTATAAAATCTTCCTGATGTTGTATTCGAGCAATTTCCTTTAAAGTTGGAACAATTTGGTCAAAATCACTTTTTATTTTGCTTTCATACCTATATAAATTTTCATTTTGGATATTGTTAGTTAATTTATGAGATTTTCCTGAATTTCTTAAATCATTTGATTCTTTAGTTTGTGTATGAATATTTTCCGTAAAAGTTTTCATTGGAGCTGTAGGCCCCAATGTGAAGTTCTTGGCTTTTGCCAGTCCTCTTAAAGGCATTATTTAATTACCCTCGTGCACCACCTGAAAAGGTAACAAGTTGTCCTTCACGAGTATTACCACTTGATCCAGTTATCAAGAAATCTGGTTTTTCTGTTTCCTCATTTCTTTTAACGTCCATAGGGGGCATTGCACTCATGAATCCTGCTCTTGATGGGTTTCTCTTTCTAGAAGAAGCTCCCTCTGTGCCTGTTACCTTATCACCGCGATCCCAATCATCACCAGTTACGTTTCCCACTGATTGTCCTTCACCAGTAATCCTTGATGCGACTCTTTTTTCTGGTGTCTTTGCTGCACGGTCAGCCTCTTCAATTTCCATTTTTTGTTTATAAGTAATATTTTTATTCGGTTCAAATCTAAATTTTTCAGTACCAGTTACCTTATCAACTGCCATATCAAAAGGTCCTGTTACCTTCGAACCATTTTCATATTCATTACCCGTAACACCTTGAGTATTTTTTTCAGAATATTTGTCTCTTGATGGTGATTTAACAGAGAATTCCTTCCAAGAGTTCCCTGCCGACTTTTCCGGATTCGCATAAGCCGCATCATGTACAGGATTATCACAAGCTTGTGAGAGCTGATCTCCACCAACATAGGGAGTCCCTGTTAGATTTTTACAAGCACCTTTCTTAGCACCTGTCATTACTCCGCCAATTCCTGGTTGCTGTCCTGTAAGTCTGGCATTTGAATTATTTCCAGAATTAACTGTTGCTCGGGATTTCATATCTTCTGAAATCTCAGTACTACAATTTTCATTAATCTGATCTAAGCCTGCGTATGGTGTTCCTGTTAACACTTTGCATGAACCTGGTTCATCTCCAGTTACTATTTCTGATCTTCCTGTCATAGTGCCGCTTATTAAATTTGACTTTGAAGAAAGGCTTAAACCTACTTTTCTAGCTTCTGGTTTTGGTTTTGAACCGCAAAACTTCTCATATTGTTGAGATCCGATGTACTCATCGCCAGTTACATTCTTGCAACTCCCATGTTCATTACCTGTCATATGGTCTGATCTTCCAACCCCTGTACCAGTTACATTATTCCCATTAAGAGTGTTGTAACTGCCTACTTTTTCAAATGCTTTACCTTTTGGATTTGGCTCAGAGCCAAGATATTGATCTCCTGTTAATTGATGTCCAGAACCTGATTCATCTCCAGTAACCAGAGTTGATCTACCAGGTAGTGATCCAGATACTTTTAATCCATCGGTTGTAGTGCTGTGTTTAACCTTTGAAGGATTTCTTGGGACATCACCACAATACTTCTGCGATTGATTAGAAGATACATATTCAGTACCTGTAAGGTTTTTACAAGTCCCTGGCTCATCGCCTGTGACCCTATCAGATCTACCAACTTCATTTCCAGTTACTTTATTACCTGATGTTGTAGAGGTAACAGTAGATCTAAGTGGCTGTTTATAACTTGGTCTATCTTGACAAAATTGATCAGTAACTTCTGCGCCCATATATTGGGTACCAGTTACAGTTCTGCATGTACTTGCTTCATTACCTGTAGTTTTTACAGATCTATTAGCTTGAGTTCCAGTAACTATTTGACCTGAATCAGTTTCACTTTTACCAACTTTCCAGCTAGCATCTGCAATATTTTGTTTGGCACCATTTTTGTTTGGACCACATGGTCTACATTTACCATTACCTTTTTTGCCTGTGTCACCAGTTTTACTTCTTAGCTCTCTCACTCTCTGAGAAATTTCTCTACTAGTTAAATCTGGGTCTCCCCTTCTAGCTAATGAAGCGGCACTAGTATTTTGTTTAGTTGCAGATTTACCATGTTTAGATTGAGCTTCTCTTCTCGCCAAAACAATATCTCTACTTGTATTACTAATAGGCTTTCTCTTCTGATTAATTCTTCTCTTAACGTTGGGTTTTAGGGACTTAGATTCTGTACTAGTTGAATCCTGAATTTCTTGATTTTTACTTACAGTTGATTTAACTGTGTTTACAGGACTTTCTTTTTTAACATCAGTACGGGTTCTATCGGATGAAGTTATAGCTGATTTCCCATGGGTAGACATTGCTTTTCTTCTCTCTATTACTAATTCTTTACTAGATAAAGTTGTTGAAGAATTTATGTTTACCTGAGTTTTTGGAATATGTTTTGTAGCTGGTTTAGAAATATTATGATTATTAGAAGAAGACTGAGTCCCAGAAATCTGTATATCTTGAGAAGATCGAACTCTATCTTTGGTAGTTGAAGAATAAGCAGCAGCTTTTTTACCGCTATCACTCATCGCCTTTCTTCTTTCAAGTGCAATCTCTCTACTGGTTTTTTTTGACATAATCTTCAAGTTTAAATTCTTTAAAAAGACTTTTGAAAAACTTTCTCCAAAAATTTTTTTGGAGAAAGATATTAACTACGAAAAGTAGCTTTAACGTCCTTGGAAAACTACAAAAGCTGTTCCTTGACTTTGAGTGTAAGCATCGTATCCGATGATTCTTACATGATGATCAGGGTATGCTCTATGGCATGCCTCTAATTCGCTCACGATCAAGTTAAGATCTTTTTCCCCAAAGAATGGGAGTTTCCAATAAGACCAATAAGTTTGCATACATCCACTTGGATGAACATGCTCAATAACTGGACTCCAACCTTGAGCAATTATGTACGCAATTTGGTCATATATTTCTTCCTGGGTCATCGGTGGTAAAAAACCGAATGTTTCCAGGGTTGCAACTGTTTGATAGTCGCTTACTGTGCTCTGGAAAGGCATAATTAATCAAAATGTGAATGAAAGTACTCGTAAAAACGAGATTTTAATAAGTCTGAGGAGAATAAATCTCCTCGATTTCGAAACTTGAGTTA
Source organism: Prochlorococcus sp. AG-347-J21 (assembly GCA_003281455.1). GTDB lineage: Bacteria > Cyanobacteriota > Cyanobacteriia > PCC-6307 > Cyanobiaceae > Prochlorococcus_A. The sequence continues at coordinate 116,446 of QCBX01000001.1, forward strand.
ACCCTGAACATCAAGTTTGTCGACAGTGTCAAACTCAAACTTAATTTCCTTCCAAGTTTCTAGAGCAATAGCTAATTCTGGACTATGCTTAGCAGCTTCCATGAGAATGTCTCTACTCTCTTTTTCGATTTCGCGACCAGCATTACGAGCTTTTACACAAGCTTCTAATGCAACTCTGTTAGCTGCAGCTCCAGCAGCTGAACCCCATGGGTGACCATGTGTTCCTCCACCGAACTGAAGGCAGGAATCATCCCCAAAGATCGCTAGAAGTGCAGGCATATGCCAAACGTGGATACCACCTGATGCGACTGCAAATACTCCAGGCATTGAACCCCAATCTTGATCAAAGAAGTTACCTCTTGATCTATCTTCAGGAACAAATGACTCTCTTAAGTTGTCAATATAACCAAGAGTTGTTTGACGATCACCTTCAAGTTTTCCAACAACTGTTCCAGTATGTAATTGGTCTCCTCCAGAAAGTCTCAAACATTTTGCAAGAACTCTGAAGTGAATACCATGCTTTGGATGTCTATCAATAACAGCATGCATAGCTCTGTGAATATGCAGAAGCATGCCATTTTTACGACACCAATTAGCTAATCCAGTATTTGCAGTAAAACCACCAGTTATATAATCATGCATGATGATTGGCATATCTAGCTCTTTTGCAAATTCAGCTCTTTCATAGAGTTCTTCAGGAGTGTTAGCAGTACAATTTAGATAATGACCTTTAACTTCTCCAGTTTCCCGCTGAGCAAGCTTAACTGCTTCTGCGACAAACTCAAATCTTTCTCTCCAACGTTGGAATGGTTGAGAATTAATATTCTCATCATCCTTCGTTAAATCAAGACCGCCTCTAAGACATTCATATACAACTCGACCATAGTTTTTACCAGATAATCCTAATTTAGGTTTGATGGTACAACCAAGTAGAGGTCTTCCGTATTTGTTAAGTCGATCTCTTTCAACTACGATTCCGTTTGGTGGACCACCGCAAGTTTTAATGAAAGCAATTGGGAATCTAATATCTTCTAGACGTAGATGTCTTAGAGCTTTAAATCCAAAAACGTTTCCTACAAGAGATGTTAATACGTTTGTAATTGAGCCTTCTTCAAAAAGATCTAAAGGATATGCAATAAAAGCATAGAAAGCTTCAGGATCTCCAGGAACGTCTTCGATTCGATAACAACGTCCTTTATAAAATTCTAAGTCTGTAAGTAACTCGGACCAAACTGTTGACCAAGTACCTGTTGAAGATTCAGCGGCAACAGCTGCTGCAACTTCTTCTCTTGGAACACCTTCCTGACCTGTACATTTGAAACAGGCTAGTAAATCGGTGTCTAGGGGTACATATTCTGGAGTCCAGTAGGTATCTCTGTACTCCTTTACCCCTGCGTCATACTTCTTACTCATAAGGATAAATTTAGGTCTTTGTAGGGAAAATAATTATTGTGCAAAATTTATAAATCTTGCTTTACTTAATTAGTCCTTTTGACCAAGAAATTCACCGTTACCTAGAGCAGGTTCAACTTCTCTATGAGGACGAGCAATAATGTGAGCTGCAACTAAACCGTCACCAACTCTTTCACAAGCATCAGCACCAGCTCTTACAGCTGCGTTAACTGCTCCTGTTTCGCCTCTAACTAATACTGTGACATAACCGCCACCAACGAATTCACGACCAATAAGGCGAACTTCTGCTGCCTTTGTCATTGCGTCCGCTGCTTCGATTGCAGGTACAAGTCCGCGTGTCTCGATCATGCCGAGAGCGATACCCATTGTTTCTGTAGCCATTGTCTACTAAATACTAAATGTGGAATGTTCAATTCGAAGAATGCTTCATTAAGTACTTATAAGTCAAGCGTTTTCGACAAAATCTCCATTAATGTTTTTTCTATCATTCATAAGTTAAACTTATCACCCTTGGTACTATTGATATGTCAATACTTATGCAAATTAGTTAGTGCATCAAAACATACTGTTGTGTTAAGAAAAAATTTACATTATGTTATTTCCGTACGAGGCAGGCCCTGTCTACACAGGTGTGGAATGTTCAACCTTTCCTGTCTCCGTATCAAGCTTTGAAGTAAGATAATACTCACAACAAATTTATTAGTTATTTTGAACCTTCCAGTTCTAACTATTGCGAGTGGAAATCAAAGGAAAGTATCTGAGATTTCAGAGATGCTGGATGTTTTATCTTTAAAGGTTGAGAAGCAACCAGAATATTTAAATGTTGAAGAGACTGGGAACACATATTTTGAGAATGCACTTCTAAAAGCAAAAGCAGCTGCTTTAGAGACTAAAACTTGGGCATTAGCTGATGACTCGGGTCTTGAAGTAGATGTTTTAGATGGTCGACCAGGAATTTATTCTGCTCGATATGCCAAAAATAATGATGAGAAAATTAAAAAATTAATTAATGAACTTTCTGATAGCCCTTATAGGAGTGCAAGATTTATAAGTTGTATGGTTTTGTGCGATCCCTTAGGAAACTTAGTTAAAGATACAACAGGAATATGCTGGGGAGAAATTCTTAAGAACCCCAAATATCCAAATGGGGAATTCGAATCTATTTTTTGGGTAAAAGAGGCTAACTGTGTTTACGGTGAGCTCTCACAATCACAACTAAATAAATTAGGTAGTAGAGGTAAAGCTGCAAAAATTATGTCACCTTTTTTAAAAAAAGAGATAGGTTTGAGTTGAAAAATTTTCAATAATTTGAAATCTCTTCAATTGCTCTTATAGCAGCAGCTGCAGCCTCTTCTACATCCCCTTCTTTCCCGGCGAGAGTTAATCTACCAAAAGCTCCTACTGCCTTTACATCAACAACAGTTATATTAGATGCCTTTTCAGCTTCATTAGCTGCTTTTAAAACATAACCAGCTGGTTCAGTTTCTAATATAAACATGCTCATTCCAGATTGAATCATTGATCCACTTCTGTTTTGTCTATTTATTAATACTGCATGATCTGGAGTAATTGCTCGAATAACTTCAGTCCAACTCGTAGCAGGTTTTGTTCTTTTTCTAACTTCGCTCCCAATAGCATCTAGAACAACATCTCCAGAATGTAAAACCGTGCTTTGATCTTTATGGTAAAGAGCAAGAGATCCAAATGCTCTTTCAACAATCATCTGACCAAGTCTTACATTACTCGCTTTTAGGGCAATATCTGTGACTCTATGAACAGCCATCCCGGGTGAAACTTCCATCCAAAGACATGAATCACCAGGGATTGGTAAAAAACCTCTACTAACAGTTCCCATATATGCGGCTAATTGAGGTTGCAGAGAATCTAAAAAAACATATGTTCTTAACTCAATTTGTTCAACTTGACTTGCTTGTCTGGATACCAAAGACTTTTCTGAATCGGTAGTAATAAAACAGCTAGCACCACTGGCCTGAGATTGCACCTCAGATCCTGTAACTAGAGAACTCCCTTTTTTTCGTTCCCCTCTGTTTAAGCTAGAAGTTGGTTCCATTGAGGCGACTATAACGGATAATGGTTCATTTTTTCTATTAAATTTACTTGCATGCTTACCACAAAACGATAACTTCAAGTAAAAGATATGCATTTTTATGGGAACTTCTCAAAAAAAAGAACCAAATGTTTCTGGTACTGAAAAAGAATTAACTCCTGATCAAACTCTTGGATTAGTTAGCCTAAGCTTGATGCAAAAACTATCTCAGAAAGACCCATCTTTTAGCTGGTTAGAAGAAGATAAAATTGAGAAAGTTAATCTTAAGAACCTTAGAGATAGATTGGAGTTAACCCAATTAGCTATAAATACTGGAGCACCTTTGACCACTTCAGAAGTGACAGCCCTAATTGGAGCTAAGCCAGGAAAATCTAAGTTAGAAAGAGCAGGATTATTAGCTACGAAAATAGCTAGAAATGTATGGAAACTTTCAAAAACAAGTCAAGGAAATTCCTTCTATAGAAATTAGAATATACACGAAAAATAATTTTCATAATTCTCATTTAAGTATTTAAACATTCATATAAGTTTTTTAAATGTGTTCATTTTGTAAGAGAACTTATTAATTACTTTCTTAAATTAAAAAGTTTATGCAAGCTTGAAATATAAGCTCTTGATAATTTTTAATGAGTAAAGTTGAATTTAATAAGGAAACTGGACCAAGGGAAGTTTTTTGTGGTTTAACTTCAATAGTTTGGCTCCACAGAAGAATGCCTGATGCTTTTTTTCTGGTAGTAGGCTCAAGGACATGTGCTCATTTAATTCAAAGCGCTGCTGGAGTTATGATTTTTGCTGAGCCGAGATTTGGGACGGCTATTCTTGAAGAAAAAGATCTTGCTGGTCTTGCTGACGCTCATGAAGAATTAGATCGAGTGGTAAATGATCTTATAGCGAGAAGACCAGAAATAAAAACTCTTTTTCTAGTTGGATCTTGTCCAAGTGAAGTGATCAAACTGGATCTTGCAACTGTCGCAGAGAAATTAAATAAAAGATTTTTTGGTCAAGTGAGATTCGTTAATTACTCAGGCAGTGGGATAGAGACAACTTTTACCCAAGGAGAGGATGGCGCCTTAAAAGCTTTAATTCCATTAATGGAGTCATCAGATGAGGAGAAATTATTAGTAGTTGGGACTCTGGCAAATAATGTAGAGGATAGGTTTAAAAAGATTTTTAGAAATTTAGGAATTTCTAATATTGAGAGCTTTCCACCACGGCAATCAACAGAATTACCAAAGATTGGCAAAAATACAAAAGTTTTACTAACTCAGCCTTATTTAAGTGATACTGTTCGAGACCTAAAACATCGTGGTTGTGAAATTATTTCGGCTCCATTTCCTCTTGGTATCGAAGGCAGTACTGAATGGTTTTTAGCTGCAGCGAAAGCTTTCAAAATTAGTGAACTTAAAGTTCATGAAATTATTTCGCCCTTAATTAATAGAGCAAAACTTGCTCTTGAATCTCACAAAGAAATACTTAAGGGGAAAAGATTATTTCTTCTTCCTGAATCGCAACTGGAGATATCTTTGGCAAGATTTTTGCATAATGAATGCGAAATGGATCTTATAGAGGTAGGTACTCCTTACCTAAATAAAGATTTAATGAAAGAGGAGATTAATTTATTACCGGATAATACAAAAATTGTCGAAGGGCAACATGTAGAAAAACAATTAGATCGAGTTAGAGAATCCAATCCAGACTTAGTAGTTTGTGGAATGGGTTTAGCTAACCCTCTTGAGGCTGAGGGGATTAGTACTAAGTGGTCAATAGAAATGGTATTCAGTCCAATTCATGGAATTGATCAAGCCGCAGATTTGGCTGGTCTCTTCTCCAAGCCTTTAAAAAGAAATCAAATACTCACTTCAAAAACTTTAGTAACGCATTAAAAGAATATGGAATTAACTCTTTGGACATATGAAGGACCACCACATGTTGGTGCTATGAGAATTGCCTCGTCAATGAAAGACATTCATTATGTGCTTCATGCTCCCCAAGGAGATACATATGCAGATCTTCTCTTTACAATGATCGAGAGGAGGGGGCAAAGGCCTCCAGTAACTTATACAACTTTTCAGGCTAGAGACCTTGGAGGCGATACAGCAGAATTAGTGAAGAAAAATATTAAGGAAGCGGTTGAACGATTCAAACCCAAAACTCTTTTAGTCGGAGAAAGTTGTACAGCAGAACTTATCCAAGACCAACCTGGAGCTCTTGCAAAAGGGATGGGGTTTGATATGCCGATTGTAAATCTAGAATTACCTGCTTACAGCAAGAAAGAAAATTGGGGGGCCTCAGAAACCTTTTATCAACTAATAAGAACCCTTTTAAAAGAAAAAGTAAGTTCTTCAGACAAAATAAATCCCCTTAGGTGGAGGGAATTAGGTAGGAGACCAAAAGTTAATATACTTGGCCCTTCATTACTAGGATTTAGATGCAGAGATGATGTAATCGAAATCCAACGCATACTTTCGGAACAAGGTATAGATACAAACGTAGTTGCTCCATTAGGTGCTAGTCCTGATGATATTGAAAGACTAATTGATGCTGAAATAAATATATGTCTTTATCAAGAAATTGCTGAAGCTTCATGTGAGTGGCTCAAACGGAACTTTGGAATGGAATATACGAATACTATTCCTATTGGAATAAAAAATACAATTGAATTTATAAATGAAGTTCATGAGAAATTAGATCTTCCTTTAACGAATAAAGAAGAATTAGAAAATAAATCAAAACTTCCTTGGTACTCAAAATCAGTTGACTCCAATTATCTAACTGGTAAAAGAGTTTTTATTTTTGGTGATGGAACACATGCAATTGCAGCAGCCAAAATTGCTAAGGAAGAATTGGGTTTTGAAGTAGTGGGTCTTGGAACATACAGCAGGGAGATGGCCAGGCAAGTAAGAGCTACTGCAAAAGATCTTAATGTAGAAGCTCTGATAACTAACAATTATCTAGAAGTGGAAGATGCCATGAAAAAGACTGCCCCTGAACTAGTTTTAGGGACCCAAATGGAAAGGCATAGTGCAAAAAGACTCGGCATTCCATGCTCAGTAATTAGTACTCCAATGCATGTTCAAGATGTTCCTGCAAGATATAGCCCTCAAATGGGATGGGAAGGAGCAAATGTGATTTTTGATGACTGGGTACATCCCCTAATGATGGGCTTAGAAGAGCATCTTATTGATATGTTCAAACATGACTTTGAGTTTGTTGATGGTCATCAAAGCCATTTAGGACATACAGCGACAAACAAAAATAACATTTTAAATTCTGACAAGAAAACAGAAAAAAATAGTAAAGAGGGAATTATCTGGACTGAATCTGGTAGAGCTGAATTAACAAAAGTTCCATTTTTTGTAAGAGGTAAAGTTAAAACAAATACTGAAAAATACGCAATCTTGAGAGGAATTCCAGAGATAAGCGATGAAACTCTTTATGATGCCAAAGCATATTTCAGTTAATTTGTACTAATAAAATATAATTAAGTCATGAGTATTTTCACTCATAATCTAATAGATTTAATCCTAAAAATTCAGTTATAAGAACATATTTCACACTTTTAATACAATTAAATACATATTTGTTTAGAAACACATTTCATGTGTATTTGCGCTGCAAGAATATAAATAATAATGTGTTTTAAGCTTTAAATGACAAGTACTATAAATAGACCTCTTGATGGAGAAGGAAGTGTTCAGGTAAAGCAAGATCCAAAAATAAATATTGAGGAAGGGGCTTTAGTTATTGCCGTGTATGGGAAGGGTGGTATCGGGAAATCAACTACATCATCAAACCTTTCTGCAGCATTCTCAAAATTAGGTAAAAAGGTTCTACAAATTGGATGTGATCCGAAACACGATAGCACTTTCACTTTGACGCACAAAATGGTTCCTACAGTTATCGATATTCTCGAAGAGGTTGATTTTCATAGCGAAGAATTGAGGCCAACCGATTTCATGTTCGAAGGTTTTAATGGCGTAATGTGCGTTGAAAGTGGCGGCCCTCCTGCTGGGACAGGGTGCGGGGGATATGTAACCGGTCAGACAGTTAAACTATTAAAAGAACATCACTTATTAGAAGATACTGACGTTGTTATTTTTGACGTCCTAGGAGATGTCGTTTGCGGAGGATTTGCAGCTCCATTGCAACATGCAAATTATTGTCTAATTGTAACTGCTAATGACTTCGATTCAATATTCGCGATGAATAGAATTGTCTCTGCAATTAAAGCAAAAGCAAAAAATTATAAAGTCAGATTAGGTGGGGTAGTCGCAAATAGATCAAAAGACACAGATCAAATTGATAAATTCAATGAAAGAACAGGGTTAAAAACTATGGCCCACTTTAAAGATGTCGATGCCATTAGAAGATCAAGACTAAAAAAATGCACCATTTTTGAAATGGAACCAACTGAGGATGTTATTGAAGTTCAAAATGAATATTTATCTCTTGCCAAAAATATGCTTGAAAACGTAGAACCTTTAGAAGGTAATCCACTTAAAGATAGAGAAATTTTTGATTTATTAGGATTTGATTAGTCTAAATTAATCTAATCCAACCAATTGGCTTGTTAAATCATAAGTTTGTTGAGAGGTCTTCGTATCAATTATTCGTTTTGACAACTTTTGAGAAAAAGCTTTTCTGCCAGTTTTCTGACGATTTCCCCAGCTCCAATGGACTGATGGTTTGGCAAATTCTTTATAAGTTGCCACTTGAGCGACCCTCTCTCCTGCCAGTCTTTGTGAAACATATCCTTTTGTTATGAATTTTTGAAATATCGGGAAAAGGAATCTAAATAACCAAGGTGTATCTCTAAAAAGTTTTGTATCAGCAACACATCCAGGATATAGAGAATTTACAATAATCTTCTCTGCAGTATATCTTTTTGATAATTCCTGAACGGTCACCATATTGCAAAGTTTACTATCCTTATAAGCCTTGCCAGGTTTAAATTTCTTTCCATTCGCCATACTTATTGGAGATAAAAAACCATTTTTGAATCCAGATAAATCTCCCAAATCAGCTGGGGCAGGAATGGGAATCCTTCCTCCAAGTTCTGAATAATTAGCCGTAACAGTCCCTAATACTGTAATTCTTGGCTTAAATACAATTGAATTGCCATTTAAAACAATTTCTCTTTCAGAAGATAAAATATTTCCCATAAGTAGGTTTATCATAAGAAAATGCCCAAAATGATTTACTGCCATAGAGTTTTCAAACCCCTGCGCAGACCTTTCAGGTCTCTTTAGTCTCGGTTTATAAACTGCTGCATTACAAATAAGAGAATTTATTGGCTTCTTAAATCTTTCTAATATTTCATCGCAACCTTTTCTCACATCATTCAAGTTAGAAAGATCTATTTCTATAAAGTGAACATTTTCAACTTCCTCCTTTGTCAAGAATTCCTCAGCTATTTTTATAGCTCTTTTATTTGATCGATTAACTGCTATAACCTCCCATCCAAATCTTAAAAGAGGTTTTAGAGTATTTAATCCAACTCCTGAAGTTGTTCCTGTTATTAGGACTAAACCCTTAATGTTCTTACTCACTAGCAAAAAAGTTAATTGAAAAATGAAAAGTAGGATGATTCAAGATCATCCTTATCAACGCCATATTACTCTGATAATGTCCCTAGAAATTATTTGATCCTGATCCTTCATAAATCTTTGCTCACCTTCAGAAGAGAATAAATCATCAAACTTATCTGTTAAAAGATTAAATCTATATTTTTCGTATAAAAATGATTCTTCAATTTCCCTTAATCTGGTCAACCTTACTTTAGAACTATAGCCAAGCTTAATCAGGCTTATTATTGCTAAAAGGGAAAAGCTAATTTTTATAATTAAAAAAATCAATGATACAAAATTATCCTGTTTCTCTTGTCTTTTTATAAATACAGACCCAAAATATTTTTTGATGAAAATACTATTTTTATAAAAAGATTTTGACAAATTAAGTACTTGATATTTTTACTGAATAAATCAATTCAGTCTTACTTTATTATTACCTTATAAATTTTAAATATTCTAATAGACTTTAATTCCTACCTAAACTAATTCCTAGTCTTAATGCTAAAACTCCTGCATGCATAACAACTATGAGGCTTAATGCAATAAGATTTATTGTTTGAGTTGGCTCCATGGTAAAAAAATTATTTTCTATATTCTCCACCGAAAAGAGAAGATTTGAAACACTATTACAAAATGATGTTACGTAATTAACAAATTGAAAGAAAAAATTTATTGAAAATTATCATAAATAAACCTACAAAGTTAATTTTGGGAATAGAAAATCAGGCTTTAATTTTTTCAACAAATAATTTACCTGGATTTGATCAAATGGCTTTAGATTTAAATTCTTTAGATCAGACAATTTCGAATCCCGAAATAATTTTCACATTGAGGTTCTACTATTGGACTGGGGATTGGCTTTCAATTGGCTATCACCAAAAGGAAATTCCTCTACATTGGGAAAATTTAATATCAAATGGGGAAATTAATATTGTTAGACGTCCCTCCGGAGGTGGGGCAGTTCTGCATTCAGGAGGAATAACATATGCATTAACATTTAAAAAAAATTACTATAAAGTCTTAAGTTATGAAATGGTTAATAATTGGTTAATTAAAAGTTTTGAAGAATTAGGTCTAAATTTACGATATGGTAATTCACGAAAATCAAGCATTAAAACAAATTGTTTTGGGACTTCATTAATTTCTGATTTAGTTGATCAGGATGGGTTTAAGAGAATAGGTAGTGCCCAATTTCGTAAAAAAGGTGCATTCCTTCAACATGGAGAGATTCAAACAAATCCTTCAAGAGATTTGTGGTTCAAATTATTCAAAGAAGAAGCCCCACCAAAAGTAAATTTAAAACTAAAAAATGATGAAATAGTTCAACATTTGAGAAATTCATTTCTGAAAAATAAACCAAATATAAATTTCAAAAATATTGACATAGAAAATAAAAAATAGAAATTTTAATTCCAAGAATTTTTAAAGATCTCCTTTTTGCTTCATTGAATTAATTATTTTTGGCAATTCAATTCCTAAGGGATAATGATTTTTAACGTTTAATTTGTTAACAATCTCTGAAGGCAAATTAAAACCTAATTTATTTAATACAAAGTTTCCAATTTTTGACCTATCAATTATACCCAAAGGGATATCTGCAGCATTGAGAACCAACAAAAAACCTTCATTTGTTTCTTCAAGTCTTTCTATAGTTTTCCATAATTTATCTTTATAAGATACAGTTTCAAAACTATCGATTGGCTTCTTAAAATCTCCAACAAAGTTCCGTTCCCATTTTTTTAAGGAAACACTTTTTAAAATATTCTCATCAACAAAACCAGTCCATCTACCATTATTCGTAACAAAAAAATATTTATCCGATGCATCCTTTTTATTTTTTATTAATGTATTAAATTCTGAGAAATTTGAATCGTATTCAATTTTTCTCAAAGGCTTTAATTTTATCTCAGAAACATTACTAAATTTAAGTATGTTTTCAATTTTAAAAAATTGACTTTCAGATTTTGAAGAATTAACACCAAACAAGCCCAAAAAAGAAAGAATAAAACCAAAGTAAAAGTTAAATCTAAATAAACAAAGTATCCCAAAAAATAAAACAAAAAAAGATAATAATAAATTTACTTTATTGAGGAAATTTCTTCCTTTATTTTTACTCCCTGAAAAATGCCAAATAATACTTTTTAATAAATTCCCTCCATCTAAAGAACCAACTGGAATCAAATTTAAGAAACCTAAGAATAAATTAAATATACCTACTCTAGAAATTACATTAACTACTATTTGTTCTTGAGATGCACTGTTATTACTAATTAAAAGGAGGATAGATGCTGTCGCAAAACATAAAAGAGGTCTAACAATTGCAATTTTTATATTACCTAAAGCAGTTTGACAATACTTATCTATTTGTAAAATTGCTCCTAGAAAATAAAAAGTAATTTTTTTTATTTTTACACCCTGATTAAGTGAAACAAAAGTATGAAAAACCTCATGAAAAATAATTGAAGATAATAAGAAAAAAGAAGTTAAAAATCCTATAATCCAAGATTCTTTAATATTAAAAATATCACTAGAAGTTAAATTAACCTGATTACTTATACTCCATGAAAATAAAAAGAGAATAGCAAACCAATAAGGATGAACTTTAAAGGGAATTCCCCATATTTTGAAAATTTGCCAACTTCTCAAAAATAATCTCCGCTATATTTAGCAATAATATTAATTTTACATACAGGCTAATAATATGCCCAAGAGTAATACTTTAATTAAAATTTGCGGCCTAACGTCAGCAGAACAAGCTCTTCAAGTCGCACAATTAGGAGCGCATGCTATCGGCATTATTTCAGTGGAAGAGTCACCAAGATATATATCAGCTGAAATTAAGAAAAATATTTTTACAACCTTAGGAAGGTTGTATCCAAAAATCGAGAGGGTATCAGTTGTACAAAATTGTCCAATAGACTTAATTATTAAAAATTTTTTAGGGAAACCAAGTGAAACTATCATTCAACTACATGGAGATGAAGATATTGATTATTGCAAAAAATTGAGGGAAAAAATTCCCAATATTGGCCTATGGAAGGCTTTCAGAATAAAAACGGAAGAGGACATAGATAAAATTAAACCTTTTGAGGATTTTGTAGATGCGATACTACTTGATTCTTGGAATAAAGAAACTTATGGAGGTTCAGGGAAAAAAATAAATTCTATTTATCTAAAGAATTTGCAATTTAGCAAACCATGGTGGTTAGCTGGTGGAATATCAATTGAATGGATTGATGAAATCCTGACTAATTTCAAACCAGATGGATTAGATATTTCAAGTAGTATTGAGATATCTCCGGGTTTAAAAGATATAAAAAAAACAGAGGATCTTTTTAATTTTTTAAAAAGAAATTAGTAATTATTAGTAGCGGACTGCTGTTTTACAAGCTCAAAAAATTCTTGTTTTAAACTTAGATCGTGTCTAAAATCACCTCTCACCACAGAATTAATCATACTTGTATTTGGTTCTTTGACTCCCCTCCACTTCATGCAATAATGTTGGGCCTTTACAATAATGCCTAAACCTTTAGGTTCACATAATTTTTCAATTTCATCTGCAAGGATCATTACAGCTTCTTCCTGTATATGAGGCCTTGAAAAAACCCAATCAGCAACTCTCGCAAATTTTGAAAGTCCTATGACTTTATTACCAGGTTTAATACCTATCCAGCACTCTCCTAAAATTGGAACTAAGTGATGTGAACATGCTGATCTGACAGAAATTGGTCCAACTGTATAAATTTCATCAAGATTCTTGTCATTAGGGAAACTTGTAACTTTAGGTTGTTCATGATATCTGCCTTTAAAAACTTCATTTAAATACATTTTTGAAACTCTTTCAGCAGTTTCTTGAGTATTGTGATCATTTTCAACGTCTATTACGAGGGACTTTAGTAAGTCTTTAACTCTTGAGGCTACTTCTTTTTCTAAAATTTCTAATTCACCAGGATTTATAAAATCAGCAATATTATCGTTAGCACTAAATCTTGTCCCAGAATTCTTAATTCTGTCTCTTATAATTTCAGAAATTAGTTTATTAGTAATCTGGTCGTCAAAGTTTCTAATATTATCGTTGGGTAATGTAGAGGTCATAAAATTTTAAACAGAAAATTGTATGCAACTTAATTAACTGTATCTTCCAAAAGCTTAATTGCTCATATACTATATCACATTCTCTTGTTCAATCGGGTTCAAATAGCACTAAAAAAAATCACTGTTTTAAGATTAGGCAGATCAACAGAATGTTTAAAAGGCTCCGCCAGAAGGCATCAAAGTCAAGTCTTCGATCAATTGTGATTCAGGTTTTTCAGCCATGTAGAGAATAGTTTCTGATACCTCATTTGAAGAGAGCATAGAAGTTCTATCAAAATCAGAATTGATTGATTCAGAGTCCCAGAGAGGAGTATTTACTGAGCCAAGAGTTATTGTGCACGCTCTTATTGAATTAGATCTCTCCTCCTCCCTCAAACATTTAGTAAACATAGCTAGTGCGGATTTTGAAACACAATAAGCTCCCCATTGGGGGAATGCATTATAAGAGGCATGACTACTAACATTAATAACTAAACCACCATTTTTTCTCATTTGAGGAATTATTGAACTGCAAATTTGAAAAACACTTGTGAGGTTTATTTGAATAGTTTTTTCCCATTGACCTATTTCCATTTCAACTAAAGGACCATTAAAGGCGCAACCGGCATTATTTATCAATACCGAAGGGCACCCATACTTCTCAATTGCCTCTTTAACACAATGCTCTATTTCTAGAGGATTAGATAAATCACATTTTACGAGGTTAATTTTTGATTCAGTGGTCAACAGCTCTCTCTTTAGTTTCTCCATTAAATCCATATTCCTGGAGAGTAAAATCAAATCCCAGCCAGCATTGGCAAAAGTAATTGCGGTGGATCTACCAATACCTTTCGTAGCACCCGTTATAAAAGCTAGTTTCAATTTATTCAGTTTTTTGGGGGATTTCACTATAAATCTCTTCAATATTATTTGCTTCGATAAATTTACCTAAAACCCTAAATTTTTTGTATCTTTCCTCAATTAATTCTTCTTCAGGCATTTGCAGTAAAGCATTAAGGTGTTTCTCAATAGCATTCTTTAGTGTATTTCCTGCTTCTAAAGGAGCCCAATTATTCCCGCCAGAAGGTTCTGGTAATACTTCATCAATTACCCCCAATTTAAGTAAATCTTTACCTGTGATTTTAAGTGCTGATGCAGCTTCTGAAGCCTTTGCAGCATCTCTCCACAAAATTGATGCACATGCTTCAGGACTGGCAACTGTATAAACACTGTGTTCAAACATTAGTAAGCGATCAGCAACACCTATCCCAAGTGCACCTCCTGATCCACCTTCTCCAATAACAGTAGCCACAATTGGAACTTTCAATCCAAACATCTCTCGAAGGTTCCTCGCTATAGCTTCTCCTTGCCCCTGCTCTTCAGCTTTTAAACCTGCATAAGCTCCCGGGGTATCAATAAATGTAAGAATTGGCAAAGCGAATCTATTTGCATGCTGCATTAATCTAAGAGCTTTTCTGTAACCTCCTGGTTTTGCCATCCCAAAGTTTCTTACTACATTTTCTTTTGTATCCCTTCCTTTTTGATGTCCTAACATCAACACTGGTCTATTATTTATCGAACCTATCCCCCCAATTAATGCCATATCATCGCCTCCATTTCTGTCTCCATGTAATTCGATCCAGTCATCACAAAACATTTGAACAAAGTCCAAAGTACTTGGTCTTTGAGGATGTCTAGCTACCTGAATCTTTTGAGCAGGGGTGAGAGATTTAAATATTTCTTCTCTTCTTCTAGCAGCTAAGGTTTCAAGCTGAAGAAGCTGTTGACTAACATCTACCTCTGAATCGCGAGCTAATTCTTTAATTTGCTCTATCTGCTTCTCAAGTTCAACAAGAGGCTTTTCAAAATCAAGAAGGTAACGTTTAGCCATGATTTAGACAGTTAATACTTTAGGCTGCTTATCAAGTCCGATAGCCGAAAAACCATGCTTTAAAGAAGCTGCGCCAATAAATTCCATTTTTTCAAGGGAAATGTTATTTCTTCCCCAACTAAAGTTTGTATGACACTTTTCAAATTCTAAAATCATAGCTTCTGCAAAACAAGCAAACATCTCTCGCTGAGGGTTTTGCATTTCCGCAAGTTCCATCATATTCCAACCAATATCATTGAAAAACTCTACTATACCTCCTTTTAAAACATAAATATTTTCACCCTGAAATTTCTCATCAAGATTTTTGGGGTATCCACCATCAATCATTAAACAAGGTTTTTTTAAGTTGTAAGTATCAATTTCAATAGTTTTAGGCATACTTGCAACCCACACAACAATGTCCGCCTGAGGCAATGCCTCATCCAAACTTGTTATGGTGCCACCATCTAATTCTTTTTGTAACAGCGCTAGAGGTTCTTGTTGTCTTGCTACCATAAGAAGCTCTGAAATCCCAGTTTTATTGATAAGCCACCTACAAACGGCGCTACCAATATCACCTGTAGCACCAATTACAGCAACAGTTGCTTTTTTAAGGTCTATCCCAATGCGAGGAGCATTTATTTCTAGTTGCTTACAAATAACCCAGGCGGTATGAGTATTGCCAGTAGTAAACCTTTCCCACTCTAATGAAGTATTTCTAATTTGTTTATGCTGTAGAAGATTAAAATTTTCAAAAATAATAGAAGTAAATCCTCCTAAAGCGGTAATATTAATCCCTTTTTTCTGAGCTAGTTCCATAGCATTTAGTACTTTTCTTCTAGCGGTTTTAAACCTAGAAAGCATTTCAGGAACAAAGCACGAATCTATATAAGAACCTTCAATAGATATTCCAGTTGCACTCTTAACTTCTACATTTTCAACAAGCTGAGGAGGAGCAGTACACCAAACATCCAAGTCTCCATCAGCAATATGATCAAAGCCTAGCATCGAAGCTTTTCTTTTTGCATCTTCAAAACTGGTTGAGTGGCCTATTAACCCAAACATTTAAAATTTATAAATGGTTTCTATACGATGTTATGAACAATAGCATAGAGGTAACTACTTAAATAGGTTTGATTAATTATTAAAAGCCTTAATTAATTAGAAATGTAATTAGACGATAGCTGCCATAGCCATTCTTGCAATTTCTCTATTATCTAGACCTATTTCCATCAATGTATCTTGATAAGCAATCATAAATTCTTCCATTAATTCTTCTCTGTCCATAGCTAAAACTGATGCGTCATCTGCTACTTCATCTAACATCTTTTTAATTAACGGAAGATTAACCTTATTAGCTTCCATTAATTCCTCTTTACAAGTTGATAGATTCTCTTTAAGCCACTCTTGACCGTAATTTAAATGAAGATATTCATCTTTAACAACTCCCTCTGTTATTTTTTTTGCGAAAGGATCCGCAACTCTTATGTAGACGTTGTAAGCAGAAATTGCAAATGCTTCAATTAAGATAGCCTGTATTAAAAGACATGTTGTTAAATTTCCTTTTTCAAGAGCAACTTGAAAATTACCATGTAATTTAGAAAAGAATTTTTTAGCAAAATCCATATCAGCTACTACACCTAAATTTCTTCCACATGCAGTAAAGCCTTTTTTATGCTTCATTTCCATTCTCGCCAATTTAGTTAATTCCTCTAACTCATTTGGAATTAAAGTTGCTATTGAAATGTAATTATCATGAGCCTCTTGCTCTCCCTCTATAACAATTGCATTTATTCTGCTGTATGCATCTTTATAAGAATCTGTAGTGAAGTCAGGTAAATCTAAAGAAATCGGGTTAATCGATTCTTCAATAGTTTTTTTATTTGATTCTAGAGTTTGCATGTCAGTAATCTTTAGCTCATTATGCATGAATATTACACGATTATAGAGAGTTTATTTAAATATCATGAAAATAGTTTCAATTGTTAAGTCACATTTTTTACTTAAACTTATTTAAGAATTGTTTGGCCAATCTGATTGCATCAGATTCATAATCAATTTGAACCAATGATTAATCAATAATTCCTTTAAATTTTTTCCTAAAGACTCATTTGCTCCTCTACTATCTCCAATAACACCTGATTTACTGAAGTCGTCAGTAAGCCAAGCAGTAGGCGCATTCCCCTCTAGACTCCAGCCTTCTGGGATTTGTCCTTTAATGCCCTCATTTGGGCGTTCATCACCTACTAATTCTGGTTTCAAAGCGAGCATCAAACTTGTTTCAGCTAAAGAGGCATGAAGCCCATTCTCGATCTCAGTTTTTGTTAACAATTCACTTAATCCTTTAACACCACTCCATAGAAAACAAGGGAAAACTGCCATCCCTGGTGAGAAACTTCTTAGCTCTCTTGCCGCTGTATTTAATAGTGAGATTTGACCTCCATGTCCATTTATTAATATCAATCTTTTAAAACCCATTTCAGATAATTGACCTCCGACTTCCTTAATCATTGAGGTTATTAAATTTGAGGAAAGTGAAATTGTCCCAGCAAAACCTTTATGTTCTGGCGAAAACCCAATATATTGAGTTGGAAGTTTTTTTAATGGAATATCGGCAGGTAATAATTTAAAAACTTCGCTAATGATGTCATCAACAAAAATACTATCTGTAGCAAGAGGCAAATGAGGTCCATGTTGCTCAACAGCACCAAATGGCCAAATCAATGTAGATCTTTTTTCTTTTGCAATACTATCAATTTCTTGCCAATTTAAATATTCAAATTTATTAGATATTGGTTTAAAGTTCATTAATTTTAATTTTGAGTACTAACATTTAGAGTATGTTAATAATTAATTATTCTTATTTTACCTACGATGGGAGCAAGTAATAAAAATGCCCAAGATAATATCCAACCAAAGGGCAATAAAAAACCTCTTCAGGTACTTCACATAAGCAAGAAAGATTCTCAAGAAATAAATAATGAGCAAAACAATTCGCAAGAAGATATAAAAAAAGAAAATATTGCAATCAAACCTCAAATCATTAAAGATAATTCAGTAAAAGAAATTGAGGACAGTAATGAAAAGACTAAGGATTTTGATATTTCTCAACAAGATTTAACTCAACAAGACTTAAATAGACCGCTTAATTTTTCTGAGCAAAATACAGATTTTCAATTAGAAAGAACAGTTGATGAATTCGATTTTGATGAAAGTGCTTTTTTGGAGGCTTTAAATGCAAATGAGCCAATTGGGGCTACTGGAGAAACAATTTCAGGTAAGGTTATAGCAATCGAAAGTGATGGATTATATGTTGACATTGGTGGAAAGGCACCTGGTTATATGCCCAAAAAAGAATGTGGTTTGGGTGTCATAACTAACTTTAAAGAAAAGTTTTCTATAGGCCTTGAAATGGAAGTTTTGGTTATCAAAGAACAAAATGCTGATGGGATGGTAACAGTGAGCGCTCGGGCATTAATTCTCAGGCAAAGTTGGGAGAAAGTATCAAGTTCCGCAAAAAATGGGGAATTAATTAACGTCTTAATTAATGGATTTAACAGAGGTGGGCTTACTTGTGATGTAGATGGATTAAGAGGATTTATCCCCAGATCCCAACTTGAAGATGGTCAAGATTATCAATCTTTTGTTGGCAAAAATCTAAAAGTGGCGTTTCTTGAGGTTAATCCAGAATCCAGAAAATTAGTTCTCTCTGAGAAGAAAGCATCATTAGTTTCTAAACTTACAAGTCTAGAATTAGGTCAATTAATTGAAGGAGAAGTTTTAGCTGTAAAACCATATGGCTTTTTTATTGATTTAGGGGGAGCTAGTGGACTTCTTCATCAATCCTCACTAACAAATGGATCGATTCGTTCTTTAAGAGAAGTTTTTAGAGAAGGGGAAATTATAAAAGCTTTGATATCTGAAATTGACCTCGAAAAAGGGCGCATTGGTCTCAATACAGCACTCCTGGAAAACTCTGCGGGAGAATTAATTATTGATAAGCGAAAAGTTATGCAAGAAGCCACAGAGAGAGCATCAAAAACTAAAGCACTCTTCGATAAAAAAGAACAAGATAAATGAACATCAACAAAAAAATAGAGTCAAGTCTTAAATTAAAAATTTCAGATTGGGAATTAGACTTTTACTCAAGACCAATTATTGAATCAAACGAAAAAAAAAGGTGGGAGTTAATTATTTGCTCTACAAGAAGTTATAAGACAGAAGATATTTTTCTTTGGAATAAAAAATGCCCTGCCAATGAAGTTAACTCAGTATGGCTTACAAAAGCACTAAATGAAGCAATAAGTGAAGCAAAAAAACAAGGGTGGGAGAAACCTTCAATAGTTCGATTCTGGAGGTCTTCAATGAAATCGATCATTAAAAAATCTCTGGAGGCCCTTAGTATTGAGGCTATTGTAAGTAGGAGAACTTACGATTTATTTGATAGAATCGAATTTCTCGAGAAAGAGATTTATCCAAAGGAAAAAGGTTATATAAGAGGTGTATTAGCCCCTACTTTTTCTTCTAAAATGGAAAACCCTCCTCAACCTCTGCCAGAAGCAGTGAGGGGAGATGCTTTAACTATCTCTGAAATATCAATTGGCGAATTAAAAACAGCCGAAAATTGGCCTATAGAATTTGGAGATATTTTCCCAATTCAGCCAGATTTAGATGATAATTACTTAGTTCCTGGATTAAGACTTTTTAGCAAAGATAGATCTTTAGCACTTTCTGCATGGTTCAGTTGTTTAGAACCTGTTAAATTAGTAATGAATAAGAACCAACTCATACTTGAAGCTTCGGAAGATGATAAGTGGCTGGTAACTGATTTACCAGAAAAAGATGCAAACATTTTGAATACAAAGTTTTTAAAGAATAAAAAAAATTCTTTTGGTTATCAATTTATTTCCATACAGTCAACGCCTTATATCGAAAAATTTGCAGGATTCTGGATCTTAAGAGATATTGAATTAATTACATAAATTCTGTTTAGGAGCAGGAACTATTCCTTACAAAGAAATATATTTCTCAAAAGATGAAATTTATATTCAAAACAAAAAATTTGAGTATTATTCATCACCTATTCTTAGTCAAAATAATTTCAAACATGCATACTTCACAAAGTCTTGCTCTGAGAAATTTCTTCAATTATTAGGGAATCACTTTAATGGAAATTCCATAAATTGTGTTTCCAATCAAATTCACAGTAATGTGATAGTGTTTGGATCTCATTCGCAAAAAGGTACTAAGACTGATGCAGATGGTCTTGTTGGCAATAAATGCAGTCAAAACTTATGGGTTTACACAGCTGATTGTATGCCAATATTTTTTGCAGATAAAAGGACAAGAAATGTAGCGACCTTGCATTGTGGAAGAAAAGGTTTAGAAAAAAAAATAATAAAAAATCTAGTAAAAATTTTCGATACTTTTGGGACATCAAGAGATGACTTACTTGTTGCAATAGGACCAGCGATTTCTAAGGAACATTATCTAGTTGATAAAATGACACTCAATGAATTTTATAGAAAGGCCGAAAACAAAAACATAACTTTCAAATTGACTAAAACTAAAAAAGATCTTTGTTTTAGTGATTCAAATCACTTCAGAGAGCAAAACTTTAATCAACTTGATATAAAAAGATCTGCTTATAGACAACTTTTAAATGAGAACATCCCTCATACAAATATTGACATCTCAAATTTATGCACATACAAATTCAATAATGAATTTTATTCCTGGAGAAGGAGCAAAACAATCTCGAGACAATGGAATCTTATTTGCTCATAAAGATAATTAGCTTGGACAAATTTCACTACTTAAGTTTTTAGCGACCAATAATTCCGTCATCTCCTTAGTACCTTTAATATTAAAAACTTTGGCTAACAACACATTCTCTTTGAAACCAAAAGGCTTTATTTTTACTTTGCTCCCCCTTGGGAATTCACTCTTAAGTAAATTAGTTGCTTCAATCTCATCATTTTCATTTACATCTACACAAAATAATCCAATAGTTAAATTTCTATTTTGATCCCCCACCAAAATAGTATTTGAACTTTTAATTTGAAGAATTTCGGCCGAGTTTACTATTACAGGATTAGCAACAATCAAGCAGACTATAATTAAGATTTTTGATAATTTTTTCAATTCAGAAATATATAAGTTTTTTGAATTATTTTAAAGTTAATTTTTCAAAATGACGAAAAAAAATCAGTCTTCACAATTAACATATCCAACCATTTGAGCATTACTTTTACCAGGAGGAACCATTGGATAACAATTTTCACCTCTTCTGACAAGGATATTAATCAAGGCAGGGCCGTCATGATCAAGCGCATTTTTTAATTCATCCTGTAATTGTTTTCTATTAGAAATTAAGTATCCTTTAACTCCAAAAGACTCTGCAAGTTTTACAAAATCAGGTTCACCACAACTCATATCAGATGAGGAATATCTTTCATCATAGAAACTTTCCTGCCATTGTCTAACCATCCCTTGCCAGCGATTATTGATAATAATCAATTTCACCTTTAGACCATATTGGGATAAGGTTCCTAATTCTTGAATATTCATTAAGACACTTGCATCTCCTGCAATACAAATTACATCTGAATTAGGTAAAGCTGCTTTTACTCCAATTGCCGCTGGTAATCCAAAACCCATAGTTCCTAAGCCTGCACTACTAATCCATTTTCTTGGAGAATTCCTAAGATATTGAGCAGCCCACATCTGATGTTGTCCTACATCTGTAGTTATATAAGCTTCTGGTGAAAGTTCCCTCACTTTTAAAAGAACTTCCTGAGGGTAAATTTCTCCTTCTTTAGGCGGGTCATATAAAGGGTGTTTATTTTTCCAAAAATCAATTTTTTCTAACCAGTTTTTCGTCTGAGAAGTAAATTTATTTTTTAGAGATTGTTCATTAATTTTCAGAACAGCTTTTGAAACATCAGCAACAATTGCAACATCTACACGTCTATTTTTATTAACTTCTGCTGGGTCGATATCTATATGAATTACCTTTGCATTAGGTGCAAAAGTATCTAGTTTCCCTGTCACCCTATCATCAAATCTAGCTCCAATAGCAATTAAAAGATCGCATTCTGTAACAGCGAAATTTGCGTAAGCAGTTCCATGCATTCCTAACATCCCTACTGATAAATTGTCCTTTTCATCAAAAGCACCCTTCCCCATTAAGGTTGTGGTAACTGGTATTTGATAATTCTTTGCCAAAGTTTTTATTTCATCATGAGCTCCTGAAGATATTGCCCCACCTCCTACGTATAGAAGAGGTCTCTCAGAATCTTCTATTAACTTAATTGCTTTATTGATATTGCAATCATTAATTTCTCCATTCCTTTTAAATCCTTTAGGAATAATCTCACCAGGCAAAACTCTTTGGTAATTAAAGAACTCCTGGCCAACATCTTTGGGTATATCTATTAAAACAGGGCCAGGCCTTCCAGATGAGGCTATAAAAAAAGCTTCAGAAACTACTTTCGCGATATCTGATGGATCCCTTATTACCCATGAATGTTTCACTATTGGAAGAGTTATGCCAAAAATATCAGTTTCTTGAAAAGCGTCTGTGCCTATAGCAGGTCTTGGGACTTGACCTGTAACTACAACAAGAGGGACTGAATCCATTTGGGCAGTGGCAATTCCAGTTACTAAATTTGTTGCACCTGGGCCTGAGGTTCCAAAACATACTCCTACTTCACCAGTAGATCTTGCATATCCATCAGCCGCATGTGAACCACCTTGTTCATGCCTAACCATGTAGTGCTTTAACCAACCATCTTGTTCTGCCTTATGAACAGCGTCATATATTGGTAGTATGGCTCCCCCAGGATATCCAAATATAACTTTTACTCCATGAATTTTTAAAGAATCCATTAGTGCATCTGCACCAGTTATCCAAACTGGATCTTCATGTTTTGAACTACCCTTTGAAAAGGATCTCGAAGTAAGGGTCACTAAAGAAATTCAATATTTACTATAAATATTAAACTCAATTAAATACTTTTGCCTCATTTAGAAATGTAATGTCAGAAATGTATTCAAAAAAATCTTACATTAAATTAAAAATTATCGAATAAATTTCATTTGTTCTTTATAAGATGCCTAATTTATGTAGAGGTCCAGAGCCTGAAATAAGTTCAATAAAAAGCACAAGAAAAATAATCATAGCAACCCTTCCGTTCCACACCTCTGAACTATTATTCCAGCCCCATTGCCACTTCTCTTGGGGATAAAGTTTAACTTTTTCAGGCAACTGAGAAGCCTCCTCTATATTAATTAGAGGCCCATCCAAGCAGGAAATTACTAGATCACTAAGACCTTCAATAAAAGTAGGATGAGTATTTAGAGCCTTAACTCTCCGAAAGTTTTTAATACCAGCCTTTTCAGCAATTTCTTTATATTCAATATCAATTTCTTGCAATGTTTCGATATGCTCTCCAACGAAACTTATAGGAACCACAATCAAATCATTAACATTTGCCCTTCCAAGATCGGCCAACACTTCTTCTGTATAAGGCTTCAACCATTCAACAGGACCAACTCTACTTTGATAAGAAAGTGTATGAGGATTACTATGCCCTAAACTTTTTTCCAGCTCATTTATTATTAATAAAGAACAATCTTCAATTTGTTGTTTGTAAGGGTCTCCAGCTTCCTCTACGTAACTCTTAGGAACTCCATGAGCAGTGAAAAATATATGGGCTTTTGAAGGTGCTTCACAAAGGGAAATTTGTTCAGAAATTAATTCAACCATAGACTTTAAATAACCTGATTGACTGAACCAACTCCTTACACATCTCATTGGAACCTTCTTAAATTCATCATCAGAATCGCGCAATTTTTTTAATTCCCTAAAGCTCGAACCACTAGTACTTATCGAAAAATGTGGATACAAAGGTATTACAACAACTTGATCTATGCCATCTGCTTTCATATCAGCAATAGCTGATTCGGTAAAAGGATGCCAATACCTCATAGCGATATAGGTAGTAACATTAAACCCTTTGTCTCTTAATTTAGATTGTAATTCTCTTGCTTGTTGTTCAGTTATCCTTCTGATAGGTGAACCTCCACCTATAGAGAGGTAGGCCTGTTGTGAAGTTGTACTCCTAAGCGTACTAATTAACCAAGCTAGTGGTTTTTGAAAAACAGGGAAGGGTGTCCTGATTATTTCTGGATCAGAAAAGAGATTGTATAAGAATGGGCCTACATCAGTAATGCGTTCAGGCCCTCCTAAATTCATTAGTAAGACGCCTATTTTATCCATTTAAAATTTATGGAGATTGAAAATCAACATTTAAAACGTCATTATATGGACAATTATATAAGTAAATGAACGTAATTCAGGAAATTAATAATGTCAATGATAAATTTGCTACTCAAGGCAGCAAGCTTAAAATTGAGAAAAGAGGAGAGAAATTAAATATCCGTGGTTCACTACCCTCTAAAGAAGATAAAAATAACTTTAAAATTCAAAGAATATCTCTTGGTTTAAAGGCTGATATTTCTGGATTAGAGGAGGCCAAAAAAAAATTACAATTAATCAATTTGCAATTGGAATTGAATCAATTTGATTGGATTAATTGGATAGGCAAACCTAATAAAAAGGAAATAAGAGATGGTTTTGAATTCCCAAATAGATTAAATCAATTTGAGGAATTTTTTTTTAAAGAAAATAAAAGTGATTTTCGAACCAGCACTAGAAAAACTACTTGGAGAAGTTCTTACAAACCATATATGAAAAGAATCCTAAATATTTACAATGACTATCAGAATGAAGCTTTAGAAAAAATATTTCAAAAAACACTTGAGAGTTATAAGGAGGGGACTAGAAGTAGGAAACAATGCGCTACTTCTTTAAGTGTTCTGGCTAAGTTTTTGGAAATTAAACTACCAGAAGATTGGAAATTAAACTCTAGAGGATATGGTCTTAGCAAAGCAGGATTTAGGGATCTTCCTAAAGACGAGTTAATAGAAAAACTTTGGGAGAAGATACCAAACAATTCTTGGAAATTTGTTTTTGGTTTGATGGCTACATATGGATTAAGAAATCATGAAGTATTTTTTTGTGATTTAAGTTCTCTTACTAATTTTGGGGACAAAATTATAAGAGTTTTACCTACCACTAAAACTGGGGAGCATCAAGTTTGGCCATTTCATCCTGAATGGGTAGAAAAGTTCGAATTATCAAAACTTGGTGAAAATCCAGAACTTCTACCAAATATCAATAGAGACCTTAAAATTACAACCTTACAAAATATTGGAAAAAAAATTACAGACCAGTTTAAGCGTTACTCTTTAGAAATAAAACCTTATGATCTGAGGCATGCTTGGGCAGTAAGAACAATTTTTTATGATTTACCTGATACTGTGGCTGCCAGAATGATGGGACATTCGGTTAGTTTACATACTCAAACTTATCACCATTGGATTACTAAAAGAGATCAACAACAGGCAGTAAATAATGCACTTTTAAAAGTTAACAGAGTTAAAAATATTTAAAGATTTATAATAAATAAATAAATAAAAATAAGGTTCATATGCAAGAAAAACCTTCATCTTCCGAGAAAATATTTAACCTCGATAATCAAGCAAATAAACTTGGGATGGGAGGTAAATTATCACCGGATAGTGATGAAAGTTCTTATAAAAAAAGAATGCAGAAAAGAAAAGATATTCAAGCCGAAAGACTACAAATTAGAAAAACAAAAAAAGGATTATTGATTGTTTTTACAGGAAATGGCAAGGGCAAGACAACTGCATCTTTAGGTATGGCTTTAAGGACTATAGGGCATGGTTATAAAGTGGCGATAATTCAATTTATCAAGGGAGGCTGGACTACTGGAGAAGAAAAAGCACTTAAAAACTTGTCTGCAAACATATCTTGGCATTCATTAGGAGAAGGATTTACTTGGGAAACTCAAGACAGAATAAGAGATGAAAAATTAGTTCAAGAGGCTTGGCAATTAGCCAAAAAATACATCCAAAACGAATCTTATAAACTTATCATTCTTGATGAAATTAATATTGCAACAAAACTTGGTTATCTTGCACCCGAAGAAATAATCACCTTTTTAAAAAGCTTTAATAATAGAAGAAATCATATTGTTTTAACTGGAAGGGGAGCATCTGATTCAATTATCAATTACGCTGATTTAGTTACTGAGATGAAACTAATAAGACATCCATTTAAAGAACAAGGAATAAAAGCGCAAAAGTGTGTTGAATTTTAGTTGAAGTAAATTATTATTTAAAATTTTCATTAGGCAAGTTTAGAAATGTTTAAAGACGCAAGCAATATCTGAACAAAAAATAAAATTGGTGCATTTACTTGCTAAGGTCTTAAAAGTACAATTATTGAATGGCTTACAAAAGAGTTCTCTTAAAACTTAGTGGTGAAGCACTAATGGGTGAAAAACCTTATGGTATTGATCCTGCTATAGTCCAGTCAATTGCAGAGGATGTTTCAAAAGTAGTTGAAAATAATGTACAACTTGCAATAGTTGTTGGTGGTGGAAACATTTTTAGGGGGCTTAAAGGATCTGCAGACGGAATGGATCGCGCGACTGCTGATTATGTAGGGATGCTGGCAACAGTAATGAACGCAATTTCACTCCAAGATGGTCTTGAGAGAGTAGGAGTTGCAACCAGAGTGCAAACTGCAATCGAAATGCAGGAAATTGCCGAACCCTATATCAGAAGAAGAGCCATGAGGCACCTAGAAAAAGGAAGAGTTGTAGTATTCGGAGGTGGATGCGGAAATCCATTTTTTACAACTGATACTACGGCAGCTTTGAGGGCAGCAGAGATAAACGCTGAAGTTGTTATGAAGGCTACTAAAGTTGATGGAGTATACGATCGTGATCCTAATCAATTTAAAGATGCCAAAAAATATTCCTCTCTCAGTTATCAACAGGTTCTTAGTGATGAAATTGCAGTAATGGACAGTACTGCGATTGCACTCTGCAAAGACAATAATATCCCAATTATGGTTTTTGATATATTCAAAAAAGGAAATATTTCCAAAGCTGTCGCTGGTGAGCCAATAGGCTCTTTAATTAGTTAAAGATCATTTAATTTTTTTAATTATGAAAGAAAAAGAAATTCAAGAAAATATGAATAAAAGTATTGAAGCCACACAAAGGAACTTTAATACAATCAGGACAGGCAGAGCTAATGCTTCCTTATTAGACAGAGTAAGTGTTGAGTACTATGGAGCAGAAACACCAATCAAATCGCTTGCCACTATAAGTACTGTTGATTCGCAAACAATTTCAATACAACCTTTTGATATTTCATGTTTACAAGCGATAGAGAAATCTATTTCTATGAGTGATTTAGGTATTACTCCAAATAATGATGGGAAAGTAATAAGAATAAATGTTCCTCCTTTAACAGAAGAAAGAAGAAAAGAATTTTGTAAATTAGCCTCTAAATATGCAGAGGAAGGAAAAGTAGCTTTGAGAAATATCAGAAGAGATGCTGTTGATAAAGAAAAAAAAGACGAAAAAGATGGCCTTATTTCTATTGACGAATCGAGAGATAATCAATCTGAAATTCAGAAAATTACCGATAAATATATTGCTTTAATAGAAACTAAATTGTCTGAAAAAGAGAAGGAAATTCTAAAAGTTTGATAGAATTTGATGTTGTAATAATTGGTGGAGGTTTATCAGGATCTTCCACCGCCCTTAACCTATCAAAGAAAGGATATTCAGTTTTAATTATTGAAAAAGAAAAATCTCAAGATTACAAACCATGTGCAGGGGGGATGGCATCTTCAATGCAAAGATTTCTTCCTTTAAATATTGAAGATTGCATAGAATCAAAAATTAAGAATGTTGAATTCAGATGGAAGGCTGCAGATAATGTAACTGCTGATCTGACTGGTGAATCCCCATTTTGGATTGTTAAAAGAGAAAAACTAGATCAATTATTACTTGATGAATCCTTGAGTAATGGAGCTCAGATAATGAGGCTATTATTAATAGAAAAAATTATAAAAAAAAATGATAAATGGGAAATTACTTGCAATAACAAAATAAAATATATTACAAAATTTCTTGTAATTGCAGATGGGTCCCAATCGAAATGGGCGAGTTATTTCAATTTAGGGCCAAGAAAACCGAAATTTGCAAACACACTCTCATTAAGATTGAAAGGTTTAGGTGAAATACCTAGAGATGCAGTTAGATTTGAGTTTGGATTTATAAAATATGGCTTTGCATGGGCGTTCCCATTAAGAGAAAGCTTAAATATTGGTTTAGGTACTTTTATAAATAATGGTCTTTTAGAAAATCAGGCTATAAATAAACAAGTAATCAGGAGCTTCGGCTTTGATGATTTTCCCCATGAAACAATTACTAAGAAACTGAGAATATGGAATGGATTCCACTCAATTAATGGTGACAAAGTTTTAGCGGTTGGAGATGCAGCATCTCTATGTGATCCATTTTTAGCTGAAGGAATTAGACCATCTTTAATTAGCAGTTTTTATGCTGCAGAATACATAGACCAGTCCCTATCAGGAAAAGTAGATGATTTAAATCTTTATACAAAAAAAATTAACAACATTTGGGGGAAATCAATGGCTTGGGGGAGGAGAATAGCCCAAGTATTTTATAGATTTCCCAGAACTGGATATCAATTAGGTGTCAAAAGAAAAACAGCACCTAAACGTATTGCTCAAATATTATCAGGAGAAATGAGTTATGAAGATATTGCAAAAAGAGTTATCAAGAGGCTTTTAACAAAAAGTGGGACTTAATTCTTTTCAATTCAAACTTAAATTTAGTTAGCAGAAATCAATTTATGATTTTTAATCTCTGAATATCTCTTTAGTAGCAGCTCTTCCAATTCTTCTATAGCCTTACTGAATCCAGTAATACCTTCACTAAGCTTTTCACTTGCCATTTGATCTTCTAACATACTTAATCTGAAATCTTTTTCTTCAAATGCATAGTCAAGAGAATTATTTATTTGTGTACTTACGTCTAATTTCCTAACTAACTCTCCTTTTTCTTTTTTCAGTTCCTCAAGAAATTTTGGTGCGATTGTTAAAAGATCGCAACCTGCTAATTCTTTTATTTCATCAAGATTCCTAAAACTTGCCCCCATTACTTCTGTCTTGAATCCTTTTTCTTTAAAGTACTTGTATATTTGCGTAACCGAAATAACACCAGGGTCTTCAGCACCAACAAAACTAGTTTTACCAGTTTTTGCTTTATGCCAATCTAATATACGGCCAACAAACGGAGAAATTAGAGTTATCTTTGCATTGGCACAGGTTACCGCTTGGCAGAAGTTAAAAAGTAAAGTTAAGTTGCACTTAATACCCTCTTTTTCCAAAATTTCAGCTGCCTTAATTCCCTCCCAAGTGGCAGCAATCTTAATCAAAATTCTTTCCTTTTCAATTCCAAAATTTTTGTAAAGATTGATCAATTTTCTCGCTTTTTCTACCGTAGCTTCGGTGTCAAAGCTCAGTCTTGCATCAACTTCAGTAGATACGCGCCCTGAAATAATTTTCAATATTTCTTTTCCAAAAAATACTGAAACTTGGTCAACAGTTTCTTTGATTAATTCAATCTCGGAGAATCCTTGGGGCAATGCATTTTCTGAATTTTCTAAAGCTTTATCAATTAATTTCACATAATCAGGGTTCTTAGCAGCAGCAAGTATTAGAGATGGATTGGTGGTGGCGTCCCTTGGTTGAAATTTTTTTATCGAATCTAAATCTCCAGTATCAGCAACAACAACGGTCATTGAGGACAATTGTTCTAAAATTGATTTCATATCTAGATAATCATATATATACATAAACTAGCTTTTATTCCTAATGAAATCATCAGATAATGAACTAAATATTTATAAAATTGGAAAATTTTAGGGTTTTTTAACAATCATTCCATGATCTTTAATCTTAGGAGGTATTTTTTCAATTACTATCAAACTCTCGATAATTTCTTTAGCAACTGGTACAGCAACAGTTGAACCATATGCATAAGATTTAGATGGCTCATCAACGACTACAAGGACAACATATTTAGGATCATTAACTGGTAAGGTCGCCACAAAACTGCAAACTTTTTTATTTGTATAGGAACCATTCAAGGCTTTTTGGGAAGTGCCCGTTTTACCTGCTATTCTATAACCCTCGATTTTCACTCCAGATCCACTACCTTTATCAACTACGCTCTCCATCCATTCAAGAACAGTTTTAGAGACTTCGTGTGAAAAAAATTGTTTTTTTGGATTTTTATTAACTCTTTCTTTGAAAGTTGAGGTTACATGTGGAGTAACTTCATAACCACCATTTGCTAGAGCCGCATGAAGTTGAAGCAATTTAAGTGGCGAGATTGAGAAACCCTTACCAAAAGAAGTCACAGCAGGCTCAATTGATTGATTTACAAATAAATCTTTTCTCTTTAGTTGGCCAGCATTTGATTCAAATAAGTCAGTCTCTAAATTTTTATTTATACCTAAATTCTCTAACCAATCCCAATAAATTGAAGGGTCTAAATTTTGCATTATTTTTACCATCCCAACATTACTTGAAACCTGCAAAACTCTTGGATAGTCAATGTATCCATTACCTTGTTTATCCCAATTAGAAAGTGTCCATCCTCCAACCTTAATCTTTCCAATATCTTCAACTAATCCATCTTTCTGGATTACTTTTTCTTCTAACGCTAAGGCAAGATTAATAGGTTTAAAAGTTGAACCAGGCTCAAATAAATCTTGAGAATACCAACCCCTAAAGAGTTCAGAATCATACTGCCAAAATTTATTTGGATCATATGACGGGACTGTAACCAAAGAGAGGATACGACCATTATTAACATCCATAACTATGGCAAATCCCTTCTTTGCGCTCCATTCGCTTACTTGCTTTGATAATGCATTGAATGACGCTTTCTGTAATTTTGAGTCTATAGTTAGTCCTAAACTTTTGTAATCATAAATAAAATCACCTGGAGCCGAATTATCCGGGAGAGGAGTTCCATCTCCTCCTCTTTTTATTAAATTACTTTTATTAAAAACTTTAATTTGATTATCTAAATGAAGCTCTAAACCTGCTGAACCTTTATTTTCATCATTAACAAAACCTACAAGATTAGAGTAAAGCTCTCCTTGGGGATAATATCTCTGCGAATATTTAAACAAATCAAGTCCGCTTATTTGAAGGTTCTTAATCTTTTCTGCCTTTTCTTCAGAAATCTTATCCAAAAGCTTGATACCAACCATTTTATTATTAAATTTCTTAACCAGTATTTCATTATTAATATCCAAGATAGATGACAATTTTTTTGTAACTTCTTCAATACTACGAACTTTATTAATTGAATCCCCAGGAAAATTAAAATATTGTGGATGGGCCCATAATTTGTAGAGAGGTTTATCGTAAGCAATTAGTCTATTATTTCTATCAACAATTGATCTCCTGTTTTTTAAGGCGTTAATTTTAGAAGACTGTATTAATCTAGCTTTCCTTTGCAAATCAGATGCATTAAAGACTTGCAATTTAACTAACCTGCCAAACAAACAAAATATTAGTAGTAAACTAAATATATAGAGAAATTTAAATCTTATTTGATCCAGTGGTGTTAGACGAACAATTTTTTTGTATTTTTTCATCAATATCCCCTTTGATATTTGCTATCTACATAACCTTCAATGAAACTACTTAAATTTTTCTTAAATAAACTTTCTTTTTTTTCTGGAAGTTTATCTAGATAGATTAAATCTTTAGGTTTAGTTTTTGTATAAATATTAATAGACTCAATTTCACTAATATAAAATTCCTCAATTTTGGAAATATAATCAATAAGATTATTATTGATAGCTCTTGTTTTAGATAAGTTTTTATATATATTTGACCATTTTCTTTGACTATTGAAAGATAAGAAAAATAAGGTAAAAATTAATAACAAAAGAGAGATATTAATAGTGTCGAAAATTTGATGTATTAATTTGACATTAAATATAGATATTTTTTCAGAGTTTCTTTTACTTTCATATGAAACTTTTTTTTTTAAATTAAGTTGATTACCATAAGGTTTCATCTATGATTTATTTTTTAAATAAAAGAAGTGTTATTAATTAAATAAACATCTTTTTGTTTGATTCGCAAGTAAAAATTAAATTCTTTATGTCCTCAATAGGAACAAATTTAAGAAAGTCAATCCATTCCATAAAGAATGCATAATTACTGAGGAAAACAAACTCCCTGAAGCAATTCTTGTAATTGCTAATCCAATCCCTAGAACAAATAATGGCGGCATTTCTCCCAAACTTAAATGGGCTAATGCAAAGATAAAAGCTGAAACTATGATGCCCGAAATTACTCCAAAATCTCTTGAAAGAGTTGGCAGTAAAATACCGCGAAATATAATCTCTTCAAATAGAGGAGCTAATAGCGTTGTTGTTACAAATAATAGAAAAAATGATAAGTAATTATTATTATTAAGAACAATTTCCAGTAAGGGGTTACTACCATTCTGATTATCGATCAGACTATTCATAATTAGAGAGATCAATAAAACAAAAGGAACTATTGTTAACCAACCTTTAATTCCCTGAATAGTTGCATATTTTATTGGAAAGAAATTGAACTGTAAATAATCCTTTTTAAAAGTAAATTCACCATTCAAGGATTTAATTTGATAAAAAACTATCAATAATGGGGGAATAGCCATAAAAAGATATCCAAAGAAAATTTTTAAAGATTGAGACAATTCATTAGAGATATTTTTAGAAAAAAGTTCAACCAAAGTGATAGAAAATAAAGGTGATACCACTTCTCCTAAAACAACAAACCCACCTGCAATTAATAAAACCATATCTATTAATTCTAAATCTAAGGATTTAATTTCTTTCCAACCAAACTTTTTCAAAGATATGGTTTTCCATAATATTTTTAAAGCCAGAATAGAGCCAATAAGTATTGTTAAAAGCGGAATTAGTCTTATGGCTAATATTTTAAAAAACATTTTTCTTGAAAATGATTTTGTTATTAATGCACTATCGTCAAAATCAAATTTCCTGCTTAAAAGGTGATATAAAAATCTATCACCTTTAAATAAATCAAATTTATCAGAATTTGCTTTATATAAATTATTATTAGATTTTTTTTCTATCTCATCAATCAGAAATTTAAAGTTTTTATCTTTAAAATCTTTGGATATATTTTTATAAATTAAAGAATCATTTGATTCTGAAGTGATTATTCGAATTAATTTATTTCTTTCTGTTAGTTCTTCAAATGAGACATCAGATAGTGTTTTATTTATTTGATCAACAGGATTATTAACAATAAAAAATTTTTTAAGATTTACAGGTATTGATTGGACAGATAATTCAGCAATTTCTTGCTCTTTTTGACTAATATCAAATGAAACAGATGGTCTATTTAAACTGTCTCTTAAGCCTTGTTGCCATACAAAAAAAGTTATGACGATAGAAATAAAAGCTAAAGTGAGTTTTGACTTAGAAATATTTTTAAAGATCATAACTTATTATATTCTTGAAAACTACAGTTAGTTATCATTGAATTTCCTTATATTTATGTATCTATTTTAATCACGCCATGAGATGATTAAATTATCTTAATTTTCAAATTTATATTAATGACTATAAGATTAGTTTTAGTTAGGCACGGACTAAGCAGTTTCAATGCAAAAGGATTAATTCAAGGGAGAACAGACGATTCATTATTAACCGATGAAGGATACGAACAAGCCAGAAAAGCAGGAAAAGCATTATCAAAAATAAACTTCGATAAAATCTATTCCTCCCCACTTGTGAGAGCTGCAGAGACTGCAAAAACGATTAAAAAGACCTTCAATAAAGAACAAAATATTGTATTCGACGATAATTTGCTAGAGGTAGATCTTAGTGAATGGTCGGGTCTAAAAATTGATGAAATAAAAAAGAAATTTCCAGAAATTTACCCTACATGGAAAAATGATCCAGAAAATCTTATCTTAAAAAAAAATGACCATAAAACTTATAAACCAATTCAAGAGTTATTTTTTCAAGCAACAAATTTTATAGAAGATATTTTAAAAATTTATCAAGACAAAGATGATATAAATATTTTAGTTATTGGACATAATGCAATTCTCAGATGTTTAATACTTTTGTTATTAGGAAAGCCTAAGCAAGGTTTTAGAAAAATAAGATTAGAAAATGCTTCTTTCTCGATACTCAATATTTCAAAGAATGATAACTCTTTTAAGACTCAAATTGAATGCTTAAATCAAACTTCTCATCTTAATAAAAATATTCCAAATAAAATTGGAGATTCCAGAATATTTTTAATAAGGCATGGTGAAACTAACTGGAACAAAGAAGGTAGATTTCAAGGCCAAATTGATATCCCTTTAAATGAAAACGGGAAAGATCAGGCTAGAAAGACTTTTGAATATTTGAGAAATATTTCTTTCAATAAGGCATTTTCAAGTTCAATGCATAGGCCTTATGAGACTGCACAAATAATCCTTCAAAATAACAAAGATTTAAAAATTGAAAAAATAGATTCACTCGTAGAAATCAGTCACGGATTATGGGAGGGTAAATTGGAAGCAGAAATTAGAGAAGAGTGGCCTACTTTACTAAAAAATTGGCATGACAAACCTGAAGAAGTAATAATGCCCGAAGGTGAATGTATAAAAGATGTATCAGAAAGGTCAGTAGAAGCTTTTGACAAAATTTGTTTATCTCAAAAGGATAATGATCAAAGCCTCATAGTTGCTCATGATGCAGTCAATAAAACTCTAATTTGTAATATCCTTGGGATTAATTATTCAAATATTTGGATGATAAAACAGGGTAATGGTGGCATAACTATAATTGATCTTTTTAATGATCCTAATAAGCCCCCTGTGATTAGCGCTCTAAACATTACAACACACCTAGGGGGAATACTTGATTCAACTGCTTCAGGAGCACTTTAAATTAAGCCTTGTTAAAAATTTATTTTGATAAAGTCAGAGTCAGGGAAAAAGCTTCATTTTCTGAAAAAGCCAACTTGACTAAGAGGCCAAAATCTGAAATATGCTTTACCAATTATCTCTTTTTTATGAAGAAATTTACTTCCAGGCCAATATCTTCCATCCCAGCTATTTGCCCTATTATCACCTAAAACTAAAAAATGATCTTCTGGCACTTTTATGTTTTCAAATTTACCACATTTATTAAATAGGGGTAATGAGCACTTATAAGAGACATAGGGCTCAGGAATTAATTTATTATTTATTATTAATTCACCATTAGAGTTTACACTTACAATTTCTCCTGGAAGGGCCACCACTCTTTTAATATAAGCATCGCAGGCTTGATCCCTCAAACCAGGAATAAACGACATTGGAGGAAAACTCATAAAAAAACAATATCTTTTTTTTGGTAAAGGCTTAGATCTTGATGAAATTAATTTCTTGTCAAACGAGTAAGGTGAGTTAAAAACAACAATATCTCCTCTTTTTGGTAAAGAGTTTCTTAGCGAGAATTTTTCAATAATTAACCTATCATTAATTTGTAATTCTGGGAGCATTGAACCAGAAGGGATATAACGTGGTTCTGCAAAAAATGATCTACAAGAAGAAACAAAAAAAGTTAATAGAATTAGTAGACCCCATTCTTTTAAAAAACTTTTTATGGAACTACGCATAGGATTAATCAAGTCTTGATTTTCTAAACTTATATAAATTGTTTTGCATATTCAATTTCGTTAAAACCTAATATTACTTTTTTCCCTTCATAAATCAAAAATGGTCTTTTTATTAATTTACCATCACTTAAAAGAAGTTGAATAATTTCTTCCTTTGAC
Organism: Prochlorococcus sp. AG-347-J21; assembly: GCA_003281455.1. GTDB lineage: Bacteria > Cyanobacteriota > Cyanobacteriia > PCC-6307 > Cyanobiaceae > Prochlorococcus_A. The sequence goes on from QCBX01000001.1 coordinate 152,283, forward strand.
AAACGATCAATATCAAGATCAAGAGTTTTAAAGGCTTTACCTCTTGTATTAAAAATCCTTTTCTTATCATCAGAGTATTGTTCTAAGGCTAGATTTAAATAATTAACAAGTGGAGGTTCTTTTACAATATCAATTAACTGAAATTCAAAATCTTTGCTTTCAAGCCACTTTGCAGCTTTTCGGCATGTAGAGCATTTTAAATAACTATAAAAAATTATTTTTTTCAATTTAATTTACTAATATTTGATTTCTTAAGTACTTTAAAGTTTTTCTTTTTTAGAGGCATACAACTTTTCAATAAATTTTCAACTACATCAAAATCCCTCCAACCATCAATTTGAACTGTTCTTCCATCGAGTCCTTTACTTGTTCTAAAAAATTCTGCAACATCCTCAAGCTGATTAGGGGCAATTTGATTAATACTAACTATGTTAGCCTGCCTAGGATTAGCCATAGGCACACATAAAAGTTTTCCATCATATGCACCACAATCATGCATATCCAAAACTCCAATAGGTCTAGCTTTTATTAGACAGCCCGCAAAAGTAGGTTCGTCCATTATCACCATTGCATCAAGGGGAGCTCCATCTTCAGCAAGGGTATTTGGGATAAAACCATAATCAAAAGGGTACCTCACTGAAGAATGTAATACTCTGTCTAGGGCCATTATTCCTGCCTCAGAGCAATATTCATATTTATTCCTACTCCCTGCAGGTATTTCAACAACAATATTCACTATTCCCTTCATTGGAGATGGAGGTATTGAACTAAGGTCCATCTTTTTTAAAATCGTGATTATGAATTATCTCATTTCCTTCAGATAAAGGTCTGCCAATTAAAATGCTTATTGAAGGTAAAAAAATTGTCAAAAAGGCAAAAATAATACCTAAAGATGTTATTGATAAACTCCTTATACTTAAGGGGTCATCATCATCTCTTTCAAAATCATTTCGAGCAGAACCATGAGAAGATTCTTCGCTTGATTTACTTTGAATAAACTGCTTTGATTTCGTGTAACTCAAGAACTCTTAATTGGTGAAGATTAAGGAGATAATTAAACATCATTATCCTACATTCAAAATGTCAATAAATCAAAACATTGATTGGTGACTTTTTAATTAATCTTTTTCTAGCAAAGACCTAATAGATTTTAGTTCGTCTAATATTTGCGCCAGTATATTTTGAGCAGCTGACGAAGGTGTATTAAAGACCTCTACAGTAACTTCCTTTATTCTTAAAATATCTTTTGCAAATCTTGCTATTTCATTAGGATGGAATTTTAAAGGATCTTTTTGATCAGTCCGAAATTCGGGATTTAATTTTCTTGGATTAAAACTAGGGTTTAGATTTCTTAAATCTGTATTTGTATACCTATAGACAGAAGCTCTTGATCTATTTAGGAATTTTTGAACTTCATCAATACCTACTAATTCCTCTTCACTAGAAATATTGGAATCTATATTTTCCATAAACTTAAGAAAAAGATTAAGTAGTAATGAACTTTTTTAAGAGTTTGAACTTCATTACTGAAGAAGTTAGCAGAAAGAACATTCTTAGACTAGCCGCGTTGAGGGACTCAAGACACTTTGAATTATTTTTTCATCTTAATTGATAAAATTAAATATTATCTAAGGATTTTTCTGTATGCGCGTGACCACCTCATTTCCTCTGGGGACACTTCGTGACACACCTTCTGAAGCTGAGATTATTTCACATCAATTACTCTTAAAAGCTGGGTATATTCGCAGAGTTAACAGCGGTATTTATGCATACATGCCACTAATGCTTAGAGTTATTGAAAAAATATCCACAATAATAGAGAAAGAACTCAATAGTATTGGTTGTACAAAATTACTATTACCCCAACTTCATCCTGCAGATTTATGGAAAAAAAGTGAAAGGTGGGAAGGATATACCGCAGGTGAAGGAATAATGTTTAATCTCAAAGATAGACAAGGTAAAGAATTTGGTTTAGCACCGACTCACGAAGAGGTGATCACGAGTATTGCATCAGAGACAATCAACTCCTATAAGCAATTACCTCAATGTTTTTACCAAATTCAGACAAAATTTAGAGATGAAATAAGGCCAAGGTTTGGATTGATGAGAAGTAGAGAATTCATAATGAAAGATGGTTATTCTTTTCATTCTTCAGAGAACGATCTAGCTTCTTTCTATGAAAAAGTGGGCAATGCTTATGAAAATATTTTTAAATCTTGTGGACTGCAGACAGTAGGGGTTGAAGCTGATAGTGGAGCAATTGGCGGTGCTTCATCTAAAGAATTTATGGTCACTGCTGATGCTGGGGAAGATTCCATTTTGTTCACTAAAAGCGGTTCTTATGCTGCCAATATCGAAAAAGCTGTTTCTCTACCCTCTAAACCTATTCCACTAAAAGATAACATAACAGAGTGGTTGGAAACGCCTCATCAAAAAACAATCCTAGAAGTTTGCGATAATAACAATTTAGACCCAAGTCAGATTATTAAAGTAGTAATATTCCTTGCACAGTTCGAAGGTAAATTTGAGGTCCCAATTCTTGCATGCATAAGAGGCGATCAACACATTAATGAAGTAAAGCTTTTTAACTTAATCAATAGACTTCATCACTTCAATCTCCTTAATCTTAAAAAGATTGAAGACAAAAATACTATCGAAAAAAATCTAGTTGATTTACCCTTAGGTTTTATCGGGCCAGATTTAAATAATAAAACTATTAAAGCTAGTTCTAATTGGGAAAAAAAATGGACAAGAATAATTGACCATTCTGCAAGCGACCTTTCAAAGTTTATAAGTGGTGGGAATAAAGTTGATTTCCATAAAGTTTTTCAAGAATTTTCTTTTGATTCGAAAGACTATCTAATTGGGGATATCAGGAATGCAAAAAAAGGAGATAAAGTAAGTATTTATGATGATGAAGAACTTAAAGAAAAAAAAGGTATCGAGATTGGACATATTTTCCAACTAGGTCAGAAATATAGTGAAAAATTAAATGCAAAGTTCTCTGATAAAGACGGTCAGTTAAAAAATTTATGGATGGGTTGTTACGGAATAGGAGTTACAAGAATAGCTCAAGCGGCTATCGAACAGAATCATGATCAAAAAGGAATTTGTTGGCCTATCCAGATTTCTCCTTTTGAAGTTATTATTATCCCAACAAACCTAAAAGATCCTATTCAAAGTGATCTTACTGAGCAAATCTATAACAACTTTTTAATTAATAAAATTGATGTCCTTCTTGATGATAGAAACGATAGAGCTGGAGTTAAATTTAAAGATGCGGAATTAATTGGTATTCCTTTTCAGATAATTATTGGCAGAGATTCTATTAATAGAGAAGTAGAACTTTTATGCAGAACAAATAGTACTAAGCTTAAAATCAGTACTGATAAATTGTTAGAAACATTTATTTCTGAATCTGAAATAATGTACAATAAAAAGTCTTGAGGCTTATTTTTTTTGGGAGCTAAGTTATGTTACTGAAATGGACATCAAAATTATTTTTTAAGAATCTTACCAAAGCTATATCTTTTGCAATATCCTTAATTGTTGCTTTTACATTATTTAGTTCCCCTTCCATAGCTGCAAAAACCGCTATGACAGGTGACTATACAAAGGATACAATTTCAGTTGTTAAAACATTACAAACAGCTGTTGATACTCCAAAAGATTCTCCTAATAAAGATGAAGTAAGAAGTGAGGCTCTTACACTCATAACTGACTATATTTCAAGATATAGAAATAGAGGGATGGTTAATAAAACACAATCATTTACCACAATGCAAACAGCATTAAATGCTATGGCAGGTCATTACAAAAACTTTGCAAGTAGACCTTTACCAGATAAACTTAAAGAGCGTTTAACAAAAGAATTTTCTCTTGCTGAAAAAATGGTTCTAAGAGAAAGTTGATACAATTCATTTACTTTTTAAAAGTAAACCAATATTTTTGAATATATTAAATATTCGCACAAAAATAATGCTCTTCTAAAATTGGCCAATGTTGTTGTAATCGGAGCCCAATGGGGTGACGAAGGAAAAGGTAAAATAACTGATTTACTTAGTCGTTCGGCAGATGTTGTCGTTCGCTATCAAGGGGGAGTAAATGCAGGTCATACTATAGTCGTAGATGATAAAGTCTTAAAATTACATTTAATTCCCTCAGGGATACTTTATAAAAATACTTCTTGTCTAATTGGTTCGGGAACTGTTGTAGATCCAAAAATATTGCTTAAAGAAATTGACATGTTAATTGATAATGGGATTGATATCTCAGGATTAAAAATTTCATCAACATCACATGTGACAATGCCCTACCACCGAATATTAGATGAAGCGATGGAGGCTGATAGAGGTTCAAACAAAATAGGGACAACAGGTCGTGGGATTGGCCCAACTTATGCCGATAAATCACAAAGAAATGGCATTAGGATAAGAGATTTGCTCAATAAGGAAAGGCTAAGTGATGTGATCGAAATTCCATTAAGAGAAAAAAACGGTCTACTAGAAAAAATCTATGGCATTAAACCACTTAAATTAGAAGATATTATTGAAGAATATCTTGACTATGGGAAAAGATTATCAAAGCATGTTGTTGACTGTACGAGGACTATCCATGCAGCCTCAAAAAACAAAAAGAATATTCTTTTCGAAGGTGCTCAAGGGACCCTACTTGACTTAGATCATGGGACTTATCCTTTTGTAACCTCATCAAACCCTATATCAGGAGGGGCATGTATTGGGGCTGGAGTGGGGCCAACTTTAATTGATAGAGTCATAGGTGTCGCAAAAGCTTATACCACAAGAGTAGGTGAAGGACCATTCCCAACTGAATTACAAGGAAGTATTAATGATCAACTCTGTGATAGGGGCAGTGAATTTGGAACCACTACCGGGAGAAGGAGAAGATGTGGGTGGTTTGATGGAGTTATTGGTAAATATGCTGTATCTGTAAATGGTCTTGATTGTTTAGCCGTTACGAAACTTGATGTGTTAGATGAATTAGATGAGATTCAAGTTTGCATTGCATATGATCTCGATGGAGAGGAAATAGACTACTTTCCTACAAATTCAGATGACTTAAAAAAATGTAAGCCAATCTTCAAAAAATTAAAAGGTTGGCAATGTTCAACTGCAGATTGCAGAAGACTATCTGATCTCCCAGAGAATGCTATGAATTATCTAAGATTTTTAGCTGAATTAATGGAGGTTCCAATTGCCATTGTCTCGTTGGGGGCTAATAGAGATCAAACTATAGTAATTGAAGACCCAATACATGGTCCTAAAAGAGCACTACTAAGGTAATTTAATTCCAAATTAATGAAGGAATGCTTTAGACATTTAGAACATAAAAAAGTTGATCTCATTGGCCTGGGAAACGCAATAGTAGATATCATTGTAAATATTGAAGATGAGTTTCTTGAGATAAATAATCTCGATAAAGGATCAATGAATCTAATTAATTCTGATGAATCTCAGAGATTGTTAGAAAATTGCAAAGTGATCAAACAAATTTCAGGTGGGTCCTCAGCAAATACCGTTGTTTCTTTAGCAGAATTAGGCAATCATGTGCAGTTTATAGGAAGAGTGAAAAATGATCGATTTGGGGATTTCTTTTCTGACGATATAAAAAAAAGTAAAACAATATTTAATACTCCACCAACTATTGAAGGTGCTCCAACAGCTCATTCAATCATTTTGGTTACACCTGATGCACAAAGAACTATGTGCACTTACCTTGGAGCATCTGTAGAGTTTGAACCAAAAGACATTGACTTTACTGTAATTAAAGAAAGTAAATACTTATATTTAGAAGGATATTTATGGGACAGCGAATTAGCTAAAAAAGCTTTTATTAAAGCCGCCCAAATTGCAAAACAATCTAATACAAAAATAATTCTTTCTTTGTCTGATTCATTTTGTGTAGATAGACATCGTGAAAGTTTCTTGGAATTAATTTATGAATATGTAGATATTGTTTTTTGTAATGAATCCGAAGTGTTAAGTCTATTTAAAAATGATAAATTATCAAGCTGCCAAGAAGACCTATCTTCCCTATGTGAATTAGTTATAGTAACTCTTGGAAGCAATGGATCTCTCATAGTTAACAAAAATAATGTTGAAATAATTGAGTCAATAACGAAAGGCAAGATTATTGATACTACAGGAGCGGGAGATATCTATGCGGGAGGATTTATCCATGGATTAATAAACAATTGTTCCCTCAAAAAATGCGGAGAGATAGCTTCAATTTGTGCGGGGCAAATTATAACGCAATTAGGATCTAGATCGGATATTGATCTTAAACAGTTAATAAAATAGATTTAATCAAATAGTCTTATTCAACCAATCATAATATTTCATCTCAGCATGGTATTTTTTGTAAATAATTTGAGGGACATCATATGTGGAATTTTTATTTAAGAAATCAATTAAACAATCTTTAAATTTTTGTTTACTTTTTATTGTAATTTCATACTCTTTAGTTTCTTGAATATTATCATCCCACTCATAAACTGAAAAAATTTGCTTTATGGAAACACAAGCTGCAATTTTTTCTTTTATGAGTAATTTAGCCATTCGCACAGCATTTGTTTTACTTGATTCAGTTGTGATCATAACTAATAATTCCATAATGAATTAAACATCAATATTTTTTAATTATGTGATTTATCAAATTGTGATATTGATCAAAAGAGTAAGAATAATCATTTTTAACTTTCGGCCTTTTAATCAAAAATAACTTCATTTTACTTCCAGAAACTATACTCTCCCAGTTTTTCTGAGAATAACTTCCAGATTCTCTGCATAAAACATAATCTATCTCCCAAAAATCACAAAGTTTTTTTTCTAAAATACTTTTATTATTTTTACTCGGTTCAAGTATCGCTATGTTTGAATTTTTAATACATGATCGAAAAGCTTTTGTTATACTCTCATGAGTTGGAAGTACCCTTGTAAATACATTTGCTTTACAATTCATATAATAATTAGCTGTATCGTTTAGGAATCTTGATCCTATTGCAAGAAGAATATTTTTATTCTCAATATCAACGTTATTTATATCCTTTAAATCATCAATATAAAAAAAATTATTAGTATTTTTCATTAAAGATTTCCTCTCAAATAGTAAAAGAGGTGTATTAATCTCTTTACATGCATTATTAAGATTTTGAGAAATTATTACGGCAAACGGATGAGTAGCATCGACAACGCATGTGATTTTATTTTTATTTATGAAATTAATTATTTGATCTTTATTATTTAATTTCCCCGTAATGATATGTAACTTTGGATTTTCAATATAAGCTTGCCCTGCTTTATAAGTCAAAACACTTGCAAAGACTGAATAATTAAGTTCAAGAAGCCTATTAGCTATTACAGGTCCATCCGAAGTCCCTGATAGGATCCAAACATTTTTATAGCAATTTCCTTGATTCTGCATCAGTATGTCTTTAATTAAATAGTAAGTAATGAATCATTGTTTAATTCAGGGGGTCATTAATAGCGCTCCCCAAATGAGGTATACAAAAGAAAACCAAACTCCAATTGCAGAAATGATTGTTAATTTTAAAGGATTACGTAGTGAAGATCCAACCAGAGATCTCAAGATCATAGGATGGGGAAATATTGCCCAAGAGATGGTAAATGAACTAAGAGAGGGTCAAAATATTGTTATTGAAGGACGTCTAAAGATGAATTCTGTCACTAGAAAAGACGGAACGAAAGAAAAGCAACCAGAACTAACAGCTTCAAAAATTCATCAAATATCGCCAGTTGATGTTATTAAGTCTGATCAAAAAGAAAATAATAAGTCATTTGAAAAAAAAGAAAGCACCAAAAATTCCAGTTGGGATAGTTCACCTTTAGTACCTGAAGTTGACGAAATACCCTTTTAAATCAAATATCAACATTATTTTCTTGAACACTTATAATTAATTTGCTTATTTTTCTTTCAAGTGCGGCAAGTTCGCCTCTAATTTCTGGCCATTTACCCTTATCAAGATTTTCTAATAGCCATGCTCTATCTTGATCAAGTTTAAAAATTAAATCTCCTTGATTTGCAGTATTAGGATCTTGCATAATACTTGTTAGACCATTTATAACCCATTCTACTAAATCAAAATGAAGAAATACCTATCGCCTGGAAACTTAATCGTAACCACAGGGGGTATATTAGCTTTTGTTGGAATGACTGCTTATTTTACAGACTCAGTAAATTTAAGTGTACCTACTTTTTTTTATGGAGTACCTATTTTTTTAATCGGATTAGGTTTAAAGACTTCCGAAATACCTCCGGTAGAGTTGTTTGACAAGAAAAATTTTGCGATAAATAAATTTAATAGACCAAAAGAATTAACAGCGCTAGTTAAAGATGTTACAAGATGGAGATATGGGATAAAAGCTCATCTTGAATCGTCATTAGAATCTTTAAATTTGTGGGACGAGGATAATCCCCCCCAACTAAAAGAAATAGAAGAAATTAGAAAGGAAGAAAAAAATGGTCTCAGAATGCGTTTCGAATTAAACGCTGTCCCTCTAGAAAAATGGATTGAAAAGCAAGAAAGATTAAACAGGTTTTTCGTCAAAGGTCTTGAATCAGAATTTATTATCGACGATAATAAAAAAGAATTTGATTTTATTCTCTTTTATTGAAAAAAGAGATATATTTGTAAAAACCTAATTTCTCAATTCAATCGAGTTTTAATAAATTTAAATAATGAATGATTCTCAAAGAGTATCAATATTAAGCGAAGCACTTCCATATATACAAAGTTTCTCAGGTAGAAAAATTGTTATCAAGTATGGCGGTTCTGTTATGGAGAGTGATAATTTAAAAAATGCTTTTTTTAGAGACATAGCACTTTTATCAACAGTTGGGGTTTGTCCAATAGTAATTCATGGAGGTGGACCCGAGATTAATAATTGGTTAAAGAAATTAGAAATATCTCCTAAATTCGAAAATGGATTAAGAATTACTGATCAAAAAACAATGGAAATTGTAGAGATGGTTCTAATGGGTAGAGTTAACAAACAAATTGTAAAAGGCATTAATAAAACTGGATCCTTAGCTGTGGGAATATCAGGTCTTGATGGCAACTTAATTCAATCTAGAGAACTAGGAGATGGGAGTCATGGGTTAGTAGGAGAGGTTACAAAAATCAATCCTGAAATATTAGATCCTCTTATTTCTAAAGGATACATCCCAATTATTTCTAGCATTGGATCAACCTTAGAGGGTATTTCCCATAACATAAATGCAGATTTTGTTGCTGGAGAAATTGCTGCTGCAATAAATGCTGAAAAACTTATTCTTCTTACTGATACGCAAGGGATTTTAAAAGAAAAAGATAACAAAAAAAGCCTTATTGAAAAAACTAATCTCAAAGAGGCAAGAGATTTTATTGATAAAAAAATTGTGACTGAAGGTATGATTCCAAAGACAGAATGCTGTATAAGAGCTTTAGCACAAGGAGTAAAAGCAGCTCACATAATTGATGGAAGAATAGAACATTCATTACTCCTTGAGATTTTTACAAATTCCGGAATAGGTACAATGATAGTCGCCTAACCCATGAAAACTTATGAGCAAGTTTTAGAAACAGTAGAACTTGCTTTAGCTAAAGGTGAGTATCATTATTGTATTGAATTTCTTTTGCCCATAATCGAATCATTTCCTTTATCAAGCAAAGAGGGAGTAAATTTAAGAACAATCTTAATTACTGCTCTTTGTGGTATCAATAAAAAAGTGGAGGCTAAAAGGTTTTGTAAAGAACTTCTAAAATCTTACGATAATAAGACGAGAGAAAATGCAAAATACTTGATGGAAGTTATAGACTCTCCTGACATTAAAAAGCCAGAAAATTGGAACGTACAGTTTGAAAGCGACCCATCACTCAATAAAAAATCTTTTAACTCACTGCGCAAAAAAAGAGAAGTGTTGAAGAAAAAAAAATTTATTAATGTAACTGAGACACCAACTGGTGAAACAAAACCCTTTCAGAAAGGCTTTACACTGATCATTTTTTTAATACTATTATTATTAATTCCACTTTTAAGTGGCTGCGTTAAAATTGAGGATACCCTTGACCTTAGTGAACTTGATTCAATAACCAATAATTTAGTAATAGAAAGTAAATACATAAAGAAATTTCCTTGGCAATTAAAATTTGAAGAGAAGATGAAAGATATTTTTCCTGAAGCAGAAATTGAACAAGACGAATCAACCTTTTCTTTGAAACATAAAAATCTTAATTTAGAAGATACAAAGAAAGTTCTTAAAATCACTCAAAATAAAGCTGGAGAGTTAGCGGGAGAATCAACAAATATAGAAATTAATACTACTCAAAAAAACTTCATTTTTTTTAAAAAATACTTTTACAGGTTAGATTTGGATCTGAACTCTATTCAAGGTATTGATAATTTAGAACTCATTTTCAAAATTATTCATCCTAATAAAACTATCCTTACCGATAAAAATAATTCAAATTTAGAAATCACAAAAAATCTAATAATTTGGAATTTAAATCAAGGGCAGATAAATAGTCTTGAATTTTCTTTCTGGAACCTCAACAAACTTTTGATTGGGATATCTATTATTTTTATAATTATAATATTGGCTTATTTATTAAGATTATATAGATTTAAATTAGGTTCAGATTTACCTCAACTTCCATCAAAGTAATTACAACTCTGCTGGATTAACGTCTACTGTTAAAAAAATATTTTTTGGAATAAGTTTCCATAATATTGATCTATCAGGTAAAGGTATCTTTGATCCTTCAGGACCATGTATTAATATTTGCCATCTAAATTTTTTACCTACTTTAGCAATTAAACTAGGAGCAGGACCAATTAATTTCCAGTTCTTTTTTTCACAAATATTGAGTAGATATTTTGCTAATTTAATTGCAATTGACTCAGTTAATTCATAATTTTCACCTGATAATTTAAGAAGGCAAATCGTGCAAAATGGAAATAAATTAGAATCTTTTCTCAATTTTGAGTTTTCACTTAAGAATCTTTCATAGTCTCTTTTCTGAAGATACGAAATTACCGGGTGGTTAGGTTTATATGTTTGAAAAATTACTTTTCCTTTTTTTTGAGCCCTGCCTGCCCTGCCAGCTAATTGCAAAAACAATTGTAATGATTTTTCTTCTGCCGAAATATCTGGGCGATGAAGCAACCCATCTGCCGCAATAACTACTGAGAGAGTAATGTTGGGGATGTCAATCCCTTTTGCCAACATTTGAGTTCCCACAAGAATATCAGCATCACCTTTAGAGAACTTTGAAAGAATATCTCTATGACCATCTTTTCCTGAGGTTGTATCTCTATCAAAGCGAAGTACTCTTAAGTCAGGAAATTCTTCATTTAAAAACTCTATTACCCTTTGTGTACCTATTCCAAAAGGTTTAAAGGCAGTTGAATGACAATCTGGGCAACGATTGATCAATCTCGATTTATGATCACACCAATGACAGCTTAACCATTTTTTTCCTTGTGAACCGAGATGTACTGATAAAGGAACGTCACAGTTAGGGCAATTTATTAAATATCCGCAATTTCTACAACTTAAAAACCCACTGTGCCCCCTCCTTGGGATCAAAATTATTGCCTGCTCCTTTTTTAAGCGTAGTTGGGGAAGCAATTGTAATAATTCATTGGAAAAAATTTTCATATTTCCTTTCTTGAACTCATCCCGCATATCAATAATTCTTATTTCAGGAATCTCATTACTGGATATCCTTTGAATCATTCTTACCAATTTAAAATTTTTTTCAAAAATACACTTTTTCCATGTCTTCATTGATGGCGTTGCGCTCCCTAAAATTAACTTTGCGGAATTCCTTTTTACTATTTCAATAGCAATCTCTCTTGCGTCATAACAAGGCATAGGACTTTCTTGTTTATAAGAAACATCATGTTCTTCATCCATTATTATTAATCCTAGATTTTTCATTGGAAGAAAAACTGCGGACCTTGTTCCTATTACAATCAAAGGCTCATTAGCATTAATAATTTTCTTCCAAACTTGGGTTCTATGATTGGGAGAACAATTACTATGATATTCGTAAACGACGTTATTAAATCGCCGACTAAACCTATCAATAAGTTGAGGAATTAGTCCAATTTCTGGGGCGAGTACCAAACAACTTTTTTTCTTAAGAAATTGCTCTTCAGCAATTCTCATATAAACTTCTGTTTTACCTGAACCTGTTTCGCCCCACAGAAGTAAAGCATCTCCTGGTTTCATTGTTTGACATTCTTGAAATGCAATTTCTTGCTCATTTGTAAGATTTGGTTTTTTCGTTGCAATATGATCATTTAAAAGGGATTTTAATTTACTATTGATATTCTTTTTTCTTTTAGATTTAACAAGGTAATTTTTACTGACCATTGAGTTAATTAGAGTGTAATTAAAACCAGACTTTATTAATTCACTTTGCCAATTACCTTTTTCAGATAAGGTATTCATTAAGAAAAATTCTTTTTTGGTTAATCCATTTTTCTTAATATCAAATTCTTTTTTAGTTTCAATCCATATTTGATCTTTTAAACCTTTAGAAAAATTCTTATATTTACCAATCCAGCCAGGAGGAAATGCAGTTTTAAGCATTTTTAAATTACTAACCATATAAAAAGATGCTAGGGACTCTATCAATTCTCTCCAAGAATCATCAATTATTTTTTTCTGCAAAATACTTTCAACAAACAAATATCTTATGCTTTTTCCTCCAGTAATATTTGCTTCATCGTTATTAATTGTCGAAAAGTTTTTTTTGGAGATCACCAACCCATTCAATAATCTCCCTCTTAGTCTCACACTTACAATATCTCCAACTTCTGCTCCAAGATTATTTCCATCTAAATAGTAAAAGCTTTCATTAATACTGCCTACATCAAGCAAAATTTCCAATTTGTAGGAGATATTTAATAACTGATTACTTGCCGGCTTCAAAACTTTTTCTTAGTATTGGATTGTTGAACATTCCACAAAGTGTTTTTTGCACATTGTAAGTATCCTGCTCTTAAGGGAGACATGAAGCTTTGATCATTGACTTAAAATTCAAAAAGTGATCTGCCTGTCTGAGAAATCCCAAGACTTTTTACTTTAGGTAATCTATAGCACTATTTAAATTTTTCAACAATTTAGAAAACTTTTCTTATTCTCATTTTGTGAAAAAGTTTTTTTAACATTAAGGGGACTTTACTACTAAATGTACAAATTAGTCCTAAATAAAATTTTATCTAGTTAAATTCACCGTAGAAAGGAGTCAATCATGTGTCCAGTTGCAGCAGAATCAAAAGATTCCAAGCCTAGCTCAAAAAAAAAGATTAGTAAAAAAATTAACACAAAGTTAGAGACAGTTATTGAAGAAGACAGTAATATCAATAGCCAAAGCTTACAAACATCATCTGATTCAAACGGAAGCAGCTTAGATACCAATAATGATTTTAGTGATTCTGAAGATGAAGATAAAGGCCTAGGGAACATAAAGCTTGGACCAAAAGGTATATATACTGAAGATTCAATAAGAGTTTACCTCCAAGAAATTGGGAGAATTAGACTTTTAAGACCGGATGAAGAAATTGAACTTGCAAGAAAAATTGCTGACTTACTCCAACTAGAAGAACTAGCAACCCAATATGAGTCAGAAAAAGGCCGCTTCCCATCTGTTAAAGAATGGGCTGAATTAATAGATATGCCTCTTCCCAAATTCAGGAGAAGACTTCTTTTAGGGAGAAGAGCTAAAGAAAAAATGGTTCAATCAAACTTAAGATTAGTTGTTTCGATTGCGAAAAAATATATGAATAGAGGATTATCATTTCAAGACTTAATACAGGAAGGAAGTTTGGGTCTAATTAGGGCAGCGGAAAAATTTGACCATGAAAAGGGTTACAAATTCTCTACTTATGCCACTTGGTGGATTCGTCAAGCAATCACTAGAGCAATAGCGGACCAAAGTAGGACAATTAGACTGCCAGTTCACTTATATGAGACAATTTCCAGAATAAAAAAAACCACAAAGGTTCTTAGCCAAGAATTTGGGAGAAAACCTAGTGAAGAAGAGATAGCTGAGAGTATGGAAATGACAATTGAAAAATTAAGATTTATTGCTAAAAGTGCTCAGCTGCCTATTTCTTTAGAAACTCCAATAGGTAAGGAAGAAGACTCAAGACTTGGAGACTTTATCGAAGCTGACATAGAAAATCCAGAGCAAGATGTTTCTAAAACTTTATTAAGAGAAGATTTAGAAGGAGTTTTAGCGACTCTTAGTCCAAGAGAAAGAGATGTTCTCAGATTGAGATATGGAATTGATGATGGAAGAATGAAAACTCTTGAAGAAATTGGCCAGATTTTTGATGTGACTAGAGAAAGAATTAGACAAATAGAGGCAAAAGCCCTAAGAAAACTTAGACATCCAAATAGAAATGGGGTTTTAAAAGAATATATAAAATAAAAAAAGTTAAGTAAAATATTTAGCTTTAAAAACTTGCAAAAGAATAGCTTAAAATAAATTCGACTTTATTTTTAATTCAAACTCAAAATAATATTTAATGACTAATTTTAAGCTGAAAATAGCTAGTAGAAGAAGTAAACTAGCAATGGTTCAAACTTTATGGGTTAAAGATCAACTAGAAAGGAATATTCCCAATTTAGAGGTATCTATAGAAGCTATGGCAACTCAAGGGGACAAAATCCTGGATGTAGCCTTAGCAAAAATAGGCGACAAAGGCTTATTTACAAAAGAACTTGAAGCACAAATGCTCGTAGGCCATGCAGATATAGCAGTACATTCTCTGAAAGATTTACCAACCAATTTACCAAATGGCCTTAAATTAGGATGCATTACCAAAAGGGAAGATCCTGCAGATGCTTTAGTAGTAAACAAAAAAAATAACTGTTATAAATTAGAAACCTTACCTGAAGGTTCGATTGTTGGAACAAGTTCTCTAAGAAGACTTGCGCAACTAAGAAATAAGTATCCACATCTTGTTTTCAAAGATATCAGGGGAAATGTTATTACAAGAATTGAAAAATTAGATGCAGGAGAATTTGATTGTATAATTCTTGCGGCCGCTGGTTTAAAGAGATTAGGCTTTGAATCAAGAATTCACCAGATTATCCCAAGCGAAGTTTCTCTTCATGCCGTTGGCCAAGGTGCTCTAGGCATTGAATGTAAATCTGATGATAAAAAGGTTTTAGAAATTATAAATGTCTTAGAAGATAAACCCACTAGTCAAAGATGTCTGGCAGAAAGAGCTTTTTTAAGACAGCTTGAAGGTGGATGCCAAGTCCCAATAGGTGTTAATAGTAATATTGATAATGGACAACTTTACCTTACTGGTATGGTGGCCTCTCTTGATGGAGAAAGGCTTATAAAAGATCAAGTTATTGGCAATATTAATGACCCTGAACTGGTAGGCATAAAACTAGCAAAGAAACTAAAGCTCCAAGGTGCCGACAAAATACTCAGCGAAATATTTGAAGAATTTAGAGAAAACAAAAATTAGTTAATTTACTAATTTAGGATCAATTTCTTTTTTGTATCTCTCTTCACAATCTTTGATCACTTTAACAGCTTCTTCTATACCAAAAAAACCATTAACAGTACATGTTCCAGGTTTTTTTAGATCTTTATAGTGCTCCCAATAATACTTTGTTTCTTTTAACCAATGTTCTCCAAGGTCTTCATAACTTGAGATATGATCCATTCGTTTATCATCTGCGAGAACCGCTATTACCTTATCATCGACCTCTCCACCATCATCAAATTTCATCACCCCAATAATCCTTGCCTCCACAATAGATCCAGGAATCAATGGCTCAGTTACACTAACAATTTCGACATCAAGTGGATCTCCATCTTCATCCCATGTCCTTGGTATACATCCATAAGCGAAAGGATAAGCAAGTGAAGAATAACCTACTCTATCAAGTTTAAGGTGGCCCGTTTCTGTAATTAATTCATATTTATTTATGGTATTAGAGTTCAATTCAACAATAGTATTTATTACTTTATTTGAGCTATCAGTGAAAGCATTTAGTATGTGCAATAAATTTGGTGTAACCCTGCTTGGGGGTTGATTAAGGTTTGCCATCAAAAAATAATTTTTATTTATATTACATCCTCACACTCAACCAAATTCTTTAAAAGTAATGTTTCAGCAAAAATCATTTATTTTAGACTTTAAATGATTAATAAAATAGTTTGGGGATAGTTCTTCTTTAGTGACCGTTCTTATCAATTCCATAGAATTAACTGACCTGCCATATTTATGAACATTATTTCTTAACCAAGATATGATTTTTTGATATTCACCATTTTGGACTAAATCATCTATCAAACCAATGTCTCTTTCCATTTGAGTAGATATTTGCGCACTTATAAGATGACCTAACAAATATGAAGGGAAATATCCAAACGCACCTTCACTCCAATGAACATCTTGAAGACAACCTTCTGAATCATTAGATGGTTTTATTCCTAAAAGTTCACCATATCTTTTATTCCATTCCTCAGGAATATCTTCAGCAGGCAACCCTCCTTCAATTAAATCTATTTCAAGTTCCGTTCTAACCAGAATGTGTAAACCATAGGTCAATTCATCTGCCTCAACCCTATTTAATCCTGCTTCCAAATGATTAATAGATTTCCATAGATCAAAATAATTATTTAATTTACATCCAGCTGAAACAAATTTTTTAAAAAATCTTTTCGAAAAAGATTTGGATTTAACTATTCTATTTTCCCAAAATAATGATTGACTTTCATGTATTCCCATAGAAGTTGCTTGACCTAAAGGCCAAGCAAACCATTGATGACTTTGTGATGGCAGACCCTGCTCATAAATTGAATGTCCCCATTCATGTGCAGTTGCTAAAAAACTTGATAATGGTTCACCTTCAACAATTCTTGTCGTAATCCTATAATCATTAGGTCCTAATGTAATTGAAAAAGGATGGGGAGATTTACCAACAACAACTAAATCTTTATCTCTCCCAAACTCATCAAGTAATTTAGAACATAAATTGTGTTGAGATTCTGGACTTAAATCCCAGTTATATTTCTTAGGCTTATTAATTCCTCTAATCAACTCTGGAAGAGTGTCTTTCAAAGGCTGAAACATTTTATTCAACCACTTTAAAGTTAATTCAGGCTCAAAGGGTTGGGCTAGAGTTTCCCATGGTGAATATTGATCTGATATTTGTTTTGCCTCTTCAATCCTTAATTTGACTAGTTCTTCAAAGAATGGGAAGAAAACCTTAAAATCTGATTTTTTCTTGGCTTCTTGCCAACTTTCATATCCTTTAGATTTTGCCTTTGCTAAAGACTCAACTAATTTAGGATCTAAATTTTTCGCTTTATTAAATTCCTTGATTAAAAGATTAATATTTCTCTCTTTAGCTCTAATGAAGAGTTGATTATTGGAATTTTGTTCAGTATCTAATAATTCATTTTTAGCGGATTGTATTAGATTAGAAAATTCTTCAGAAGAATTTCTTCTATGCAAGATTTTCGCAATATAGGTAAGTTGTTCAGATCTCCAAGAAGCTCCTTTCTTGGGCATCCCAGTATTCTGATCCCAATAAAGTGTACTTTGGATTGAACCTAAAATTTGAGTTTCTTTAAGATAAGCCCCCAGCTTATTCCATTGAATTTCTGCCAACAATTTATATATAAATTAGATTCATATTAAGATAAAAATTTTGATGTTTGAATAAAACATACATCGTTTATCCATAATAGAATATTAATTAATTGAGTTTTTACCTATATGGAACAAATATTTTCAAAATTAGAATTTATAACTCATGGTGAGGGTTTTATTGACATAACTAATAATTTAAATTTATTTATTGAAAAAAATAATTTTGATTCAGGAATTTTAAATTTAACTTCACTTCATACGAGTTGCAGCTTAACTATTAATGAGAATGCTGATCCAAACGTACTAAAAGACTTGAGAGAATATATGCAATCCATAGTCCCATATAATTCCTACTTAACTTTATCAAAAAGTAGAGAAGAAATTTCTTATAAACATTATCAAGAGGGAGCTGACGATATGCCAGCACATATTAAAACATCCCTAACAAACACTTGTTTATCTTTAAGTTTTCAGGACAGTAATCTTATGCTTGGCACATGGCAAGCAGTGTATTTATGGGAACATAGATTTGATCAAAAAGAAAGGGTTTTGAATGTACATATAGTTGGTGAAAAAAAGGCAAAATATTTATAATGTAATTAATAAAAACTAATATTAATTATTTAATGGAACCTTACCTTTTGCAAGATGAAGAATTAAAGGAATTAGTTGTAAAAATACCCGGCTGGGAGATTAACAAGGCACAAATTCAGAGAGAATTTAAATTTTCTAATTTTATTGAAGCCTTCTCATTTATGACAAAAATTGCTTTAATCTGCGAAAAATATAACCATCATCCTAACTGGGAAAACGTTTATTCAAAAGTAATAATTAGGTTTAGTACCCATGATTTGGGAGGCATAACAAATCTGGATCAAACGTTAGCTTCAGAAATAAATAAAGTTTTCGATCAATAAAATTACAAATTTAAATTTTTTCATTAAAAAAATTCTTCAAAATGTCTAAAAAATTGTTACCTGTTACGATTATTAGTGGATTTTTAGGTTCTGGCAAAACCACGCTTTTGAATCATATTTTAAAAAATCAAGTTGGTCTTAAAACAGCTGTTTTGGTTAATGAATTTGGTGAGATAGGAATAGATAATGACTTAATAATAGAAGGCTCAGAAGATATGATCGAATTAAATAATGGCTGTATATGTTGCTCTATTAATGGTGAATTATTAAATACAGTATCTAAAGTCTTAGAAAGATCTGAAAAAATAGACTATTTGATTGTTGAGACTACTGGGCTAGCAGATCCATTGCCAGTAGCCATGACTTTTGCAGCCGGAGATCTTAGAGAAAAAGTAAGATTAGATTCGATAATCACTGTTATTGATGGAGAAAATTTTAATTTTGAAATTAGTAATACAAGTGTCGCCTATTCTCAAATTTTATATGGAGATATCCTTCTCCTAAATAAATGTGATTTAGTCAACGAAGATCAATTAAAGAAAGTCGAAAAATTTATAAATAAAATAAAAAAAGAACCAAGGATATTGAGATCAACCAATAGTGAAGTTGGATTACAAACAATAATGAGTGTAGGTCTATTTGAAACAGATACTTTTAAATTTGATAAGGATAAAGAAGATGTAGAAGACAATTCAAAATATCACTCTTCTCATTCTCACGATCACTCTTCTCATTCACACGATCACTCTTCCCATTCACACGATCACTCTTCCCATTCACACGATCACTCTTCCCATTCTCACGATCACTCTTCCCATTCTCACGATTTGAATAATAATATAGAGGGTTTTACATCAGTTTCTTATGAGACATTTGAACCATTCTCCTTAAGGAAGTTTCAATATTTCTTAGATAATCAAATCTCACAAAATGTATTTAGGGCGAAAGGAATATTATGGTTTATGGAAAGTGATAGAAAACACATTTTTCACCTATCTGGAAAACGATTTTCTCTAGATGATGAAGAATGGACAAAAGAAAAATCTAACAAGATAGTATTAATTGGTAAAAACTTAGATCATCAAACTATTAAGAATCAACTTTCATCATGTAGATTTAGTACAGATTAGTGTTTACATATTTAGGATTTGATTAATTTTTGAAAATACTTATTAAAGGATTTAAAAAAACATTAACCGAATTAAATTTTTTTTATTTTACTTCGTTTATTGTCGCACTTTTTGTAATCATTCCAATTTCCAATTTTCTTCTTGAAGGAGTCCAATATGTTGTAAGTGGGAATTTTTCATTAGGCATTGCTGGGGGAGAAGAGGTCTTAGAAACTTTAAAAGTTTTAGTACTAACAAGTTTTTTTGGAGGTGGATTAGGAACCTTAAATGGATGGTTACTTTCAAATTGTGATTTTAAGTTCAGAAAAGTTCTCCGTATTTGTCAGCTCATTCCACTAGCAGCCCCAGCATATCTAATAACAGCTGTTTTGCAGGATTTAGGAAGTATTTTTGGGTATCAAGTAACCGGTTTATGGTGGGGGGTATTAATACTTTCAATTTCTACTTATCCATACGTATTCATTCTTGCTAACGAAAGTTTTAATAAATTTGGACTTAATCAAATCAATGCTAGTAGAGGATTAGGAGTTGGGCCGTGGAGGAGCTTCTTTAAAATCGCTTTTCCAATGGCGTTACCAGCACTAATAACAGGAATAAGTTTAATGTGTATGGAAGTAATGAATGAGTTAGGTACATTTGCATTATTAAATATTCCAAGTATTTCTACAGGTATAGCCGAAAATTGGATAATTGAAGGTAATCCAAAAAGTGCTATTGGACTATCCTTGGTAGCTTTATTAATAATTTTCACTTTAATTATTTTTGAAAAATTCTCTAGAAGAAAATCAAAGAGGTGGAGTGAAAATCCTGCATCAAAAGATTCACAAGGGTGGGAATTAAAAAAAACAAGAGCCCTTTTAGCAATATTAATATCTTTATTTCCTCCAATATTCTCTTTTGGAATTCCATGTTTTTGGGTTCTGCTCAATATCGATCAAATTCAAAAAGGATTATCTGTAGAATTACTTACCCTATCATTCAGGACTATAAGTCTAGGATTTTTTACTGCATTAATAACGATGTTTTTCTCCTTAATAATTTCCTTAGCAAGACGTCCAAATAAAAGCTTATTACTAAGACTAATAACAAATCTTGCTGGAATAGGTTATGCAATTCCAGGCACTGTATTAGCTTTATCTTTAATAAGCATTTCTTCTCCAAGATTAAATTTCATTGCTATTTGCTTACTAATTTGGGGTTATCTTGTTCGATTTCTAACTATTTCTAAGGGTTCTATTGATTCAAGTCTTGAGAGGATTTCTCCTGGTCTAGATGAAGCTGCACTTGGACTAGGAGAGAATTGGCCGGGAATCATCAAAAAAATTCATCTACCTCTTCTTCAGGGTCCAATATTCGTAGGATCACTTTTAGTTTTTGTAGACACAATAAAAGAATTACCAATTACCTTTATTTTGAGACCATTTGATTTTGATACATTATCTGTGAGGATATATCAATATGCTGGAGATGAAAGAATGGTAGAGGCAATATTACCAGCTATTATTATCATGACTCTAGGCCTTATTGCTTCAATTACATTGATACCAAGTTTAGAGAAAAAAAACTAAATTCTTTTATAAAGTTTTCTTATTAAGAAAGGGAAGCTTAACAACAAATCTGCCGAGGTAGATATAACCCTAAAATAAACTAAACTAATAATAATTATATTTTGTGGAATACTTTTGCCTACAAATAAAAGTAGGCAAGCCTCAAAAACTCCAACTCCTCCTGGAGCTGCTGGGACTACCAAGCCTAAAGACCAAGACAAAGAAAAGATTACCAATAAAAATATAACGTTTAGAGTATTACTCGCATAAAAAGTATTTAAGCAAATATAAAACCCAACAAATTTAGATAAAACAAATCCAATTTCAAGAAATAAAGCTCTAGTAGGGAAAAATGAAATTATATTTATTCTCTCTTCAAATTGATCCTTTGAATTTGGAAGTCTCAAGACATCAAATACTTTTCCCTTAAGAGACCCTAGTCTTTTTAAAATCAGAAAAATAAATTTCCTATTTAGGAATACCAAAGGAACAATTAAAAAAATATAAATTGGTGAAAAAATCAATCCCATCGATGCCAAGAGAAAAGATCCACTCAACATAAAATAAGGTTCTATAAGTGTCGAATACAAAGCAATTTTAGGATTACTTATTTTTTTTATAAAATCAAATCTTTCTACAAAATGCCAAACCCCTCCTGGAACGTATTTAAGAATATTGGTTAAAACATAAAAAGATATTAGATTATTACTTTTAAATTCTTTCCCGAACCATCTAACAATATATTTCCATGCATAAGCGTTCAAGTAAATACTTAAAATACAAAATAAAAATGATAAAAATAGATTAATTCCATTTCTTTCTAAATTGACATCAAAAGAAATTTGGTCAATATTTTTAAAAAAATAGATACAAAAATAGGACAAGCTTGTAATAAAAAAAATACTCTTCAAACAAGCAAAATTAATTTTTTTAAGGAATTTAGGATATATTTGATTACTTGAGTTAAATCTCATTTCCAATTTTCAAATGCTTTAAATTTTTGGCTTGATTCTTTTATTATTTTTCTTATTTCGTACGTTGATATTTTATGCCTTAGTTGTAATCTCAAAACCTCATCATTTTCTGGTTTCATAATTATTGATCCATCTGGTTTCAAAGTTTGTTTAACTTTTATATTTCCAAAAGTCGTTGAACATTCTCCTCTGCGTCTAAGTAATATCCACCTAGATTGGGTCCTTTCACGAACCCCAATAGTGTTGGAATAATCAAACCATAATCTCCTAAAAAACTCTTTTTTCTCTATGGGCAAGATTACTTGAATAGAAAATCCAATTCTATTTTTTTTCATATTGATAGGTTGATAGGAAACGTCGTAAGCTCCCTCAATTCTCAGTTTCTCCACAAAATTAGATATATCTTCAGGTGTTTGATCATCAATCCATGCTTCTTGAATAGATATCTCTTCACACTTTGGACTAATTTGTTCATTATCTTTAATAGAAAAATCCTCAAATGAAGTAATTTTATAAACTCTTACCAAATTAGGGAATGTAAATTTTAGATTACCAATACCGACTCCATAAGAGTTGATAGAATATTTTAAAGGAGGTTCAAGATAGTCGACTAAATTAGCAAGTAACGCAATGCCAGTTGGTGTTGAGAGTTCCCCATCTATTGAGTTAAAGCTTTTCAAAACCTTGATATTTTTTTGTCTTATTAGCTCTATTACAGCAGGAGGTGGTACAGATAATGTTCCATGTTCAGTTTGCACAAAACCTTTCCCCAACATTGGTTCATTACAAAAAACCCTCTTTGGATTTAAGAAATTCAATGCAGCACATACTCCAATTATATCAACCAATGAATCTATAGCTCCAATTTCATGAAAATGAACTTCATCAGATTTAATGCCATGAACTTTTCCTTCGGCAATTGCTAAAGATTCAAATACTTCATAAATTATTTTTTTTAATTTATCTTCTAAGTGCCCATTTGAAATAAGTGCTTTAATATCTCTCCAAGTTCTTTTAATAGGACTACAGTCAATATTCTCAACCTTTACCTTGATGCCTCGGATTGAACAACTTTTTGATTCCTTAAAGTCTAGTTGATATAGATCCTTTAATCCAAGATCAATAAGTGGCTGTTCAATAACTTTTTTAGGCACCCCTAAATCATAAAAAGCTCCTAACAACATATCTCCAGAAATACCAGGAGAACATTCAATTAAAATATCTTCCATAAATCTAAGATTCTTTGTTTAGTAAAATTGTGATGAAAATCAGACTCTCATTCTAGTTATCTCTAGAAATATCTTTTTCAATAACTTCATACCTTATTAATTTCAAAGTATTGCCATCACGGTTGATATCTAGACTTACAAAACTATTTATAAATTCAATAGGAATTTCCCCTTTTATGACTAATTTAAAGCTTTTATTTTTAAAATTCTTTATCTTTGAGACAGAACAAATTCTAATAACAATTTCTTTTTTTTTAGCATTGACAAAAACTAATTCTCCTCTTACTGAAAAATAGTTATCTTTTAAATCTAATTCTTCCAATAATTTAGAGAAGTTTGCTTTTGAACAATCATTTGAGAAATCATTCAGTTGATAAGGATCCCAGATACCTACAACCTGTAAATGCAAGTTTTGAGTGTTTTTATTCTTTGGATAAACAACCCAATAATAATTTTTCTTTAAATCGATATGCTTTTTTAAAAGTGATAATGCTTTACCTAATACTACTGTTTCAATTTTTTCGCCTTTATCATCGATTAAAGAGCCTCTATTTAAATGCTTACTATCAATGGGTGTAAATTTACCACAAATAATACCTATTGCTCTGTACTGCAATTGGTTAGTAACTTTTGGGATAGGGTTTTTTAACATATTAAAAATTTGAAATGACAATTTATCGCATTAAATTTCTTAATTTTCCTCCAAAGTATTAAAAGACTTTAATGCATCGTCAATAGCATCAGAAGGATTAGTCGCGTCATTCATACTATTTTGTCTCCTAATCATTTCCACAATTTCTAATGGATTGGTTGGAAGAACTGCACTATCCTCTTCTGTTTTAGTTGAAGTATCGATATCTAATTCTTCAAATAAATATTCAGCATTTAGTATAGTTCCTTTTAAGGAAATTATGGAAATACAGGAAATTATTAAAGGTATTGAGTTAAGTAGACCCTTCAAAAAACATTTTTTCATTTTATTTAATTTCAAAATTCTTTAACGCCAAAATTTTTTGCTAACTTAATTTTACATAAATTGGTAGAAAATTGTTAATAGCAACTTGGAATGTTAACTCAATAAGAACCAGACTTTCACAAATATTAGATTGGATTAATCAAGTCAATCCAGACATTCTATGTTTGCAAGAAACAAAAGTGATGGACAATATTTTCCCAGTTGAACCTTTTGAAAATTTAGGGTACTCAGTGGAGATATACGGACAAAAATCCTACAATGGTGTTGCTATTATTTCAAAAATAAAACCAGAAAATGTCAGAAAAGGATTCTACAGTAGTACCGACTCTGATCAAAATATCGAGGTATTCCTAGATCAGAAAAGATTAATTTCTGCTGACATTAGTGGTATTAAAATTATAAATGTCTATGTGCCAAATGGATCAGAATTAGGATCTAATAAATTTGAATACAAAATAAATTGGCTGAATTGTTTAGCTTCATTTTTGGATGAACAAGAAAAAAAAGGAGAATTAATATGTTTGTTGGGTGACTTTAATATTGCTCCATCAAACTTAGATATTCATGATCCAAAGAAATATAAAGGAGGAATAATGGCATCAGAGGTAGAAAGGAATGCACTAAACAATGTTCTGAAAGGAAGATTAATAGACTCTTTCAGAATTTTTGAAAAAAACAGTGGTCATTGGTCTTGGTGGGATTACCGTAATAACGCATTTGAATTAAATAAAGGATGGAGAATAGACCATATCTACATCAGTAAAGAATTAACATCAAAACTTAAAAGCTGTGTTATAGACAGCTTGCCAAGGGAGAATTTACGCCCGAGTGATCATACCCCAGTAATGATTAATCTTGAATTGAACAATATAAATGTGGATTCTTTTGAGGATGAGGATAATTTTTACGAAATATAAATAAAATATTTTGGAATTCTGTGATAGCTGAAAACGCTTATAAATAAAGAGATATCTAGGATAACAACTAATTTGTCCTGTGTTTTCTAAAAAATTAACAATTTACAATTAAACTATCGCACTAAAAATATCATAATGTAGAATTTCAATTTGAATTGACAAAATTTTTACTTATTTCTAACTTAGAACATGACTAAATTTTTCTCAAAGCTTTATTTATTTAAATCGTGACTGACATATTAAATTGCACCAAATCAGAAGAAGTTTTCTATGCTGCTCAAGATTTAATGCCAGGTGGAGTTAGTTCCCCAGTGAGAGCTTTCAAATCTGTAGGAGGAAAGCCGATTGTTTTCGATAGGGTTAAAGGCCCATTTGCTTGGGATATTGATGGCAATAGATATATTGACTATATAGGTAGTTGGGGACCTGCCATATGTGGACATGCCCACCCTGAAGTTACAACGGCATTACAAGAAGCAATAGATAAAGGTACTAGCTTTGGGGCTCCATGCGTATTAGAGAACAAGCTTGCAGAGATGGTTATAGAAGCTGTCCCGTCTGTAGAGATGGTTAGATTTGTTAATAGTGGAACTGAAGCTTGCATGGCTGTTTTAAGGCTTATGAGAGCATTCACCGGAAGAGATAAAGTTATTAAATTTGAGGGTTGCTATCACGGTCATGCTGATATGTTTTTAGTGAAAGCAGGTTCTGGTGTAGCCACTTTAGGATTACCAGATTCACCAGGGGTCCCAAGAACAACAACTGCTAACACACTGACTGCGCCTTACAATGATCTTGAAGCAGTCAAAAAATTATTTTCCGAAAATCCTGATGCCATTTCTGGGGTAATCCTTGAACCTATTGTAGGTAATGCTGGATTTATTACTCCTGAGCCAGGATTCTTAGAAGGATTAAGAGAATTAACCACTGAGAACGGATCTCTATTGGTTTTTGATGAAGTCATGACTGGGTTCAGAATCAGTTATGGAGGTGCGCAAGAAAAATTTGGGGTTACTCCTGATTTAACTACCCTCGGGAAAGTTATTGGTGGAGGACTACCTGTTGGAGCGTATGGAGGGAAAAAAGAAATAATGTCAATGGTAGCTCCTGCCGGCCCGGTTTACCAGGCAGGTACCTTGAGCGGAAACCCACTGGCAATGACTGCTGGTATAAAAACTCTTGAACTGCTCAAGCAAGAAGGTACTTATGAGAAACTAGATTCAATAACATCCAGATTAATTGATGGCATAATGCAGTCTGCTGAAAATAATGGTATCGCTATAAACGGAGGACATGTAAGTGCAATGTTTGGATTTTTCTTATGTGATGGGCCAGTAAGAAACTTTAGTGAGGCAAAAACGAATGATTCTGAACTCTTTGGCAAATTACATAGGGAGATGCTTCATAATGGAATTTACTTGGCACCAAGTCCTTTTGAGGCTGGCTTCACTTCTCTCGCTCATAGTGAAGAAGAAATAGATAAAACTATCGAGGCATTTGATAAATCATTTAATGCTATAAAAAATTAGTAGACCATTACCTAATTTCTGAAAGCCAGAAGGTATTTAATATTAAATAAATTCCAAATAATTATTTTCTGCCACCAACAATGACTGGCGGTGTACCCCCTTCAGAACCTGGCAAGCCTGGAACTACTTGTGTACTACCATCCCATTTGTCTAGAAACAATTTAAAAAGTACTTGATCATCAAGACTTCTATTTAATGTTTCGTATCTTAGTGCTTCTTGTTCTGCTATTTCAACTTCTGTTTTTGCTCTTAGTAGTTGTTGTCCAGCTATTTGCTTTTGTTCGATAGCTGCTCTATATTCTTCAGCGATCTCTAAACCAGTCAAATCAAGACTTTTAACATCAACATAGTCGAATGAATTTAGTTCTTGGGCAACAGTATCTCCAACTTTTTCAGAAATGACCGCGAATTCAGTAGCTATTGTTTCTAGTTCATACTGAGAAAAAACTGATTTAAGAGCCTTAAGTAGAGATGGCTGAACGATTTTTTGATAAACATCACTATTTCTGCTTGCAATTGTAGCGAAAATTCTTCCTGCTTCATTTGGCTTAACAGAATACTTGACTGTGGCGGTAGCCCTGATAACCTGAAGGTCCTTTGTTAAAGTTTCAAATTTTTCAGGTTGTACTTGCGTTTTAATATCAAACGGATAAACAGATTGAACAAATGGAAGTTTAAAGTTTAGACCAGCTCTCCTAGATGGGCCACTTACCTTCCCTAAAGTGGTGACTACTGCAACTTGTCCAGAAGGAACTACAAAGAGAGATTGGGTGAGTAGAAGAAAGCCAGTAAAAGACAATACAATTAATAAAGTGGCAGTCCCACCAGGGCCTGTTGGTGTGACATTTTTAAAAGATGTTGACATTAAATTATTACCTTTTTTTTATCATATTTAATCAATTAACTTAGTGCATTAATAAGACATTTAATTAAAATATTTTTTTAATAATTATAAAGAAAATACGAATTTTATTTTTTAAAGATATTTATTTAAATTTTTGCAAAAGTTGTAAATATAGATCCTCATCTATCTCCCTTATGTCATATTCAGAGGGCAATACTCCATGTTTATGTTCATGAACTGCCATCCAACAAAATTTCTCTATTTCTCCAATTGAGAAACGAGGATATTCTTTGACCTTTGTAAACAATGCTTTAATAAGTGATTCTGGATAATCAGCCAAATTTTTTATGTATTATTACTCGAAATCTTATCTAAAATTATTAGCCTTTAGGGGAATGTTCAAAGTCTCTTCCAACTTACTAATAAGCTTAATTGCTAATTGAAGATCATTTTTGCTCTTACTCGATACTCTTAGTGTTTCGCCATTGATACTGACGTTTATTTTTTTTATTTGATCCCTAATATTTTTACTGATTTTTTTTGCTATTTCCTGTTTAATTCCTTGTTTTAATATAATTTCCTGTTTCACTTTATTACCACTTACAATCTCAATTACACCGTAGTCGAAGATTTTTAAAGATAAACTTCTTTTTATTGCTTTTTGTCTAACTATATCATTTACAGCATTTAATGTTAGTTCACTATTAGTAGTTATAAAAATATTTTCTTTATCTAATTCAATTGCCGTATCTGTCCCTTTCAGATCGTAACGCTGAGAAATTTCTCTTCTTACTTGATCCAGAGTGTTAACTAATTCCTGTCTGTCAAAATCAGAAACTATATCAAAGGAAAAACTATCTGCCATCACAAAATTTAAACGCTAAATATTTGTACCATAAATCATCTTTAAATAGTTGGGAATGGATTAATTTAATCAAAAAATAACAAACTAACTACTTTTCCCATCTCTTCAGCGCATCTACAACTGTTTAGTAAGGTTTCACTATCATGAAAGGCAAAGCATATTAATTGATCACATCTAGTAATAATTTCTTGATTACAAAGACTGCTTGCTAGCGGCAAAGGTAATTCATCATTTTCACTTTTTTCAACCAAATGCATAACCCTTTCAAGTTGATCCTTTATTTCGGGTATTTGTCTATCAAGGCTTTGTGGTAATAAAACGGTCAATAATGATGGATTAATATCTAACACAGCTCGAATAACAGCAGCATTAACTCCTTGAGATCCAGATGTAAGGATATTATGACCTTCTTCTGCTAATGACCTTGCAATCAATTCAATCAAGTGAATATCCACAACAGGTACATGTCTACTACCCAAAAAAGCAATCCTCCTTTTTCCATTATTTTGGAGTTTTGCTAGTTCTTGGGCTAATGTATCAACGCCTTCGGTTGCTGGTAAATCTAAAGAGCGACTCAAAATAAAATGGTTCCTATATTTGAAATTAGCATTTATCTGAAAAATTGCAGGGAAAATCTATCTTTTCTAAAATTCTTTTGAGATTTACATTCTCTTGAACTAATTGAATCGCATAAGAAGCTTTAATTGATTCATGTATTCTGACATGACCAAAAGCTTGTTCAATAATTTCTACGGAAGCAAGAGTATCTAACTCCACTTTTAAAATTGGAACCTCCAATTCTTCTGCTCTATGAATCAATTGTGATAAAGGTTCTCCTAAACCAGTTAAAATAAGACATTGAGTCGATGCTTCTAAAGCAGCAAGTTGGATATCAGTTCTATCAGCTCCAGTAACTACTGCCATATTTCTTCTTCTTCTGAAAAATTCCATTGCAGAATTTACCCCCATTGCACCAATACTTAATGTTTCAACAAGTAAATGATCTTTTTCAGGACAACAAATTACTTGGGCATCTAGTCTTCTGACAAGCTCACCGACGGTGACGCTTCTGAGCAGTGGTGATTTAGGCATCACCCCAAACACTTCAATATTGAGATCTTTAAGAGAAGGTATTATTGAATTTTTAACTTTTTCGACTTCTTGAGGTAAAACTGCATTTAGTACCACGCCAGCCAAACGATCTCCTAGTTGTTTTTTGGCATCAAGTAATGCATCAACGCTTTTACAATCTTCCCATAAATTCACAATTAAGACTTTCGCATCTAAACTCTCAGCGAGTTGCGGGAGACTCAAACCATAAATCATTCCTTCATGAAGACTTCCAGCTGCTTCTAGAATATTCAACCCCTCAAAATCATCACTGGCCAATGCCTCAATTTGTTCAAAACCTTTCCCTGGAAATAAGTCTTTATTAGATATTCTTTTTTCAGCTGATATATTATCCAATAATCCTACTGAAGAAATTAAATTCTCCTCTTCGATATTTAATGTAGAACCAATAAACTTTACGTCATCATCTATTAATCCTTCATAAGACATTGCAGGTAAATTAGTAAGTTCTATGCATGTTGCTAGTGGTTTACCAATCCGTACTTTTTTTTTCTCCAGTAAAAGCCTTTTTGCTATTCCAAGAACCAATGCAGACTTACCACTAAATGACTCACATGAACCAATTAATAATATATCGCTCATAATTTAGTAGAGTAATTGATTAATAGGTATAAGATAATATTTTTTTCAATACTAAACAAATATTTATTTATGAGTTTTAATCAAATAAATAAAGATTTTTTTAGTAAGTTTATTTTAATTTTTTGTTATCTCATCAAAATAAAACAATGATAAATTCAATTAATAACAAAAAGACTGTAGGTATTACTGGCGCTTCCGGGGCACTAGGGAAAGAACTAACAAAATTGTTTCGCCAAAAAGGATATAGCGTGATTGGATTTACTCATAGTAAAGCTGATTCTGAAATAAATCTTGAATCTCCTAATGTATGGATTAAATGGGAATGCGGGCAAGAATCAAAATTAACAAAACATCTAAAAAATATTGATATTTTAATTTTGAACCATGGCATTTATAACCTTAGTAGAGAAAACACCAATTATGAAAATTCAATAGAAATAAATGCATTAAGCAATTTCAAGTTTTTAAATTTATTCGAAGATATTGCCATAAAAAATGAGTCATTAATAAAAAAAGAGATCTGGATAAACACATCTGAAGCAGAAATATTGCCAGCCTTAAATCCATCATATGAAATAAGCAAATCCTTGCTTGGCCAATTAGTTTCATTCAAAAGAAACCTACAAGAAAAAGATACAAAAAAAAAATTAATTATTAAAAAAATCATCTTAGGGCCTTTCAAATCAGAACTAAATCCTATAGGAATTATGAACCCTAAATTTGTATCCAAAAGGATTTTAGAATTGGCCAATTCTAAAAGATACTTAATAATAATTAGTCCAAACCCTTTAAGCTACTTACTTTTCCCGTTAAAAGAACTTTTAAATTTTTTGTATTGCCAAATTATTTTTAAATATAAAAATTAGTGTTTAAAAATCTCTGTCTGTCAAAATTTCAATACCATCTTTTAAAACAACTATTGTGTGCTCCCATTGCGCCGATAATTTTCCATCTTTTGTTATTACGGTCCATCTATCATTTAATGTTTTACAAAATTTAGACCCTTCGTTAACAATAGGTTCCACAGCTAATGTCATCCCTTCACGAAGAACGACGTTGGGTAATTCTTTTGTCCGAAAATTAAATACAGATGGTTCTTCGTGAAGATTTCTACCAACTCCATGCCCTGTATAGTCTTCAACAACACTAAAACCATTCTTTATAACAACATCTTCGATTTCCCCAGCCACATCAAAAAGTGTAATCCCTGCTTTGATTTTTGCAAGCCCGGCATACAATGCCTTATAAGCTACATCGCTAAGATTTTTAGCCTTTGAACCAACTTCTCCAACACAAATTGATATACAACTATCCCCATGGAAGCCATCTAAATATGCTCCGGTATCAATCTTAACTAAGTCACCATTTTTAATTATTTTATTTTTATTTGGTATTCCGTGGACAACCTCATTATTAATACTTGAACAAATACTAGATGGGAAACCATGGTAACCCTTAAAACTTGGAACAGCTCCAAAACTTTTTATTCTCTTTTCTGCATAATTATCTAAATCTTTTGTACTCATTCCCGGTTTAATTAAGTCATTTATTTCCCGCAAAACTGTTGCGACTATCCTGCTAGATTTTTTCATCAAATTTATTTCACGTGCAGACTTAATTTCAATTCCTCTTCTCCTCTGTATAAAAGGAACTTGATCATTATTTTTGGAATTATTTTTATTTAATAAAAGATCTGCAAAATGTTTCATTGGAATAAATAATGGTAGTAGATAAATATGATCAAAATAGCCATTATGATCTTGGCCATCTTAAATCTATCAATAACAATAGGAAACAGGAATGAATTTTTTATCTAATTCTAGGCAATTTCATAAAGCTTTGGCGCCTTGGATTTTTCTTCCATTATTAATTTCTTCAATTACCGGTCTTCTATATCGGGTTTCAAAAGATTTTTTAGGTTACTCCAGAGATCAAGTTCATTGGTTAATGTCCCTCCACGAGGGAGAATGGCTTGGAGATTATGGAGAATTAATATATGTATTATTTAATTCCCTGGGAGTTTTATGGATGCTGATAACAGGATTCCAAATGTTTTCAAAAACAATTTCATTTACCAAAAAGGTTACTAAAGGTGAGTCAAAAGGTTAAGATAATAAACTTGTAGGATAAAAAAGACCAAAATGGCCAAAGAGAAACAAGAAAATGAATTAGAAACCAGTATTGAAGCTGACGGGTCAATTGATGTGGCAGTTGAACAAAAAGAAAAAAAATTGGTTTCTGAAACTACAAAAACTATAAGCATTTCAAACCTTATTGAGGAATTTGAAAATGCACAACTAAAAAAAGAATTGCCTGAAATTTATGTTGGGGACACTGTTAAAGTTGGAGTAAAAATTACAGAGGGGAACAAACAAAGGGTTCAACCCTACGAAGGTGTTGTAATTGCAAAAAGACATGGTGGTCTTAACCAGACAATTACAGTTAGAAGGATTTTCCAAGGCATAGGTGTTGAAAGAGTATTTATGCTACATAGTCCACAAGTTGCCTCTCTAAAAGTTGAGCGTAGAGGTAAAGTAAGAAGAGCTAAGTTATTCTATCTGAGAGATAGAGTAGGAAAAGCTACTCGCGTAAAACAACGCTTTGATCGATAAAGTTGTAAATTAATCAACTTATTGGTCACAAAGGCGCTTATAATCACTTAAATGCGTCGTTAGTTCAGTTGGTAGAACGCAGGTCTCCAAAACCTGATGTCGGGGGTTCAAGTCCTCCACGACGCGTTTGATCAACATTATGTAAATCATTTTTTCATAAGATGGAGTTAGATCTTCAACCTGGGGATGTAGTTAAAGTCCTCGAATCAGCTGCTTTAGGATGGGTTCGTGCAAGAGTCATCAGAGTTAAGTCTGGTGGAAGAGTTGTTGTACAAAGTGACCAAGGTAGAGAATTTACTGCTAGAGGCAACCAAGTTAGGTTAATAGAACCTGCCGGTTTTAGACCTCAAAAATAAATGGTTGTTTTTAATATGGCAGCTGTAAAACTAATTATTTCTGTAAATCCTCAAATTAATAAATTTTTTTTATTACAACACCATAAATTAAGCATTATGATCTGATAATTTTAAGAATGAAGTTCTAAATAAATTTAGAACAAAACTCTGGGACCGTAGTTCAACTGGTTAGAGCACCGCCCTGTCACGGCGGAAGTTGCGGGTTCGAATCCCGTCGGTCCCGTTTTTTCTAAAAAATAATTTGGAAAAGCGTTTAAGACTAGCCCCGAGTCCAACGGGTTTATTTCATATTGGGACAGCGCGAACAGCATTATTCAACTGGTTGTATGCACAAAAAATAGGCGGAAAATTTCTTATCAGAATAGAAGATACAGATTTTCTTCGATCTAAATCTGAATATACAAAAAATATATTAGAGGGCTTGAAATGGCTTGGACTTAAATGGGATGAAGAACCTATAAAGCAAAGTGACCGAATTTCGATTCATAAAAGCTACATCAAAAAGCTATTGGAATGTGGAGCTGCATATAGGTGTTTTACAACAGAAGATGAAATTTCTGAATTAAGAGAAGAACAAAAAAAGAAAGGATTACCTCCAAAACATGATAATAGACACAGAAGTCTTTCAAAAGAAGAAATAGAAACATTTATATCCCAAGGGAGGACTTCAGTAATAAGGTTTAAGATTGATGAAAAAATTGAAATTAAATGGGTAGATCAGATAAGGGGGGAAATCAAATGGCAGGGAAAGGACTTGGGTGGTGATTTAGTTTTGTCAAGAAGGGCAAAGGGATATGAGATTGGAGATCCTTTATATAATCTTGCAGTTGTAGTTGATGATAATTTTATGAATATTACTCATGTTGTAAGGGGTGAAGACCATATCTCTAACACTGCAAAACAAATATTGATTTATAAATCATTAAATTTTAAATTGCCAACTTTTTCACATACACCTCTAATACTAAATAGTGAAGGGAAAAAATTATCTAAGAGAGATTGCGTTACTTCAATCGACGAATTTAGAAATATGGGATATTTACCTGAGGCATTATCAAACTATATGGCCTTTTTAGGTTGGTCTCCAAAATCTGCCGACAGAGAAATACTTTCACTTAATGAGATATCTAAAATTTTTGAGTTATCAGACATAAACAAAGCTGGAGCCAAATTTAGTTGGGAAAAACTCAACTGGATTAATTCTCAATATATAAAAAATATGGGATCAATAAAGTTAAGTGAGATCATGAAGCAATACTGGGATGATAATGGTTGGGTCCCGCCATCTAAAGAATGGGCTTATAAATTAGCAATTTTACTTAGAGACTCTATGACTCTTTTAAAAGATGCCATTGATCAATCAAAACCATTTTTCTTAATACCTCCAATTCAAAAAGAAGGTCAAGTTTTTCTGGGAAATAAGGATAGCAAAGCATCTCTAAAACTAATCTTAAATTATCTACTTGAGCAAAATACTACAAAACTAGACAAAGAAAATGCCCGAGAAATAATAAACGAAATCTCAAAAATGCATAATATTAAAAAAGGGATATTAATGAAATCATTAAGAGTAGCCTTTTTTGGATCTCTCAGTGGGCCAGATTTAATTCAAAGCTGGGAACTTTTCTCAGAGACTAAAACTGATATATCTCGAATTGAAAGATGTCTTAAATCAATCTAAATTATTTTTTTTGGCCTAATTCAAGCCGGTTCGCCAAAGGTTTAGCTGAAAGGCCTTGGATCCCTACCGTAATCAATATAGTTAGAAAAACTAAACCTTGGAGACGGCCAGCCCCAAGGATACCGGCCTGCTCTAATCTGATAGAAAAAAGAGAGGCTACCGCTGCAGTAACAATACCTCTTGGGGCTAACCAGGCTAAAAATACTTTTTCCTTTAATTCTAAATCTTTTCCAATTGTTGCTATCCAAATAGAAATAGGGCGAACAATTACCATCAACATAAAAACGCAAACAACCCCTCCCCAGCCAAGCGGACTTAATTCACCCCAAGAAACGTCAGCGGCCAAAAGAGGGAAAAGAACTGTAATTGCTAATTGAGCTAATTCACCTATTAGATTATCCAATCGCTCCTTATCAATAACTTCTCTTTTGCCTACAACAAAACCTGCTGCGACAGAAGCCGGCAAGCCTGATTCTGGTAAAAAATATTCACAAATTCCATACACAAGGAAAATAAAGCCAAGGGTAACTTGCAACTCTATTCCAATTGAAGCATCATTTTTTATTTTTTTTAAAATTTCTGAAAGTAACCACCCTGCACTTAATCCTATTAGAACACCACCTCCTAACCTTTGCATTAATGCAATAAATACCTCATTGATCCCATGTAGGTCCCCTAAAGTAAGTTCTAAAAGTAATAAAGCCAGTACTGCACCAATTGGTTCAAGTAACAAGCCCTCAGCTTTTAATATCTCCGAAAGAGGGGAAACTAATTTTATTTGTTCAACTAATGGAGAGACGACTGTAGGACCAGTAGCTAGAACTATGGCACTATATATTCCTGCAACCTGCCATGAAAGGCCTGCCAGCCAATGAGCAATAAAGATTCCAGCTGACAATGAAATAAATAATCTAATCAATGAAATTTTCAAAACAGTATTTCTAATATTCCCTTCAGGCAATTTTAAATTTAGTCCACCTTCAAATAGAACCAAGCAGACTAAAAGCCCTACGATAGTTTCAAGCCCTTGACCCAGATCCAAAGGCTCAACCAATCCTAAACCTGATCTTCCAATGAATAATCCAGAAAGCAATAAAATAACTACACTTGGGAATCCTGTAAAAGAAGAAAATAAACGAGCACAAGCACCTGCAAATACAGTTATGCCCCAAAGTAAGCCAAGCCTTTCAGGCGTCATGAAAAATTATATATAGTAAAAAATATTTATTATTTTGATTAAATCAATAATCTTATCTGAAGTCCAATAAATAGAATACTTTTTAATTTAATTAATCAGCTGAACAAGATTAATTTTATTAACTCTCTCAAAACTACTTTTAAGTCAAGCAGATTTATTTCTATTAAGAAAATTGGCTTATTAATGCAATAATTATAAAAATAATTCCTATCCCAACAGTTGCCATCCTTCCATTCCATATTTCAGCTTGAGGGGTAAAACCTCTTTTCCACAAATTCAGTTCATTTTTATCAACAAAGTTTTTTTTCTCTTTAATCTCGATTTTAGATTGTTTGTTCATTGAATTTAAAAAGGAGGTTTTTCTTCATAAAGGGTATTTGCTTGTTCAATTGATAGTCTTCCTGCGACACCTAATTTAAGGGAACTAAAAGTATCCTTAAATTTGATCCTGAACAACGCCGCCGCTCCAATCATTGCCGCATTATCTGTACAAAGTTTAAGGGGAGCTAAGTGAACTTTAATAGATTTTTTACTGGCTTCACTAATCATCATTTTTCTTAATGTATTGTTAGCAGCAACTCCCCCAACAACTACAACATTATCCAAGCTATGATCTACCGCGCATTTTATTGTTCTCTCTACTAAGACTTCTGCCACTACTCTCTCAAAACTTGCGGCAATATCAGGAATTGGAATGGTCTTCCCATCCAAATTTATTCTCTCAACTAATCTTAATACGGCAGTCTTTAGACCACTAAAAGAAAAATCATATTTAAGAAATCCACCTTTTTTATCAGAAATCCTACATTTTGGTAAATTAAATTTCATTGGGTCCCCATTTTTAGCGATCTTTTCAATTGCCGGTCCTCCTGGATAACTTAGACCTAATAGTCTTCCAACTTTATCAAAGGCTTCTCCAGCAGCATCATCAAAACTTTTCCCAAGTCTCTGCATTCCCCTTCTCTCATCAACCTTTATCAATTCAGTATGTCCTCCGCTAACAAGTAAAGTAAGAAAAGATTTCTTTGGATAGTTTTCTGAAAATAGAATTGAAGATAAATGCCCCTCCAAATGATGAATTCCCAAAAATGGTTTTGAATACAACATGCAAAGTGATCTTGCAGTTATAGAA
Source organism: Prochlorococcus sp. AG-347-J21 (assembly GCA_003281455.1). Taxonomy (GTDB): domain Bacteria; phylum Cyanobacteriota; class Cyanobacteriia; order PCC-6307; family Cyanobiaceae; genus Prochlorococcus_A. The sequence continues at coordinate 189,560 of QCBX01000001.1, forward strand.
CCAACTCGTAAACAACCAACTAATCCAGGAGCTACAGTTGATGCAATATAATCGACTTCCTCAATTTTGATTTTTGATTCTTCTAAAGCCTTATCTAAAACAAATGGTAATAACTCTAAATGCTTTCTAGCTGCAAGTTCAGGCACAACTCCTCCCCATTTTGAATGATCTTCTATTTGAGAGGCAATTATATTTGAATGTATTTTGAAAGTATCGCCAATATTAGAAACTATTGAGACAGATGTCTCATCACAACTTGTTTCAATAGCTAAAACTTTATGCATTTTTGATTCAACTTGTTCTATTTTAATATTAATTTCTTACTTAACACATTATAAGGAATTAAAGATTGCAACTTATGAAATCCTTTTTTTCAATTATAACCTCAGTTTTTCTGTTCCTCGGAATTACTCCAATTGCTATAGCTGCAAATGGGCCTACCTTAAACGCAGATAGAGCTAGCACGGAATATACTGCTTCAGCCCTCACAAAATGCTCTGAAAATCCTAAATTCATTGAGAGAGCAAATTCAGCAACTACTCAAAAAGACATCGCAAGATTTGAAAGATACGGAAAAGCATCATGCGGAGATGATGGTCTTCCACATTTAATAATTGGACCTCCTCTTGAGCCATGGGGAGCCCTTTTAAATAGAGGTCATGAAGGAGATTTACTTATTCCCGGAGTATTGTTCATTTATATTGCTGGAATTATAGGTTGGTCAGGAAGAGAGTATCTGATTGAATCAAAAAAGACTAAGAATCCAGCAGATCTTGAGATCATTATTGACCTAGACTTAGCCAGAAAATGTCTTGTAAAAGGAGCGCAATGGCCTCTTCTCGCTAATAAAGAGGGTAGAAATGGTGATTTAAGAGAGAAAGATAACAATATTACACTTAATGGTCCTCGCTAAACATCTTTAAAAAACTTTCATAAAACAAATGTTCAAAATTCTAAACACAAAATTTGTCAGATCTGCCCCAGTGGTAGCAGCAATTTGGCTAAGCCTTACAGCTGGAATAATTATTGAATTTAATAGGTTTTTCCCAGATTTATTATTCCATCCAATGAGCTGATAAAGAGAAAATAATCAAGTTTTTATTAACTTGATTATTTTTTTTGCTGTTTCATCAACATTGTGATTTGTTAATGCAAAATCAAATTGATTTGATACTGAAATCTCATAATTAGCCCTTGAGAGTCTTTTTTTAATAGCCTCTTCTTTTTCAGTACCCCTATTTCTTATTCTTCTCTCTAACTCTTCTTTATCCGGAGGAAGTAAAAATATTGACATTGAATTAGGAAACTTATTTTTTATTTGCCTTGCACCCTCTACTTCAATTTCAAGTAGTACAGTAAATCCCTTTTTTATCTTCTCATTAACAGAAGACAAAGGGGTTCCATAGTAGTTCCCAGCGAATTGAGCCCATTCAAGGAACAGATTTTGTGCAATCATTTCTTTAAACTTTACTTGATTTAAAAAATAGTAATTTTCCCCATCTTTCTCTCCCTCTCTAGGTTCTCTAGTAGTTGCAGATATTGAAAGCCAAAAATTCTTTTCTTTATCTAATATTTCTTTAACAACTGTTCCTTTACCCACCCCGCTGGGTCCAGTAAGAATAATGAGTTTTTTTTGATTTTTCATATTAAATTTTTTACAGTAGGATAAACATCTTGTGAACTAAAAAGGAATAATGCAAAAAGGTGTTCCACAGATAATGGATATTACATCTATTAGATCTGTTTTGCATTATTTAACAAAGAACATCCTACCTTCAAAGTTTGAAACTGCCCAACAACCTGACTCTAATACAATTCAATTATGTTTCAGAGGAATTTCTTCTCAAAATTGGTTAGAGGTTTCATGGAATGGTGAATCTCCCAGAATATTAAAGATAAATAAGCCGGAAAAAATTGGAAGAGAAAGTACACTTTCTAAACAAATAAGATACGGATTAAAATATATGGCTTTAATTTCGATTGATCAAGATAATTTTGAAAGAGTTATAAAATTTGGTTTTGCAAAAAAACCTGGAGATGAAATTAGTAAGTATTTAATTTTTGAGTTAATGGGGAAACATAGTAATATTTTTTATTTGGATAACAAACATAAAATAATTGCAGTTGGTAAACAAATTAAATCAAGTCAATCTAGTTTTAGAACAATTTCAACAGGATCAATTTACTCTGGCCCTCCAGTTAATCTCAAAAAACAACCTATGGAAGATGAGTCTTTTCAATCATGGAAAGATGCAATCTCAATAGTACCTGAGTCTTTGAAATACTGTTTAATAAATACTTATCAAGGAGTAAGCCCTATCCTCACAAAACAATTAGAGGTTGTTAGCAAAACTTGCAATTCGGAAATAATGGGGAAAAATATCGATTTCATTGGCGATTCAGACTTAAAGGAGATATTTAAAAATTGGAAGATTTGGATAAATAGGTTTAAAAACAATAACTTTAACTTTTCTATATTTAATAAAGATTTTTATTGCGTTTGGTTTTTTGATAAAGAAATTAATTGCGAAAAAAAGATAGATTTATGTACCGGTATAGAGAATTATTATGATTATCATCTGAAGCAAAAAAAACTTGAATTGTTGGAAAAAAAAATTGAAGGGATAATTTTTAAACAAATCAATATTGAGAAAAAAAATTTGAATATCCAATATGATCTTCTGACAAAATCAGAAAACTACGAGGTATACAAAGAAAAAGCTGATAATATATTCTCTTCAAATGAAATTAAAAAAAGAGATATTATTAAAGGACAAAAACTATATAAAAAGTCAAAAAAACTAAAGAGATCTAGAGAATTAATAAAAGAAAGATTAAGTATTTACAAAACAAATATAGAAAGATTAGATGAATTCACTACGCTTCTAGAAAATTTAAATTCTTTAAATCATGAAAAACTATTTATGCAAATCAAACTACTAGAAGAAATTATGGAAGAAATTTGTAACGAGTTTAATATCAATATCAAGAGGCAAAGAGAAGATAAGAAAAGTACATATGAGATAGAATCTTCACCAATTCAAGTTGATACTCCCACAGGATTGAAGCTTCAGGTAGGGCGAAATATGAGGCAAAATGACTTAATAAGCTTTAAGTTCTCAAAAAAAGGCGATTTATGGTTTCATGCTCAGGAATCACCAGGCAGTCATGTAGTTTTGAAGTCTTCATCTCAAGAAGCATCTGATCAAGATCTTCAAATAGCTGCAGATTTAGCCGCTTTATTTAGTAAGGCAAAAAGAAACATTAAAGTTCCAATTAATTTAGTAAAGATTAAAGATTTGCAAAAAATCAAAAAAGGAGGACCGGGTTGTGTGTCCTTTAAAAATGGAGAAATTATTTGGGGAAATCCTACAAGAGGAGAAGATTACATTAAAAAAAATCTTAAAACAGTAATTTAGTTTATAATAAAAAAAATTTTAGATCTAAATGTTTGATTTTCTTTTGGGCACTCATGAATTTTTAGGAAATCATAGTTTTCCAGAATTTATTGTTGGATATCTATTTGGTGCTGCATTAATAATTGGAGCTCCTACTGTTTTCTTACTACTTGCCTTCGTAAGCGCTTTAATGAAAACTAATGGGAAAATGGGTGGGTACAGAGAATATGAAACTTATGGTGAATCATCCCTAAATGATGCTCCTCCTTTCTTATTACCAGATCCAACTAATCCTAAATTAAGCAAATAATTAAATCTATCTAAAAACAAATTGGACTTTGACAATAGTATTTTAAAACCTTTTTCTTAAATAATCTTTATCAAATAGTAATGAGAGGTACAGGTCAAAGTGAAAATAAATTATCAGATTCAATGACTTTTAGTGATCATCTAGAGGAGCTTCGTCAAAGGATACTAAACTCAATTTACTCAATACTTATTTCAATATTCTTTAGTTTTCTCATCATAAAGCCATTAATATCTTTTTTAGAAATCCCAGCTGGTGATATTCATTTACTACAACTTGCTCCAGGAGAGTTTTTATTTGTTGCTATTAAAGTTGCAGGTTACAGCGGATTAATAGTTTCTATGCCTTATATTTTTTATCAAATAATATTATTTATTTCTCCTGGTTTAACAAAAAAAGAAAAAAGCCTTATCTTACCCGCAGTTTTTGGTTCAGGTCTTCTGTTTTTTTTAGGATTAATTTTTTCCTGGTGGATATTAGTCCCCGCAGCAATAAATTTCTTCATTAGTTTCGGTGCTGATATTGTTGAACCAACTTGGTCTATAGAGCGATATTTTGATTTTGTTCTCTTATTAATGTCCAGCACTGCAATAGCTTTTCAATTACCGGTATTACAATTTATTCTTGGTTCTCTTGGAATAATTACAACGGAAAAAATGATTTCGAATTGGAAGATCGTTGTAATTTCCTCCGCGATATTATCTGCAGTGATCACCCCTTCAACAGACCCATTGACTATGTCATTGCTATCTATATCGATTGTGTTTTTATTTTTTGTTGGTACTGGATTAACTTACTTATCAGAAAATCTTAAGTCAAAAACTCTTTCATCTTCTCATTAAGATTTAATTGCAAGCTAACAGCTCTACCTAACCTTGGCTTAGCATTAACTTTCTTTAGCCATTCCCTTACTTCTTCTGAATATCCACATCTATTTAGAATCTCGATTTTATCTGCTATCGATTTTTTATATTCATCTTCACTTAAAGGGAATGATTCCTGTCCAAGAAATCCCCACATCATTTGAAAATATACATATTTTCCTCTTCTAAAGAGTCTAAAATCATATTTTTTCCCCCAGCGATGAATCAAATAATGTATAACTTCATCTACTAGCAATGGGTTCATTTAAATCAATTAATTAAGACTTCCTAAACTTTTACTTTAAATTATTAAAAGTCCTATCTATTTGCAACAGAAATTGAACAATTTGATTCATAATAACTAATAAATAACAGAACCAAGTAGCGAATGACTCAATTAAGTTCCAATGATGTCCCTTCAATGGGTCGAAGGCAATTTATGAATCTTCTTACATTTGGTACTGCAACTGGTGTAGCGTTAGGAGCTCTTTACCCTGTAGCGAATTATTTCATGCCTTTAAGAGCAGGCGGTGGTGGAGGTGGAACTTCTGCTAAAGATGAATTAGGGAATCCAATAACTAAGACAGGTTGGTTAGCTACCCATCAAGCAGGAGACAGAAGTCTAGTGCAGGGTCTAAAAGGAGATCCAACTTATTTAATAGTTAATGAGGGTGGGGGAATAGGAGAATTTGGTTTAAATGCAATTTGTACCCATTTAGGTTGCGTTGTCCCATGGGATAGTGGTGCTAATAAATTCATATGTCCTTGTCATGGCAGTCAGTACGATACTAACGGGAAGGTAGTCAGAGGGCCTGCTCCTTTATCTTTAGCACTAGCGCATGTAGAAATTGAAGATGATGCTGTACTCGTCAAACAATGGTCAGAAACTGACTTTAGAACTAATGAAAATCCATGGTGGTCATAAAAAATGAAAGGTCTTAAAAATCAAATCATGAAAAAAACAAGTTTATTTATCTGTACTCTACTTTTCATTTCGAGCATTGTATTTTATCCAAAGATCACTTTTGCTTATCCATTTTGGGCTCAGCAAAACTATGAATCCCCAAGAGAAGCAACAGGGAAGATAGTCTGTGCAAATTGTCATCTAGCTCAGATGCCTACAATTGCAGAGGTTCCACAATCTGTTGGAGCAGACAGTGTTTTCAAGGCTGTAGTCAAAATACCCTACAAAAATGATTTAAAAGAGATCGGTGCTGATGGTTCTGAAGTCCCATTACAAGTTGGTGCTGTTGTAATGCTGCCAGATGGCTTTAAACTTGCTCCACAAGAAAGATGGACGGAAGAAATCAAAGAGGAGACAGAAGGGGTTTATTTCACAAATTACAGTGAAGAGAAAGATAATATCATCATTGTAGGACCTTTACCTGGCGATACTAATAAAGAAATAGTTTTCCCTGTACTTTCCCCTGATCCATCCACTAATAAAGAATATCACTATGGAAAATACTCGTTACATATCGGAGGCAATAGAGGTAGAGGTCAGGTATACCCAACTGGAGACAAAAGCAATAATGTAATTTTCACTTCTTCCACCTCAGGAACTATAAATTCAATAGAAACAATTGAAGATGGTAGCTATAAGGTCAATATAGAAAACGATAATGGTGAGATAACTACTGAAGCAGTACCTGTTGGACCTCAACTTGTCGTAAAAGCACAAGACAAAATTAATGCAGGTGACCCTCTTACTAATGATCCCAACGTTGGCGGCTTTGGACAATTAGATGCTGAGGTTGTGCTTCAGAGCCCTTATAGAGTTATTGGATTGATTGCATTCTTCATTGGTGTAGGCCTAACACAAATACTTTTAGTATTAAAGAAAAAACAAGTAGAAAAAGTGCAAGCAGCAGAGGGTATCTAACTTTCCTTAGATGCTTACATTTCAAGCTTTTATACAATCTCCAGGAGAAACCTTTTTAAATTTAGGATTTATAACTATTAGATGGTACGGATTACTTATTTCGGTTTCAGTCTTAATAGGTCTATTTATTTCTAAAAAACTTGCAAAGGCAAGGAATATTAACCCAGAGTACATTAGTGAAATACTTCCATCATTAATAATCTTTTCAATAATTGGAGCAAGAGCTTATTACGTAATTTTTGAGTGGCGGCAATATAGTGGAGAGAACTTTTTTACTTCTTTAGAACTATTCAATAACGCCATAAAAATACCTTCTTTTCTTGCCGTTTGGGAAGGAGGCATAGCAATCCATGGAGGTCTAATTGGAGGTTTAATATCAATTATCTATTTTTGCAAGTCAAAAAAAATTAATTTAAAAACTTTTTTAGATATTTTAATACCCTCAATTATTCTTGGCCAATCCATAGGAAGGTGGGGCAATTTTTTCAATAATGAAGCATTTGGGGTCCCAACAAATTTGCCTTGGAAATTATTTATTCCTATCCAAAATAGGCCTTTAGAATTTAGTAATTACGAGTTTTTTCATCCTACTTTTCTCTATGAGTCATTGTGGAATCTCTTAATTTTCATTCTCCTTATTGTTATTTTTAATAAACAAAATAAAACAGATTTTTTCAGGCCTGGCTTTATTAGCTGTCTTTATTTGATAAGTTATAGCTTTGGGAGATTCTGGATAGAAGCTTTAAGAACTGACCCACTATGCATTGGTGGACTTCCGCCTTTCTGTGATGGCGGTATTAAAATGGCTCAATTCATAAGTATTTTTCTATTTTCTTCTGGATTAATTGGAATATTTTTTTTAAGATTGAGAATATATAGTGGGAAAAATAGAAAGAATGGATAATAAAATATCCTTTATTGGTGTAGGTCCAGGCGATCCAGAATTATTAACTTTAAAAGCATTAAAAAAAATAAAAATTGCAGATGTCATTATTTGGACTGATTCTTTAATTCCTGAAAAGATTTTAGATTTTTCTCAAGAAGGTTCTGAAAAAATAAAAACGAGTTCGCTTAACTTAGAGCAAATAACCTCAATTATGATAGAAAAATTTCAGGCAGGGAAAATTGTTGTAAGGTTGCATGATGGAGACCCTTGCCTCTTTGGAGCAATAAGAGAGCAAATCGAAATTCTAAAAAACGAAAAAATTGAAATCGAGGTTGTTCCTGGAGTAAGTGCTTTTCAAGTTGCAGCAGCATATCATGAAGCTGAGTTAACCATCCCTGACGTAACGCAAACAATAATTTTAACTAGAGCAGGAGGGCGAACAGGGATGCCTGAAAAAGAATCTCTGAAAGATCTTGCGAAGCACAATTCCTCTATATGTCTTTATCTAAGTGCTAGGCATGTGAAAAGGTCTCAAGAAACTCTACTAGAGTTTTACCCTCCAGAGACTAAAGTGATTGTTGGATTTAGAGTATCTTGGGATGATGGTTGGACATCATTAATAGAATTAAAAGATATGGAAAAATTTTCTATTGAGAAAAAACTTATTAGAACAACCATTTACATAATTAGCCCAGCGATTAGTAATTCTCAAAAAAGATCTAATCTTTATAATCCATCTTATAGGCATCTCTTTAGGAATAAATAATCTTAAAGTTGATAGAAAAATATTAATTACTATAATTAGTAAAAATTTATTAGCTTTGAAAGAAATAAAATCTAACCCAGAAGACAATACAAAAAGAAAACAATCCTCTTTAAAGAGAATTGGAAATTTTATTAAAGAGGCAAGGTTAAGTAGAGAGCAATCTGTTGAAGAATTGGCTTCTGATTTAAAAATTGGATCTCATCAACTTAAAGCCATTGAAGAGGGTAATGAAGAAGAACTACCTGAAAAGGTATTTGTCAAAGCAATGGTTCGTAGAATTTCACAGAAGCTGAAACTTGATACGGAATTTATAATGAATGAATTCAAGACAGAAAGGCAGGAGATAAAAATTGACGAAATAGTTGAAGAAGTCAAAAATAAAACTAATAAAACTAGACAATCTAAGGATCTAAGTCCATTAGGGTTTTGGATATTTATTTTAATTTCAGGCTTTCTCGGACTAATCGCCTCGTCCTTAATTTTCAATTTATTTTCAGACTCTTCTCAGAATCAAACTCCAAAACAAGAACTTATTAAAAAAACTAAATAACTTTTAAATCTAAATTCTTTAGTTCTTTTATTACATTACGGCATAATCCTAAGTTCCATTTTTCAAGAAGAAGATCATGGTTTTTATTTAAAGGTAAAAGTTTAAATATAAGAATATTTCCCTGCAATTTTATTTGAACTGAGGAGATCGCCTTATCAGGTCTTTGATCAAGAGATGCTGCTAATCTCAAAATCAATGACATTTCAAGAACTAATGTTTTATCTTCTTTGGATATTAAATTTTGCCAAGACTCATGTCTTTTCTTGGGTAAAGTCTTTCTATGGTATCTAGCAATTGAAGCAATAATATTTGTTTCTGCTTCTGAATATCCCAACAACTCACAATTTTTTATTAAGTACCAAGAGTGTTTGTGATATGAACCAACATTCACGTATTTCCCACATTTATAAAGATTAGAAGCTGCCCAAAGAAGTTCTTTGGCTTTAGGGTCTTTATCACTATGAAAGATATTTTTAGTTTGATCGTAGATTTGAAAGGCAATATCGATAACTTTCTCAGCTCTTATGCTATCTACGCCAAACTTTCTGGCCTGATGAACTATGGTTGTTTTTCTAATATTGCTTTGAATATTTAACTCGTTTTTTATTATCCCTTTACGAAGCATCCAATCAACAACTAAACCCTCTCTAAGCGCTCTCTCACTTATAGTTAATTCATTAAAGTTCAACATCTCCATTGCGGTGTTTAATATCAATGCTCCTGGAACAATTATTTCTGCTCTTCTCTCACTTAATGAAGGTATTTTCTTGATTTCCGAAACTGGCAATTTAATAAGTTTTTCCAATAGATTTTGTAAATTTTCCCTTTTAATTTTATAACCATGCAACTTTTGTTTAGATTCTCCCAAATCATCTGAAATCAAATTTCCTAATGAGGTTGCAGTGCCACTGGTTGCAATCATACATAAAGTCTTATCTCCCTTAGATCTACTCCTTATTTTTCGAACAGATGGTTCTAAAGATCCTTTAATATAAGTTATTAGAAAACTCGATCTTTCTGAATTTATAGACTCTTTATTCAAAAAATCATTTTTCAGTCTTACCGCACCAATTCTCGAACTGGTAAGAGCTATAGCATCTTTTTTATCAGCAAGTATTAATTCTGTAGATCCTCCTCCAATATCTATGATTACAAAAGACTGATCTTCAAAAGCCATACCAGAAAGAACACCAAGGTAAATTAATCTGGCTTCCTCTGAACCACTAATCATTTCTATTTTAATATCAGTTTCATCAAGAACTCTTCTAATAAAATCTGGACCGTTTGGAGCTTCCCTAACTGCACTTGTTGCTGCTGTTACTATTTGTTTTACTCCATTACTTTTACAATATTCCTTAAATCGCTTAAGAGTAACTAATGCTCTTTGGATTGATTCTTCAGTAAGATTACCCTCCTCATCTTTTTCTCCAAGACGAGTGGTTGATTTATCAGTGAATTTTATTGAAAATGATTTTAATTCTATATTAATTTCTGCTACCAAGAGATGTGTAGAGTTAGTTCCAATATCTATAGATGCTACTAAAATTTGCTTTTCTTGAAAATATCTTAAATCTTGTTTTTGTATCATTTCTTTTTATAAAATGTAGATATCTTTAATCCATAAATAAATATACCCAAGATTGATTATTAAATAATAGAAATCATTTAATACTAGTAAGATTATTTAAAGTTATGAAATATACAATAGGTCATATGCAAAATAAAAAACGACAAATTAAATTAAGTACTTTTTTTGAATTATTAAGGTGGAATAAGCCTACTGGAAGAATGATCTTACTTATTCCTGCTGGATGGAGTTTATATTTAACCCCAGATGCTAATCCAACATTTTTAATGTTGCTAAGAATAATAGTGGGAGGACTACTAGTAAGTGGATTAGGCTGCGTGGTTAATGATATTTGGGACAAAAAAATTGATCAAAGAGTTGTTAGGACAAAAAATAGACCTCTAGCTGCAAATAAAATCGGTCTTAAAACAGCTTATTCAATTCTTTTCTTTTTAATTTTATGTAGCTTCCTTTTAACTTTGTCACTACCTCAGCCTGGAAGAATCCTTTCAATTTCACTTGCTTTTTTAGCATTGCCTATCATTTTAATTTATCCTTCTGCCAAAAGATGGTTTAAATATCCTCAATTAATCTTATCCATATGCTGGGGTTTTGCTGTCTTAATTCCCTGGGCCGCAAATGAAGGCAATTTAAATAGTATTGTTTTATTATTTTGCTGGCTAGCTACCATTTTTTGGACTTTTGGCTTTGACACGATTTATGCTTTAGCAGATAAAAAATACGATATCAAAATTGGAATAAATAGTTCCGCTATTAACCTCCAGAACAATACAAGAATAACTATTCAAATTTGTTATTTTTTAACTTCTTGTTTTCTCGCATTATGCGGATTTATTAATCAAATGGATTTTATTTTTTGGCCAATTTTATTTACAACGTCAATCTTAATGCAGAAAGATATACTAAAGGTATTTCCTGAAGAAAAACAATCAATTAAAAATATCGGGAATCACTTCAAAAATCAATCAATTTATGGAGGAGTCCTTTTATTAGGAATTATTATTGCCTCATAAATTCTAAATATGGTTTTTAGATTAAAAAAAGGGGATCTAATAGATATTTTAGCTCCAGGCTCCTATATTGATGAAGACGAAAATTTTCAGAAAGGTATAGCAATCTTAAAAAACTGGGGCTTGGAAATTAATGAAAATAATTCTCTATCAAGAAAATTTGGTTATTTTGCAGGTGATGATCTAACTAGATTTGAAGAACTGGAAAAAGCACAAAATAGTAAGCTAATCATTTTTGCAAAAGGAGGTTGGGGTTCAGCAAGACTTTTAGAAAAAGAACCTTCTTGGCAGCATGGTTTAATGCTTGGATTCTCAGATACATGTTCTTTATTACTATCTAAATATTCTCAAGGATTTATAGGTTCTATTCATGGCCCAATGGTTACTTCCCTTTTCAAAGAGCCAGAGTGGAGTCTTGAGAGATTAAGAAATTTACTTTTTGAGGGATATGTTGAGGACATAAGAGGAATTCCTTTAAGAGCTGGGAAAGCTAAAGGAGAAATTATCGTTTCTAACTTAACTATTGCTACTTTTTTAATTGGTACTAATCACTTTCCAGATTGCAAAGGGAAAATAATAATTTTTGAAGATATTAACGAAGATATTTATAAAATTGATCGCATGTTGACTTACCTCAGAATGACTAAAACACTTTCTGAAATTGCTGGTATTGGATTCGGAAGTTTTTCTAATGATTCCTGCGCCCTTGAATGGAAAGATACACTAAAAAACTGCATTATTGAAAGACTCCAAGAGTTTGATTTTCCTATTCTTTTTGACCTCCCAATAGGCCACATATCGGGAAATGCTTGCATTCCTTTAGGATACGAAGCCACCTTAAATGGTGATGATGGCATTCTTAGTATTGATAGACCTTTTTAACTAGGGGTTCTTTACAAAAAGTGTTGCTATTTTCAAATCTATAGGGGATGTAATTTTAATATTTGAATAAGTCCCTTCAATAATCTTCACTTTCCAATTAAGCATTTCGAATAGAGAGGCATCATCTGTGACTTTCCAGTTTTTATAAATTGCCATCTTATGAGCTTTTTTTAATCTATCTACTAAAAAGCCCTGAGGAGTTTGCGCTGCCCATAAATAATTTCTATCTGGTGTTTCTTTAATAAAACCTTCATTATCAACAATCTTTATAGTGTCAGTTACCTTAGTAGCTAAAATTACAGCTTCATTTTCATCTAATTGCTTGGCACAAAGGTCTATCAATTCAGGATTAATTAGACATCTAGCACCATCATGTATTAAAACTTTTTCAGCATCTTTTGGTAACGCTTTTAAACCATTAAAAACCGACTGTTGTCTGGAGTCACCACCATTAATCCACTGAACTTTATGGGCAAAATCCTTTGCTGAATTTAATAATAAATTTTTATCCTTCGGTTGCCCAATTATTCCAACCCAATTTGTTGAGCTTGCAGAAAAAACAGATTTAAGTGTCCAATAAATCAAAGACTCTCCCTCTAAATCAAGAAGTAATTTATTCTTTCCAGCTTTCATTCTGCTACCGCTCCCTGCAGCTGGTATTAAAAAGTGCACAATAGAGGTTTTAATATTTTCTAGACAATTATAAATAAAAGCAATATCATTACACAAATAGTACTACGATTGAAAATTATAAAATTTCATAATGTCCAATACAGATTCATTATCAGGCAAAGTTGCTTTAATCACTGGAGCTAGCAGAGGAATTGGTAAAGAAATTGCTTTAGAACTAAGCCGATTAGGAGCAGAAGTTTTTATTAATTACTCTTCTTCTGATGAAAAAGCTGAAGAAGTTGTAAATTCAATAAAAAATTCAGGAGGTAAAGCTCATAAATTAAAATTTGATGTTTCAAAAGAGGATTCTGTGAGTTCAGCTTTTGAAGAAATAATCAAAATTAATGGCACCATTGATATTCTCATTAACAACGCTGGAATTACTAGAGATGGACTATTGATGAGAATGAAATCGGAACAATGGGATGATGTACTAAATACAAACTTAAAAGGAGTTTTTCTGTGTACAAAATATGCCTCAAAATTTATGATGAAAAAAAGAAATGGTAGCATCGTAAATATTTCATCTGTTGTTGGAATAATTGGTAATCCTGGTCAAGCAAATTATTCTGCAGCCAAAGCTGGAGTTATTGGATTTACCAAAACTTGCGCTAAAGAATTTGCCTCAAGAGGCATAAATGTTAATGCAATAGCTCCAGGTTTTATAGAAACAGAGATGACTGAAAAACTTAAAACTGAAGAAATCCTAAAGGTTATTCCTTTAGGAAAATTAGGAAGTTGTACTCAAATTGCAAACTTAGTGTCATTCTTAGTTTCAAGTAATGCAGGAAGTTATATTACAGGGCAAACAATTAGTATAGACGGGGGTATGAGTATTTAGTTATGTACTTTCATAAGGCTGGCCTAATTCATCTCGCAACCTTCTAATTTTTTGTAAAAGCTTTAGTCTTCGACTTCTAGCAGTTAATGTCAAGAAAAATCTTAAAGGAAAGTATATCAGTGTCATAGCAATCGCGAGGATTGCGGTAAGAGTAAAAATAAGATTATTTGTTCCTTCCATAACTTAAAGATACTCTTATTTGAGTTAATTTGTATGTCTAATTAAAAGAAATTCGGCTTTCCCCACTTAATTAAATATCCCTTAAAAATGATTCTATGGGAGATTAGAATAACACTAAAGATCGAGTAAAAATGGCTAAACAGTTAAGTTTTTCTAATGAATCAAGAGAAGCGCTAGAAAAAGGTGTAAATTTCGTAGCTAATGCGGTAAAGGTTACTATTGGGCCAAAAGCAAAAAACGTAGTAATAGAGAGGAAATTTGGTTCACCAGATATAGTTAGAGATGGATCCACAGTTGCTAAAGAGATTGAGATTGAGAACCCTATTTCTAATTTGGGTGCGAAATTAATAGAACAAGTTGCATCCAAGACAAAAGAGAGTGCAGGAGATGGAACAACAACAGCCACCATTTTGACTCAGAAGATGGTTCAAGAGGGATTAAAAAATATTGCTTCTGGTGCCAGTCCTATGGAGTTAAAAAAAGGTATGGAGGTAGGCCTGGCTTTTGTTCTAGAAAAATTAAGTTCCAAAAGTATTTCATTAAGTGGTTCTGATATCCAAAAAGTTGCAACAGTTAGTGCTGGAGGTGATGAAGAAATTGGATCTATAATTTCGAAGGCAATGGATATTGTTACTTCTGATGGTGTAATAACTGTCGAAGAATCTCAATCACTAGAAACAGAATTAGATATAACTGAAGGAATGTCTTTTGATAGAGGCTATAGTTCTCCATATTTCGTAACAGACCAAGAAAGACAAGTTTGTGAACTTGAAAACCCTAAAATATTAATAACTGATCAAAAAATTTCAACTTTAGTTGATCTGGTTCCAATACTTGAAGAAATTCAGAAGTCAGGCTCCCCTTTGCTAATTCTTGCTGAAGATATCGAAGGAGAGGCTTTAACCACCTTGGTTTTGAATAAGAATAGTGGAGTGTTAAACGTAGCTTCCGTAAGAGCTCCGTTATTTGGCGAGAGAAGAAAAGCTGCCCTTGAAGATATTGCTATTCTTACTGGAGCTAAGTTAATTAGTGAAGATAAATCGATGACACTTAATAAAGTATCAATTAATGATTTAGGCAAAGCAAAAAAAATAACTATCACGAAGGACAAAACTACAATAGTTGCCTTCGAAGACACTAAAGATTTGGTTAAAGCGCGAGTAGAAAAATTAAAGAGAGAAGTTGAAATAACAGACTCAGAGTATGATCAGGATAAAATTAATGAAAGGATAGCAAAACTAGCTGGAGGAGTAGCACTTATCAAAGTTGGAGCTGCAACAGAAACAGAGATGAAGTACAAAAAGTTAAGAATAGAAGATTCCCTCAATGCTACGAAAGCTGCTATTGAGGAGGGTGTGGTCTCTGGAGGTGGACAAACTTTAATTGAAATATCAGATGACCTTTTAAATTTAAGTCAAACATCTTCCGATGATTTAAGAACAGGGATAAATATAGTAAAAGAAGCACTATTGGAGCCTACTAAACAAATAGCAAAAAATGCTGGTTTTAATGGTGATGTAGTTGTCGCTGAAATTAAAAGACTTCAAAAAGGCTTCAATGCTAATTCAGGAAAATATGAGGATTTAAAAGATTCAGGAATTTTAGATCCAACCAAAGTAATAAGATTAGCTCTTCAAGATTCAGTATCTATTGCAGCTATGCTCCTCACAACAGAAGTTGCAATGGCTGACATTCCAGAGCCTGAAGCCGCACCCCCAGGAGGACCCGGTGGAGATCCAATGGGAGGCATGGGTATGCCAGGTATGGGAGGCATGGGTATGCCAGGTATGGGAGGCATGGGTATGCCAGGTATGGGAGGCATGGGTATGCCAGGTATGATGTAAAAAGCTAACTAGCTTTTTTATCTTTATTAATCCATTTTCTTAAATTTTTAATATTAGGTAGTGGTAATTGTGGGGTATTAATATATTGATTTATTTGATTAGAGTCTTTTTTAGCATTAAAGACTTGATGATTGTTAGAAATTTTTAAGTAATTTGATTCAGAA
>QCBX01000002.1 GCA_003281455.1 Prochlorococcus sp. AG-347-J21
CTTCGAGAGCTAGCTCAATTTCTGCTGATTTAGTTCTCACTCCAGAATTATCACTATGGGGATATCCAGCAAAAGACCTACTTCTAAAAAAAAATTTAATCAAAAATCAATATCAAATTCTTGACAAATTAGCCTTAGATATTAATAAAAAATATGGAAACTTAAGTATCACAGTCGGGATAGCTGAGATAATAAATGATTCTTTTTTCCCAAATCTTTATAATTCTGTTGCATTGCTTGAGGGCGGTGCGTGGAAAATAATTGCTCGTAAAATTATTCTTCCCACCTATGAAGTATTTGATGAGAAAAGATACTTTAGATCAGAAGAAAAAGTTTCTGTATTAACAAAAGAAATTAATAATAAAACTTGGCGACTTGGCTTTACAATATGTGAGGATTTATGGGTCAACAAAAACATAGAAGGTAGAGGAATTCATAAAAAGAATCCAATTTTTGATTTAAAGAAAAAAAAAGTTGATATCTTAGTGAACTTATCGGCCTCCCCATTTACCTTCAAAAAATTAGAGCTAAGATCCAAAGTTTCCAGCTTTGCTGCGCAATATCTTCAAGTACCGTTGATATACGTAAACCAGATTGGAGCGAATGATAATTTAATTTTTGATGGAAATAGTTTTGTTCTTGATAAGAATGGCTCTAAAATTAAGCAATTAAAATCTTTTTCAGAAGACCTCTCCAGTTGGGACATTGAGCAAACAAAACCTCAAAAAAATAAATTTGAAAAGTCTGAGATGTCATCAATTTTTGATGCATTAGTCCTTGGTGTTAGGGATTATGCTCAAAAATGCGGTTTTAAAACAGCTTTAATTGGACTAAGTGGTGGTATTGACTCAGCACTAGTCTCAGCGATTGCGACAGCTGCTCTTGGTAGTAATAATATTTATTGCGTCTCAATGCCCTCTAAGTGGAGCTCATCCCATTCAAAAACTGATGCGAAAGATTTAGCGAGAAGATTAAAAATAAATTTTAATAGCATCCCAATTGAAAACCTGATGACCTCTTTTGAAGAATCTTTTATAAAAACCATATCTTTCGAGATGGCTGAAATAACAAATCAAAATATTCAATCGAGGATCAGAGGAACGCTTCTGATGGCTTTAGCAAATCAAGAAAAGCATTTATTACTTTCAACAGGAAATAAATCAGAGCTAGCTGTAGGATATTGCACACTTTATGGTGATATGAATGGAGGATTATCGGTGATTGGGGATTTATATAAAACTAATGTTTTTAAATTATGCAATTGGCTTGATAGTAAAGATTCAATTAATCATAGAAAAACATATATGTTAGATACTAATGTAAATATAATTGGAGAAAATATACGTACGAAAGCCCCAAGTGCAGAATTAGGTCCTGATCAATTAGATAGTGATTCTCTCCCACCCTATTCTATTTTAGATAATATTCTTAAAGGAATTATTGAAGAAAAAAAAGATTTACAGCAACTAGAAGAAGATGGTTATAAAAAAGAATTAATTTTAAAAATAATCTCACTTATAAAAAAAGCGGAATTCAAAAGAAAGCAGGCTCCTCCAATCCTTAAACTAAGCAGTCAATCATTAGGAAGTGACTGGAGAGTTCCTATAGCAATATCTTATTAATCACTATAAGAACACTGTTGGATTTTTTTTAAAGGCCGTTTCACTGAATCAAGGTTGATACCTTTTTTGATAGCAAGAATTATGCCTGCAGCTTCTAGATAATTATCCACTTCAAAAAGATTGGGATAATCATAAAATTCATTCGTCACTTTCAATGTATTTTGATTTTGTACAGAGATAATATTTAAACCTTTTTCAATCCCTGCTAGTACTGCTTCTCCACCCAGTGCCCCATTAGGAACGACAATAGATTCAATCTGATCAGGGTGTAGTGAGATTGATTCATTTTTAAGAGGCAATTCAACAATATCAGGTGCATTACTTAACCCAATCAGTACTGATGGTAAAAAGGTGTATCCTATTTCTTCTGCAGCTGCACGAGGATCTAAATTTTCATTCAATTCAATTGGATTTAAAGCAGGTGCGTGAGCACAGGGAACTTTTAAAAATTTGCTGATTAAATGACTTATAACTGCTTCGACTCCAGAAATAGGATCAACCCCTTTCCCCTCTCGATAGATATTTGTTTCTAATGAATCTGAATCATCTGGAAATTTTGCCACAATTGCTATTGCCGTAACTCCTTTTTCTATTAAAGATTTTCCAGCATCAATTAAAGTATCAGGATTTTCAATTGTGCCACAACTGATTTCAGAAGAATCAGAATCAATAACTATGTTTAATGGCTTTTTTGTAATCACATAAGAATGAACATTAATCCCTAAAGTAGAAACACATGCATCAGCAACTTGTAAATGTCTTACTAATATTTCTTTTTCAATGGCCGAATCAAAAATTATCCCAATTTTTTTGTTGCTTTACCCTTTTTAAAGCGATTTCTCCTTTAGCAAGTCGGTCTAAACTATAGCCCTCAACATAAAAAATATTTTTATCTTTTTCAGAAAAAGTACCGCCATTCATAACATTTGGATGAGTAATTAAACATCCACTTGCGGATGCTAATAATTTAGCGGTAGGAAGTGCATCCCCAGCAAAACCTCCTACTTCACAACCAATACCAGTTGGAATTATGAAAATTGTTGGTGAATTTTCCATTATTAAAAATATTTCATTTATATTTTTTAATTAGCCAAGACAGCTTTAATTTTAAGTTTTTTTGTTCCAAAAGAGTCAATAGAATTTTGAATATCAACAATTGACCATCGAATTACATCACCTCTTTTTTCTAAATTTTCAATTATAAATTCCCTTAAATTTTTTAATTTTATGGAGACTGGCCAATCCAAATAATAATCAATTGAACTTAATTTCATTTTTGATATTTACCAAATTGATCATTATATAAATCATCTTCGACTTCTTTACCAATAACAATATTTAAATCTGACTTAGGATATGCCACACACAAAAGTGAAAAGCCCCTTTCCCTCAAATCATCATTTAATCCCATAGCATCTTCTTGATCTACAGATCCCTCCAATATCATGGATGCACAATCTGTACAAACTCCTGAACAACAACTACTTGGTAAATCTATTCCATTTATTTTTGCCGCTGAAATAATATCTTGATCATCAGAACATAAAAAACTAAAAGTCTTTTGCTCAAATTGAACTTTGATATTGTATTCAGGCATATCCTAAATTTTATTGCTAAACTGCTGAACCTCCCACAACTTCTAATATTTCTTGAGTAATAGCTGCTTGTCTGGCTTTGTTATAAGTTAAATTCAAAGTACTTGCTAATTCTTTAGCATTATCACTCGCATTATTCATAGCTGTCATCCTGCAAGCTAGTTCTGAAGCTGCCGACTCTTGTAGAGCTCTTAGTACCTGATTCTGTAAATATAGTGGTAATAACGAATCTAAAAGTTGATCAGGACTTTGTTCAAAAACAATATCTGATGGCAACTTCTCTGAATCACTTTTTTCAATATTTGATTTTTCAACAAGTAACTTACTATCTTTTGTAGTCAACCTAAAAATTTCATCGTTCTCCTCAGCAATTCCTTGAGGGTCAAGTGGCAAAAGTGTTTGGACAACAGGGGCGCAGCTAACTAGAGTGATGAATTTCGTGTAAATAATTTCCACCCTATCAGAATTTTCTGAAAGAAATTCAGCTAAAATCTCATTTGTAACCCCTTCAGAGTCCTTGACTGTGGGTACCTGTTCTAGTTCTTTGAAAGTACTTTTAATTACATATCTATCCTTTCTATTTTGAAAATATCCAATAGCTTTCTTCCCTACCAAAATTAAATTTGGCTGATACCCTTGTTTGACTAATTCTGCATATCTTATTTCTACCTTTTTTATAATATTTGTGTTGTAACCACCGCATAAACCTCTATCAGCAGTTATGCAAACCAAGGAAATGCTCTTCACTTCTCTCTTGGATAATAGAGGAGAGTCGACAGCCTCAAATTGTACTCTAGATTGAATATTTTCTAAGACCCGTGCAAGTTTATCGGCAAAAGGTCTGCTCTTAAGAACTTGATCTTGAGCTCTCCTAACTTTTGCAGCTGCAACAAGTCTCATGGCCTCCGTTATTTTTCTTGTATTTTTAACGGAAACGATTCGATCTCTAATCTCTTTAAGATTTGCCATGGTATCTCCTTAAATAAATTTAAACTGTGGCAAGCATTGATGATTTAACTTCATTTATCACCTCTTTTAGTGTCGCTTCTAATCCATCATTTAATTTCTTTTCTTTAAGAATCTCTTCTATGAATTCTGCTTTATTTAACTTTAGGTATTCCCTAAGTTCAGTTGCAAATTTAGTTACATCTTCAACAGGAACCTCATCAATAAGACCTTTAACTCCTGCATAAACAACTGCAACTTGTTCTGCAAGGTTTAGAGGAGAGAATTGAGGTTGCTTTAATAGCTCTCTTAGTCTTTTGCCTCTTTCAAGTTGTTGCTGTGTTGCTTCATCAAGATCAGATGCAAATTGAGAAAAAGCAGCTAGTTCATCAAACTGCGCGAGTTCTAATTTTAAAGTTCCTGCAATTTTTTTAATTGCTTTTGTCTGAGCGGCTCCTCCAACACGGCTAACAGAAATACCAACATTAATAGCTGGTCTTAATCCTGAGTTAAATAAATCTGCACTCAAGAATATTTGTCCATCTGTAATTGAAATAACATTAGTTGGAATGTAAGCCGAAACGTCCCCTGCCTGAGTTTCAATAATTGGGAGAGCTGTCATAGAACCTCCTCCCATTGCATCAGAAAGTTTTGCTGCTCTCTCTAGTAATCTACTGTGTAAGTAGAACACGTCTCCAGGATAAGCCTCTCTTCCTGGTGGTCTTTTTAAAAGAAGAGACATTTGTCTATAAGCCTGAGCTTGTTTTGTTAGATCATCATAAATAACAAGTGTTGCTTTACCCTGATACATAAAATGTTCAGCAATTGCTGCGCCAGTATAAGGTGCTAAGTACTGTAAAGCAGCTGGTTCTGAAGCTCCTGCACTAACTACGACGGTATAATCTAGGGCTCCTCTCTCTCTTAAGACCTCTACGATGTTTGCTACTGATGCTGACTTCTGACCAATAGCTACATAAACACAAACTACGTCTTGACCTTTTTGGTTGATTATTGTGTCAATAGCAATCGCAGATTTTCCAGTTTGTCTATCACCAATAATTAATTCTCTTTGACCTCTTCCAACAGGAATCATTGCATCAATAGATGTGATACCTGTTTGCATTGGTTCATGCACTGATCTTCTCTTGATAATTCCAGGAGCCATTTCTTCAATCAATCTATTATCACTTGTTGGAATTTCCCCTTTCCCATCTATTGGTTGTCCGAGAGGGTTAACAACTCTCCCCTGCATTGCTTCACCAACTGGGACAGATGCGATTTTCCCTGTGGACTTAACGTTACTTCCTTCTTGGACACCAAGAGCCTCTCCCATTAAAACGGCTCCAACATTATCATCTTCAAGATTTAAAGCTATACCTTCGGTACCATCCTCAAATTCCAATAACTCACCTGCCATGACCTGATCTAAGCCATATATTCTTGCAATGCCATCACCGATTTGCAGAACAGTTCCTACATTGCTAACACTTACAGATTGGTCATAATCAGTTATTTGTTGTTTTAAGATTGAACTGATTTCATCAGGGCGTATAGATACCATGGATTTAAGAATTTAAGGTTGATTTAAAAGTTACTTGGAAAGGGATAAGCCAAGTTTTCTTATTTGTGAAGCAAGGGAAGCATCAATTACTTTTGATCCTACACTGGCGACGAAACCACCAATAAGAGATGGGTCGATTTTAGTAACAAGTTCTAATTTTTCTGTTCCAGCAATATTGATGATCTTTTTGGTAATTAAACCTTTCTGTTCATCAGTAAGCTCGACTGCAGAAGTAACAGTTGCCAAAGCAATATTACTATTTTCTCGGTAAATCTCTAAAAACCTATCAAGAATTGAAGTAAGGATTCCAATTCTTTGCCTATCGGCCAATAATTTTAAGAAATTCAGTAAAGAAGAATTAACCTTATTTGAAAAAATTTCAATAATGATTTTCTTCTTAGCATCTGTCTCTAAAATGGGAGAGGATAGCGCCTTCTCCAATTCAGGGGAATTATTTATTAATTCCAAGAGTTGTTTAACCTCAGAAACCATCTCTTCAGTTTGCGAATTTTCATTCACAACTTGAAGTAATGCCTCTGCGTATGGTGTAGTAACTGAATTTAAAAGTGGCATTAGTTCACCTCAATATTGTTAATTGATTGAGTTACCAAATTTTCTTGTGTTGTTTTATCAAGTCGATTTGGGAGAGAATCTAAAGCTTTCTTAATTGCCAGTTCAACAGCTTCTTTTCGAAGTTGAGAAATTGCTCTGGATGCTTCAGAGCTCTCATCAGAGATTGCACTTTGTTTAATTCGTGCCATCTCCTCTATCGCTTTTTTCTCACTTTCCATTCTGATTGATTCAGATCTTTTAAGGGAATCTGCTTTTATTTGAGAAGCTTTTTCTTCTGCTAAAGATAAATCTTTCTTCGCCTTTTCTAAAGCTTGAGTTGCTTTTAGGAGTCGATCTTCAGCATCTTTTAATTCAAGAAGGATTCCTTCTCTCCTTTTTTGAAGCATTTTACCTAGGAAACCAGGCAAAAATTTATAAAGACCGAAAACAACTACAGCCCAATTAAGGATATTAGTTTCGAATAAATTGAAGTTCAATCCAAAACCTTCTGTAGCTAAAAGAGTTAAATTCATTTTTCTAGAATCAATCTATTAACAATAAGTTCGCTTAGATCATCAGCCTGTTTAGAAAGTTGATCACGAGCAGCAGACGTCTGACTTTCAATTTCTAGTCTTGCTTTTTCTTTTGAAGCATTTGCTTCATTGTTAGCAAGTTCTAGTGCTTCTTTATAGAGCTTATCAGACTCATTCTCAGCTTCGCTCACAATTCTTTGGGCTTCTGTACGAGCACTTTGAAGCTGAGTTAATAAATCAGCTTCTAATTTTTTTACCTCAGAAAGTTTATTTTTGGCCTCAATAATATTATTACTTACAAACTTTTCTCTTTTTTCTACAACATTACCAACAGGCTTAAAAAAGAGAGAATTTAATATGTAAGTAAGCGCAACTACTTGTATCGCCATTAGTGGCAAAGTGGCATTTATATCAAATAATCCACCTTCTGTAGCACCAAAGAAATTAAAGGCCAACATATGATTCAGTTGAAGTTAAAAAATTAAATTTAAATATTGCTAATAAGGATTAGAAGCAATATTAACTTTTAGGAAAAAGGATTCGCAAAAAGTAGAACCAAAGCCACAACTAATCCGTAAATTGTTAATGACTCCATGAAAGCGAAAGATAAAAGAAGAGTCCCTCTGATTTTACCTTCAGCTTCTGGTTGACGGGCAATACCCTCAACAGCACCTTGAGCTGCGTTACCTTGTCCAAGACCTGGGCCAATAGCACCTAGACCAACTGCTAAACCAGCAGCTACAACTGATGCAGCGGAAGTAATCGAATCCATAATTTTGAAATAAAGAGCTTAATACTTTGATAATCTTTGTTGTCATACACGCTTGGACATCCTTTGTTATAAGAATGGGTCTGATATTTTCAGACCTACGCGATTAAATATTTTGCCAGATTACAGACCCTTTGTAAAAGCGTCTGAATGTAATAGAAGACAGCTAATGATGTTCTTCAACAGCTTCTCCAATGTAGTAGGCCGCTAAAGTTGCGAAAATCAATGCCTGAATTGCACTAGTAAATAATCCTAGGAACATAACTGGTATTGGGAGAATTAACGGAACTAAAAAGACTAGAACACCAACAACAAGTTCATCAGCCAAAATATTCCCAAACAGTCTGAAAGAGAGTGATAAAGGTTTCGTAAAGTCCTCTAGAATTTTGAAAGGAAGCATAATCGGAGTTGGATGAACATAGTATTCGAAGTATCTCCAACCCTTATTGCTTAAACCAGCATAGAAATAAGAAAGTGAAACCAATAAAGCCAAGGCAATAGTTGTATTGATATCTGCAGTAGGTGCTCCTAATTCTCCACTTGGTAACTTAATCAATCTCCAAGGAATTAAAGCCCCTCCCCAATTACTAACAAAGACGAATAAAAATAAAGTCCCTATAAATGGCATCCAATCTCTATAAACTTTTTCACCTATTTGCGTCCTAGCAAGATCTCTTATGTAATCCCAGAGGAATTCAAGCAGGTTTTGAAGGCCTTTAGGATCATTTCCCATTTTTTTAGTTCCTAAAGAAATAAAAACTAATAACGCTCCTAATAAAATCCAAGATGTTAAAAATACCTGCCCATGAAGTCTGATATTTCCAATTTGCCAATAAAGATGTTGACCAACTTCTAATGCTGCAAAATTTGTTAGCAAGGAATTAAAAAACATTTGTTTTGAATAAAAAAAATTTACTTAAGAACGTGAAAAATAAAGAATGAGTGAAGGCTTATAAATGAAAAAACCTATCATCGCAGGGAAAATATCCAAAGATCCTAGCTTGCTTGCAAAAATAAAGAGGCAAACTGGAACTAATAGTTGCAATTTTGATACACCTGATGATTCTTTACCAAGTTTTCCTATACTTTTGGCAAGCAAACGTAGGTAAAAAATGCCGGCAATTGCACCTATAAAAATACTAAAACCAAAAGTAAAGCCTAGAAAAATTCCAGTTATTGATGCTAATAAAATAGAGACAATAAAAGTAATTCCAAAAATTGTTAATTGCAATTTTGTGTATTCATCATTTTGGGAAAGCAAATGATCTATTTGATTGGCAATGCCAGATTTACTTTCTTTGATGATCGAATTATTCAGGGATTGAGGAATTTGAACATTCTCATTAGAAGGATGCTCAAGTTTTTTTCTATTTGAGTCCACTGATGTGAACATAGTTTAGAAACCCCTCTGAATGGTTTTAAGTAAGTATATAAACTCAGGGAATCTATCACGGAGAGGTCCCTTTTAGCTAGTTTTTTTTTATAAAAAATTAATTCTTAAGATTTATGATGAATCTGTCGTCCATTTATTGCTTTATTCTTCAAAAAAAAATTTATGAAAAGTCATCTTTTTAATTGCGTTAACACTTTAAAACGTTAATAAAAGACTTGGCAAAATCTCAATTAAACGTCTCAATAGTAAATATACATCTAAAAAATTGGAGATAAGTCAAGAAAAAATAAAATATAAAAGAATTTCTAAAAGAAAAAAAACCTTTAGTTCTAATTACAAAAAAAATTTTCGCAATTTAACAGAGTCTATATTTCCCTTACCTTGGGCGATATGGCCTTATGAAGCAAAAATCCTAATTGTCATCATTGGAATTTGGTCAATACTAGGAATATGCATACTAGGATCATCAAGTTGGTGGGTAGCTAGTAGGGAAATGGGAAATTGGGCTTACTTCTTAAAAAAACAAATCATTTGGACAATTCCGGGAATTGGTTTATTTTTTTTCGTACTTAATACCAATATTAGAAATCTTTTAAAGTATTCAAGAATTATTTTTTATATTTTATTCTTTTTGATTTTCCTTACCAATCTTACTGGAATTACAGTTAATGGATCTTCAAGATGGCTTGTAGTTGGCAATTTACGTCTGCAGCCATCTGAATTAATTAAACCTTTTCTAATTCTAGAAGCTTCTAATCTTTTCGCACATTGGAATCTAGTAAAGAATGATAAAAAATTAATTTCAATTATCACCTTTGGTTTATTAATTTTATTAATACTTAAACAGCCTAATTTAAGTACTGCATCATTAACTGGAATTTTTCTTTGGGTAATGGGTTTATGTGGAGGAGTAAAACTTAGCTCTCTTTGCTCATTTGCTTCAATAGGATTAATTACTGGATGGATCAGCATCCTTAATAACGAATATCAAAAACTAAGAGTTACTTCATTTATAAATCCTTGGAAAGATCAACAAGAAAATGGATTTCAATTGGTTCAAAGTTTATTAGCTATAGGTTCAGGTGGTCTATTTGGACAAGGTTTTGGACTGTCGATACAAAAATTACAGTATCTGCCGTTCATGTATACAGATTTTATTTTTGCCATTTTTGCTGAAGAATTTGGTTTATTGGGATGTACTTTATTCTTAGGATTTTTAGCAGTATTCTCTTATATAAGCCTAAGAATTAGTCTTAAGTGCAGGAACAATTATACAAAATTAGTTGCTATCGGATGTGGTGTGTTGTTGACAGGTCAATCAATAATGCATATTGCTGTAGCAACAGGTTCAATGCCTACTACAGGGTTACCACTACCTTTCATTAGTTATGGTGGCAATTCATTAATAGCGTCTTTTTTTATTGCAGGGATGTTAGTTAGATGTTCATTAGAGTCAACAGGATTCATTGGTATGATTAGTACACGAAAGACTCTTAATTAGTTAGAATTTAAAGGATTAAATTCAAGCTATCGAATCATTTAATTTAGTTATTTCAGAATTATCTCAAAAGGGTAATTTGCTTATGCAGAATGGTCTTAATAGTCCTGGTCCATTTACTATATTTTTGGTTTTCAGCGCAGGACTTTTAACAAGTCTTGGGCCATGTTCATTATCATTACTGCCAGTAACTATTGCTTATATAGGCGGAACAGAGAAAAATAAATTTAAACTTATTAGTTTTTCAGGAGGTGTAGTTTTTTCGCTTGTTGCATTGGGGGCTGCGAGTGGATTCTTAGGTAAAATATATGGGCAAATTCCATCTTATTACACTTCATTTGTTGCCCTAATAGCAATAATAATGGGTTTAAATTTATTAGGAATCCTAAAGTTTCAGTTTCCGAATGGACCTGATATAAAAATAATTGAAGATAAAATACCAACATTTATAGCGCCTTTTGCCATAGGGACTACTTTTGGACTAGCTTCTTCACCTTGCATTACTCCAGTTTTAGCAACTCTTTTGGCTTGGGTATCGCAAGCTAAAAACCCGATAATATCTATTATTTTTTTATTTTTCTTTGGGATAGGCCAAGTAACCCCATTAATCATTGCAGGAGCTACTGCAGAAAACTTAAAGCAATTTTTAGCTCTTAGAAAATTTAGTCAAATTATTCCGACTTTAAGTGGGATATTTTTAGTTTCCCTAGGGTTATTAAATTTATTTTCAAATTGGATTTAAATGATTATTTTTAAGAATCTAATTTTAAAAATATCAAGTTTAAGATTCGCTATATCGCTGATAATCTTCATTGCTATTGCCAGTGGGATAGGTACTTTTATACCTCAAGGTAGTAATAATAAATTCTATATTGATAATTTCAATAATGCTCCCATTTTTGGATTTTTAGATGGAGAAAAAGTCTTAAAACTTCAATTGGATCATATATATACAAGCTTTTGGTTTTTATTTACATTAATTCTTCTTTGCATTTCTCTGGCAGCTTGTAGTTTCAGGAGGCAAATTCCTTCATTAAAAGCTTCATTAAAATGGATTGAATATAAGAGCGAAAAAAAATTTAGCAAACTGCAACTAACTACAAGTCATCCAATCAATCAAGATGGAGAGCATATATCAAAAGTAGATTTATTACTGAAAAAAAAAGGATGGAAAACATACAAATTTAATAGTCATATTTCTGCAAGAAAGGGGTTAATTGGAAAAATCGGTCCTTTAGTTGTACATATCGGATTAATAGTCTTACTTATAGGTTCAGCATATGGAAGTTTTACAAGTCAATCAAAAGAACAATACTTAGTGCCTGGAGAAACTTTAGATCTTGTTAATGAGAGCACAAACTCAAAAGCCAATGTAAAATTAGTCGATTTTTCTATAGAACGTGAAAGTGATGGTGTGCCTAAACAGTTTATTTCAAAATTAAATTTTTCTTCTGAAGATCTAAATTTAAATGAAATAAAAACAACCAAAGTTAATCACCCAATCAGGTTTAAAGGATTAACTATTTATCAAGCAGATTGGGCAATATCAAATGTTGTTTTAGAAATAGATAATATTCTTTATCAATTACAATTAAAGGAGATTCCAGAAATCGGTAATCAAGTTTGGGGAGTTTTAGTTGAATTAGGATCAGAGACTAAAAAAAATTTCCTTTTAACAATAGATAATGAAAATGGTCCACTTAAAATTTCGAATATAAAAAATTTTTCCGGGAATAATCTCTATATCAATGACGATCCTTTAGAAGTTAACTCTTCAAAAGTATCTCTGAAAAAAATAATCCCCAGCAGTGGATTAATAATTAAAAATGATCCGTCCATACCATTTATTTACTTTTCATTTATCTTAATAATTTTTGGAACAATAATAAGTCTTATACCAACTAACCAATTATGGATTCTGGTAAATAAAGAATCACAAAAGTTATCTATTGGAGGCCTTAGTAATAAAAATCTAGTTGGTTTTAAAAAAGAATTTTTTAAATTATCAGACGAAATAAAAAATTTTTAATTTCTTTTCTGCCCACTAAAAATATCTAACTGCATAGAAACATTTCCTCTGGGGTTAAATGCAGCATTTAAATGTATCCAGTGAGGTGAACCTTCATTCACTAAATCATCCATAATTCTATTCACAACTTCCTCATGTGATATTTTTATATCCCTAAAATTATTAATATAAAGCTTTAAAGACTTCAACTCATAGACTTTCAAATTAGGTTGATAAATAATATTTAGCTTTGCAAAATCTGGATAACCAGAAAAAGGGCACTTACATGTAAATTCAGGTAACTGAATAGAAATTTCATAAATTCTTTTCTTATTTGGATTATCGAAACAAATTATTTTTGATTCTTCAATAATTCTTTCACCATATAGCGGTCTTTGAGTCGAATCTTCTAATTTAGCTGTACTCATTTTTAGTAGAACTTTTTTACTAAACCTATATAAAAACTATATATAAAGATAAAAATTCGCAAAAGTATCAACAAATCTAAGTATTACAATTGACTAAGTCAAAAGATGTTAAATCTTATTTTTGTATCGATAGTAACATTCATAATGTCGACCGAAAGGTTTATATGTGTTTAGTTCAATGAAAAATTAATGGACATTTGTTTAATAACTATCGATAAAAACTTGAATAAATCACTTCAACCAAAAACTGCAATTGGAATGTTATGGCTTCAAACACACTTTGAGAATGATCAGTGGGAAGCGTTGTCAAATAGTACAGTAATAATTTCTGAAAAAAATTCCCAACTATTAATTGAAGACGCCAAGAATGCAGGCCTTAATGTTGAATGTTTTTCTGATATTTCAATGTTGGATGTTTTTCCAAAAAACAATTAAAATAGGAATGTTCAATCTTTAATCATGAAGAAAATTGAAGCAATCATACGTCCATTTAAGCTGGAGGATGTAAAAATTGCATTAGTAAATTCCGGTATTGTTGGAATGACAGTTAGTGAAGTTAGAGGTTTTGGGAGACAAAAAGGACAAGTTGAAAGATATAGAGGTTCCGAATTTACTGTTGAATTCCTTCAAAAACTTAAAGTAGAAGTTGTCGTAGAAGATGAAAAGGTTAATTCAGTCATAGATGCGATTGCCGAAGCAGCAAAAACTGGAGAGATAGGTGACGGAAAAATATTCATCACATCAATTGATTCTGTTGTGAGAATTAGAACTGGAGACAAAGACGAAGAAGCTCTTTAATTCAAAGAGTTTCTTTTACTAAAGTTTGTATATATTCACTATTAATCTTTGTATTTGATTGACTTCCTAAGGTCATCCAAGCTAAATATTCATGATTTCCAGCAGGACCTACTAGAGGAGAAGCTATCAAATTCTTTATATTCCATTGAAAATTCTTAGCAGCATAAATAACAGACTCTATAGCCTCAGTATGGAATTTAGGATTGCGAACAACTCCCCCTTTACTGACTTTATCTTTACCCACCTCAAATTGGGGTTTAATTAAAAATATTCCCTCAATACAATCACCTTCTAATAAATTACCAATTGATTTAAAAACTAACTTTAATGAAATAAAAGATAAATCAGCAACCACAAAATTTGGTAATTTATTACTTCTAGATAAAAGATCATTAGGTTTTAAATTTCGAATATTAGTTCGTTCAAAAAGTATGACTTTTGGGTTATTTCTAATCTTCCATGCAGTCTGCCCATAACCAACATCTATCCCATAAACTAACTTTGCTCCTTGTTGCAATAAGCAATCAGTAAATCCCCCAGTAGAGATGCCAGCGTCAATACATATTTTATCTTTTACTTTAATTTCAAGTTTATTAAATGCCGCCATTAATTTTTCCCCCCCCCTTGATACAAACATAGGTGCGGAATCAATAAAAAATTCAGCTCCAATTAATACTTGTTGTCCAGGTTTATCCCATACTTTTCCATTGATATCTCTAACCTTGCCCGCAAGAATTAAACCTTGGGCTTTTTGACGAGTTTCACATAAACCACTTTTAAGAAGATAAAGGTCTAATCTACTTTTTTTAATCATCTAATAATCAATAAAAAAAGACTGAATAATGAACTTCTATAAGATTAAGATCCAAATTCTTTAATACCTTCCAATTTTAAATAAGAACTAAAAAATTACCCATTATTAACGAAAGGATTAAATGCAAACATTTTTATATTTACGCTTTCTTAATTAGCCAGAAAAATGTTACATAAGAAAATAATAGCCAGGCAAATATGTTCAATGGCAAGTACATCTTTAAGGTATAGAGCAATAATTCGATTTTGGTTATAAAGTTTAAATTGATAATTAATAAAAATTGTGATCGAGCGTTACACATTGCCCGAAATGGGTAAAATCTGGACTGATAGCGAAAAATTCCAGAGTTGGCTTAAGGTTGAAATAGCTGCATGTGAAGCAAATTTTTCCTTAGGGAAAATTCCTGAGAATGCCATGAAAGAGATACGTTCAAATGCAAAGTTTGATGAATCTAGAATTACAGAAATTGAGAAAGAAGTTAAACATGATGTTATAGCATTTCTTACAAGTGTTAATGAATTTGTAGGAGATTCTGGAAGATATATACATGTTGGTATGACCAGTAGTGATGTTCTTGATACCGGCTTATCTCTTCAGTTAAAAGATTCTTGCGAATTGTTATTAGCAGAAATTGAGAACCTAGAAAATGAAGTCAGATTATTAGCAAGGAAGCATAAAAATACATTAATGATTGGCAGATCTCATGCAATTCATGGTGAGCCAATTTCCTTTGGTTTTAAACTTGCTGGATGGTTAGCAGAAATAATAAGGGACAAAAAAAGATTGTTAACACTGAAAGAATCTGTAGCTATTGGACAAATTAGTGGTGCAATGGGAACTTACGCTAATACGAATCCCAAAGTAGAACAAATAACTTGTGATTTACTTGGCTTAAAACCAGATACAGTAAGTACGCAAGTCATATCGAGAGACAGGCATGCAGAATATGTTCAAACTATTGCACTAGTTGGAGCTTCTCTAGATAGATTCGCAACTGAAATAAGAAATTTACAAAGGACTGATGTTTTAGAAGTTGAGGAGGGCTTTACAAAAGGGCAAAAAGGAAGTTCTGCGATGCCTCATAAAAGAAATCCTATTCGAAGTGAAAGAGTAAGCGGTTTAGCAAGAATTTTGAGGAGTTACGTCTTAACAGCACTGGAAAATGTTCCACTTTGGCATGAAAGAGATATAAGCCATAGTTCCAATGAACGTATTATGTTACCTGACGTATCAATCTGTTTGCATTTTATGCTCAGGGAAATGAAAGATATAGTAAGCAATTTGGAAGTTTATCCAAAAAATATGCTCAAAAATTTAAATATATATGGTGGTGTAATCTTTAGTCAGAAAGTTTTACTTTTGCTTGTAGAGAAGGGCTTTTCTAGAGAAAAAGCTTATAGATTAGTTCAAAAAAATGCTCATCAGGCCTGGAATACTCAGAATGGGAATTTCAAACAAAATATAGAGAGAGATAATGAAATCATGGATCTTATTGATCAAAGTGACTTAGAAGAATGTTTTAACCCTTCAATTCATCTCAATAATTTAAGTGTAATATGGGAGAAGTTAGGTATCTAGGATTACTGAAAACCTTATCTAAGTTAAACCAGTGTTTTCAGAGGAATAATGACAAAAAAGTTTAGGATTGAAAAAGATAGTATGGGAACAATAGAGGTTCCCATAGAAGCTTTGTGGGGCGCTCAAACACAAAGATCGATAATAAATTTTTCTATTGGAGAAGAATTAATTCCAATTGAGTTAATTTATTCAATCACCCTCATTAAAAAAGCTGCTTCAATTGCGAATTTCAATTTAGGTTTAATAGATAAAAGGAAAAAAGATTTGATTGTAGAGGCATGTACGGAAATACTTGATGGGCTTCACGATTCACAGTTTCCCCTAAAGGTTTGGCAAACAGGTAGTGGCACGCAAACAAATATGAATGTTAATGAGGTAATTTCCAATATTGCAGCTTTAAAAACTAATTCAGAGCTTGGTAGTCATCAACCAATTCATCCGAATGATGATGTAAATAAATCTCAGTCAACTAATGACACTTTTCCTGCTGCTATTCAAATATCTGTCGTTAATGAAATAATCAAAAATTTAGTTCCAACGATAAGAGAACTTACTAAGATCCTTGATAAAAAAAGTGAAGAATGGAAAGACCTTATAAAGATAGGAAGAACCCATTTTCAAGATGCAGTTCCTCTTACTTTTGGGCAAGAAATATCAGGATGGTCAGAGCAACTTAAAGATGCTGAGAATGCAATTATTATTAGTCTGAATGAATTGTATTTCTTACCTCTGGGAGGAACTGCAGTTGGAACAGGGATTAATTGTCCAAAAGGATTTTGTGAAGAGTCTATAAAATCAATTTCCGATGATACTAATCTAATTTTCTATAAATCAAAAAATAATTTTTCTATTATGGCCTCTCATGATCGTCTAGCTCAAGTAATGAGTCAGATAAAAATATTAGCAGGTGCATTATTTAAAATTTCAAATGATATAAAAATTCTATCTTCTGGTCCAAGATCAGGAATATATGAACTAATTATTCCTCAAAATGAACCTGGAAGTTCTATCATGCCTGGTAAAGTGAATCCAACTCAATGCGAAGCCTTATCAATGGTTTGCACTCAGATAATGGGTCTTGAATATGCAGTTTCAATGGCAAATTCTAGCGGCACTTTACAGATGAATGAATATAAGCCTCTTATTGGGTTTAATATTCTCACAAGTCTAAAATTACTAAAAAATGTAATAGAAAACTTCAGAATAAAATTAGTTGATGGGATGGAACCTAATCAAAAGAAAATGAAGTTAAATTTAGAAAATTCACTAATGTTGGTTACAGCCATAGTGCCAAAAGTTGGTTATGAAAAAGCAGCTGAAATTGCAAACCTTGCCTTCAAAGAATCATTAAATTTAAAAGAGGCAACACTTAAATTAGGTTATTTAAATGAAGATGAATTTGATGAAGCAATGAATATCAATTCAATGATTTGATTAAAAAAAATTTAAGAATTATTATCAATTCTTTTTGTTGCAGGATTAATATCTTCAGAGACTTTTATAAGATCATTAGATTCAGAAACAGGAAAACGATTAATAGCTTTTAATGCTAGCTTTGCTTTGCTTTTTAATTTATTACTAACACCAAAACAGTATTGAACTTGAGAAAGGACATCAATTGATCTTCTAATAATTCTCACTACATCACCTTCGTCTAATGAAGTATTAAAAACCAAATCTTTCCATTTTTTTCCTCTTGCCCATTCAGAAATAATTCCAGTTAACTCTATTTCTAAATAAATAGGGATTTCAATATGAAACTTATTTTGTTGAGAAGCGACTAATTTTCTTAAACCATCTAATTCATTAAAAACATCTATTACCTTTAAAGAAGGCTTGAAATTACACCAAAGATTAGGCCTCCTTATATCAACACATATAGCTTGAATAATTGCAGCTAACTCAGGAGGATCTAAATCATCTAAATAACCACTAACTAAAACCAGACCAATCCACAATTCATTTTCACTTCTTATTGCACCAACTGTTTGTCCAACTTCTGTCAATTCCAAATCATTTAAACAACCGAAATGATTCAAAATTTTAATCAAATCGGTAAAAGTTCTCCAGTTATGATTTTCTTTATCCTCAAGAAGTTTTTTCCTCATATATATTTCTTGTTCAACATCAACAATTCTTTTTCTATATTTCTTTAATTTCCTAGAGTCTCCAAATCTATGTGCGGGATGATCATTGACTGTTTCTTCTAAATTATTAATTTGTTGCTGTTGTGCCAAAACTTCCGTTGACAAATCATATTGTGGAGTTTGTAAATCATTTTTTTTAGAAACTTCTAAAATTCGATCCGCATAATACTGCGACATATCATCTCCCCTAAATACCTCTCCAGAAAAATACATCTTTGGTACTTCAAGTCCTAAGACATCAATCGCATCCAAATCATTAAAAATACTTACAATGTATGAGGGTTTTATAAGAATAAATAAATTATCAATTGTCAAACACAATAAACTCTTTATTTTTTGGGATTCATATATTTTCTTACAAATTAATCCTGGAACAATTTTTCTTTTAATTTGAGGAGCTTTGATTGAAATTAAGCTTCCATCTTTAATATATGGGAGTGCATTAGTGATCTCTTCTGATAATTTTTCTGCTGCTTGTTTTTCTAAAATTTTCAAGAGTCTTCTCTCTTCTTTAAGACGATTTTTTAACTTTTCGTAGGCATCAAAATCTTTCCATGAAACGTTAGATGTAATTTTTTTTAATTCAACTAAATCCTTATCTAAATTTTCAAGAATTATATTCTCACCTGAAGATTCACCTAAATATAAAAAACTACCAAAACTTCTTTTAATTAATTCTTTAGACTTTTCTAAAGAATAACTTTGTAAAAGATTAAGTACCATTCCATAACTAGGAGTAAATTGACTCTCTAAAGAATTTGGTTTGCTAATAGCCAGTGCACTTGCTTCTTTGGCACCTTCGAATCTTGTTTGTAATGTAACAACATATCCTTGGGTATCTTTTCCTCTTCTTCCAGCTCTTCCTGACATTTGCAAAAATTCACTGCTAAATAATAATCTGTGCCCATCTTCTGTCCTTTTTGATAAAGAAGAAATAACAGTGGTTCTTGCGGGCATATTAATTCCTGCAGCAAGAGTTTCAGTTGCAAAAACAACTTTTATCAAACCTTGCTGAAATAATTCTTCAACCAATTCTTTCCATGCAGGCAATAATCCAGCATGGTGAGATGCAATACCTCGTTTTAATGCCTCGCATTGAGATTTATCTTTAATTGCCTCTTGATTATTTTTAAGATAAACATCTAATTTTTGGGATATCATATTCGCTTCTGAATAACTTACTAAAGTTAAGTCTTTTATATTCTCAATAGCCTTGTCACATCCTCTTCTACTAAAGATAAAATAAATAGCTGGCAACATATTTCGTTCAGCTAGTTTAGAGATCACAAAGCCAATTGAGGGAGACTTTGGTTGCATTATCCTGCCCACTTTTCCTCTCATTTTCTGCCCTTTAGGAGCTCTCCAAATCTTACAGTTTGGATGAATTCCATTACCCTTATTATTTAAAAGTGGATGGAGGCCTTTAACACTACAAAAAATAAAATCAAGTGGGACTGGTCTCTTATCGCTATTAATTAGTACTGTGGGCCCATGAACTTTTTCTATCCAATTTTGTAGTTGATCTGCATTGGCTATTGTTGCTGATAAAGCTATTATTTGAGTTCTAGTAGGGCAATGGATTATAGTTTCTTCCCAAACTGTGCCTCTTTGGGGGTCATTCATATAATGACATTCATCAAGAATCACAGATTCTAAATTCTCTAAGGGATCATCAAATTCATCAAATTCACCATAAAGCATGTTCCTAAAAATCTCAGTCGTCATAACTAAGATTGGTGCTTCTCTATTTATACTTATATCTCCAGTTAAAAGACCAACTTTATTATCACCATATTGATTAGCAAAATCTCTAAACTTTTGATTTGATAGTGCTTTTAAAGGTGTTGTATAAAAAACTCTACTTTCATGAGATAAGCCTCTATATATAGCAAATTCACCTATCAATGTTTTACCCGAACCTGTTGGTGCTGTTAAAACAACAGAATTTCCGCTATTAATAGCTCGAATTGCTTCTAATTGGAAATCATCTAGTGGAAAGGGGAAATATTCCTCTAAATTAAGCAATAATTGTGATTTAAGAGAGGATGAGTTAACTTCTTAATATATGATCTATATAGATATTAATAAACAAAAAATACCTTGCAAACTTTAATTGTAAATCTAAATCTTTTTAATTAAATCCACTATATTTTATTTTACCAAAATGAAAAAAATAAAAATTCAAAAAAATAGAATCCGTAAATTAAAAACATTTTCTTTAGGTAAAAAATCATTTGAACTTCAAAGTTTAAATTCGCAAAATAAAAAACTTATAGACTTATGTAGTAATGATTATTTTGGATTAAGTAGGGACAAGGATTTAATAAAAGCTGCTTACGAAATAAGCATGTCAGAAGGTATTGGTTCAGGAAGCTCTAGGTTTATTACAGGTTCAAGACCAATACATAAATTATTAGAAACAGAACTTGCAAAGTGGCTTGATCAAGATAAAGTATTACTTTTCCCAAGCGGATTTCAAGCAAATATAGCCGCTATCCAGACTTTAGCAAACAGAAATAGTATCGTAATAGCAGATAAATTAATCCATAACTCTTTATTGGTTGGAGTTAAAGCCGCTGAAGCTAAACTAGTTCGATTTTCACACAATAATTTAAAAGATTTAGAAGATAAAATTATTAAGTCTAACCCCACAAAAAATTCCATTTTAGTTGTTGTCGAATCTCTTTATAGCATGGAGGGATCAATTGCTCCGCTCAGAGAAATAACGGAAATTTGCAACAAAAATAGTGTTCAATTATTAGTTGACGAAGCCCATGCAATTGGGATCTTGGGACCTGAAGGCAGGGGTTTAAGTTTTAATTTCCGTTCAGATATAACTATAATTACTGGAACTTTTGGAAAAGCATTTGGAAGCGGTGGAGCTTTCATAGCCTCCAATTCAGAAATTGGTGAGTATCTTATCCAAACAAGTGGTGCATTTAGGTACACAACCGCTCTTGCACCATCTTTAGCTGCTGGAGCACTAGAAGGTTTAAATAAAATTTTAGAAAATAAAGAATGGGGTAATGAATTGTTATCTTCTTCGAAGATATGGAAAGATGAAATTATTAAAAATTTTAGTTTTCCAATTCAGGGAGATTCTCACATTTTATCAATTATTGTTGGCCAAGAAGAGAAGGCAATTTATCTACAAAAATATCTTGAGGAAAATGGGTTTTTAGCAATTGCGATAAGACCCCCAACTGTTCCAGTTGGGCAATCAAGAATCAGAATAACAATAAGAAGAAACTTAGATTTGAATCTGCTAAAAAATTTCATTACAGTATTAAAAGATTTTAAATGAAACAAATTATTACTCAACATGGGTGGGGACTAAATAAATATTTCTGGGATGATTATAAAGTTGATTTTTTAAAAAATAATTGGCATTGGCAAGATAATGAAAGGGGCTATTTTTCAACAAATAATTATCAAGCAAAATGGATTAAAAGCGAATCTAAAAAAGAAATCAGAATGACCTTATGCCATTCATTTGGTTTTCATTTAATGCAAAAAAAAATCTTAAAAGAAGCAACTCATATTGTTCTTATAAATTCTTTCAATAATTTTCTTCCCTTAAGTAATAAGAGAAACTTTATTTTGAAGTCTCTTAAAAGAATGGAAACAAAAATCATAAAAGATGAAACTAAGGATATGTTGAAAGAATTTATACATAGATCATTTATGCCAAATCACATGAATAATAGTTTTAAAAATATCTTTTATAAAAGTTTAGAGAGTTTAAATAAAACTCTTCTTTTAGGTGATTTAAAAAAACTTTACATCAATAGAGATATTCCATTATTTTTAAGAAAAGATTGCAAAATTATTTTTATAAAATCAGAAAATGATTTGATTCTAGACAACGAATCAAATAATAACTTCTTAGATTCCTTAAATAAAATTCTTGATAGGAATCCAATTTTAATTAAATTAGCTCAGCAAGGTCATTGCTTGAAAAATCTAAATTTATACGAGATCTTACTTAATACACTTAATGATGAAAATGGATACTAAAAAGTGGAATGAGAAAATAAAAAATAATTTCAATGATGCTGCATATCGGTATTTAGAGCATTCAAATATTCAGAAATTTTTTGCAAAAAAGATTGTTCAATTTATCAAAGAATTAAATCCCCCAAAGAAAGGTGAATGGATAGATCTAGGATCAGGACCAGGAATATTAGCTGATGAAATAGAAAAAAATTTTTCTTCCCAAAAAGTAGCCAGAATTGATTTCAGCAAAAAAATGCTTCTTGAGAATAAATTATCTAGTAAAAAAATTTTATGGGATTTGAATAATGATTTACCTCCTGAAATCAATAGCTGTTCTCTATTAACATCTAACTTTTGCATCCATTGGTTAAACAAGCCAGAAAAGATAATAAAAAATTGGTTTAGTAAATTAAAATCTGGAGGTTTTTTAATCATTTCTTATCCAACAAAAAATTGTTTTCCTGAATGGAAAGATACTTGTAGAAAAATTGATATTGAATATAGTGGTCTTAATTTCCTTTGCTCTAAAGAATTATTTAAAGATTTCAAATCAACTGAAATTCATTATTCAGAAAAGTTTAATTATCTTGAAAATTTTGAAGATGTATATAAGCTTTTTAGAAGCATTAAAAATGTAGGGGCGCAATCAACAAATTGTAAACACAAAACAGTGAAGGAGTTAAAAAAAATTCAAAAGTTTTGGCCAAAGAATTATAATGATACAGTTAACCTTTCATGGCAAATTGAGATTCAAATCATAAAGAAATTATGAGAAGTCAGGATAGTGTTTTCAAATTTATAATTTGTGGAACAGATACTGATATTGGAAAAACTTTAATAAGCTCTTTTTTAGTTAAAGGATTAAATTCCTTTTATTGGAAGCCTATTCAAAGCGGTATTGAATCGCAAACTGATAGTCAAACTGTTGCAAAACTTGCACAATTAAGTAAATCCAAAATCATCAAAGAAGCTTATGTCTTTACGAAACCGCTATCTCCACATTGGGCTGCTGAAATAGATCAAAAAACTATTAACTTTGAAAAGTTGAGATTGCCAAAAGTGCAAGGCTCATTAATTGTAGAAACTGCAGGTGGATTAATGGTTCCAATAACACGCAATTTTTTGCAAATAGATCAAATAAAACAATGGAATCTTCCAGTAATACTTGTATGTAAGAGCTCACTTGGCACTCTTAACCATACCCTGCTTAGTATCGAGGCCTTAAAACGAAGAAATATTGAGATTTTAGGTTTAGTAGTCAATGGTGAAAAACACCTAGATAATCCAAGAACTCTATTTGATTTTAGTGGTATTCCGTTAATTGCTGAATTTCCTTACATCGAAAAAATAGACTCAAATAATTTAGATATACTTTGGAAAGAACTAGACATCAAGAATAAGTTGATCTCACTTTTAAACTCAAAAATAAGTTAAATGAAATCTTTGGATTCAAAAACTCCAAATCAAGATTGGCACCCAAATATTTGGCCACCTTTTACACAAATCAATAAGAGCAAACCGCAAATAGAAGTAACTCATGGTCAAGATGCCCTCCTATTTACTAAAAATCCTAAAAAAGAGCTAATAGATGCAATCAGTAGTTGGTGGGTAACTCTTCATGGACATAGTAACCAATACATTGCGGATGCCATTTTCAATCAATCAAAAAAACTTGAGCAAGTTATATTTGCTGATTTTTTACATCCACAGGCAAAAAAATTGGCGGAAAGACTTAGTGAATTAACAAAATTAGAAAGATTATTCTTTTCTGATAACGGTTCTACTGCAGTGGAAGTCGCTTTAAAAATTGCCGTCCAATCATGGCAAAATAGAGGAGAGACAAGAACTCAAATAGTAGCTTTTGATGGCGCCTATCATGGCGATACATTTGGAGCAATGGCTTTAGGTGAAAGAAATATTTTTAATGAGAATTTCGATAATCTTATGTTTCCAGTTAGAAGAGTCCCCTGGCCTTCAACTTGGATGAACGATGAAGAAGTAGAAAATAAAGAAAATGAGGCGATCCAAAAATTAGAAACTCTACTTAAAACTCCCACAGTTGCAGTAATCCTCGAGCCACTTGTTCAAGGAGCAGGAGGAATGAATATGGTTAGGCCTCAATTTATAAAAAAAGTTTCAGAAATTATAAACAATAATAATTCTTTGTTAATTGCTGATGAAGTTTTGACTGGGTTTGGAAGATGTGGAAGTCTTTTTGCGTTTCAAAAGGCAAAAATCGTTCCCGATTTAATAAGTATTTCAAAAGGCTTAACTGGTGGATTTTTACCAATGGGAATAACTTTATGTAAAGAAAAAATTTTTCAATCCTTTATTGATGATTCCCCAAGAAAAACTTTTTGGCATGGACATAGTTTTACTGCTAATCCTTTAGGTTGTGCTGCAGCAAACGCTAGCCTTGATTTATTAGAAAAAGAACCACAGAAATACCTTTCATTTGAAGAAAAACATTTATCTCATCTAATTAAATTTAAAGACTTGCATTATATAAAGAAGGTAAGGGTATCCGGCACAATTGCTGCCTTCAATTTAGATATTGGGAACAAAAAAGGTTATTTCAATAATATTGGGAAAGAAATAAAGAGTCTTGCAATGGAGCAAGGTTTATTTATTAGACCCCTCGGGAATGTTATTTATCTCTTACCACCTCTCTGTATAACCGATGATCAATTAGAAAAAAGTTACTGGATAATAAGGCAAATCTTAGAAAATCTTTAGATAGAAATTTAAGGTCCCTGCAGTATTGCATTTTCCACATCTTCTCTATTAATACAATAGGAAAATAGTCTTTTAGTTTCTTGTCCTTCACTTTCCCAGATAACACTTAAATCTTCTTGTTCAAAAATAATAGTTGCATTCCAATTTGAAAGTAACAGATACCATTTAGATGGATTATTAATATCCTTCACAGCACCTAAATCAGTTAGCCACAATTCCAATGATTGCAGTGAATTTTGATTGATAGGTTTTTTTGAGGGATTCACAGACTTTTTTAAAAAATTATTTAATTAGCCAAAGCGGTATTGTCTCTAATTCTTTTCCAGTAAAAGAAGCAATAAAAATTGAACCAATTAAACTTATAGAAATGATGATAATTAAAAGAAACAACGAAAACAATTCTCCATTCGAAAAAGGTCTTCTATTTCCTATTAAATTTTGATTATTAGAATCGATTACTAAATTATTTAAAACGTTAGTATTATTTGTAATCCTAGAGTTTTCTTTTAGTTTGTCATCATATATTTTCCTTAAATTACTATTATTTAAATGTTCATAAGCTTCAAGAACTTCTTGAAATTTACTTTTAGCAACGTCTATTTCTAATGAAGTTGTATCTGGATGCAACTCAATAGAAAGTTTACAAAATGCCTTTCTTAATTCATGATTGGATGCATTTTCATTTACACCTAAAATTTTGTAATAGGAAGTTTCCCCTTTCAAAATAATCTTTTATTAATATTGTAATTCTAATAAATTTTTACTAAATAGAATGTATTTAATGGATGGTTAAAATTCATATTTATAACGAAATGAAAAAACAAAACATTCCAGAAGAAATTCTTTCCTTAATAACTGAAGAAGAAATAAATTTATTTCAAGAGTTGCAAATTAAAATTAAAGAATTAAATAATAAGACCAACCTCACAAGATTAACTGATGGTGATGATTATTGGGTATCTCAAGTTTTTGACAGCATTTGGCCATTCAAAGCTTTCACGAATATTAATTTTGATAATAAAAAATTTTTAGATATTGGATCAGGCTGTGGCTTCCCAGGTTTAGCTTATGCAATAACTCATCCTAATTCTGAGATATACCTAATTGATTCTTTGAAAAAGAAAACAGATGCAATAAAAATTTTAGTTGAGCAGATCAATTTCAAAAACAATATTCATGTAATCAATGATCGTGTTGAGAATTTAGCCCATCAATCGTCAATGAGAAATAATTTTAATATTGCAACAACTAGAGCAGTTAGTAATCCATCAACAGTTTCAGAATATTTACTACCAATGTTAAAAAAAGAAGGGTTTGGAGTTTTATATTGTGGCAAATGGACGAATCAAGAAAGCAAAAATCTAGATAAAACTTTAGAAATATTAGAAGGAAAAGTTAAAGATAAAAAAGAGATACTATTACCAAGAAATAAAGGCACCCGAAATATTATCCTTAT
Organism: Prochlorococcus sp. AG-347-J21; assembly: GCA_003281455.1. Lineage (GTDB taxonomy): Bacteria > Cyanobacteriota > Cyanobacteriia > PCC-6307 > Cyanobiaceae > Prochlorococcus_A. The sequence continues at coordinate 26,430 of QCBX01000002.1, forward strand.
TCAACCAAAGAATTTTTGTCCTGAAATTTACCCAAGAAAAGTTGGCAAACCTGAAAAAAATCCTTTATGAAATTATTTCCTTGATAATCTTTTAGCATTCTTATCTCCAAACTTTTCTTTTAAATTTCTCAATTTTTTTATAACTTTTTTTGGATTTATATGACCTTCTAATACTTTCAATAATTGCCCTTCAGAAACATCTACATCTAGTAAATTCGCGTTAAATCCTGGGAACCAGTGGCTTCCATTACCAAGCAATTGATATCTAGCTCTTGCATATCCTTCCATACCCAACCAATCAATTAAATTTGAAAGCCAAAGCAGAACAGGAATATTAATATTTCCAGGAGTATATTCCCAACTTGGTAAACTTCTATTCCAATTTTGATGCCACTCTAAACCTAATGAATTAATTGATTCCTGCCTTAATTTGTTAATTATCTTAGGCACATACTTCTCAGATTCTGATAACAACGAGACAGCTTCTAAATGAAGAGCAAAATCTGTCTCTTTTGCAATACCGACACTCAAAGTATGGACATTTTGATTTCTTAAACAAAAAAGATCATTAAAAACTATAGGATGAAGTGGTTTACAAAATTCCAACATTTTTCTTGAGGGAGTATGAAGATGTCCCCCTTTATCAGTGGGACTTATTATGAAAACCCCAAGATCATGCTTATTGGCTAAATTAAGAACCTTTGTATTTTCCTGATTAATGAAATACCAGTGCAAATTTACATAATCAAATAAGTTTGTTGATATGGCCTTTTCAATAAGTGAAGATTTCCCATGGGTTGAAAATCCAATAGATCCAATTAAATTTTCTTTTTGAAAATTCCTCAAAATATCAATGCAACCTCCATCTCGAATAGCCTGATGTAAATGTTCAGCAGTATTGATACCATGTATTGCTAACAAATCAATTTTTTTAACTTTCAATTTTTCAATGCTAGATAATACATCTCGCTCAAAAATTTCCGGATCACTATTTGGTGGAATCTTTGTTTGGATTATATTTGGGATTTTCTTAGTATTCTTAAAACACATCCCTAATTGCACCTCAGAAGTTCCATAGTACTTGGCGGTTTCTACATGACTTAAGCCATATTGTGTTGCGAGATCTAATATATTTTCTACTTTATTTTGTTCTTCGTATGAAACCTCAGAAAAATCTAATTGATCCCAACTTTTTTGAAATCTCATACCACCTAAAGATAAGACAGGAATCTTCAGATTGGTTCTACCAAATCTACGATATTGCATCTTTTTGATATTAGTGCTTATTCATTCTCGGTGGCTTTCCAAATGTTTGAAACATATCTCTATCGAGACTATTCTCTAAATCATCTAATTCTTCAAATTTGACCCAATGAATACAATCAACAGGGCATGTATCTATTGCTTCTTGTATGACATCAGAACTATCTCCATCTTGCCTAATAGCTCTACTTCTACCATGAAATTCATCAACAGTGAAAGTGTTCGAAGCGACATGAACACAGTACTGACAACCAATACACTTTGCTTCATCAACCCATACAGCTTTTTCGGCTAACTGACCACCTAAAACGGGCTCGTAGCCAGTTATTTCGTTATTTTCTCCAGAATAATTAAATGGATCTAGAAAATCCATATCTTGACATTAGTTTTCCCACTTGGTTAAGACCAATTCAATAGAACCATCATTTTTATTTTTTTGTTCTACGATTTGATATCCATCTTCTTGCGTTTTAGAAATGATTGTTTGGTAAGCATACATTTGTGTAACTTTTGAAATAAATCTTTCTACTGGAATCTCAAATTTCCATAGATCAAGGTCAGTAACTAATTCATATGCATTAGAATTGTTATCCCACTTAAATCCAACTTGGGTATCACCAGGTAAATTCATACTTATATCAACGGCTGTGAATTGACCTTTATATCCTTTTACAAACTTTTCTTGTTGGTTAATACTATAACCGAAATGATTTAAAGCCTTGATTAATGGCTCTACTTCTTTGAGCTGAGTTTTAATTGTACTAAAATGTGACATTAGATTCGTTATTTAATTGTGTTAGGTGTTCACTTTGATTAGAGATGAAAGCATCAGAAGTTTTATTCTTAACTGTTACTTGACCGAGAGCATCTTCGAGATTCTTTGTAGCTTCATTGCATGAATTACCTGTGAATCCTTCAACAGTCTCTTCAACTCTTCCATCTTGATGAATTTTGAATCTCAATGTTTTTTGAGGCATTAAATTCAAGTACTGAGTACTTTTACTGTATATATACAATAACGAAAATTTTTTGTTTCAGTTGGTACAAGTTAATTAATTTTAATTTTTATATTAAATATCTGATAAATTAATTATTTATCTAGTGTCTTTTAAGAAATTAAGATTTTTAATTATAAAAACCTTGCATCCCCATTGAATCCAGGGCAGTTTTTGCTTCCTCCATAACGGATGGTTCTTTATCGAAAAGGGCTATCTTGGTACATTCATCAACGAAAAGTTCTTGTAAAGTATTGTTTAATTTTTCGTACAACCTACACAATGACCAAATGCAATTACTTCTCACACCTGATTCATTATCTATCTTTAAACTTACTAAAAGTTGTTCCGCTGCTAATTGAGCGTTTTTCGAAGAAACATTTCCAATTTCAGCTAAAGAACTAGATGACCAAAGCCTTACAGCAGCAACATCATTCTTCAAAGCATTTATTAATGGCTCTAGGACAATTTGGTTATCATAATTAGCTAAACTCCATGCAGTCGCCCTTCTTACGTAAGCGTTATCATCAGTCTTCAAAAGACTAACAAGTTTCTGGACTGCTTTAGGACATGGATTACGACCTAAAGCATATACCGCACTCATTCTTTCCACAGGACAAGGTTGATCGAGCAATGGTAACAAAAGGGGGAAAGATCTTTGATCTCTATATTCACAAAAGATTCTTAAGCCCTGTATTCTTTCTTCTCTATTACCCTCTAGCTTTTTTAAAGCTTCATTGCACTCTTGGGTTATATTTAAACCTTTAGAAAAAGCATCTTCATCAATTTGTTCTAAAGGATCTATTTCAATATCTAAAGCCAATTCTCTGGCCAAAATATCTGGATCAACTGCAATTTCAGCTAAGCTTTCTTTATTAGGATCCTTATTTTTTGTCATTTTATTAAAAATAAAAAATCAATTCATGGGGGCAGGCGACATCATATCTCCTGGCAACCAAATTCTTGCACTAACAGCAAAGAAGGCAATCCCAAAAAGTGCAACAATTGCGAAAGGTAAAATTTTTGTCTTAATAAAACCCAAAGATTCAATATGAATTATGTCAATAATAACCTTTTTTAAGAGAATTTTAAAAAAGTATTTTTAGTAAATATTATTTAATTTTTGCATTTTGTCGTAATTGACCACACGCTGCATTTTTATCAAGACCTCTGCTTTTTCGAAAGCTAACAGCAATACCACTGCTAAAAAGTTTAGATTGAAATGATTTAAGATTTTTAAAAGATGCTCGCTTATATTCAACCTCATCAATTTGGTTATACTGAATTAAATTTACGTGGCATTGAAAACCTTTAAGCAAACCACTCAATTCATGAGCATCTTCTAATTTATCATTCACTCCACCTAATATTAAATATTCGAAACTTACTCTTCGTCCAGTATCGCGTACAAATTGCCTACAATCATTAATTATATTTTTGATATGGTAGTTTTTTGCACTCGGTATTATCATCTCTCTTGTTTTTTGATTTGAAGCATGAAGGCTTATTGCTAGTGTAAATTGACATTTGCCTAAAATTTCAAAGGACTTTGCTGATAACTTATTTATCATTTTTGGTAAAGCAACCGTACTTACAGTTATCTTTCTTTGACTAATCTGGAAATCCTCATTTATGGATTTAATAGACAAAAGCAATTCATCAATATTCAATAAGGGCTCACCCATACCCATGAAAACAATATTGGTCACTTTTCTATTCATTTCATTTTCAATAAATAAAATTTGATCTAATATTTCACTTGCTTTTAAAGATCTCTTCAAACCCTCCTTCCCAGTTGCACAAAATTTGCAATCCATGGGGCATCCCACCTGACTTGAAAGACATGCAGTAAGTCTTTTTTCATTTGGTATACCAACACACTCTATAGTTTCATTATCAACCGTAGAAAGTAAAAGCTTTAGAGTGCCGTCATTTGCTAATTTTTTTTCTTGCAAACTAAGATCGCTCACTTTAAAACCATCATCCTTTAACTGTTTTCTAAAATCTAGAGGTAAGGCTTCTATTTGATCAATATTTTTCTTCTTATTTCTATAGTTGTAAATCCATTTATATATTTGTCGGCCTCTAAAAGCAGCTTGACCATAATTTAAAGCTACGTTTTCTAAATCTTTGATACTACTTCCAAGAAGATTTTTCAAATTATTTTATATTTAGTTCAAGACTATTTTTTACCATAACAATAAACCGTGTTTTAAGAAGAATTCTGTAAGAATTAGCGCAATAAATCCAATCATTGCCATTCTGCCATTAAGCTTTTCATTATAATTATGAAAACCATAACGAGGTAATTTTCTTTTGGGAAAGATTTCTGGCTTAATCATCACCTATGAATTAAAAAATCATTCTAGTAACAAAAAAAGATAATGGATAATATCTATTCATCGGATAGAAGACCCTCCTCTTGTAACCCCTCTAATGCAGCAGGATCTGGTAATTGATCTTCAGAAAATTGATTTTCAGCACTAGGTCTTGCAAAGGCAGCAAAATTACTAGAACTAGGATCGATTCCATGTCGGTTTCGCGTAGTCTCCAAATCTTCATCACTTGGATCATCAAGAATTGCAGCAGAGCTTACAGCAGGGGATTGAGGCATATCAACTGTATAATCTGGCCTTAAATTCTGTGCTCTTCTATATCCACCGGATTCTTCCGCAAGGATATCAGGATGAGGACCAGCTTCTGAAGCTAATTCCTCTACAAACCCGCTAAACCCAGTGCCTGCGGGTATTAGTCTACCGATAATAACATTTTCTTTTAAACCTCTTAACCAATCAGATTTGCCTTCAATTGCTGCTTCTGTAAGAACTCTTGTAGTTTCTTGGAATGAAGCTGCAGATATAAAACTATCTGTATTGAGAGAGGCTTTAGTTATACCCAACAAAACTGGAGTAAACTCTGCTGGAGCTCCTCCTGTAATTGACATCGCTTGATTTGTATCTTCCACTTGTCTCAATTCTATTAGTTCACCAGGTAAAAGAGTAGTATCACCAGCATCTTCTATGCGGACTTTACTTGTCATTTGTCTTACGATAACTTCAATGTGCTTGTCATCGATTGCAACACCCTGTGACTTATATACGTTTTGTACTTCATTTACCATACTTCTTTGAAGTTTAGATATGGATTCTCTAGCTGCATCAATTAGAGGTTTTTCATCTTTTAAATCGCTGAAGTAACACTCTAATAATTCATGCGGATTAATTGGACCATCAGTTAAAAGTTCTCCACCTGAAACCTGTTGCCCATCACTAACCATTATATTTTTTCCAATTAGAAGTTGGTATTCGTTGACTGAATCATCTTTTTCTATAACTGATAAAGAAACAGATTCTTCATCGTTACCTTTTTTAATCTGAACAATTCCTGATTTTTTACATAAAATTGCTGAATCCCTGGGTCTCCTAGCTTCTAACAACTCTTCAATTCGAGGCAATCCTTGAACGATATCTCCAGTTTTCTGCCTTTCAAAAACTAGTAAAGCTAAACCATCTCCCCTAAGCACTAAATCTCCATCCTTTACATGCAAAACTGAATCGGGAGAGACCATATAAGGCCTGCCAAGTCTAAGGACTACTGAATTTTTAGAAATTTCTTCGATTTCTCCACAAGAGGTTGAATTTTCAGATGCACTAATAGGATCACCATCAACTACGCGATCACCAACTTTAACGACTGCTTTAGTACTAATGTTAATTTTAATTTTATCCTGTTCTCTTTCAACAATTAACCTTCTTATTGGCTCATCATCAACAATATTTGGCAATTGAACCAATCCTTTCTCTTTACAAAGAATTTGAGTGGTAGCTATTACATCGCCTGCTTGAACTATTTGATTATTATTAACTTGCAGTTCTGTATGAGTTGAACCATGACTAGAATCAGATATAGTATCTCTTCTTACAAGAATAGATTCTAATATCACTAAATTTAATCTATTAATTGATGAGTCATTATTATCTTTAATGGACTCGACATCAATAGTCATTTGAGGAGTAGCTTCAAAACTTTCTATGGTTAAATGTGTTTTAAGTAATTCAACCCCTTCAACTGATTTTATCAATTCACCGTCTTTATAAGTAAGCCTTTGGATAGCTTTCAAACCTAAATGAGGTCCTTTTTTCTGCTTAACATGAGATAATTCGGGAAGTTCTGCTTGATCAGGAATCGTAAATTCTTCTACAGTTCTTAATAATAGACCCCTACATTTGGGGGTTTCTAATTTCTGAACGAAAAGAATTTCTGTATTATCAATACCATCCATAATCTTTTCACCTGGATTTACTAGAGTCCCATCTTCTGTAAATCTATTCAAAATTTCTTCATCTTCGCACTCATGAAAAGTTCCATTTCTCACAGTTATTTCACGAAGAATATCATTTTTCTGAGTAACTGTAACAATTCCTGAGGTTTGACTAAAAATATCTTTTACAACTTCTGTTCCTGCCTCAATCCATTTCATATCTTCAATCATAAGAAGAGATATATCCTTATTTATTTCATGTGTCTCTTGGGGAATCCAAAGTAATGTTCCACCTTGACTAACTTCAAAACCATTTTTAGATGATCTTGCTTTTTTAATACTTAATCCCGGTGCGTATTTGACTAAACCACCAGTTTTTGTACGGTACCTTTCATCCGTTAAATCTGCAATTACCTCACCATTATTTATTTTACTACCAGGAGAAGTGTTCAAACGATAAGACGTTCCATCGCTAGATTCCAAATTATATATTTGGCCTGAGTGTGTTGATTCTTCAATTAATTTAAAATTGCTTAAAGACATTGAAGTAGTAACAATCTGCACTTCTCTTGAATCTCCTATGGATTCTCTTAGTCGGACTTGTCCACCAAATTCACTTGATTGACTTGCCTCTGCTAAAACAGTCCCTTTATCTACAGACTTTCCAGATGATATAACTGGTCTTGCATTAGGCGGCAAGTTATAAACATCTCCAGCTAAGACCCATAATCTACCTAACCTTTGCGCTTTTAAAGTTATATTCCCCTGCCTATCTGTGACCTCCTTTGGCTGAATAACCTTGTCGTATTTAACTTGACCAGCTAAATCACAAATGACATCCTTTGTTGCTTTTTCAACGCTCTTTTTCACAGCGCCTGCAGTAATCTGGGCAACTGTTATATCAGAATTAATTTCTTCACCATCATCAACGAATAAAAGAGAACCACTCGAAACTTCAATTTTTTGTGCTTTGCTAGAATTGTTTCCTTTAGGAACTATTTTTAATACAAAATCAACTTCCGCTTGTTTGGCTTCCACGCCGTGTGGAGTTCTATAACCTCTAACCTTCGCTTTCGAACTAAATTCAACTCTACCTGTAATCTTGGATCTAACTACTCCACTTTCAGCAGTTGATACACCACCAGTATGGAAAGTTCTCATTGTCAATTGAGTCCCTGGTTCTCCAATAGATTGTGCTGCAATGATTCCAACTGCTTCACCTAAGTCAACCAAATGATTATGAGCCAGAGCCCATCCGTAACATCTCCTGCAAACAGATCTATTTGCTTCACATGTTAATGGAGATCTTATCTTTACCTTTGGGATAATTGCTGTTTCAATTTTTTTTGAAAATAAAGGATCTATCGCAGTATTTTTAGCAATAATTAAATTGCCTTCACCATCTAAAATATCCTCAGCTGCGAGTCTACCAAGAAGCCTTGTTCCAAATTTACCATCTTCAGCTTCAACAACAATTGATCGCTCTGTCCCACAATCTTCTTCTCTAACAATTACATCTTGAGCAACATCAACTAATCTTCGAGTCAAATAGCCAGAATCAGCCGTGCGTAAGGCAGTATCCACTAAACCTTTCCTCGCACCATAAGAAGAAATTACATATTCAGTAACAGTAAGCCCTTCTCTAAAGTTTGTTCTTATTGGGAGGTCAATAATTTCTCCTTGCGGATTAGCCATCAGACCTCTCATACCAACAAGTTGTCTAACCTGAGACATATTACCTCTCGCTCCTGAATTGGCCATCATCCACACAGAATTTAAAGGGTCATTTTGATTAAAATTATCTTTAACTGCATCTACTAATCTCTCATTAGTTTCAGTCCAGGTATCGATAACTTTTGTATGCCTTTCCACTTCTGTAATTTCACCTAGTCTATAACATTCTTCTGTAGCAGAAATTTGCTCTTCAGCTTGTCCGATCAAATCTTGTTTAGCTTCAGGAACTTTCAAGTCATCTACTGAAATAGACACAGCAGCTTGGGTAGCATATTTAAACCCTAAGTCCTTTAAATTATCAGCCATTGCTGCAGTTATAGCAGTACCATGCGTTTTATAGGCCCAAGAGACTAAATTTTTTAAGGCTTTCTTATCAACTACTTTATTCTTAAAAGATGGAGGCGTTTTAGATAAAGCAGGCATTATTACTAGATTATTCTTTTTTGAGTTTTTAGTAGTTTTACGAACTCTGGCAGTTTTTTTAGGTTTAGATGATGTCATGATTTTAAAGAAATGAAAATAGTTTTTACAGATTATGTTGAAGATACAGAATCAATGATTGTAAAGTTCATCACTACCCTCCCAACAGTTGTCAAAACAAATCTACTTATTAGATTGTTCTGAGTGTCAAATCTATCTCTTCTTAAATTCCAAATCTCTAATCTTGAGCCATCTTCAAGTACTTCAGTTTTTAGTGGGTCATTCAATTCGTCTTCATCCTCAACTTCTCCATTAAACCTTACCCATACCCATTCATGTAAGCAGAGTCTTTTATCTTCAAAAGCAAAAATAACATCTTCTAATGAAGCAAAAGTAGTCTTATTATCTCCAAAGTTGGGTTTTTTGAAATTCGGTTGTAAGGCAGTCAGATAATAAGATCCTAAAACCATATCTTGCGATGGAGTGACAATTGGTTCACCTGTAGCAGGAGAAAGAATATTATTACTAGCCAACATGAGCATACGAGCTTCAGTTTGTGCCTCTAAAGCTAAAGGAACATGAACCGCCATTTGATCTCCATCAAAGTCAGCGTTAAATGCAGGACAAACAAGAGGATGAAGTTGAATTGCTCTACCACCAACTAATTTTGGTTCAAAAGCTTGAATTCCCAAACGATGGAGCGTAGGTGCTCTATTTAAAAGAATTGGGTGACCTTCAATAACTTCCTGAAGTACCTGCATAACTTCATCATCAGCTTTTTGTATTAATTTTTTAGCCGCTTTAATATTATTAACGATATTTTGGCGGATTAACCTATGAATTACAAAAGGTTGGAAAAGTTCAATGGCCATTTCTTTTGGAAGACCACACTGATGCATTTTTAATTTAGGGCCCACAACAATTACGGATCTACCTGAATAGTCAACACGCTTGCCAAGAAGATTTTGTCTAAATCTTCCTTGTTTTCCTTCAATGATGTCACTAAGGGATTTTAGTGCTCGATTGTTTGCCCCAACAACAGTCCTACCCCTCCTTCCATTGTCTATAAGAGCATCTACTGCCTCTTGGAGCATTCTTTTTTCATTTCTTACGATAATTTCAGGAGCTAAAATTTCTTGAAGTCTAGCTAATCGATTATTTCTATTTATAACTCTTCTATAAAGATCGTTTAAATCAGAAGTTGCGAATCTTCCCCCATCAAGTTGAACCATAGGTCTGAGATCTGGAGGTATAACAGGAATTGCATCTAAGACCATCCATTCTGGTTGTGCATTAGTTGCAATAAAATTATCAATAACTCTTATCCTTTTTATAAGTTTTGCCCTCTTCTGTCCCTTACTTTGTGTAATTTCTTCTCTAAGCTCTTCAGCAACCTGATTTAAATCAAGGTCCTCAAGTAATTGCTTTAGGGCCTCAGCACCAATACCAACATAAGGCTCATTTTCAATTGTTGAATCTTCAGCATAGATTTCATCTTCAATTTCTAACCATTCATCTTCAGTTAGTAATTGCTTATATTTAAGTTCTTTATGATCGCCGGGGTCTAAGACAACATAACAATTAAAATAAACTATTTGTTCTACATCTCTAAGTGGAATATCTAACAGAATTGCCACATAACTAGGAATTCCTTTCAAGTACCAAACATGGGAAACTGGCGCAGCAAGTTTTATATAGCCCATCCTATGTCTTCTGACTCTACTTTCAGTTACTTCAACTCCACATCTCTCACAAACAATCCCTCTATGCCTGACTCTTTTATACTTGCCACAATGGCATTCCCAATCCTTTGAGGGCCCAAAAATCTTTTCACAAAACAATCCATCCATTTCTGGTTTAAGAGTTCTGTAGTTGATAGTTTCAGGTTTAGTAACTTCACCCACCACTTGTCCATTAGGTAATGTCCTCTGTCCCCAATCCATTATTCTTTGTGGAGAGGCTATTGAAATTTTTACGTAATCAAAGTGATTTTCAGTTCTTAGGTTGCTGTTTGTCATTGTTGGGAAATTAGAATTAAAAGTTTTTTGTCGAATATTTAATCTTCCTCATATTCGGAGGTTCCTAATGATTCGTAAGTAGGCCTAGATGGAGTATTCCTTCTCGGATTTACATCTTGCATTAAATCTACTTCTTTTCCTTCATCTGTATAAACCCCAATATCTAATCCTAGAGATTGTAATTCTCTCATAAGAACTTTAAAGGACTCAGGAGTGCCTGGCCTAGGGATTGGTTTACCTTTTACGATTGCATTTAGAGCTTCATTTCTTCCTTGCATATCATCAGATTTTACTGTTAATAATTCTTGAAGAGTATAGGCTGCCCCATAAGCTTCAAGAGCCCAAACTTCCATTTCTCCAAGCCTTTGTCCACCTTGCTGTGCTTTACCTCCTAATGGTTGTTGTGTAACCAAAGAATAAGGACCAGTAGACCTGGCATGAATTTTATCATCCACCAGATGCACTAACTTAAGAAAATGAGAGTATCCCACTGCAACTGGTTGATCAAAGGGCTCACCTGTTCTACCGTCTCTAAGTAATAACTTTCCAGGGTCTTCAGGATTATAAACCCATGCTTTTCCTGGCTGTTTTGAAGCCTCTTCTAAAAATGCTTGAACAGTCTGATGTGATTTTTCAGCTCCATACATTTCATCAAATGGAACAACTTTAACCCTACAATTTAAATTGGAGGCGGCCCAGCCCATCAATAATTCAAAAACTTGACCAACATTCATCCTACTTGGAACTCCTAAGGGATTAAGAACTATGTCCACAGGTGTTCCATCAGGCAGATAAGGCATATCTTCTCTTGGCAAGATTCTGCTAATGATACCTTTATTACCATGTCTTCCAGCCATTTTGTCGCCTACTTGTATCTTCCTTCTTTGGGCCACATAAACTCTAACCACCATATTAGCCCCGGGAGGTAATTCATCACCTTGTTCTCTGGTATAAATTCGAACGTCCAAAACTCTTCCCTTTTCAGTCTTAGGAACCCTTAAGGAGTTATCTCTAACATCTCGAGCTTTTTCACCAAAAATAGCGCGCAAAAGTTTTTCTTCAGGTGGTTGATCTGATTCCCCTTTTGGAGTAACTTTCCCCACAAGAATATCTCCACTCTCGACAAAAGCACCAGTCCTAATTATCCCCATTTCATCAAGATTATTCAAACTTTCTTCAGAGATATTGGGAATCTCTCTTGTGATTTCTTCAGGTCCTAACTTTGTTTGTCTTGCCTCAATTTCATATTTCTCAATATGCACTGATGTATATAAATCATCAGTTACCATCCTCTCGCTTACAAGAATTGCATCTTCGTAGTTGTAGCCCTCCCATGGCATATATGCAATTAAAACATTCTGGCCTAGTGCTATTTCTCCTCCTTCACATGCCGATCCATCTGCTAGGACTTGTCCAGATATAACTCTGTCACCAATTTTTACTATGGGTCTTTGATTTAGGCAAGTATCTTGATTTGATCTTTGATATTTTTGAAGGTAATGAAAGTGGTCATTACCATCTTCATCTTTTACGACAATTACGTTAGCATCCACATAAGAAACAGTTCCATTAACTTTTGTTATTGGAACCATCCCTGAATCTCTAGCAACTTGAGATTCTAGTCCTGTCCCAACTAAAGGACGTTCTGGCCTAAGTAATGGAACTGCTTGACGTTGCATATTTGATCCCATTAGAGCTCTATTTGCATCATCATGTTCTAAAAAAGGAATAAGTGAAGTCGCGACTGAAATCACTTGAACAGGTGAAAGCTGAACATAATCAACTTGATGAGGAGGTACCTTTTCAAAATCTTGTCGATATCTAACAGGTATTAAATCTGCGAGTATGTTTCCAACTTTGTCAGTTGCTACATCTCCTGGAGCCACTCTGCACTCATCTTCTAAATCAGCAGAAAGATAAACTGGCTTACCTTCTTTGTTAACTTTTCCGTTTTTAACTTCCCAAAAAGGTGTTTCAATAAAACCATACTCATTAACCCTTGCATGGGTAGCTAAAGAGTTTATAAGTCCTGCATTAGGGCCTTCGGGAGTCTCGATGGGACATAATCTTCCATAATGTGAAGGATGAATATCCCTTACTGCGAAGCCTGCTCTTTCACGTGTTAAGCCTCCCGGACCTAAAGCAGAGATTCTCCTCTTATGTGTCAATTCAGCCAAAGGATTAGTTTGATCCATAAATTGACTTAATTGACTGGAACCAAAAAACTCTTTTATGGCAGCAACTAAAGGTTTAGGATTGACTAATTGAGCGGGAGTTAGTGAATCTGTTTCACCAACAGTCATTCTTTCCTTAATAATCCTCTCTAAACGATTAAGTCCAACCCTTACTTGATTTTGAAGAAGTTCTCCTACAGATCTAACCCTACGATTGCCAAGGTGGTCAATATCATCCAAACTCGCGCCACCAATATCCAATTCAAGATTAATTAAATAATCAATAGTAGAGAGGACATCTTCATGGGTAAGCGTTCTCACATCATCAGGTACTGTGAGCCTTAATTTTTTATTTATTTTATATCTACCAACTCTACCTAAATCGTATCTTTTAGGATCAAAAAATCGGCTGTGTAATAGCTGTTGTCCACCAGAAACAGAAGGTGGTTCGCCAGGACGTAACTTCTTGTAGAGCTCAAGTAAAGCCTGGTCTTCTGAATTAATACCCTCTTCATTCGCTGACTCAATTGAATTTTGATAAAACTCAGGATGTCTTAGTTTATCGACTACATCATTATCAGAAAGTCCCATTGCTCTCATAAGTACATGAGCATTAATTTTTCTTGTCTTATCAACTCTTACATAAAGTAAATTATTTTTGTCAGTCTCGAATTTTAACCATGCACCTCTGTTGGGGATAACGCTCGCATTGTAAGTTCTTCGACCATTTTTATCCTGTTCATCTTTGAAATAAACTCCTGGACTTCGTACAATTTGATTAACTATTACCCTTTCAGCACCATTAATGATGAAAGTTCCTCGTTCAGTCATTAATGGCAATTCACCAATAAATACTTCTTGTTCTTTAATTTCCCCAGTTTCTTTATTAATTAATCTACAAGTTACATACATTTGTGAAGCAAATGTTGCATCTCTTCTTTTTGCTTCTTCAACATCATGCCTAGGTCTTTTTAACCTGTACTCTTCACCAATAAAATGTAATTCTAATTTACCTGTGTAATCAGAAATAGGAGAAAAGTTTTGTAATTCCTCGATTAAACCTTTTTCTAAAAACCATTTAAAGCTTGCTCTTTGTACTTCAACCAAATCTGGTAGATAAGTAGCTGTTTTTGCTACTTGTAAAGCGCTACTGCTCATCCAAGAAAACCTGAGATTATGTGAGATTTACTGTTTACTATCAATTTAACCTGTATTGATTTGTTTAACTTCTCTTTTAGTTCAAAATCAAACATAAAATCTCGATTTCAACAAAAAATTAATTCAACAAGAAAACTAAAAAATTAAACATGAATGGTCTGGAAACCATGTAGTGGGAAGTTAAAAATCAATAAATAAGAAAAATTTCCAGTAATTTCTTATATTAGCAGCTATTGTGTCTCCTTAACAAGTCAAATTTAAACAAATCTTCAGCATTCTTGGATGATTCTTCAGCGATCGTCGTTAATTCCGTAGATCTTAAACCTGCCATGCAATTGGCAACATTTTCAACAAATGCAGGTTCATTTCTTTTACCTCTATGAGGAACAGGGGCTAAAAAGGGGGAATCGGTTTCAATTAAGTATTTATCTTTAGGTACTATTTTGGCACATTCGCGAATTTCATGTGCTTTTGGGAAAGTCACTATTCCACTAAAACTAATATAAAAGCCCAAATCCAAAAATTGCTTCATTTCGTTTGGGGTTCCTGTCCAACAATGAAGAACACCTCCAGGACATTTTCCTTTTTTAGAGAGATCACTACATATCTTGATCATCTCACTTGCAGCATCTCTGCAATGGATAATAACGGGTAATTCAATTTCATAAGCTAACTCCATCTGCGGGATGAGAGCATCAATTTGCTGAATTTTATTTTCATTTTTAAAAAAATCCAGCCCTAATTCCCCAATTGCAACAACTCTTCTATCTTCTAGGGCTGATCTTCTTAATAGAGATTTAGAACTTAGTTCCCATTTTTTTGCTTCTAGCGGATGCAAACCAACTGAATAGTAAATTTCATTAAATTCATGAGATATTTTTTTCAATTTAGGAATTTCGGTTAATTCACAACAAGCATGCACTAATTTTTTTACACCTCTTGAACGCAATCTAAGGATTACATCTTCAAGATCATTCTCAAAATTTTCAAATATTAAATGACAGTGAGAGTCTATGAGTTCTAAATCGCTCATTATTATGCTTTAACTTTTACTTTTCTGTAAGAGTAGCTTTTACAAACTTGTTAATTTTTGATTTTTTATTAGCCCCATTATTCTTGTGAAGAACATTTTTTTTAACAGCTTTATCAATTAAGCTAAATGCTTTGTTGAGACTTGTTGTTACTAAATTTTTATTATCCTCATTAGGGTTCTTATTATATTTTTCGCAATTCTCCAAAGTTTTTTTAGTAAAAGTCCTAACTGTTGATTTGTATGACTTGTTGATTAAACGATTTCTTTCTGCAATTTGTATTCTCTTTTTTGCTGATTTGTTATTGGCCACAGAGGATATATAAATATAAGATTACCATCATAACAAATATATCTACTACTAAGCAATCATATATAATTCTAGAAAATATTAAAATGGGCCTTAAGCCTTTCAAACTGGGAAATTAAGAATATGAAAATCATAAATAATAAAAATGAAGCAGTCCAAGAATTGAGAAGAATTTCTACTCGCACTAATTCAGAAAACAATAACAAAATTAATTTAATTGTCGAAGAAATTCTTCAAGAGGTAAAAAATTATGGCGATTTAGCAGTGGAAAAATATACCAAAAAATTTGATGGTTACAACCCTAACCCTATGCAAGTTAGTACGGATACCTTAAAGGATGCATGGGATGAAATTGATAGCAATTTAAAGCACTCACTTGAGGTGGCTCATAAAAGAATAAAAAAATTTCATGAAAAAGAAATCCCATCATCATTTACTATCAAAGGTAAACATGGAGATACAGTAGAAAGAAGATGGCGTCCAGTCAAAAATGCAGGAATTTATATCCCAGGAGGTAGAGCTGCTTATCCAAGTACTGTATTAATGAATGCAATACCTGCAACAGTTGCAGGAGTTGAAGAAATCATAATGGTATCGCCTGGTGATATCGAAGGGAAAATTAACAAGACTGTTTTAGCTGCAGCTTACTTATCAGGGATTAAAACAGTTTTTAGAATTGGTGGCGCTCAAGCAATTGGTGCTTTAGCATTTGGCACAAATCAAATCAGCAAAGTTGATGTTATTACTGGTCCAGGGAATATTTATGTGACTACTGCTAAAAAACTAATTTATGGCTCTACAGGAATTGATTCTTTAGCTGGTCCTAGTGAAATATTAATCATCGCAGATGAAACAGCTCAAAACACACACATAGCATCTGATTTACTAGCGCAAGCTGAACATGATCCCTTAGCTTCTTCAATACTTCTAACTACATCAGAGAACCAAGCAAAAGAAGTTTTAGAGGAACTTTACAAAAAAATAGATGATCATCCAAGAAAAGAGATTTGTATGCAATCAATAAAAAATTGGGGATTGATTGTTATTTGCGAAAATCATCAATCATGTATTGAACTAAGCAATCATTTTGCTCCAGAACACTTAGAAATTTTAGCTTTTGATTCAAAAAAGATTCTTGAAGGTATAGAAAATGCAGGAGCAATATTTTTAGGGAAATGGACTCCTGAAGCTGTCGGAGATTATCTGGCTGGACCGAATCATACTTTACCTACATCAGGAAACTCCAGATTTAGCGGTTCTCTAGGAGTTGAAACTTTTATGAAAAACACCTCAATAATTGAATTTAATGAAGAGAGTTTAAAAGTAAATAGTCTTGATATTATTAATCTTGCGAGAAGTGAAGGCTTACATAGTCACGCTAACTCAGTAGAAATAAGATTTGAAAATTAGCTAATTTTTGAGGGCGAATAAACAACTGGAACATTATTTTCAAATTTACCAACCAATACTTTGTCTGTAAGATCAACAAATAATCCGTTTTCTAATACCCCTGGAATATTATTAATACTCATTTCAATGTTTTTTGGATTCTTAATACCTTCATTAAACAATACATCTAAGATTAGGTTACCTTGGTCAGTGACGATTGGACCAGCTTTTTTTGTGGCCATTCTTAACGTAGATTTACCATTCATTTCTGAAATCGCCTCCTGAACTTGCTTCCAAGCATTGGGTAGGACCTCTACAGGTAAAGGGAAAGATAGATTTAAATTTTGCACTAATTTTGTTTCATCAACAACAATTAACAATTGATTAGCTTTAGAAGCAACTAACTTTTCTCTAACATGGCAAGCTCCTCCACCTTTTATCAGTTGAAATCCTGGATCAACTTCATCTGCTCCATCAATAGCTAAATCTATCTGTGAAACAGAAGCTAAATCTATAAGAGGGATATCGAGTTCGAGTGCTAACACTTCAGATTGAAAGGATGTTGGAACACCTTTTATATTTTGTAAATTTCCAGAATGAATTTCATCCGCGAGGCTTTGTATCATTAGCGCAGCTGTAGATCCAGATCCTAATCCCAGAATCATGTCACTTTTTACTTCCTTGATTGCTGCATCAGCAACTATTTGTTTCATTTGAGCTTGTGAATCCAAAACCTTTTTTGCTAACTTTATAGATTATTAAATTTCAATGGGTGATTTATGTCAAACCTGGGAGGGGTTCTGGTTTAATATTTATCTGTATCTCTTTATTGTCTCTTAAAATATTTAAGAGAAATATTTTACCTACTTGAGCTTTTTCAACTTCTTCTAACAAAGCTTTAGGTTCCTCAATAATCATATTTTCAGCTGCTATTACTAAATCGCCTCTTCTTAAACCAGCTTTTTCAGCAGGACTATTAGGTATGACAGATTGAATTAGAGCTCCATTTCTTTCAGGCAATTGAACGAGTGAATTGGGGTCTTTATTATGTGCTTTAGCAATTTTTGGATTTAACGAAATCAATTGAACTCCCAAATAGGGATGAATAACTTCCCCATTTTTAAGAAGCTGATCAGAAACACTTTTAGCTAAATTAATAGGAATTGCGAAACCTAGACCTGCACCAGGACCGCTTCTCACCAATGTATTGATTCCTATCACCTCACCGTTTGAATTAATTAGAGGTCCACCAGAATTTCCTGGATTTATCGCTGCATCAGTTTGAATAAGATCAAGCCTTTTATCTGAAAACCCTAGACTATTAATATCTCTATGAAGGCTACTAACAATTCCTAAAGTCACTGTTTTTTCAAGACCATAAGGAGTACCTAAAGCTATTGCCCAATCTCCAACTTCAAGATCTTCAGAATTTCCAAGTGGTGCGAACCTAGAATAGGTAGATTCCTGAATTTTTACTAATGCCAGATCAGTTACTGTATCTGTACCTAAAACTTGGCCATCACAAATAGTTCCATCTGCCAAAGTGACTGATACATCATCAACTCTTTCTACTACATGTGCATTTGTAAGAACTAAACCATTTTCATTAATTATTACGCCAGAACCTTGACCTCTCTCCCTTTCAGGCAAAATGCCTTGCTCCCCAAGTAAATCCCTTAATAAAGGGTCAAGCAAAGTAGGGTCAAATTGTTGCCTCTCTACCAATCGCTCAGTATCAATTTTCACAACTGCAGGACCAACACTTTTAACTGCAGATGAAACAAAATTGTTACCCTCAGAAGAATTCAAAGCTAAAACTTCAGTTTCTTGAGAGAAATTAACTAAACAAAAAATAAAAATAATGAAAATTTGGATTAGATTAATAAGTTTAATCTTGAGAATCTTCATTTAGTTAGTATTTTTTAAAATTATTACTCAAATTTAATTGAAGAAATGTAATATCGTTGTTTTTTTGTTTACATTCATAAAATACAAATTTTTGAATTTTGTATAGAAAAAATTATCTTTTATGAGAAAATTATTGTAAATCATTCAACAAAATAAATTTGAATAAAGAAGAAAAAAGTACATTAGAAACTCTATTAAAAAAAGTTGCTAGTGCATGGGATTTTGAAATTTGTAATTTTATTATACAAACTAATCAAACTCCAATAGTTATTACAATCATCATAAAAAAAACTAATGATGAGGAAATTTCAATTGATGACTGTGCACTATTTAATAAGCCAGTATCTGAAGAGATAGAAAATTCAAATCTTTTAAATTGTTCATATGTGTTAGAAATTAGTAGTCAAGGTGTCAGTGATGAATTAACCTCAGATAGAGACTTCAAAACTTTTAAGGGTTTTCCAGTTAATGTTGAATTAAACCAGAAGAATTCAAAAATAAAATTTCTGAATGGTTTACTTTATGAAAAGTCTAAAGATTATTTAGCCATTAACATAAAGGGTAAGATAAAAAAAATCCCTTTTGATGAAGTTCTAAAGATTAGTCTTTGTACATTAGAAGATTAATTATTTTCAAACATTATTCAATTTACCCATCATAGATGGCATTAGTTATTCTCCCAGGTTTAAACAATCTCATTGAAGACATTAGCGAGGAAAAAAAATTACCTCCTAATATCGTTGAAGTCGCCTTACGCGAAGCTTTATTAAAGGGATACGAGAAATATAGAAAAACTTTTTACATTGGAAGTAACGAAGATCCATTTGATGAGGAATATTTTAGTAATTTTGATGTTGGATTAGATCTAGATGAAGAAGGTTATCGAATATTATCGAGCAAAATAATTGTTGAAGAAGTTGAAAGTGAGGATCATCAAATATCTTTAGTTGAAGTTAAACAAGTTGCTGATGACGCTCAAATAGGTGACACAGTTGTCCTAGACGTCACTCCAGAAAAAGAAGATTTTGGGCGAATGGCAGCTTCAACAACAAAACAAGTTTTAGCACAAAAATTAAGGGATCAACAACGAAAAATGATCCAAGAAGAATTCGCGGATTTAGAGGATCCAGTTTTGACTGCAAGAGTTATAAGATTTGAGAGGCAATCAGTCATTATGGGAGTAAGTTCTGGTATTGGTAGACCTGAAGTAGAAGCCGAACTACCTAAGAGAGATCAATTACCAAACGATAACTACAGAGCTAATGCAACATTCAAAGTATTTCTGAAAGAAGTCAGTGAAATAGCTAGAAAAGGTCCACAACTTTTTGTAAGTAGAGCAAATGCTGGTTTAGTGGTTTATTTATTTGAAAATGAAGTACCGGAAATTCAAGAAGGTACAGTTAAAATAGTTGCTGTTTCAAGAGAAGCAAACCCCCCGTCAAGAGCCGTTGGTCCAAGAACTAAAGTAGCTGTTGATAGTGAGGAGAAAGAAGTTGACCCTGTTGGTGCTTGTATTGGAGCTAGAGGGGCAAGAATTCAACAAGTTGTTAATGAATTGAGAGGAGAAAAAATTGATGTTGTTAAATGGTCCTCTGATCCAATTCAGTACATCTTAAACTCTTTAAGTCCTGCCAAAGTTGATCTTGTAAGACTAGTTGATCCTGAAGGTCAACATGCACACGTGTTAGTTCCTCCTGATCAATTGAGTCTTGCGATTGGTAGAGAAGGTCAAAATGTGAGACTTGCTGCAAGATTAACAGGTTGGAAAATAGATGTTAAAAACTCACATGAATATGATCAGGAAGCAGAAGATGCAGCAGTTTCAGAATTAATTATACAAAGAGAAGATGAAGAGAATCTGCAGCGAGAAGCTGAGCTCAGATTAGAGGCAGAGCAAGCAGAACGTGCTGCAGAAGATGCAAGATTGAGAGAGCTTTACCCCCTACCTGAAGATGATCAAGAATATAATGAAGAACAATATGAAGAAGAAGACTATCTAGATAATGATCAATTAGAGACTGTCCAAGATAGCGAAAGATCCTCCACAGAGGAGAGAAAACGGTGATGGAACAATCCCCTGTTATGCGTATATGCATTTCATGCAAAAAAACATATGACAGGAAATATCTTTTAAAGATTACGAAGGATCATAAGCAAGGCATCATGCTTCATAAGGGAATGGGCCGATCAGCTTACATTTGCAAGTCAAAAAAATGTTACTCAGATTCCAAGATCAAAAAAAAACTCCAAAAAGCTTTAAAAACATTTCTAGAATCTGAATTTATTGAAATTTTTGAAAAAGAAATTTCAAGCTACAATTACTATCCCAATAAGGGAATATAATTAAAATAAATCCTCTTTAAATATTAAAAGAGTACAAATCAGATTAAATGACTATCAGCGATAAAATCAGAATTTACGAACTTTCTAGAGACTTAAATCTGGAAAATAAAGATATATTGGATGCCGCTCAAAAACTTTCAATTTCAGTAAAAAGCCATAGCAGTTCTATAAGTATTGAGGACGCAAAAAAAATAAAAAATCTTATTGTTAAAAAAAATTCAGATAAAAAAATTCTTTCCGTCAACAAACCTTTAATTAAAAAAGAAAATTACAAACAAAACAAAGAAGATAAATCTCCTATTATCTCTTCTATAAAGGGAAAACCTCTCAAAGATAATTCAAACAAAAAGCCATTATTAATAAAACCTCTTAATAAGCCTGAGAATCCACAAATAATCTCCAATCAACCTAAAAATCCCAATAAACTTCATAATAATATTCCTCAACCTCAAGCAAATCTTACAAATCAAAATACAAATAGTAAGCCTTTACAAAATTTAGACAAAGATAAAAAAACTTTCGTAAATACCACAAACCCTCCTATCAAAAGTCCTGCAAAACCACCTATACAATTAATTGCAAAACCTAAAAATTTAAATAATAGTATTAAATCTAACGAATCTCCCAAGAACATCTTCAATTCAGGTGAAAACAGATTAAGATCAAACAACCCTAATCAAAATACAAACAAACCTAAACCTAAGAATTTCAAAAATAGAAATAACACTCCTGAGCTCGTGGGAGCTCCCATAAGAAGAGAAGATCCTAATAAGCAAAATAATCATAAACAAAACATTTCTTTTAAACAAAATAATACTTCCAATAGACCTGGTGCTCCCAATCGACCAGGTACTCCCAATAGACCTGGTATGCCCAACAGGCCTGGATTAAGAAACCAACCATCAGAACAAGGCAGACCTGGCTCATTTAATAGACAAGTCAATCCCAATAGATCAGGCATGCCAAACAGGCCTGGTTCTTCCAATAGAGCTGGATCTCCCAATAGACCTGGTATGCCCAACAGACCTGGTTCTAAATTCAATAGCCAGAAGTCCTCTGGGATTAGGAAACCAGTATCACCAAATGAACTTTTGCAACTTCAAAAAACCAATAAATCTGAAAAGGGCAATGTAGATATCGTTAAAAATGAAAAACAAACTGCTGAGATACCAAAACAAAAGGTTAAAGCTCCTAATAATCGTCCAAATACTGCCCCGAGTTCAAAAAAACCAACTCATAGAACATTTTCAAATAGTTCAAGAAAACCAGGAAAGACAGATTGGGATGATAGTGCAAAACTAGAAGCATTAAGAAATAAAAATCCCCAGAAACAAAGACAGAAAGTTCATATTATCGGTGATAATGATGATTCATTAACATCTGAAACTAGTGGTTATTCAGGCGAGAAAATTTCAATATTATCTGCCAGTCTAGCGCGACCAAAAAAAGAAAAGTCTGATGACAATAAATCTCAAAAATCGATAAAACAACTTAAGAAAAAGAAAAAAGAGACTACAAGGCAAAGGCAAAAAAGAAGAGCTATGGAATTAAAGGCTGCAAAAGAGGCTAAACAGGTAAGGCCCGAGATGATAATAGTACCCGAAGATAATTTAACTGTTCAAGAGTTAGCTGATAAATTAAGTCTTGAAAGTTCTGAAATAATCAAATCTCTTTTCTTCAAAGGAATAACAGCAACTGTCACTCAATCACTTGACTTGGCAACTATCGAAACCGTAGCAGAAGAATTTGGAGTTCCTGTTTTACAAGATGATATCCAAGAAGCTGCTGAAAAAACAGTCGATATGATTGAATCTGAAGATATTGATTGTTTAACAAAAAGGCCTCCTGTTATTACAGTCATGGGTCATGTAGATCATGGTAAAACAAGTCTTCTAGATTCCATCAGAGAATCAAGAGTAGCTTCTGGAGAAGCAGGAGGAATAACTCAACACATAGGAGCTTATCAAGTTGAATTTGAACATGAATCTAAAAAGAAAAAATTAACTTTTCTTGATACCCCTGGTCATGAAGCCTTTACAGCGATGAGAGCAAGGGGTACAAAAGTTACTGATGTAGCAGTTCTTGTAGTGGCGGCAGATGATGGTTGCAGACCTCAAACACTTGAGGCCATTAGTCATGCAAGAGCCGCAAAAGTACCAATTGTTGTTGCAATAAATAAAATTGACAAAGAAGGGGCCTCTCCGGAGAAAGTAAAGCAAGAACTTTCAGAAAAAGATTTAATTGCAGAAGATTGGGGAGGAGATACTGTGATGGTACCAGTTAGTGCAATCAAAAAACAAAATATTGATAAATTGCTTGAGATGATTTTATTAGTATCTGAAGTTGAAGATCTGCAAGCTAACCCTAACAGATCAGCTAAAGGGACTGTCATTGAAGCCCATCTAGATAAAGCCAAAGGTCCAGTCGCAACTTTGCTAGTGCAAAATGGCACCTTAAAGTCTGGAGATGTTTTAGCTGCAGGTTCAGTGCTTGGAAAAATTAGAGCGATGGTTAATGAACATGGAAATAGAATTAAAGAAGCAGGACCATCCTTCCCTGTAGAAGCACTAGGATTCAGTGAAGTGCCAACCGCAGGAGACGAATTTGAAGTCTACCCTGATGAAAAAACTGCACGAGCTATTGTCGGAGAAAGAGCTACAGATGCCAGAGCAACTAAATTAGCTCAACAAATGGCCTCTAGGAGAGTTAGCTTATCAAGTTTATCAACTCAAGCAAATGAAGGAGAATTGAAAGAGTTAAATTTAATCCTTAAGGCTGATGTTCAAGGTAGCGTTGAAGCCATATTGGGATCATTAGAACAGTTACCAAAAAATGAAGTTCAAGTCAGAGTTCTACTTTCTGCTCCAGGAGAAATAACTGAGACAGATATAGATCTCGCAGCTGCATCAGGATCGGTAATCATTGGATTTAATACTTCGTTGGCATCTGGAGCAAAGAGAGCGGCTGATGCTAACGATGTTGATATAAGAGAATACGAAGTGATATATAAACTTTTAGAAGATATACAGTTGGCTATGGAAGGTCTGCTTGAACCAGATCTTGTGGAAGAATCATTAGGCAAAGCCGAAGTGCGAGCAACCTTCGCAGTTGGGAAAGGAGCTATCGCAGGCTGTTATATTCAAACTGGTAAATTACAACGAAATTGTTCTTTAAGAGTTTTTAGAGCAGAAAAAGTAATTTTTGAGGGCAACTTAGACTCTCTGAAAAGGTCTAAAGATGATGTAAAAGAAGTAAATACAGGATTTGAATGTGGAGTTGGCTGCGATAAATTCTCGTCATGGATTGAAGGAGACATAATCGAAGCATTCAAATTTGTTACTAAAAAGAGAACATTAACGAGTCAATCATTAAATAATTGACTCGTTAATCTTTATTCTTATCAAGGAATAATAAAGTAGGAAATAATAAACAAGCGCCCAATTGAATGAGGAGGTTATTTTGCTGTAGTTCACTTCCTTGCGCAATTTTTAAAAGCATTATTAAAAGTCCCAAAAAGGCCGAGCCACTAAAAGCTATCCACAATATTCTCCTCAAACCATTGAAAGGAGCCTGAGATTCCTTCAATAATTTCTTTTTTAACTCAGGATCTATTTTTGACATAAATTTATTCAACTATAAAATAAATTCTATATGAAGATATCAATATTTTAATTATGCCGATATAGCTCAGGGGTAGAGCACCTGTTTCGTAAACAGTAGGTCATTGGTTCAATTCCAATTATCGGCATTTATAAAGCAAATCAACAAACAAGCTATGTAGCAATTTTTTTAATTCAAAAATTTTTTCAACAATCTATTTTGATTTGTTACTAACTTTTTATGACTAATCAAGTTGAATTGCTAGGAAAAATTATTTTATGCACTGGAAGTGAGATTTATTGATGGATTAAAACTCATCAAAATATAAAAAATAAATTTATATTATTTCTGATATTTGAATCAAATTGTTAGAGGCATTTTCTAAAGATTTTTAATTTCACCAAATTAGTTATAAAGTAGTTAGATTCTTAAGGGAGGTAAATTCATTAGAATTTAATGGCATGAATTTTAATTTCAAGATCAAACAAATAAATAAAAAAAATTCTCCCATAAAGCATTATGGAAAAATACTGACTGTAAGACTTCCATGTAATCCTATATTTCCGATAGGTCCAATATATTTAGCAGACCATATCAAAAAGTGTTTTCCAGATATAGAGCAGCAGTTTATTGATCTAGCAATAATTCCCTCTAATAAAGTTTCTAAATATTTAGCTAGAAAAATTGATCAATTTAGACCTCATCTAATCATTTTTTCATGGAGAGATATACAAATTTATGCACCTGTGGATGGCAGAAGCGGGAATCCGCTACAAAACTCTTTTGAGGTTTTCTACTCAAAAAACATCCTTAAAAAAATTAGAGGTTCTTGGGGAGGATTAAAATTAATTGCATCTCATTACGGAGAGATCTATAGAAATACCTCTTTAGTCAAGATGGGTCTAAAAAGAGCAAAAAAATATAACAAAGATGTAAAAATAATTTTAGGAGGTGGGGCTGTTAGTGTCTTCTATGAACAATTAGGAAATTTACTTCCGAGAGGAACTGTTATTTCTATTGGAGAGGGAGAAAATCTTCTGGAGAAAATTATAAGGGGAGACTCTATAGAGGAAGAAAGGTGTTATCTTGCTGGACAAAAACCTCGGAACAAATTAATACATGAACAACCTTTAGGTGTTGTTAAAACTGCCTGCAACTATCAATATATTAAATCAATATGGCCTGAATTTAATTGGTATATAGAAGGTGGAGATTACTATGTAGGAGTACAAACAAAAAGAGGTTGTCCTCATAATTGCTGTTTCTGTGTTTATACAGTTGTGGAGGGAAAGCAGGTTCGCGTTAATCCTGTTGAAGAAGTAATCAAAGAAATGAAGCAATTATATGACCTTGGTGTAAGGGGATTTTGGTTCACAGATGCACAGTTTATTCCAGCCAAAAAACATATTCAAGATGCAAAAACACTTTTGCAAGCTATTAAGGATCAAGGCTGGGATGATATTAATTGGGCTGCATACATCAGAGCAGATAATATTGATGCTGAGCTAGCTCAGCTTATGGTTGATACAGGTATGAGCTATTTTGAAATCGGTATTACTTCAGGATCTCAGGAACTTGTCAGAAAAATGAGATTAGCTTATGACCTTAAAACTGTATTAAATAATTGCAGATTGTTAGTCCAATCAGGTTTCAAGAACCATGTATCAGTCAATTATTCATTTAATGTTTTCGATGAAACGCCAAGCACTATTAGTCAAACAATTGCTTACCATAGAGAATTAGAAAATATTTTTGGTAAAGGCTTAGTTGATCCAGCTATATTCTTTATAGGTTTGCAACCTCACACTCTTCTCGAGAAGTACGCCTTAGATCATAAAATTTTGAAGCCTACTTATAATCCAATGAGTATGATGCCCTGGACAGCGAGAAAACTTCTTTGGAATCCAGGCTCATTAGGGAAAAAACTTGGTCAGGTTTGCTTAGAAGCGTTTGATAACCCTGAAGATGAATTTGGTAAAACTGTTATCAACATTCTTGAGAGAGAATATGGAAAGTCTTCCTTAAAAGAATCCTTAAAAGTCCGTCCCTTATTAGAACGGAAATTGGTGCATTCTAAATAATAAATTTAGCCTTTATTAATCCTCTTTCTCAATTGAACTGGAAATTCCTTTCGATTTTAAGGATTCTGAGTAGAATTCCGCTGGTTCTAAATCACAAACAATTACTAAACCTACACCCGTATTGTGTGCCTCCAGCATTATGGAGATAGCATCTTGTTCACTTAATTGCGGAACAACTTCTCGCAGTGAGATAGTGATATACTCCATAGAATTAACTGGGTCATTATGAAGTAAAACTTTATATTTTGGAGATTTATTTTTTAATTCAGCAGGTTTCTTTTCGATCACTGCTGAATTATTACTTACACTTTGTTCCAACTTTATAGATTGCATTAAATTTTTTAAAATCAAAATGGTATTAATAATTATATATTAATTATTCTTTCCATTGCATCAATGACGTTTGTTCGTGAATTAAATGCTGACAAACGAAAATAACCCTCTCCTGATAATCCAAATCCGCTCCCAGGTGTACCCACGACACAAACCTTTTGGAGAAGGAAATCAAAAAAGTCCCAAGATGTCATTTGATCAGGTACTTTAATCCAGATATAAGGAGCATTGTCCCCTCCATAAACTTTATATCCTGCAGTCTGAAGTTTATTTTTCATGATTTTTGCATTTTCCATATAAAAATCAATTAAACCTCTCACCTCTTTCTTCCCTTCAAGAGAATAAACAGCCTCTGCACCTCTCTGAACGACATAACTTACTCCATTAAACTTTGTAGATTGTCGCCTATTCCAAAGATGCCATAAGTCTATTTCCTCATTTGTTGAGGTCAAACCTTTGAGATTTTTAGGTATTACTGTAAAAGCACATCTAACACCAGTGAATCCTGCATTCTTTGAAAAAGATCTAAATTCAATTGCACACTCTTTTGCTCCTTCGATCTCGTATATTGAATGTGGAATCTCATTATCTTGAATGAATGCTTCATATGCTGCATCAAAAAGTATTAGAGATTTATTTTTAAGCGCATAGTCAACCCACTTTTTTAATTCTTCTTTAGTAATCGTTGCTCCAGTAGGATTATTGGGGAAACAAAGATATAAAATATCAACTTTTTTTTCAGGTAGTTCTGGTAGAAAATTATTTCCCTCGTTTATTGCAAGATAGGTTAATCCCTTATAAGTACCATTTTCAAGAGCATCTCCAGTTCTGCCTGTCATAACGTTACTATCTACATAAACAGGGTAAACAGGATCGGTTACAGCAATTGAATTATCTTTCCCAAGAATATCTAGAATATTGCTACTATCACATTTAGAGCCATCTGACACAAAAATTTCTTCAGGTAATATTTGACAGCCTCTAGAAATAAAATCATGCTCAGATATTTTTTCTCTGAGCCAAGAATAACCTTGTTCTGGACCATACCCTCTAAAACCTTCTGTTGTTCCCATATCATCCAAAGCTTTGCCCATAGCCTCTATGCATACTCTAGGCAATGGTTCTGTGACATCTCCTATGCCAAGCTTAATAATTTCAGCACTCTTATTTGATTGAGAATATATTTTTACCCTTTTAGCAATTTCAGGAAATAAATAGCCTGCCTTGAGTTTTAAATAATTTTCGTTTACTTGAACCACTTTAGATAAAAGATTTAACCAATATTAGAATAATGGATCAACGTGCTTTAGTGGTGATTAGATGTTAATATTATTCTAGTTATGGTTAATTCAAGAGATAATCATAGCTATGAATTCAATTTCAATTAGTTTGAAAACCGTTTAAAGCTTTATAAATAGCAGAATTCAATCATTATTAAATTTATTAATTCTAAAAATTACATAATACTAGCTATAAAAAATTGCTTTTTTAAAAAGAAAAAATTCTAATTATATACTTTAGATGCTTTTCAAAATCCAAATCATTCAGAATCAAATATATGTCTCAGCAAATTATCATCGCTGAGGAGGCTCGAATTGCAGCACTACTCACAGATGATCGAGTTGATGAATTCATCGTCGCACAAGGTCAATATCAAATTGGCGATATTTTCTTAGGAACAGTTGAAAATGTTCTCCCTGGAATAGATGCCGCTTTCATAGATATTGGTGAAAGTGATAAAAATGGATTCATCCATGTATCAGATCTTGGTCCATTAAGACTCAAAAAAGGAATATTGGGAATAACCGAATTACTAGAACCAAAACAAAAAGTTTTAGTTCAGGTCATAAAAGAACCCACAGGATCAAAAGGTCCTAGACTTACTGGTAGCATTTCAATGCCTGGAAAGTACTTGATATTACAACCATATGGTCAAGGGGTAAATATTTCCAGAAAAATTAATACAGAAACAGAAAGAAGTCGTTTAAAGGCCCTTGGCGTTTTAATAAAACCACCCAGCACAGGTTTACTATTTAGAACAGAGGCAGAAAAAATCAAAGAAGAACTACTTATTGAAGACTTAGAAAATTTAATTCAAAAATGGGAAGAAATTTTAAAAATTTCTGAGACTTCTAATCCACCAAAATTAATAAAAAGAGATGATGACTTCTCTCTTAAGATTTTGAGAGATCATATTAAATCATCGACTAATAGAATCATTATCGATAATAAATTTTCAGTTGAGAGGGCAAAATCTTTTTTAATAAATTGTGAATCTAATATAGATATTGAATTTCACGATAATGATCTAGACCAATACATTTTAGAAAAATATGACATTAAGAAATCAATTCAAAAAGCCCTTCAACCAAGAGTAGATCTTCCTTCCGGAGGTTATATAATCATTGAACCAACTGAAGCTCTTACAGTTATAGATGTAAACTCTGGATCATTTACAAGATCCGCCAACTCAAGACAAACTGTTTTATGGACTAATTGCGAAGCAGCAGTTGAAATTTCTAGACAAATGAAATTAAGAAATATTGGTGGTGTGATAGTTGTAGATTTTATTGATATGGAATCCAGAAGAGATCAATTCCAGTTACTAGAGCATTTTACTTCAGCAATAAAAGATGATTCTGCAAGGCCTCAGATAGCTCAATTAACTGAATTAGGTTTAGTTGAGTTAACCAGAAAAAGAGAAGGTCAAAATATATATGAATTATTCGGGAAAAAATGTCATACATGCAATGGCACAGGTAATATAGAAAATCAGCTTAATTATGAAGTCTCCAACCTGCAAATTAAAAATATTGAAGAAAAATCTCATAAATCAAACATTACAAAATCTATTGATTTAAGTACTAATAATTCGACTCAGAAGCTGGAAAAAATTATTGAAAAAGAATTCCTAGATTCTAAGACCATAAAGCAGGATGATTCTTTTAGTAAAAATGAAAATGTTAATGATTTGAACACATTAAATTCAAAAGAAAAGAATTCCATAACTGTTGATCTTACAGATGATGAAAAAATTGTTTTTAGTCAATTAGGTATAAATCCGCTAATAAAGTTAGGGAAAGAATATCTCACTAGCAATAATTTTGCACGTTTAAAGACTACTGATAAAGAAAAAGAAAAAACCTTAAATAAAAAAATCACAACAAAACAAGTTAAGGGAATCTCAAAAGCTAAAGAAGAAGAAGAAGAGAGAGAGATTAATATTGAATTAAATAGAAATTCCAAAGATAAACCATCAAGTCAAATTAATGTAAATGAAGAAATTGTAATTTCAGAAAATAAGGATGAAATTGAAATCACAGATGAATTAAACAATGCAAGAAAAAAAAGAAGAAGATCTTCAGCAAGCATTGAATAAAGTATCTGAAGTTGGAATAGACGAAGTTGGAAAGGGATCAGTTTTTGGTCCTGTTTTTTCAGCAGTTATTGTACTAAGCGAAAAAAGTAAAATCATCTTGAAACAATTTGGGGTAATGGATAGCAAAAAATTAACTCCAAAAAAAAGAAAATTACTTCTGCCAGAAATTTTATTACACTCTTCAGATTATGGTATTGGGCAATCCTCGGTCAGAGAAATAGATAAGCTAGGGATCAGAGCTGCAACCGAACTTTCGATGATAAGAGCTTTAAAAAAATTAAAAGCAAAACCACCTTTGATATTAGTTGATGGACCATTATTTTTAAGACCATGGCAAGGAATTCAAAAAAATATAGTATCAGGAGACTCGAAATTCATATCAATAGCCTCAGCAAGCATAGTTGCAAAAGTATCTCGCGACGCTCTTATGGAAAGATTAGAAAAAAAATATACGGGGTACTCAATATTCAAAAATAAAGGATATGGTACTAAAGAGCATCTTTTAAATATCAAAGAAAAGGGACTTACGCCTCTTCATAGGAAAAGTTTTTTAAAAAAATCAAATCTTATTTAAGATACACCAATCTAAAAAATCTTTAACTAGTTGCTGTTGAACTCTTGATTTTATACCTAACAAAATCCCATTTAGTACTGAATGACCAGTAGATTCAAGAATTTTTTTTGGAACCAGCTTCAATAAAGGCGGTTGACTAACAGTAACCCCTAAGATCGCCTCTCCTTCTAATCCAATATCAGTTGCTTCTAAATTAGCCTTCAAAATAAGGTTAAAGTCATCTATCATCCCCAAACCATCCAAAGTACTTTCAAGAGCACTCATTTTTAGCATTCCATTTTCTTTCTCTACCGCAATTGAGACAACAGGGTTAATATCTAATTGGAAAACCTTAAAACTTGTTACTGTATACTTATATTTACCTTCCCCTTCAGCTACCAATTTTTTGGAGTCTAGCATTGCTCCAACAACTCTTTCTTCTTCCAAAAGATATTTAGAAAGATACTCTTTATTTCGTGTTACAGAAAGTTTTAATTTCTGTTTAGCATCAAAAGACAATAGCATTTCCTATATCCCTCCAATGCTTATTTGATCTCTTTTTTTCTTACAATTAATCATGCGCAAACAAGTTGCATATTTAGGTCCTAAAGGGACATACGCAGAAAAAGCAGCTCATATACTATCAAAGCGTGCCAATTTTCAGTCACCTATATTTGTACCATGTAATGGGTTACATTCGGTTATTAAATCAATAGCCTACAACAATTGTGATGCTGCTGTAGTCCCTATTGAAAATTCTGTAGAAGGTGGAGTCACAGCAACTCTTGATGCCCTTTGGAAATTTCCGGATATTTTTATTAATAAAGCAATTGTTTTACCCATAAAACATGCATTAATTAGTGATGGAGAAATTTCAATCATTTCAGAAGTATTATCTCATCCTCAAGCGTTAGCTCAATGTTCGGAATGGTTATCTGAAAATCTTCCAAATGCAATCCCTCTGCCAACAAATTCAACATCAGAAGCTGTAAACATGGTAAAGGGAAGTAAATTTAGAGCAGCCATCGGTTCAAAATCATTAATTGAAATTGAAGGACTTAAAGAATTAGCCTTTCCTATTAATGATGTCCCAGGAAATTGCACTAGATTTGTCTTATTGAGTAAAGAATCAAATTCTAATTCAGCTAATATTGCAAGTTTTGCTTTTTCATTAATCTCAAATAAACCTGGTGCTTTGCTTAAAGCTTTAAACTATATCGCAGATTTTGGATTTAATATGAGTAAAATTGAGTCAAGACCATCTAAGAGAGAATTAGGAGAATATATAATTTATATTGATTTAGAAATAAATAATCAAAATAATATTGGAAATTTTCATAACTTAAAAAGTCAACTAAAGCCGCTTTGCAAGAACTTTGTAGATTTTGGTAATTATTTTTCTGAAAATGTTGAACTAGATTAAATTATCCTCTACATTTGTAGACACCAAACTCCATTAAGCCTTTTCTAAATGCCCAATTCATAAGAAGTATAGTTGGGATCTCTCTAATAGACTTTACTATGGCTAAAGGTCCAAGAGACAAAATTGCTAAAGGTCTTCGAATGCCTTCAATAATTGAGTCGTACCATGAAGGATTTGTGTAAGAATTCCAATTTTCAGAAATAACTCTTCCTGCGCTATTTTTGTTAGTTCTCAAGATATTACCAAATTCGTTAATACTAATAAAGTTAGGATGTACCCACTGCTCAAGTAATTGTTTAAGAACAAACCTCTCTACAAAAGAAGGGGGGATTGCCCTTAGATCTCTTGAGTTCCAATCTGCTAAAGCCAAATACCCTCCGGGCCTCAAAGCTCTCAGTATTTCATCTGCAAATTTATTTTTATCATTCATATGTGCACCCGCCTCAACACTCCAGACCGCATCAAATGATCCATCTTCAAATTTCAAATCCAATGCATCCATAACTTTGAAGTTACAAGTCAGTCCAGAAGGAGTAAGTTCTCTAGCTCTTTTTACTTGAGCAGGACTAATTGTAATTCCAGTAACATTAAACCCATAATATTTTGCAAGAATCCTTGAACTTCCTCCTATGCCACAACCGACATCGAGTATTCTAGAACCTTTTGGCAATTTATCTAAACCACTCCACTTGACTAACTCATGAACAAATTGGACTTTAGCCTTTCTAAAATCCATATTGATATTTCCTGAGGGATAAAATCCCAAATGTATATGCTCTCCCCATAATCTTTCAAGTAATTTATCTTGGGTCCAAGCATCATATGCCGATGCTACTGTTCTAGAAGAAATATATTTCCTAGCATTAATTCTCCAAATAAAATATGAAGCCAGAAGGAATACAACCAGTATAAAAAAAGGTAATAGTAACTCGAACATTTAATTTTCTTTTATGTCAGGAAAGCTTTCTTTCAGAGCTGTTCTTGCTGCAAGTTGTTTTCTTGTATGATCAAGCATTTCATATTCTCTTTTCAAACGAGTATAAGTATTTTTTTCTTCCAGGAGTCTTTGCTGTTCTTCCGCGACACGACCACCTAAATGGGCACCTATCCAAAATGATAATTCCATAGGATTATTTGGTAATTTATCGGGAAGGTTTTTCTTGGTATTTGTTAATTTACTTGTTAAGTTAATAACATCATTAAGTGCCTCGGTGACATTATCTTTTAGAGAATCCAACATTTCAAGATCCTCATTATTGTCATCACTAATCCAACTGACCATCGCTGAATAGAATGGAGTTGAACGAACGATTTCTAAGATTTGAAATCTTTGTTGTCCAAGAGTGATAATATTGCTCCTGCCATCTTCTCCAGTTTGATGTTTTATTATTTGAGCACAACATCCAACGTTAGCCATACTTTTAGTATTCGGATCCCACTTAATAATTCCAAACATAGAATCAGTCTCAAGCACTGATTGGAGCATAATCCTATACCTGGATTCAAAAATATGTAAAGGTAATACCTCTTGAGGGAACAGGACTACTTCTGGCAAAGGAAATAAAGGTAATTCTCTTACTGAGAGCTCTCCCATTTAAACCTCATTTCTATCCCATTATTTTAATCAATTAAAGTTGTTTTCGGGATTGGTTAAAGTTTAACTTCTATATCTACTCCACTTGGAAGATCCAACTTCATTAGAGCATCTATAGTTTTTGCTGAAGGACTATAGATATCAATTATTCTTCTATGTGTTCTAGTTTCAAAATGCTCTCTTGAATCTTTATCGACATGTGGTGACCTTAAAACACAATATATTTTCCTTTTTGTAGGTAAAGGTATTGGACCTATTGCTGAAGCAGAAGTAGTATCAGCAGTTTGAATTATTTTATCGCAAGACAAATCAAGCATTCTTCTATCAAATGCTTTTAATCTTATTCTTATTTTTTGTTGTGCAATTGATGCAGTCATGATTTCAAATTAATTCTGGAGGAGAGTCGTTGATTAACAACGACTCTAACTAGTTAACCTATATTAATTCATTGAGGTTAGATTCTGAAAATTCCTATTTATTATTTGAGAATTTTAGAAACAACTCCGGCACCAATAGTACGTCCACCTTCTCGGATTGCAAATCGCATACCTTGTTCAATTGCTACTGGACAAATCAGTTCTCCAGTCATCTTAATTCTGTCGCCTGGCATAACCATTTCAACATTAGAACCATCGTCAGATGTAAATGCTGTGATTTGACCTGTTACATCAGTTGTTCTGATATAAAACTGTGGTCTATATCCTGCGAAGAAAGGTGTATGTCTACCACCCTCTTCTTTTTTAAGAACATAAACTTCTCCTTCAAATTGAGTATGAGGAGTAATAGATCCTTTCTTAACAAGTACCATTCCCCTCTCAATATCTTCTTTCTGAACACCACGTAGTAATAAACCAACGTTATCGCCAGCCATGCCTTCGTCCAGAAGTTTGCGGAACATTTCTACTCCAGTAACAGTTGTTAATCTTGTATCTCTTATTCCAACTATTTCTACTTCTTCTCCAACCTTGACTTTACCTCTTTCAATTCTTCCAGTAGCTACTGTTCCTCTACCAGTAATTGAGAAAACATCTTCAACTGCCATCAAGAAAGGTTTATCAACTTCTCTTTCTGGTTCAGGAATGCTAGCATCAACTGCTTTCATTAATTCTTCAATTTTTGATTCCCAAGTAGTATCACCTTCAAGAGCTTTTAATCCGGAAACTTGAACTATAGGAATATCATCTCCAGGGAAGTCATAACTATCTAATAGTTCTCTGATTTCCATTTCAACAAGTTCAATAATTTCTTCATCATCAACCATATCGCACTTATTCAGAGCAACTACAAGAGCGGGTACTCCAACCTGTTTAGCTAAAAGAATATGCTCTTTTGTTTGTGCCATAGGACCATCTGTAGCAGCACAAACCAGAATAGCTCCATCCATTTGGGCGGCCCCAGTAATCATATTTTTTACATAATCAGCATGTCCTGGGCAATCAACATGCGCATAATGTCTGCCTTCAGTTTCATATTCGACGTGAGCTGTATTGATAGTAATACCGCGCTCTCTTTCTTCAGGAGCACCGTCAATGTCTCCATAGTCTTGAGCTTGAGCTTGACCTTTTTTGGCTAATACATTTGTAATAGCAGCAGTTAATGTTGTTTTTCCATGATCAACATGGCCAATAGTACCTATGTTGACATGTGGTTTGTTCCTTTCGAACTTCTCGCGAGCCATTTGAATTAAAGAATCGAGGGTTTAAGAGTGAGTTTAGTTTAGAGATCAGGAGTTGCCCTGATTCTTGGAAATGATAGCTTCAGCAACATTACGAGGAACTTCCTCATAATTTGCGAACTCCATTGAGAATATACCCCGACCTTGAGTCATAGATCGGAGTTGAGTAGCATAACCGAACATTTCGGCTAAGGGCACTTTGGCCTGTACCTTAGACAATCCATCATCGACAGATTGTCCTTCTACTTGACCTCTTCTAGAAGAGAGATCACCAATTACAGATCCAAGAAAGTCATCGGGACTTTCGACCTCAACTTTCATCATAGGCTCTAAGAGGACAGGATTGCATTTTTTAACCCCATCTTTAAAAGCCATGGAACCTGCAATTTTGAAGGCCATTTCAGATGAGTCTACATCGTGGAATGAACCATCGACTAGT
Source organism: Prochlorococcus sp. AG-347-J21 (assembly GCA_003281455.1). GTDB lineage: Bacteria > Cyanobacteriota > Cyanobacteriia > PCC-6307 > Cyanobiaceae > Prochlorococcus_A. The sequence continues at coordinate 62,510 of QCBX01000002.1, forward strand.
GTTACTTTTACATCAATGAGTGGATAACCGGCAAGAACACCAGATTCACAGGTTTCTTTCATTCCATTAGATGCAGGACCAATGAATTCTTTCGGTACAGATCCACCAACAATTTTGTTAACAAATTCAAACCCTTTACCAACTTCAGCAGGTTCCATTTCAATTATTACATGGCCATATTGACCTTTTCCTCCAGTTTGTCTTGCGTATTTACCTTCACCTCTAGAACTTGACCTTATTGTCTCTCTGTATGAAACCTGAGGGGCTCCTATATTAGCTTCGACTTTAAATTCCCTCAACATTCGGTCAACAAGGATTTCTAAGTGCAGCTCACCCATCCCAGCAATTACAGTTTGATTTGTTTCAGGATCAGTACTTACCCTAAAGGTTGGATCCTCTTCAGACAAAGCAGTTAAAGCTTTTGATAATTTTTCCATATCCCCTTTAGTTTTTGGCTCAACAGCCACTGATATAACTGGTTCTGGGATGAACAATGTCTCCAATACTATGGGATCTTCTGTATTACATAAAGTGTCACCAGTTGTTGTGTTCTTAAGACCTAAGACAGCTCCTAAATCTCCAGCCCTCAATTCATCAACTTCTTCTCTTTCATCAGCTTTTAGAATTACTAACCTAGAAATTCTCTCTTTAGAATCTTTGGTTGAATTCATAACATAACTTCCTTTTGAAAGAACACCAGAATACATCCTTACAAAAGTTAATTTCCCATAAGGGTCTGACATTACTTTGAAAGCTAATGCACTAAAAGGAGCATTATCATCGGACGGTCTTACATCTTCTTTACCACTTGGTAAAACACCTTGTATTGGTTTTACGTCAACTGGAGCTGGCAAGTAATCGACAACAGCATCTAAAACAAGTTGCACACCTTTATTCTTAAAAGCTGAACCGCATAGTACTGGAACTAATCCATGTTTTAAAACACCCTCCCTTATTCCTTTTTTTAGTTGATCTTCAGATAATTCTCCTGTTTCAAGGAATATTTCAATTAACTCTTCGTCATTTTCTGCAACACTCTCCATCAACTTATATCTCCACTCAGTAGCTTCATCCTCCATTTCAGACGGAATTGGTGCTTCTTCGATATCAGTACCTAGGTCATTTTTGTAGAGATATGCTTTATTGGCTACTAAATCAATGATGCCTGTGAGATCTCCTTCAGCTCCTATAGGAAGCTGAATTGGGAGTGCGTTTGCTTTTAGTCTATCTTTAATTTGTTTATTAACCTTTAGAAAATCTGCACCAGTTCTGTCCATTTTGTTAACAAAAACCATTCTTGGGACAGAGTATCTATCTGCTTGACGCCAAACTGTTTCAGATTGAGGTTGAACTCCACCAACTGCGCAAAATACAGCTATTACACCATCCAAGACCCGCATTGATCTTTCCACTTCAATAGTAAAATCAACGTGTCCAGGAGTATCGATAATATTAATTCTGTGATCTTGCCAACTAGTAGATATTGCAGCAGCAGTAATAGTTATTCCTCTTTCTCTTTCTTGAGCCATCCAATCTGTTACGGCAGCACCGTCATGAACCTCTCCTATCTTGTGAACTACACCTGAATAAAACAAAATTCTTTCAGTTGTTGTTGTCTTCCCTGCATCAATGTGAGCGGCTATACCTATGTTCCTTACTCGTTCTAGGGGAAAGTCGCGTGCCAATTTTAAAGCTCCAAATAAAATAATTTTTGATAAGTATAGTTCACCCTAAAAGCAAACTTTTATAATAATAAACTACTTAAGTACCTTTTTGATGAAATTAATATCTGTAATGTGCAAAAGCTTTATTAGCTTCGGCCATTTTATGAGTATCTTCTCTTTTTTTAACTGCACTACCAGTTTCATTTGCTGCATCCATCAACTCACCAGCAAGTTTTTGAGACATACTTTTGCCATTCCTTGCACGTGAGAATGTAACTAGCCATCTTAATGCCATTGCTGTACCCCTCTCTTGACGCACTTCCATTGGCACTTGATATGTTGCGCCACCAACTCTTCTAGCTCTTACCTCAACCAGAGGAGTAGCGTTTTTTACAGCTGTCTCAAACAATTCGACTGCATCCCCACCTGTTCTCTCACTTATTAAAGAAAAAGCATCAGACAATATTCTTTGAGCTGTAGATTTTTTACCATGTTTCATCAATCGAGAAATCATCATTGAAGCGAGACGACTATTAAATTGAGGATCTGGAAGAACTGGTCTTTTTACTGCTGCATTACGACGGGACATGATTTTAAAAATTGATGTTTACAAATTAATCTTTTGGAGCTTTTGCTCCATACTTAGACCTGGATTGACGTCTATCTTTGACTCCAGCTGTATCTAAAGTTCCTCTTATTATATGATATCTCACTCCTGGCAAATCCTTAACTCTTCCACCCCTAAGTAGTACTACTGAGTGTTCTTGTAAATTATGCCCAATGCCGGGGATATAAGCTGTCACTTCGAAACCAGAAGTTAATCTTACTCTTGCAACTTTTCTTAGAGCTGAATTAGGTTTTTTGGGTGTTGATGTATAAACTCGTGTACAAACCCCTCTTCTCTCAGGGCAAGCCTTTAATGCTGGAGATTTTGTTTTCCTAGTCAGACGTTTTCTTTCTGAACCTATTAATTGTGAGATGGTCGGCATCTATTATATTTAGATAAAAATAAACATTTAACTATCATAACCCTTCACCAGCACCAACTAAAAGTTTTTAATCATATTTTTTTAAAAATTGTGAAATTAAAATTCTTTGGTAAATATTAATTATCTTTAGTTTTATTTTCATATTTATTTTTATAATAGAAATACATAAAATAACTAAATAAGATTAAATAATCTATGGGAGAGAGTATCAAAAGAATCGTTGGACCATATCAAGATAGTTATTCCCCAAATGGAATAATTGGAGAGAAAGATGCGTGTGGAGTTGGTTTCATAGCAAACATTCAAGGGATAAAAAGCAATTGGATACTTAAACAATCTCTAAAAGGCCTTGACTGCATGGAACATAGAGGTGGTTGTGGTGGAGATAGTGATTCTGGAGATGGAGCAGGCATTTTATGTTCAATTCCATGGGATTATATTGATAAAGAAATTAATCTAAAAAATAAAGAAGACTTGTATAGAGGTTTAGGTATGGTTTTCATGCCTAACAAAAAAGAAAAAATTGAAAAATGTAAATTAATTTGTGATAAAGAAGCAGCAAAATTAAGTGTTAACAAAACTTCTTGGAGAACGGTTCCTGTCAACAATGAAATCTTAGGTCCTTTAGCTAAAGCAAATGCTCCATTCATTAGTCAATGGATTTTATACATAGATAAAAAGAATAATAAGGATATTGAAAAGCTTTTATTTCAATTAAGGAAAAGAATTGAAAAAAAGATAAGAGAAGCTTTGAAAAACCATGTTGGGGATTGTGAATTTTATTTTGCATCCCTTAGTTCGAAAACAGTTGTATACAAAGGCATGGTTAGGTCTGAAATATTATCTGAGTTTTATCGCGATCTAAAAGAAGAAGATTTTAAGGTATCATTTTCTGTTTACCATAGGAGATTTAGTACAAATACCCTTCCAAAATGGCCTCTTGCTCAGCCCATGAGATTTTTAGGGCATAATGGTGAAATTAATACTCTCTTGGGAAATATTAACTGGGCTAAAGCTTCAGAAATACATATAGATGATTTTTGGGGAGATTTATCTAATGAAATAAAACCTATTGTAGATGTTAATAAAAGTGATTCATCAAATCTTGATGCAACTCTCGAAATAAATATTCGTTCAGGTCAGAACATAACTGACTCATTATTAAAACTTGTTCCTGAAGCATTTAGGGATCAACCAGAACTTGAACAAAGGGAAAATATTAAAGCATTTTATGAGTATTCTGCGAGCCTTCAAGAAGCTTGGGATGGACCTGCTCTTCTTGTCTTTGCTGATGGAAATTTTGTAGGGGCAACGCTTGATAGAAATGGTCTTAGACCGGCAAGGTATTCAATCACAAATGATGGCTTTGTAATAATGGGTTCCGAAACAGGTGTTGTAGATATTGAAGAGGACAGGGTGATAGAAAAAGGTAGATTAGGACCAGGACAAATGTTAGCCGTTGATTTTTATCAAAATAGAATCCTAAGAAATTGGGAGGTAAAAGCTGAAGCAGCACAAAGACATAACTATAAAAGTTTCCTCAAAAAGAGAACTATAAAAATTGAAAATAATGAATGGGTTAAAGACTGCAAACTAAAAGACCTTGAGTTATTGCAACAACAAACTGCATACGGTTTTTCAGCGGAAGATAATGACCTTATCTTAGATTCAATGGCTTCATTAGCTAAAGAGCCTACTTATTGCATGGGCGACGACATTCCATTAGCAGTTCTTTCATCTAAGCCACATATTTTATACGACTACTTTAAGCAAAGATTTGCGCAAGTTACTAATCCTCCTATTGACCCTCTCAGAGAAAAACTTGTAATGAGTTTAGAAATGCATCTAGGAGAAAGATGTACACCATTTGAAATTAAAGATCCTAAACCTTTTATTCATTTACAAAGTCCTATTCTTAATGAGGAAGAACTCATTTCCATCAAAAAATCAAAAATTAAATCTCAGACAATTTCAAGTTTGTTTGATATAGAGAAAGGTATTCAAGGCTTAGAGGACCAATTAAAATCAATATGTAAACAGAGTGAGCTGTTTATAAAAGAAGGTTGCTCTTTAATTATCATTTCTGATAAGGGAATTAATCCTAAAAAGACTTTTATACCACCTTTACTTGCTGTTGGAGCAATTCATCATTATCTTCTTAAAAAAGAAATTAGGCTAAAAGCTTCTCTAATAATAGAGACCGGTCAATGTTGGAGCACGCATCACTTAGCTTGTTTAATTGGATATGGTGCAAGTGCAGTTTGCCCTTGGTTGACCTTCGAAGCAGGTAGACACTGGTTAAAACATCCAAAAACACAAAAACTCATTGATAGCAAAAAAATAAATCCATTATCAATAATTGATGTTCAAGTTAATATTAAAAAAGCTCTAGAAGACGGTCTAAGAAAAATTCTCTCAAAAATAGGCATATCACTTTTATCTAGTTATCATGGTGCACAAATTTTTGAAGCTGTAGGCCTTGGATCTGACTTAATAAAAATTGCTTTCGATGGTACAACAAGTCGTATCGCTGGCATAACATTAAAAGAATTAACTAATGAAACACTTTCAATACATACGAAAGCCTATCCAGAGATCGATTTAAAGAAATTAGAATTTTTAGGATTTGTACAATTCAGAAATAACGGAGAATATCATTCCAATAACCCAGAGATGTCCAAAGTTTTACATTCAGCGGTAAAAGAAGGACCAGGATACGATCATTTTGAAACTTACAAAAAACTTATTAGTAATAGACCGACAACATCTCTAAGAGATTTACTAACAATTAACTCAAAAAGAAAAAGTATTCCACTAGAGGAAGTTGAAAGTGTTGAATCAATTTGCAAAAGGTTCTGCACTGGAGGAATGAGTTTAGGTGCTTTATCCAGAGAAGCGCATGAAGTTTTAGCAGTTGCAATGAATAGAATTGGTGGGAAAAGTAATAGTGGCGAAGGGGGAGAAGATCCAGCTCGTTTTAATGTTTTAAATGATATCGATGAAAATACTCAATCAGCGACGTTGCCATTTATTAAAGGTTTAGAGAATGGAGACACCGCATGCTCAGCTATTAAACAAATAGCATCAGGAAGATTTGGAGTTACACCTGAATATCTAAGAAGTGGTAAACAACTCGAAATTAAAATGGCTCAAGGTGCAAAACCCGGAGAAGGGGGACAATTACCTGGTCCAAAAGTTGATTCTTACATAGCAAAACTAAGAAATAGTAAACCTGGAGTAGCTTTAATATCTCCTCCCCCGCATCATGATATTTATTCAATTGAAGATTTAGCTCAACTTATCCACGACTTACACCAAGTTCATCCAAAAGCGAAAGTAAGCGTTAAACTTGTTTCAGAAATCGGTATAGGTACCATTGCTGCTGGAGTAAGCAAAGCTAATGCAGATGTAATTCAAATCTCAGGCCATGACGGAGGTACAGGTGCTTCACCCCTGAGTTCTATTAAACATGCAGGTTTACCATGGGAACTAGGTGTTGCTGAGGTTCATAAATCTCTATTAGAAAATAACTTACGTGAAAGAGTAATTTTGAGAACTGATGGAGGTCTTAAAACAGGTTGGGATGTAGTTATTGCAGCATTACTGGGTGCTGAAGAATACGGATTCGGTTCTGTCGCGATGATTGCGGAAGGATGCATAATGGCTAGGGTTTGTCATACAAATAAGTGTCCTGTGGGAGTTGCCACTCAAAAAGAAGAATTAAGAAAAAGATTTAAAGGTATTCCAGAAAATGTTGTCAATTTTTTCTTATATATTGCTGAAGAAGTAAGACAGATAATGAGTAGCATAGGTGTTTCTAATATGGAGGACCTTATTGGTAATCCGGAATTTCTTTCTACAAGAAATATTAATCTTCCAAAAACTTCTAATATTGATCTTTCTTCTTTAGTAAATTATGAATCCTCAACCAATGATAGATCATGGTTAAAACATTCAAAGAATGCTCATAGCAATGGTTCTGTATTAGAAGACGAGTTTTTAACAGATCCTGAATTTATACATTCAATTAAAAACCACAAAAAATTAACCAAAGAAATTGAGATCAAAAATACAGATAGAAGTGTTTGTGCAAAAATATCAGGCGAAATCGCAGAACTTCATGGTAACACTGGTTTCAATGGCCAACTTAACTTAAATTTCAAAGGATATGCAGGACAGAGCTTTGGGGCCTTTTTGTTGAAGGGAATGAATGTACAGTTATTAGGAGAAGCTAATGATTATGTATGCAAAGGAATGAATGGAGGAATTTTAACTATAATTCCACCAAAAATAGAAAAAAACTCCTCCGAGCAGGTAATTTTAGGCAACACCTGCCTTTATGGAGCTACAGGAGGAACATTATTTGCATTAGGTAAATCGGGAGAAAGATTTGCAGTAAGAAATAGTGGTGCTACAGCAGTAACAGAGGGAGCAGGAGATCACTGTTGTGAATACATGACTGGGGGGAAAGTAGTTATTCTAGGTTCTGCAGGAAGGAATATTGGCGCTGGCATGACTGGTGGAATAGCTTTTATACTCGATGAGAATAATGATTTAAGCAATAAAGTTAATAAGGAAATAGTAAGGATTCATAAAATTACTTCATCAAAGCAGGAAGAGATATTATTAGACATTATTAGAGAATATCGAGCAAAAACAAATAGCTTAAAGGCTATAGAAATACTTGAAAATTGGTCTTATTTCAAGAGTGTTTTCAAATTAATAGTTCCCCCAAGCGAAGAAGAAATGCTTGGCATAATGAAAACATAAATGCCTTTCTTTGTAAAAACTGAAATCATAAAAAAAGAATACTTAATTAATAATGATTTAAAAAGAAAAATTATTAACGAACATATTAATTGGATAAAAAAATTAAAAAAAGAAGGGATTAATATAAAAAGTGGTTTTTTGATAGATGAGTTAAAGAGGCCAGGTGACGGAGGATTACTTATTCTTGAGATCAATAATTATAAAAATGCACTCAAATTAATCAAAAATGATCCAATGATTACAAATGATTTAGTTGAGTGGAAATTAAATGAGTGGGTAGATTCAAATCAATGCAAATAACTATCTAGGGTACTTTTTCATAAGTTTTTGAATCTCTTCAGCATGGTAACTGCTACGAGTTAATGGAGAACTAACTACTTGCATAAAGTCTAAATCTTTTTCCCCAAAAAATTTAAAATAATCAAATTTTGCAGGACTTACAAATCTTTGAACTGGTAAATGATTAGGGCCAGGAGATAAATATTGGCCAATAGTAACGATATCAACGTAATTACTTCTTAAATCCTGTAGGAGACTTAAAACCTCCTCATCTTTTTCCCCTAAACCAAGCATAAAGCCAGACTTAGTATAAATTTTAGGAGAATAATCTCTTGTTCTTCTAAGTAACTCTAGAGTTCTAGCATAATTACCCTGAGGTCTTACTTTTTTATATAGTGATGGCACAGTTTCAATATTGTGATTTAAAACATTTGGACTGGAATCAAGAACTTTTTCTAGAGCTTTCCAGTTACCACAAAAATCGGGGATTAAAAGCTCAATCGTGGTTTCAGGAGAATTTTTTCTTACCTGATAAACACATTTAAAAAATTGAGATGCACCACCATCCTCAAGATCATCTCTATTAACTGATGTGATTACAACATGTTTAAGTTGCATTCTATAAACAGCTTCGGCTAAACGATATGGTTCTGTTGGATCTAATTCTCTTTTAGATCTATCAAAATCAATATCGCAATATGGACATGCCCTAGTACAGCCAGGACCCATTATGAGGAAAGTAGCAGTTCCACTTGCAAAACATTCACCAATATTTGGACAACTTGCCTCTTGACATACAGTATTGAGATTTAAATCTTTTAATAAATTCGCAGTATTCCCAATTCTCTCAACTTGCGGAGCTTTTACTCTCAACCAATCAGGTTTTGAAATTAAACTATAGGAATTATTAGTCAAATTAATTTTTCTGGGCTGCATCATTATTTTACTAAAAACATTTTGAATTAACTATTAATAATTTCAAAAATGAAGACTACACAATAGAAGTCAAAAAATAAATGAATTTAATTAATCCATCGACAATTTAAAGATCCTTATTCAAATTAATAGTTACACTATATTTTTGTTTCATCAACCAAAACTAGAACAGTATATAGAACGTTATTTTTAGTACAGTAATCAGTACTTTATAATTACATAATAGAAAAAGATTAATAAGGTAAAGTTTAAATTTTTTGTACTAAAAAGTGTTTTTTTATTAGTTTATTGATACAGTAAAAAATATATGTAATAAAACATTGACTTTTAAATTTAAAAGGAAACGTATTTTACTATCTGAAAAAAATAAAAGCTCCAAAGCAATAGGTTATGCTCGAGCTACTCATAATGAATTTGAAAATTTAGAAGAGCAAATAAAAAATTTAAAGGAAGAAGGTTGCAGTTTAGTTTTCTCTGAATTTATAAGTTTAGATGCAGAAGTCAAACCCCAACTCAATAAAGCTATAAATTACTTAACTAAAGGTGATCAATTAATAATTACTCAGCTTGATCGGGCGTTTAAAAATAAAAAAGAATGTTTGATAACAATAAATAAACTTATTAATAAGGATATTAAATTGCGAACTTTGACTGGTTTTTTTGCGGCTAATGAATTCTCCAAAGAGAATTCTTCAATTTTTAAGATTTTATATGAATTAGATAATCTAGAAGACAAAAGTTTAGGTGAAAGAAAAAGAGAACAACTTTTACGCAGAAAATTATCTGGTAATAATCTGGGAGGTAGGCCTAAAATCAGTCCTTTAAAAGAATCTTTAGTAATCAGATTGCGTAATGAGGGATATTCATATAGATCAATCAGATCTCAAACAGGAATTGCATTGTCAACTATAAGAAGAGTAATTTTGGAAGGAGAATTAACGTAAAATGAGGAAGACAGAAATTGAAAATTTAATTAAAGAAAATATTAAAGATACTGCATTGCGTATTTATGAATTAGATAATGAAGATAGAAAAAGTTTGTTAGCAGAATATAGAGAATGGATTATGAATGATTTAGATTGTGTAGAAGTAATGATGTTACCTTATGAAGCCTATACCGACAAATTAGACTCTAATTTCATAGACGATACACTTTAGTCGTCAATAATATATGTCTTATTAAATTCATATACTTCCTTTGCTATTAATGGTAAAAAGGAAGTATCTTTAGAATATTCTTCACCATTACAAAAAACGACTAATAAAGTTTGTAGAGATTGACTATTAACCCACCAAGCAGAATCATGTCTTACTTCGGACATTAATCCTGCTTTACTCCAAAGATTAATGCTTTCAGGTAATCCTGCACCCAAAAAACCATCTATTTGATTAAGAGAATCGTTTTTGAGAACAAATTTATTTAAATTTCTTTTTAAAAAACTTCGCAAATTTAAATCATTTTCTTGATAATCAATATGAATCATAATTTCCTCCAAAACCCTTGCAGCTGAATCAGAATTCATAGCGTTTCTATTTTTATTATCATGTCCATAAAATTCTTTCTCACGACCAAATGGTCCATCATCCCAGGTCTTCTGACAGCAATTTATACCAACCAATTCTTCCACATTTAAATCATGTATCCAATCATTTATTATACTTCTTTGGTATTTCCAATTTTCCCATGGTTCGCCTTCAATACAAGGTCCACTTGTTGTTCCAGTAAGTAAATCAATTAAAAAGCTTGTTGCATTATTACTGGAGAAAGACAACATTTTCCTTACAGCATCAATAATTTCATCTGAAATTAACAAACTTCCTTTTTTAATCCAATAAAATGCAGCAAGGCCATAAACCAATTTGACTATGCTAGCAGGGTAAACCATTTTTTTATTATTAATACCAGTTCCAAAACCTTTAAATACACTTTTATTTTCACTTTTATAATTAATCCAAGTTATCGAAATATCTTCTCTTGAAAAATCTTTATTATTAGAGCATGCTCTCCCTAAAATATCATTTAAGGCTAGACCCATCTCTTTACTTAAATAGTAAAAGGACATTGTATGAAAAGTTATAAAAATCCTATCTCACTATTTAAACAAACTAATTTTTCAAAAACTATTTGGTGGAAATTAAAAGTTAATATTTCTGGATATCAAAATGAAACAGAAGATAAATTAGTTACTGAAATATTTAAAAATAGAATTTTTAGGCTTATTTATCCAAATTTTTATCAAAACAACCATAAATTATCAAGAATACTAGTTCAACTATATGAAGATGGTTACGTCTGTTGGATAAATTTAGATGGACTAATTATTGAGAAATACGAATTAGGAAAACCTGAGAATTCAAAAAAAGAACAGTTCATTATAAAAGATAAAGTTAACTCAATTTTAAAATGGATCAAGGATCAATCTGAGTTAAATAATGAATACCTTTGGGGAGGAACATTAGGACCCAATTTTGATTGTTCTGGATTAATTCAGACTGCTTTTTTAAAGCATCAAATTTATATACCTCGAGACTCTTTTCAAATAAAAAGTTTTTGTAAACATCTTTTTTATTTCAAAGAATCTTATGCAGCTCTAAGACCTGGCGATCTTTTATTTTTTGGAAATAAAGAAAAATGTGATCATATTGGAATCTACAAGGGAAACGGATTATATTACCATAGTTCTGGAAAGGATTTTGGCAGAAATGGAATAGGATTAGATACCTTAAAAAAGTCTAATGACAGAATTTCATTTCATTATAAATCTAAACTAATTTCGGCAGGACGAGTTGTTAGAAATTATAGATGGGACAGAACGATACGTTAATTAATAGAGCACCTTTTAATTTTAAATTAAATTTAAATATTACACTTATTCTTTTATTAAGGAATTAACCAGCAGTCCAAATATTTTTAATGATTGGCATTATGGTATCTAAGTGTAATGTCCCAACAAGTAACCAAGCAAAAACAGCTCCTCCACAGCCACCTAACCAAAATCCACTTGTAAAGTCAGCCCAACCAGCTCTTGTAAACAAGTCCTTTGGCGGATTATTAACAGTCGCATCTGGAGGTTGTACATTAGGTGCTTTACCAGGTGCATTGTATAGAACAAAAAGTGCTGTCAATATATGAACAGCTCCAACAGTGGCGAGAAGTCCAGCTGTTAAAGCAAATTCAGAATTTCTTAATGGCCCAGTCATAGTGAAAGGTCCGTATAGAAGATATCCAAAAGCTGCTCCAGTTTCTAAACCTCTAAAATTAGGGGAAATGCCTTCTCTGTAAAAAGGTAAATTATTTATGAAGGCTTTTGTAAAATAACCACTATTAACTGGAGTAGCTAAATTACCAACACAAGGATCAGCAACTGTTTTTACTGCCCATTGTTCTGCTACGCCAATATCATTTGGTTGTACAGAAGAATCTATGTATTTATCATCAAACTTAATAGAACTTGTTGATTCTGAGAATGATTTTTGAAAGTCGCTCATTTTTTTAATAGTTTAGTGTTTGATGATTTATTCAGTTGCTGTAATTAATCTTCCAATTAATACGATAAAAACAGCAGGCATTGCTATACCAATTAATGGAACAAAAATTGAGGGTAAAAGACTTGGTAAATCAGATGGCATAGTTCTTTAAACATCTTTAAACACTTTAGTATTTATCTGCGAAATAGTGTTAATTTTATTACTGGATGATATAAAAATTATTAACTTTTTACATGATAAATTTTTTCGCAATTGTACTTATTATTTTTATAGGAATATTACTTCTAGTTTTAAAAAAAAGAAGCTTTAAAAAGTTTATGAATAAAAGCAATTTATATTCTATTAAATTAAACAAAAATAATAAATTTTCATCTAATAAAAATAGTTTTTTATACAATCACGAAGAAAAAAAGTACTCAGTATTTTATAAAAATTCTCAAAGAAATAAAATGTTTAGCCTTTTTCATGGTAATACAGAAAATAAATTAAAAGCATTAAAAATTGCGGAAGAATTGGCTGATAAATCAACATTACCAATATTACGAAAAGGCTTAAGAGATATTTCTCCTGATGTCGTTGAAATTTCAGCTTTATTAATAAGAAAGTTCAAGTAAACAATCAATTTTAATTATCATTATTACTGCTTATTGATCTAATTCTGTAAATTGGACGACTTTGACTTTCATGATATGTCCTAATTAAAAGTTCGCTCAATAATCCAAAGCTAAATAATTGAACACCAGCAATTCCTAATATTAAAGCAAACATTAGCAAGGGACGATTTCCAATATCATCACCCATTATTTTTAAAACTATCAAATAAGAACTCATCGCAAAGCTAATCAAAATACTTATAATTCCAACGAAACCAAATCCATACATTGGTCTTGTTAAAAATTTAGTCATAAACCAAACAGTTAGTAAATCCATTAAAACTCTAAAAGTTCTATCAATTCCATATTTACTAGATCCATATTGCCTGCTTCTATGATTTACTTTAATTTCTTTAATTCTTGCACCTTCAATATTTGCTAATACAGGCAGAAACCTGTGAAGTTCTCCATACAATTTAATATCATCTATGATTTCTTTCTTAAAAGCTTTTAATGAGCATCCATAGTCATGCAACTTCAAACCTGTTACGTGAGCTATTAATTTATTCGCTATTTTTGATGGTATCTTTCTATTAATTAATTTATCTTTTCTATCAAACCTCCACCCACAAATCAAATCATACCCATCATTAATTTCTGAAATTAATGTAGGGATATCATTTGGATCATTCTGTAAATCACCATCCAAAGTAATGATAATATCACCTTTAGAATTATCAAAGCCAGCTGACATTGCTGCAGTTTGCCCATAATTTTTGCGAAGGGAAATTACTGACAATTCTTTAATTGTGAGAGTTAGTTCTTTCAATACTTGATAAGTATTATCTTTAGAACCATCATTTACAACAATCAATTCAAAATTAAATTCATGAAATGACATTACATTTATAACTTCATCCAATAAAAAACCAATACTTTCACTTTCGTTGTAAACAGGGATAATAATAGAAATTAATTGTTTTATATCTGACATTTATATTTGATAATATTTATATAATTTTAACTTAATTTAGAACATTAAAATTAAACAAAAAAAATCACCACGAATGTGGTGATTTAAATTATTAAAGAACAGTTTAACCAAACTTACCTGAAGTTGATGCAATAACAAATGCACCGAATGTAAGAATGTTTCCAATCGTGAAATGTGCTAGGCCAACTAATCTAGCTTGAACAATTGAAAGTGCAACTGGCTTGTCTCTCCAACCAACAAGGTTAGCTATTGGAGTACGCTGATGTGCCCAAACTAATGTTTCAATTAATTCTTGCCAGTATCCACGCCATGATATTAAGAACATAAAACCAGTAGCCCAAACTAAGTGACCGAATAGGAACATCCAAGCCCAAGGAGATAAAGAGTTTACCCCGAATGGATTATATCCGTTAATAAGCTGGGCAGAGTTTAACCAGAGATAATCTCTGAACCAACCCATTAAATAAGTTCCTGATTCGTTAAATTGTGCTACATTACCCTGCCATATTGCTAGGTGTTTCCAATGCCAGTAGAAAGTTACCCATGCTAGTAAATTTAATGCCCAGAACATAGCTAAGTACATAGCATCCCAAGATGAACTATCACAAGTACCTCCACGTCCAGGACCATCGCAAGGGAATGCATAACCTAAATCTTTCTTATCAGGAATTAATTTTGTTCCTCTAGCATCAAGTGCACCTTTGATAAGAATTAAAGCTGTTGTATGAAGACCTAAAGCGATAGCATGGTGAACTAAGAAATCTGCAGGACCTATAGGTAAGAAAGCACTTAATGCATCTTGTCTATTGATCAGATCCATCCAGTAATGATTACCTGGTAATGAATTAGCAGCAAGACTTGCTGAACTTGTAGGATCAGATAATAGAGCATTAAAGCCGTACATCATCTTACCTTGAGCAGCTTGAACAAATTGAGCAAATACTGGCTCAATTAGAATTTGCTTTTCAGGATTACCAAAAGCTACAACAACATCGTTATGAACATATATTCCTAAAGTATGGAATCCAAGCAACATTGTTACCCAACTAAGGTGGCTTATCAAAGCTTCCTTTGTTCCAAGAACTCTTGCTAATACATTGTCTTTATTTAATTCTGGATCGTAATCTCTTACAAAGAAAATAGCTCCGTGTGCAAATGCACCAACCATCAAGAACATTGCTATGTATTGATGATGACTATATAAAGCAGATTGTGTAGTGTAGTCTCTTGCAATAAAAGCGTAAGAGGGAAGTGCACCCATATGTTGCGCTACAAGAGAAGTTGCTACACCAAGTGATGCTAATGCTAGTCCAAGTTGGAAATGTAATGAATTATTTACAGTTTCATATATTCCATCATGGTTTATTCCGAAACTACCTTTATGAGGATCATTAGGATGTCTTGTGTTATGAGCTTCTGTAATTTCTTTGAGGCTATGACCAATACCAAAAGTATTTCTATACATATGACCAGCAATTACAAAAACTGTTCCAATAGCAATATGGTGATGCGCAATATCGGTGAGCCATAATGCTTCACTTTGAGGATGAAGACCACCTAAGAAAGTAAAGATTGCTGTTCCAGCTCCTTCAGCTGTTCCAAATACTTGATCTAGGGAATCAGGATTTTGGGCATAAGCTCCCCAGTTTAAAGTAAAGAAAGGAGCTAACCCTGCAGGATGTGGAAGCACTGTTAACCAGTTATCCCAACCTACATGCTGTCCTCTTGATTCAGGTATAGCAACATGAACCAAATGACCTGTCCAAGCGATACTACTAAAACCGAATAAAACAGCTAAGTGATGATTTAATCTTGACTCTGCATTTTTAAACCAGGCCAAAGAAGGTCTGAATTTTGGTTGTAAGTGTAACCAACCTGCAAATAAAGTCCAACAAGCAAGAATACTCATAAATATTGATGCCTGGAAGAGTTGCTCGTTAGTTCTCATACCAATTGTGTACCACCAATGGTAGAGACCTGAATAAGCGATGTTTACTGGACCGCTTGCTCCAGCTTGTGTCATTGCTTCAGTGATGCCAGATCCAAAATGCGGATCCCAAATAGCATGGGCTATAGGGCGGACATGAGTTGGATCAAGTACAAACTGCTCAAAGTTACCCTGCCAAGCAATATGAAATAGGTTACCAGCTACCCAGAGAGCGATGATTGCTAGATGTCCAAAATGTGTAGAGAATAGCTTCTGATAAAGTTTTTCTTCGGTCATACCATCATGACTTTCAAAGTCATGAGCTGTAGCTATTCCGTACCATATTCGTCGGGTTGTGGGGTCCTGAGCTAGACCCTGGTTAAATGATGGAAATTTTGTTGCCATTGAATTAAAAAGGTGAAGTTCAGGTTATTAGCCCAGCCCGAAAAGGCGAGCATGGAAGAAGGCCCATGTGGTAGCAATACCACCTACAAGGAAGTGTGTAACACCTACTGCACGTCCCTGAGTAATAGATAGAGCTCTAGGTTGAATGGTTGGTGCAACCTTTAGTTTATTGTGAGCCCAAACAATTGATTCGAACAATTCTTGCCAATATCCTCTTCCGCTGAAGAGGAACATTAAACTGAATGCCCATATAAAGTGAGCACCTAAGAACATCAACCCGTACATGCTTATTGATTGACCATAGCTTGTTAATACTTGAGAAGCTTGAGCCCATAGGAAATCTCTTAACCAACCATTGATAGTGATTGAACTTTGTGCGAAATTACCACCAGTGAGTCCCCAAACATCACTCTGCATTTTCCAAGAGAAGTGGAAAATAACTATTGATAAACAGTTATACATCCAGAAGAGAGCCAAGAAAACGTGATCCCATGAAGAAACTTGACATGTACCACCTCTTCCAGGACCATCACAAGGGAATCTAAATCCTAAAGAAGCTTTATCAGGGATCAACCTTGAACTTCTTGCATAAAGTACTCCTTTGAGAAGTATCAAAACAGTTACATGTATTTGGAAAGCATGAATATGATGAATCATTAAATCAGCTGTACCTAATGGAATTGGCGCTATAGCTACCTTTCCACCAACTTCTACTAAACTTCCATTAAAAACTTCACTTAAAGCTTTGTGAGGTAAAGCTTCTGCAGTACCTGCTAAAAGAGAAGTTCCAACAGCAGATGCTTGAATACTCTGTACCCATTGAGCAAAGATTGGCTGAAGTTGGATTGCAGAATCACTAAACATATCTTGAGGTCTACCCAAAGCTCTCATAGTATCGTTATGAATATAGAGTCCAAAACTATGGAATCCTAACCACATACATACCCAGTTTAAGTGACTGATTAAAGCATCTCTTGCCTTAAGAATTCTGTCTAATACATTATCGATATGTTTTGCTGGATCGTAATCTCTAACCATTGCAATTCCGGCATGCGCTCCTGCTCCTACTATGAATAATCCACCTATCCACATGTGATGGGTAAATAATCCAAGAACTGTCATGTAGTCTGTAGCTATATAAGGATATGGAGGCATTGCATACATGTGATGAGATACAAGTATGCTTATTGATCCAAGCATGGCAAGGTTTACTGATAACTGAGCATGTCTACTTTCTGCCATGAACTCAAAAAGACCTTGATGACCTTTAGGCGCAGGGAATAATATTGGGTCTCCTTGTTGCGAATCTAATATTTCTTTCATACTATGACCAATACCGTAATTGGTTCTGTACATATGACCACCGATTATTGCTATTACACCAAAAGCTAAATGATGATGGGAAACATCAGTCATCCACAAGCTTCCTGTCACAGGGTTAAGTCCACCTTTGAAAGTAAGGAAGTCTGAGAAAGCTAACCAATTTAAACTGAAGAAATTTCCTGTACCGCTTGCTAATCCTGGAAATATCTGACCGATAATTTGCGGATCGCAGAGTTGATGCGGCATAGGCATATCTGCAATAGTTGCTATTTCTTTTCCATTAATTACTAAGGGAGAACCTGCATCAATTGCATCTAAGAGAGCTGCAGTTGGAGCTCCAATATGAATACAATGGCCAGCCCATGCTAAAGATCCTAGTCCTACTAAACCAGCTATATGGTGGTTAAGCATAGACTCAATATCTTGAAACCACTCCATTTTTGGAGCCGCTTTGTGATAATGGAAAATTCCAGCATGAAGCATAAGTGCAGCCATTACTACAGCACCTATTGCCAAAGCCATAAGTTCACTCTCATTAGTGATTCCCCATGCTCGCCACATGTGGAATATTCCTGAACTAATTTGAATACCGTTGTAGTTAGCACCAAGGTCAGCATTAAGCATTTCTTGTCCAACGATTGCCCATACTTGCTGAGCTCCTGGTTTAACATGGGTTGGGTCAGCTAACCAACCTGAGTAATTAGAAAATCTTGCTCCATGGAAAAATGCAGCACTCATCCATATAAAAATGACTGCAAGATGTCCAAAATGAGCAGAAAAGATTTTTCTTGTTGCTTCTTCAGCATCTCCTGTATGCACATCGAAATCATGTGCATCAGCATGCAAATTCCAGATCCAAGTTGTAGTTTTTGGACCTTTAGATAACTTACTTGACCAGAAACCTGGCTTATCTAATTTGGCAAAATCAATAGGTCTTGGATCGGCCTTTACAGGATCTTCCAAAACTTTTTTGTTTTTTTCTCCACTTTCTGGTGGGCTGATGGTCATCTAGCACCTCGAAAATAATTGACATTAAAGCCGATTGATCGGATCTTGAACCTATTTTTAATGATAATGTTCAAGAAAACGAATCCCTCGGAACTTTAGATATTCGTTTCAAAAATAATAAGGCAAAGATTCTTTCGTTATGCATTAACGTAACAAATGTTCTAATGATTGTTACTATATGAATATTTTGTTAAATTCTAGTCTATGACTAAATTATGAGTATTTTTACTCAAAATTTATATAAATTTCTTAAATTTTTTTTTATATTTCATGGAAAATTTTTTAAATCCAGCGACAGGATATAATTTCAAAGTTACTAAACAAAGTTTCTAATTTGAAAGGCATTGCGATAGGTCTATCTAATAATTCAAAAGAAATTTTAAAAAGGCTTATAAAAACCGAATTTGTCAAAGACATATATATTGCAGGTTCTTCAAAAGAGGATGGGAAGGAAAATGAACGTGTTCAAGTACAAAAACCTAGAGAAATCTTACTAAAGAAATGGCCGGAGATAGATTTAATAATTTTTATAGGCTCAATTGCTGCATCAATACGGATAATAAATTCATTTTTAACCTCTAAAGATCAAGATCCAGGAGTAATAGTTATAGATAACAAATGTTCCAAGATAGTTCCTTTAATTGGCTTACATCAGTCAAATACGCAAAATATTGCATATCAAATTGCTAATTTACTTGGTGGAGAAATTATAGAAACTAATAATTCCAATGATCAAAGCCTCTTAAATCTTGATGCATTTGGGAATCAATGGGGTTGGAAAAGATCTGGCAAAATAAACGATTGGTCACAACTAGTAATTAAACAAGCTAAGAACGAAGAAATATTTTGCAAACAATTATCTGGTAATAACTTATGGAAAACTTCTGAATCAGCTAAGATTATTAATCAAATTCATAAAAAAGAAACTAAAAAACCAGATTCAACATTTTATGTGAGTATATTCGAAAATCATGAAACAACTTGGCACCCGCCGGTATTATGGGTTGGTATTGGATGTGAAAGAAATACAAGCAAAGAATTAATAACAAATTCTTTAAATAATTTTTTTGAGGCAGGAAATTTATCACAGAAATCAATTGCGGGATTTGCAACTATTGATATTAAAAAAAATGAGAAAGGAATTTTAGAACTCGCCAAAGAAAAAAACTTGCCTATAAAGTTTTTTAGTAAAGAAGATCTTTCAAAAATAATTGTTCCAAATCCATCAAATGTTGTGCAAAATGAAATTGGCACCCCTTCCGTAGCAGAAGCCTCTTGCTTACTCGCAGCAGGAGAAGAATCAAACTTATTAGAAGAAAAAAGAATTTTTAAAAATCAATTTGGGGCAGTAACTATCGCTGTAGCAGAATCAAAAAATCAATATAATCCAACCCATGGCGAAATCCATATTATTGGAAGTGGGCCTGGTGATATCTCCTTCTTAACCAATAATGCAAGAAAAGGACTTTCTAGATGTACTGTTTGGATTGGATACAAAATGTATTTAGATTTAATAAAACCCTTAAAAAGGAATGATCAGGTTTTAATTGAAAGTAAACTTACTGAAGAAAAAGAGAGATGCAGTAAAGCAATTAAACTAGCTGAGGAAGGAATAAAAGTGGCATTAATTTCTTCTGGTGAATCGGGATTTTATGGAATGGCAGGTCTACTTTTAGAACTACTTCAAAAAATCAAAAAAGAATATAGACCTTATTTTGAAGTACATCCAGGTATAAGTAGTGTTCAATTAGCTGCTGCGATTAGTGGAGCACCACTAATGAATGACTTTTGTTCAGTAAGCTTAAGCGATAAATTAACTCCATGGTCTTTAATAGCAAAAAGAATTGAAGGAGCTCTTGTGGGTGACTTTGTAATAGCTTTATTTAATCCTCAATCCATTGAAAGAAATTGGCAGCTAAAAAGTGTAATAGATATATGTTTACAATCTAGGCATGGTGATACTCCAGTTTTAATAGCTAGACAAGTAGGGAGAGAAAATCAAACCAAAAAATTTTTTACTTTAAAAACTATTCCTTTTAAAGATATTGATATGTTATCAATCATTATTATTGGCAATTCTAAAACAACCTTAGTTGACGAAATATTTCTCACTCCCAGAGGATATTTACAAAATTAAGTTTGGATAATCCATAATTTTATAAATAGAAAGTTTTTCTTTGCTTTTTTTTTATAAGAATACTAATCTTTTATAATAATGATGTAAGAAAATTAATTGAAAAATATTGGTTTAATTTTGTTTGACATTGATGGTGTAATCCGCAGCGTAGAAAATAGTTACAGACTTTCATTAAAAAAAACAGTTTACAAATTTTCCGGATGGGAGCCAAGTTTTATAGATATTGATAGTGCAAAAAATGAAGGGATCTGGAATAATGACTGGGATTTAAGTTTAGAACTTGTAAAAAGATATATAAAAAAAGAGAACTTAAACCTTAAAATTCCTCCAAGAGAGGAGATAGTAAAATGTTTTGAAGAGTTTTACTTTGGTGGAGATCCAAATAAAGATAGTAAATACTGGTCTGGTTACATAACAAATGAGGAGTTATTAGTTGATAAAAAGTTTTTTGATTTAATTCAAGGTAATGGAATAATCTGGGGTTTTGTTAGTGGTGCAGAGTCTGCTTCTGCAAAATTTGTTTTAGAAAAAAGACTTGGACTAAAATCACCACCACTAATATCTATGGGAGATGCCCCTGACAAGCCTAATCCTAAAGGTTTTATTAACTTATCAAAAAAGCTTATAGGAGATAAACTTGGCGAATCAAATATTCCCATTGCATATGTAGGAGATACTATTGCAGATATAAATACAGTTATAAACGCTAGAAAGGAAATACCATCTCAGAAATTCATAAGTATCGGAATAGCTCCTCCTCATTTACATTTAAATTCTCGATTAAAAGAACGTAATTCTTACGAAACAAATCTTAGAGATGCAGGCGCTGACTTGATTTTAAATTCTATTTATGACCTTAAAGATATTAATCTTGACTTGTTTTAAACAAATATTAATTAAAAATTTTCTAAATATATCACGGAGAGGGAGCTACATATACCACAAAAATATCGGACTTAAGCGAACTTATAGGGACTTATACAAACTAACCAAATTTGTAAAGGGGTTCTTCGCCACACCATTCGCCACACCACTTTTTCCAAATAATAAAAGTAAATTAGTTTTTATTTGATTATTTATTTTTCCCAACTTAGAAGAAGCCTATCTTGAACGTGTTCATCATTGCAATTTTCTCCAGATCTTTGGAACCTTTTTAGCATTGAGGCTCCAAGAGGTACAAATATTTCTCGCTTAAATAAATCTAATGGAATTTCAACCTTGCAGTTATCTTGCCCAGATTTTTTGGTCCCATCAATTGATAGTGCTACTTTGACACCTTTAGAAATTGCTTTTTCTAGGGATTTAACCAAATCCGCGAATATAAAATCCTGTCCACCATAAAGGATAGCCTGACTATGTATGTATGGCGGATCGCAATACACCAAATCCCCATTTTTTGCATTAGATATTGCTTCCGAAAAATCCATTACTTTAAATTCCACATTTGAAATTTTTTCACTCCACAAATTTGCACGTAACGAAAACTTTTCAGGCTTAATTGGTTTATGCACTCCACAGGGAGTAGAAAGATATCCATCCAATTTTCTAAACCGAATAATACCTCCATAACAGCTTCTTGATATAAAAAGTAAATCTGCAGCATTTGCAGATTTATTAAAATTAGACTTTATATACTCATATCCATCTTTATGACCCATCTCCTCTAATATTGCATAACGCTCTGAATACCAATTAATTACTGTCTCGGGAGATTTAGATAACATTTTCCATATATCAATAAGAGGTTTATAAATATCGGTGGCTAATGCATTTTCAGGAGCCAAATGACCCAAGACCGCTGCACTTCCAAGAAAAGGTTCAAAATAGTTATTAAATTTATCAAAATGACTAATTATAAAAGGAGCATATTTATGCTTATTACCAACCCACTTCAACAATTGAGAATTTTTTAACATTTTGAATAGATCAAATATAAAAACAAACTAAAAATTTAATTTCTTATTTTTTAAGAGAACGATCTGAATTTTAAAGTATCTTTGATAAATTTCAATTATTGCAAATTAAGCTAAACATTTAAGGAACAGCTATAAAACAGTAAGCATAAATTGTTTAATGTTACCTTCGAAATTATTTTTAGATAAAGAAACTTCCTTTTGGGCTTGTGTTAGATGGATAGGAAATGAACTGGGCTATGCAAAAAGAAAAGAGATTGTAGTACCTTCAATTGATGAAATTAAAAAATGTATTAGTGATATTTCAGAATTAAATGGTTCTGCTGAACAGATAAGTATGTGTGATGAAGTACAAAAATATCTAATATTTAGGAAGGATCTTTTAAACAATAAAATTCAATACCTTCTTCAAGATGCCGAAGAAGCAGAGAAAATGTTCGAACATTGTAAATTGATCGCTGGAAATGTAAATTGTCCTTTACCTTATAACAAACAGAAGGGGGAAAAGAAAAAACCTGCCTTTTTAACTTGCTCTATAAATTTATTAATGAGTAGTATTCTTGGTGAGAAAAATATTGATTATGATCCAAGAGATCTAACATTAATTACTGGTAAACATTTTCCACTTGAGGTTTTCTCGAGAAGATATGACGGTGCTTACCCAAAAACCATAAATCCCAATTGCATTTGGGAAATTAAAGAATATTATTACACGACAACATTTGGGAGTAGAGTTGCTGATGGAGTTTATGAAACTCAGTTAGATGGATACGAACTAAGAAACTATAGGCAAAAACATAATCGTGAGATCTATCATTTTTTAGCAATTGATAGTCATTTTACCTGGTGGGTTTGCGGTAAATCGTATCTTTGTAGATTAATAGATATGCTCCATATGGGCTTAGTTAATGAAATCTTATTCGGAAAAGAAATAATAACTCGTATTCCTGAAATAGCAAAAAATCTCTAAAAACTTTAGCTTAAAAAAGGATATTACTCGCCACACATTTCGCCACACCATTTTTGTATTTTTAGCATACTTATTATTGAAGACCACAGCCTTAAAACGCCCTATATCGCAGCTATATCGTAATTTATCGGATTTGTAACTACCTACACGTACCTTAATACCACGGAGAGGGAGGGATTCGAACCCTCGACAAAAGTTACCTCCTGTAACTCCTTAGCAGGGAGCCGCTTTCAACCACTCAGCCACCTCTCCAGTTCTTATACATTATCAATTTTTTTGCAAACATTCAAAATTATTTATTTAATCGAAATGTCTAATCAATTTGCACTCTCGGCAATCTATTTTTAAAAGAACAAAGAATTTCCCATGGAATAGTGTTAGATTGATATGCCCAATCAGTAGGAGAAATTGTTTTATCTCCCTCAGATCCCAGTAATAACATTGTACTACCAACTTTAATTTCATTTGAACCTGTTATGTCCACCATCATTTGATCCATAGTTATAGATCCTACTTGCGAATAAAATTTATTATCGTGAATAACATTTATCTTGCCAGAAAGATTTCTAGGAACTCCATCTGCATAACCAATACTTAATACAGCCAACTTAGTTTTTCTACTACTTACAAATTTTCCTCCGTAACTAACTCTTACCCCTTGATCAATAGTTCTTATAAAAGCTACTTTGACCTTCAAAAATAAAGCTGGTTCAAGTGATAAATTTTTATCCATTTTTGCTAGTGGACTATATCCATACATAGAAAGTCCAACACGAACCATATGAAAATGAAAATCTTTATGAAGAAGCATACCTGCAGAATTAGCTAAATGAATCTTGATATTGTGATTTCTATCAACATTAATTTGCTTTAATAATTCCTGAAACTTAAGTCTTTGTGATTGAGTACTACTTTGGGGAGCTAATGAGTTATCTTCATCTGCAGATGACAAATGACTATATATTCCTTTTATTGAAATGTTTTCAAAAGATTTTATTTTTTTAAATTGCTGAACAAATTTATCAGATTCAAAACCTAATCTTGACATTCCAGTATCAACTTTAAGATGTAAAGAAAATTTCAACCCATAATGCTTTCCAATATTATTGCAAATTAAACACTCTCTTATACTGCTGATAGTTGGCATCAAATCATTTTTAAAAGATATTATTAGATCTCTTTTCGTATAGAGATTTCCTAGAACAAGGATCGGCTCTTTAACCCCAGAAGAACGTAGCTTAATCCCTTCTTTTAAAGTGGCAACTCCTAATTGCGAAGCTCCACCTTTAATAGCATAGTCAGATACTACTTTTGCATCATGTCCATATCCATCAGCTTTAACAACTGCCATAAATTGACAATTTTTACTTAACTTTGCTCTTAAATTCCTTACATTTGTTTCTATTGCTTTTCCTTTAACTTCAATCCATGCTCTTTGTTTAGGATCAATATCTTTTTCAAAAGTTGGATATTTATCAAAATTAAATCCCTGATTTGTGTGCCGAGTTTGCATTAATCTTGCACAATTATATGCGCTTATTGAAATATACAGTTAGCATGACATGTAAATTGTATTTTGGCATGGGCCAGACTCTAGTTTTAAATGCTTCTTATGAACCTCTAAACATCACTTCTTGGAGAAGAGCTGTTATTTTAATGATCAAAGGTAAAGCAGAAAGCTTAGAGGAAGATAAATCATATTCAATTCATTGCGGAAGAAAATTGCCTACAGTAATAAGACTTCGTTACTACGTTAAGGTGCCTTTTAGAGAAGTTTCCTTAACAAGAAAAAATATACTTCTTAGAGATAACAATGCATGCCAATACTGCAGCTATAGTGGTAAAGATTTATCAATAGATCATGTTTTACCGAGAAGTAGAGGTGGAACTGATAACTGGGAAAACGTTACTACAGCCTGTCTAAGATGCAATGTACAAAAAGGGAACCGTACCCCAGAAGAGGCAAAAATGCCTTTAAAACGAAAACCTTACCGTCCACTAAGTAATCTGAATTTTGAAGCTACAAGACAAATTGACTCTGGCAAACATAAAGAATGGAGTAAATACGTAATAGGGATTGCGATTTAATAAAGAAATTTTTAATTCTCTTCGTTATTAAAATCTTCCATCATCCTTTTTTGTTCTTGTGCTATACATGCATCAATCACTTCATCCAATTGACCAGCAAGAATTGGTTCTAGTGAAAAATTAGAACCTAATCTATGATCAGTTGTCCTGTTATCTTTAAAATTATAAGTTCTAATTTTTTCACTCCTATCACCTGTTCCAACCTGTAAAAGCCTTTGTGATCTCTCCTTTGCATTAGCTTCTTTTAATTGAATTTCATATAATTTAGCTCTTAAAATTTCCATCGCTCTCTCACGATTTTGCAATTGTGATCTTTCTTGAGTGCAAAAAACTCTAATGCCGGTCGGCTTATGGAGAAGATCAATAGCAGTCTCTACCTTATTAACATTTTGCCCGCCTGCACCTCCTGATCTTGCCGTACCAACTTCTAAATCGGTTGGATCAATCTTAACTTCAACAGGATCAGCCTCAGGCATGACCGCAACTGTTGCTGTGGAGGTGTGTACTCTACCTTGAGATTCAGTAGCTGGGACTCTTTGGACTCTATGTACACCAGCCTCAAATTTAAGTTGACTATATACAGAATCTCCTTTAACAGAGATAACTAACTCCTTAAATCCTCCCATATCTGACTCGGAAGCACTGACAGGTTTTACAGACCATCCAATTTTTTGTCCATATCTTTCATACATTCTTGCTAAGTCACCTGCCCAGATGCAGGCCTCATTACCTCCTGCACCAGCTCTAATTTCTAACATTACACTTCGCTCATCTCTTGGATCTTTGGGTAATAAAGCAATTGTAGTTTTTTGAATAAGTTCATTCTTAAACTCCTCTAGGTTAGTTAATTCTTCATTTATCAAAGATTCCATCTCTTTATCATTTCTATTCTCTTTCAGTAGATTTTTTGAATCTTCAATTTCCTTATCTGTATCAAGCAACTTATTAAAATCAATCACCAAAGGTTCCAATTTTGACCTTTCTCTTGCTATTGATTCTAATTTTTTGGGATCATTAGCTACCTCAGGATCAGCAAGTTGCACTTCCAAATTTTCAAAACTATCTGAAGCAGTTTTCAACCTTGCTATAAGTGTTTTGTATTCCAATTGAAATTGTGCTTAATTTTTGAAAATTCTATTTATCAGAATCTTTTTTTTCTTTTTGCTCTTTTGATGTAGCTGAATCAGCTGAACCCATGCCATATTTTTTCATAAACCTATCAACTCTACCTTCTGTATCAAGAATTTTTTGAGTTCCAGTGAAGAAAGGATGATTACCACTCCATACATCAACATGAAGTTCAGGCTGCGTTGAGCCAGTCGTCATTACGACTTCTCCGTTGCAAATAACTTTTGCATCTGGATACCATTTTGGATGAATTTCTGATTTTGGCATAATTAAAATTTCTTTAACGTTTAGAGAATTGTGGAGCTTTTCTTGCTTTTTTAAGACCATATTTTCTTCTTTCCTTGGCTCTAGGATCTCTACTGAGATGACCTTCAGTTTTTAAAGGTTTCCTATTGTCTGGAGATAATTCACAAAGTGCTCTTGCTGCTCCTTGCTTGATAGCATCTGCTTGACCAGTTAATCCACCGCCAAAGACATTTACCAAAATATCGTAAGAATTTTCAAGACCTAATGTTTGCAAAGGTGCTTTAATTGAATTTAAATGCAGAGGATTAAAATTTAAGTAATCATCTCCAGAACGACCATTAATTTTAATTTGTCCATTCCCTGGAATCAAACGAACTCTAGCTACAGAAGTTTTTCTTCTTCCAGTTCCCCAATAAACAGCTTTGTTTTTTATTTGACTATTCATTTTGATAAATTAACTATTTAATAATACAGGATTCTGGGCAGCATGAGGATGATCAGCACCTTTATAAACTTTTAGTTTTTTAAATTGCTGTCTTCCTAAAGAGTTATGAGGCAACATACCTTTAACAGCTTGCTCGATAATTCTTTCAGGAATTCTCTCTTGAAGAGACTCAAATTTTTCAATTTTCATTCCTCCTGGTCTTCCAGAATGTCTTCTGTACAATTTTTGTGATGCTTTTTTGCCTGTTACCTCAACTTTTTCAGCATTTACAACAATGACAAAATCTCCTGTATCTAAATGCGGAGTAAATGTCGGTTTATTCTTACCTCTTAAAACAGTAGCAATTTCTGTAGCAAGTCTCCCAAGCGTCTTATCTTTTGCATCAACTAAAAACCAATTTCTTTCTAGGGTTTCTAAAGATGGAGTAATAGTTTTATTCATTTATTAAATTTTTGCAAATAATTTAAAGTTAGTCCTAAATTCTACCTTATTGGAGGAATATTAAACAACATTTTTGAATCATTTAAACAAAAAATTCGCTTTAATCACATTTACTTAAGAGAAACCCTTAATTAAAAATACTGGAAAGAAATCATTGTTATTAATATTGTTAAAAACATTTTCTTTATAAACAGCATTTACAAAACATAACCCCTTAGCTGGTGCAGATTCTTTAACATCATTTTTCTTTTTGTTTAACCATCTATCTGTAAAAATTTCTGGAGAAATTTTTTTTTCTCCAACTAACACCAATTGACCAACAATTAAACGGACCATTCCATATAGAAAACCAGTAGCTTTAATATCAATTAAAATTAAATCCTCCACTCTTTTAATATCTATATTTTTTATTTTTGTAATAGAGTTTTTCCTGCTACTTCCACTTTTCTGAAAAGCAAAAAAATCATGTTCTCCTTCCATTCTCTTGCATGCATTTAACATTAAAACTTCATCTAATACTTTTTGATATCTATGCCAAGACCAATTATTTATGAACAAATTAGGGAATTTACTGTTATTGATTACATATCGATAATGTCTATATATTGCTGAATAACATGCATGCCAACTATCTTTAACCTCAACCGATTCCAAAATTCTAATTGTTGAAGGTAAATAACTATTTAGTACATCTGAAAAACGATTTCCTGGAATAACACAATCAATATCAAAGTGTACTACTTGTCCTGATGCATGAACCCCAGCATCAGTTCTACCTGCGGCAAAAGTCTTTACTGTATGATTAGTAATTTTAAAGAGAGATCTATCTAAAATCTCCTGAACTGAAGAGGCATTTTTTTGTTTTTGCCAACCTGAGTAATTAGATCCTTCATATTGGACTAGTAAAGCAACCCTTTTCAAAAGTTCTTTTCTAATAAAAAACGCTTAATAGATAACTCAAACAAGCTCAATAATAGCCATTTGAGCATTATCACCTTTTCTAGAAACGGTTCTTACTATGCGTGTATAACCACCTTTTCTATCTCCATATCTTTCTTTTGCTTTTTCGAATAATGAATGAACTAATTTCTTATCATAAATGTATCCAATAGCTCTTCTCCTAGCAGCTAAACTTCCCTCTTTAGCTAGTGAAATCATTCTTTCGGCTTCGTTTCTTAAAGCTTTTGCCCTAGCTTTAGTTGTAGTTACTCTGCCTTCCCTAATTAATTGTGTTGTCAAACCTCTTAAAAGTGCTTTCCTCTGGTCAGCAGGTTTACTCAATAATGGAATTCTAAGTTGGTGTCTCATAATCTTAAAAATTGTTAAACAGAAGTTCTGCTTTGTGGAATAGAAATACCGATACGCTCAAGAGCTTCAATAACTTCATCTGCAGATTTAGAGCCAAAGTTCTTAATTTCGAGAAGATCTTCATAGCTAAAGCCCATTAAATCAGAAACTGAGTTAACTTGAGCCCTCTTGAGACAATTATATGCTCTAACGGACAAGTTTAGTTCTTCAAGAGGAATTTGAGCTTCAGGAGATGGTTCAGGCTCTTCAGTAATTTCCTCAACCATTGTAACAGTAGCTAAAGGTTGAAAGAGTTCTATTAACTGGTTTGCAGCTTCAGCGATAGCATCATCAGGAGTTGTTGAGCCATCTGTTACCACTTCCATTTTTAATCTTTCTCTACCTGTTCCACCCTCTGCTACAGCAGTTTCATCAATCGTAAAATTAACTCTCTTTACTGGCATAAATACAGCATCAATTTGCAGTAAATCAATAGCTGTTGTCTCTTCATTCTTACGATCAACGGGTCTATACCCTACACCTCTTTCAACATGAATTTCCAACTCTAAGTTATGACCCTCTTGGATAGTTGCTATCGGTTTCTCCCCATCAACAATTTCAACTTGAGATGAGAATTGTATATCATTAGCCTTCACCTCCATTGGACCGTTTGCGACTAACCTGCCGATTTCAAGTTCTGAATTAGAACTATTAATTGATAGTTGCTTGCAATTAAGAAGAATATCTAACACATCTTCTCTGACTCCAGGAATAGTGGCATATTCGTGATTAATTCCTGCTATTCTTACTGCAGTCACAGCACTCCCTTCAAGTCCTCCCATGAGGACTCTTCTAAGAGAATTACCCAAAGTAGTAGCTTGTCCCCTTTCTAAAGGGCCAATTAAAAAAGTTCCTGTTTGGGAGCGATCATCTGCTGTTTGATGGTCGATTCTTTCAATCTGGTATTGCAACACGGAGAAAAATAAGGTTAAAAGTTTTTTTTGGGGGGGGGATGGAGAATGGTTAAGACCTAAACGCGTCTCCGTTTAGGTCTTCTGCATCCATTATGAGGTAATGGAGTTACATCTCTTATTAGAGTTATTTCTAAACCGGCCACTTGTAAAGCTCTTATGGCCGTTTCCCTACCTGAGCCTGGTCCTCTAACTAAGACTTCTATTTGCCTCATGCCTTGATCAAGTGCTCTCCTAGCTGCAGCTTCCGCAGCTGTTTGAGCGGCAAATGGAGTACCTTTGCGGGCGCCTTTAAATCCACTCGCACCTGCAGAAGACCAAGAAATTACATGACCTGAAGTGTCAGTAATTGAAACAATAGTATTATTAAATGTACTTTGAATATGTACCACACCGTTGGGTACATTACGTTTAGATTTCTTTGAACCTGTTTTTTTTACTGTAGCTGCCATAATGTTTAATTTAATACTGGAATTTTTGAGTAGGTTTAGTTAGTTATTTTTTTCTGCCGGCCACTGTTTTTCTTGAACCCCTTCTCGTTCTTGCATTAGTTCTAGTTCGTTGTCCTCTCACTGGAAGACTCATTCTATGCCTTCTTCCTCTAACACACCCAATATCTTGTAAACGTTTTAGGGCCATTCCCTCTTTTCTTCTCAAATCTCCTTCCAAAGTAAATTCCTCTGAAGCACCTCTAAGTTTCTGAATATCAGAATCTGAAAGATCTTTAACACGAGTATCTGGGTTTACACCCACACTTGAAAGAATTAGCTTAGATCTTGTTAAACCAATCCCATAGACGTATGTAAGTGCAATTTCAACTCGCTTTTCGCGAGGTATGTCAATTCCTGCAATCCTGGCCACGTGTTTTGAATAAATAAAAGTTTGAATTAAAGGGTTGAAATTTAACCCTGACGCTGTTTATTGCGAGGTCTTTTCTTGTTGATAACATAGATTTTACCTCTTCGCCTCACGATCTGATCGTCAGGACTAATTTTTTTGACTGATGATCTGACCTTCATAGGGGTTTTACAAATAAAACGTTAATACTATATTCTACATCATCATCAAGCCATTTTTTGTTTGATATCAAAGGAAATGGTTTTTAAATCTCTATCAGCATCGATATACTCTAGTAAAGAAAGATCTTTAAAATATTGAATCAATGGTTCTGTAGTTTTTTTATAAATGGCAACTCTTGTTCTAATAGTCTCTTCAGTATCATCTTTTCTCCCTCTTAAAAGCAAACGCTTAATTAGAACTTCTTCTGGAATATCTAAGTAAAAAACTATTTCTAAAGGTTGATTTATTTCAATTAAAACCTCATTCAACGAATTTGCTTGAGATAAATTTCTCGGGTAGCCATCTAGGATCCAACCATCATTATCCTTATCTAAATTATGCCTTACTATTTTTAAAACAAGTTCATCACTTACAAGTTCTCCACGATTCATAACATCCTTTACTTGTTTACCAAGGATAGTATTCATTTTAATTTCTTTTCTTAATAATTCACCTGTAGAAAGGTGCAAGTAAGAATTATTTTTGCTGAGTAATTCGGCCTGAGTACCTTTCCCTGCTCCAGGTGCTCCTAAAAATAATAAATGTTTTTTCATTAATTGTTAATTAGTCCCTCATACCTTTGAGAAATGACATAAGTCTGAATTTGCTTAGCAGTATCAATAGCAACACCAACAAGAATAAGTAATGATGTTGCTCCTAAACCCTGAAAAGTCTGCACATTTGTAGCTCTTTCTACTGCGGCTGGGATTATAGCTACTGAACCAAGGAATAATCCTCCTAATAATGTCAACCTATTTTGTATCCCTGATAAATAGTTAGCCGTATTAGTTCCTGGTCTTACTCCTGGTATAGCTACTCCCCCTTTCTTTAAATTTGAAGCCACATCAACTGGATTAATTGTAAGAGATGCATAAAAATAAGAGAATCCCAAAATTAAAGAAAAGAATGTTAGAGCATATGGCCATGGATTAGAAGATCCAGGATTTAAACTACTCGCTAATTTGATTAAGACCGGATTGCCTGTAACATTTGCAATAGTTATAGGCAAAAAGATTAAAGCAGATGCAAATATTATAGGCATCACTCCCCCTGCATTTAATTTTAAGGGCAAATAACTTTGTCTAGTCGGAAGTAATGTTGTATTTCCTATTTGCCTTTTTGCACTAACAATAGGAATACGTCTTGCTCCCTCCTGGACAAAAATTATTCCAACAATTGTCAATAAAAATACTCCAAGTAAAACTGCTATACCTAATACATCTCCTCGATCACCAGTTTGAGCTTTTTCTATGGTTGAACTAAGAGCCTTTGGTAAAGTCGAAACGATATTCAAAAAAATTACCAATGAAGCTCCTTGTCCAATTCCTTTCTCTGTAATAATTTCACTAAACCACATAACTAACATTGAGCCAGTAACTAATGCTATGGAGGTTTGCAAGACAAATGTAGTTTCACTTATACCTTGTATTGCATATTGTCTAAGAATTAAAGAAAAAATAATACTCTGCAAAAACCCCCAACCCAAAGAAACATACCTAGTTATTTGAGCAATTTTTCTTCTACCCGCTTCTCCTTCATTTTTTTGTAAATCTTCAAGAACAGGCAATGAAGCTGTGAGAAGCTGAATAATAATTGATGCGTTTATAAAGGGAAGTATACCTAATGCAAATATTCCCAGGGTTGAAATACCTCCGCCAGTAAAAATATCTAAAAAACCTATTAATTGGCCTCCTTGATCTATAAAACTTTTAAAAGCAACCCTATCAATACCGGGCATGGGGATATAAATGCCAAGTCTTACTAAAAGAAGAAGACCTAAAGTTGTTAACACTCTTCCCCTTAGCTCTTTATTTAAAAATAATTGGGACAGTATTTCAGAAGCGCTAGGATTTCTACTTTTGTTAACAAACATTTTAAAGCTTACCTAAATTTTCAGTAAATTTATTTATTATTTATAAGCTCACAGGATCCACCTGCGTCCTCAATTTTTTGTTTTGCAACTTTTGTGAATGCATGCGCCTGAACTTTTAACTTTACATTAACTTTTCCGTTACCAAGAATTTTTAAAGGAAATTTTGGCTTAAAAAGCAGGCCTTTCTTAACTAATGAATCTAAATTAACAATATCATTTTCTTTAAAATCATTTAATTTATCTAAATTTATTATGGAAAAGTTCTTTTGATTAATTATTTCAAAGTGCTTTAATTTTGGAACTCTTCTATATAAAGGCATTTGGCCACCTTCAAAACCTGGACGGGTGGGTCTTCCTGAACGTGACTTTTGTCCTCTCATTCCAAAACCGCATGAAGCGCCCTGGCCTGCAGCAATACCTCTACCCTTTCTTAATTTTTTCTTCCTAGAGCCTGAGTTTGATTTAAGTGTATTTAATGTTGAAGTCATAATTTTCAAGAATAAAGCTGTTCAAGTGAGATGCCTCTCTCCCTTGAGGCAGATTTGTGTGTTCTTAATTGTGCAAGAGCTACCATAGCAGCTCTTGCATTATTCAAAGGTGTTTTACTACCCAATCTTTTTGCTAAGACATTTTTTATGCCTGCTAATTCTAAAACTGTTCTAATTGAACCACCAGCAATTACACCTGTACCTGGCGCGGCTGGTCTAATAAGTACATTAGCAGCGCCGTCTCTTCCTATAGATAAAGTTGGTATTGAACTATTAGGAGTTAATGGAACCCTAACAAGATTCTTTTTGCCATCTGAAACTCCTTTTCTAACCGCACCAATAACATCTCCAGCTTTTCCAACTCCAACTCCGACTTGACCTTTCTCATTACCAACAACAACGATTGCTCTAAAACTCATTTTTTTTCCACCTTTAACAGTTTTAGAAACGCGTCTTATTTGAACAACCCTTTCTTGCCAATCAGAATCTCTCTCTAGATTTTTCGAATCACCTCTTCTATTTCTTTTTCGATCATTATTACGATTATTCTTTTTTTGCTCGCCAGGCATAGCTCCAGGAACGGTATCATTCTTGGATTGAGTTTCTTGTTTTGTTGGAGTGTCAGTCATAGTAAAAATTAAAAGTTAGAATTCTAAGCCAGCTTCGCGAGCAGCATCCGCAAGAGCCTTAACTCTCCCGTGATATAAATTACCTCCACGGTCGAAAATCACTTGCTTAATACCTTTTTTTATCGCTCTATTTGCTAATAATTTGCCAACAATAGAAGAAGAATTACAATCAGAGGGTAATTTCTCTGATTTTTCTCTTAATTCTTTATCTACAGTTGAAGCTGAACAAATAGTTTTTTGAGCACTATCGTCTATAACCTGAGCGTAAATATGGTTATTAGAACGAAAAACAGACAATCTTGGACGTACTGAATCTCCAATTAAGAATCTTCTTAATCTTCTGTGTCTTTTTTGAGTTTGTAATTTCCTGGAAAGTTTGGTCATCTTTTTTAAGTAAAATTATTTTTTGCCAGATTTACCAGCTTTTCTGAGAATTCTCTCATCATGATATTTAATTCCTTTTCCTTTATATGGTTCTGGAGGTCTAATTGATCTGATTTTTGCTGCTTCATTGCCAACAATTTCCTTATCAATTCCAGATACGGTAACGTTTGTATTACTCTCAACCTTGTATGTTATACCATCAGGGGGGATCATTTCTACTGGGTGACTATATCCTGCACTTACAACTAGATTTTTACCTTTTACTTGTGCTCTGGATCCAACTCCTACAATTTCAAGTTTCTTTGAAAAACCTTGACTAACCCCTTCAATCATATTTGCAATTAAAGCTCGACATAAACCATGTCTCTGCCTTGATTGTATTTTTGTTGTTGTAGGACTCACGACAACAGTATTATCTTTTTTATCAAAACTAACTCCTTCAGGCATAAGACGTTTTAACTCACCTTTAGGGCCTTTAACTGTTACTGTTAATCCATCAAAATCAACTGTTACTTTTTCTGGAATAAGTACTGGTGTTTTTCCAATTCTTGACATGATTAATTCTCCTTAATAAACATAACAAAGGACTTCCCCGCCAATGCCTTGCTTTCTGGCATCGCGATCACTCATGACACCTTTAGATGTTGATATGATGGCAACTCCAAGGCCTCCAAGAACTTTTGGTAAGCCTCTAGTATTTTTATAAATTCTCAAACCAGGTTTACTAACTCTTTGCATAGATCGAATAGTAGGGAATTGATTTTTACCACTATATTTTAAACCGAGTATTATTTGTGATTTATAACCTTCACCTTCCTCATTAATATCAGAAATGAAACCCTCTTTTTGCAGCACTTTGGCAATACTTAAGGACATTTTTGAAGATGGGATTTTTGTAGTTGTATGCTTTTTTTGACTCGCATTTCTAATTCGAGTAAGCATATCTGAAATAGGATCGTGATTTGACATAGTTTTAATTTAATTCTTACTAAAAGGCATTCCCAACTCTTGCAAAAGAGCTTTACCTTCTTGATCTGATTTTGCACTAGTGACAATAGTTATATCCATACCTCTTATTGAATCTATTTTATCAAAAGAGATTTCAGGAAAAATCAGTTGCTCTTTAACTCCAACAGTGTAGTTTCCTCTTCCATCAAAACTTTTTGGATTAACTCCTCTAAAGTCTCTTATTCTTGGTAAAGCAAGATTTATAAATCTCTCCAAAAAGGAATACATCCTGTCCCCTCTCAAAGTTACAGTACAACCAATCGGCATACCTTCACGAATTTTAAAACCCGCGATAGCTTTTTTAGCCCTAGTTACTAAGGCCTTTTGCCCTGTAATTGTTGCCATTTCGTTTAAAGAGGCTTCAAGAGCTTTTGAATTTGAAGCAGCTTCACCAAGACCTCTATTTACGTTGACTTTGACAACTTTAGGTACTTGATGAATATTTTTAAGACCAAGATCCTTTAAAAGTTTTGGTCTAATTGATTCTTTGTAGCGATTTTTTAGAGTCATAATTTTTGTTAATTCTGGTCTTTGTCAGAATTGATAAATTAGGAAAAGTTGAAATCAGGTTTCTGATGAAAAATTAATCAATTACTTCACCAGTTTTCTTCAATCTTCTTTTCTTAACTCCCTCTTTATCAATAAAGTATTCAATCTTACTTGTAAGATTTTTATCCTTTGAAAAAAACATTACATTTGACGCATGCAAAGATGCTTCTTCAGTAAGTATTCTTCCAGTTTCTCCTTCCTGAGTTGGTTTTACATGTTTAGTCCTAAGGTTAATTCCTTTAACTACAACTCTATTTTCAAGAGGTATAGTTTTTAAGACCTCTCCAGTTTTACCTTTTTCCTTTCCGTTAATTACCTTTACCAAATCTCCAGTTTTGATTCTCATTTTTATTCTTTGGAAATTCTTCTTTTGTTTTAATGAATCCAACATTTAAATCACCTCCGGAGCAAGAGAAACAATTTTAGTGTAATTTTTATCCCGCAGTTCTCTCGCTACAGGACCAAAAACTCTGGTTCCTTTTGGATTCTTATCCTCATTAATCAAAACAGCAGCATTATCATCAAATCTGATTGAATTACCAGTATTTCTTCTTAATGTTGCTTTTGTTCTAACGATGACAGCTTTCACAACCTCAGATTTCTTAACTCCCATATTCGGAAGAGCATCTTTAACGGTTGCTACAATAACATCTCCAACATGTGCATATCTTCTATTAGATCCTAAGACTCTTATACACTGGAGTCTTTTAGCTCCACTGTTATCTGCAACTGTTAAGTAAGTTTCTTGTTGAATCATTTTTTGACCTCCTCAGCCTTAATTGTTTTATTGAGGATCTCTTCTATTGCCCATCTTTTATGAGCACTAAGTGGTCTAGTTTCTCTAATCTTAACTCGATCACCTAAAGCACATGTATTCTCAGGATCATGCGCCTTGTATCTTGTAGTCCTACTCACAATTTTTTTATAAGTGGGGTGTGGATATCTGTTAATAACAGCAACAACAACTGTTTTATCCATTTTGTCGCTGACAACAGTACCAATTCTTTCTTTAAGTGCCATAACTAATAATTAATCTGAGGTTGATTGAGAAGAAGATTGACTCTTACTGATAGTAAGTAATTGCGCAACTTGTTTCTTTATTATTTTAAATTTATGAGTTTCATTGAGCTGTCTAGTAGCTTGCTTGAATCTCAAATCAAAAAGATCTTTTCGTAATTGGTCAATTTTTTCAGTAATTTGAGCAGAATTTAATTTTTTAAATTCTTTAAGAGACTCTGAGTTTTTCATTGTTTAACCTCCTCTTGAGATTGTTTATTATTTTTTATCTTTTCTTGGGATGGAGCTTCTAGATTTTTATCGATCGAAATGAATTTTGTTTTTACAGGAAGTTTGTATTGAGCTAGACGCATAGCTTCTTTTGCAATTTCCTCAGTGATATCCTCACCACCCATTTCAAAAAGTATTCTTCCAGGTTTTACGACTGCAACCCAAAACTCTGGATTACCTTTACCAGAACCCATTCTGGTTTCAGCAGGTCTCATAGTTACAGGTTTATCAGGAAAAATTCTGATCCAGATTTGGCCTCCACGCTTGATATATCTTGTCATAGCTCGTCTACTTGCCTCAATCTGGCGTGCAGTGACCCATCCACAGTCTTGAGCTTGGAGAGCAAATTGACCGAAAGCGATGGTATTACCTTTAGAGGCCACTCCCCTCATTCTGCCTCTATGTTGTTTACGAAATTTTGTACGTTTTGGACTAAGCATTTTTATACCTCCTATGAATTCTCATTTGAACGGTCCTCAAATTGTTGAGGTCTTCTACTAGCTTTCCTTTTAGGGTTTGCACCCACAGGCATTGTTTGTTCTTCTTTAGGAAGAACTTCTCCTTTGAAAACCCAAACTTTAATACCTAAAACCCCGTAAGTAGTATTAGCTTCACGTGTTGCATAGTCAATTTCAGCTCTCAAAGTATGTAAAGGTACTCTACCTTCTCTGGTCCATTCTGTTCTAGCGATTTCAGCACCATTCAATCTTCCCCCAACTTGTATTTTCAGACCAAGGACTCCAGCCCTTTGAGCCCTCTGCAATGCCATCCTTATAGTTCTTCTGAAGGCGACTCTTTTTTCAAGTTGTTGCGCAATATATTCAGCTAGTAAAAAAGCATCTGCATCAACTCGCTCAACTTCAACAACGTTTATTCTGACTTGCCTTGTTCTATCACCAATGGTTTTTTGAATTCCAGATCTTAATTCTTCAATACCACTTCCTTGTCTTCCAACTATCACACCTGGTCTTGCTGTTTTTAATTCAAGTTCCAGTTGATCAGCTTTCCGTGCTATCAGTACATCGCTAATTCCTGCTGCACCATATTTTTTCTCTATAAAAGTACGAATTTTATAATCTTCTTGAAGAAGAATTGGATATGTTTTTGAAGTAGCAAACCATTTGGAGCGATGCTCTTGCGTAATTCCTAACCTTAGTCCAGAAGGATGTATTTTATGTCCCATTAGTTTTGTACCTCCGCATTAGTTTGAGTAGGAGCAGATTCAACAGAAATACTGATATGGCAAGTCTGTTTTTTGATTGAAAAAGCTCTACCTTGAGCTCTTGGCCTATATCTTTTCATTACAGGACCACTATTAGCCCATGCAGAGGAGATAACTAAGGTAGATGGATCCATTCCAAGATTATGCTCTGCATTAGCAACTGCAGATCTTAGAACTTTAGTAATTGGATCAGTAGATCTGTAAGGCATAAATTCCAACATGATTAATGCATCTCTATATGACCGGCCTCTTATTTGATCAAGAACTCTTCTGACTTTAGAGGCTGATCCTCGAACATAGTTTCCATGAGCAATAGCCGTTTTTGTTGTTTCAGGTGTTTTTGTCATGATTTTGCTCCTTTCTTATCTCTTATGTGACCGCGGTAAGTTCGTGTAGGAGCGAATTCTCCAAGTTTATGACCGATCATTTGTTCGGTTATGAATACAGGAATATGAGTCTTGCCATTATGTACCGCGATTGTGTGGCCAATCATTACAGGTAAAATCGTAGAAGCTCTAGACCAAGTTTTGATAACAGACTTGTCATTAGCAGTGTTTTGTTTTTCTACCTTTTTGAGCAAGCTATCTGCTATGAAAGGTCCTTTTTTTAGTGATCGTCCCATGTTTATAAAATAGAAATTAAAGTCATAAATGAAGTAATCAAGAGTCTCTTCCTCCTCTACTCCTCTTGGAAACGCGACGACGTCTTCGAACTACTAATTTATTACTTGGTTTGTTCTTTTTACGTGTCTTTAACCCAAGAGCTGGCTTACCCCATGGGGTAACAGGGCCTGCTCTACCAATTGGTGCTTTTCCCTCTCCTCCTCCATGTGGATGATCACATGGGTTCATTACACTTCCTCTTACTTGTGGCCTTCTTCCAAGCCATCTTCTTCTTCCTGCTTTACCTAGGCTAGTATTTCTTATTTCTGAATTACCAACTTCTCCAAGAGTTGCATAGCATTCTTTTCTAACAAGTCTTACCTCGGTAGATGGGAGTTTTAAAGCAACATAATCTCCCTCTTTTGCCATAACTTGTGCACTAGCTCCAGCTGATCTAACCATTTGTGCACCTCTTCCTGCATATAACTCGACACAATGAACACTAGATCCTAATGGCATAACAGAAAGTGGCATTGCATTCCCATCTTCAATTGGAACACTTTCTCCTGATATAACATTTTGGCCAACTTTCAATCCAGCTGGAGCAATAATGTATCTTTTCTCTCCATCTTCATAAAATAAGAGTGCAAGCCTCGCATTTCTATGAGGATCGTAATGGATAGCTGCAACTTTAGCATTAATATTTCTCTTATCTCTTCTAAAGTCGACCAATCTATATTGCCTTTTGTGACCACCTCCACGATGACGGCAAGTAATAACTCCACGATTATTCCTACCTTTAACTCTATGTTTCGGTACAATTAGTGATCTCTCAGGTTTTGCACTTGTTATTTCACTAAAGTCAGTAACTACTCTCTGTCTAGTACCAGGTGTATAAGGTTTAAATTTACGAATTGCCATGATTAAAACTCCTTAAGATTCTGGAAAAAGTTGGATTTTGTCTCCTTCTGCAAGTCGTACAATCGCTTTCTTGACCTGAGAACGTTTACCGGAAAATTTCCCGACTCTTCTAGTTCTCCTAGGAGGATTCATAGTGTTAACTCCTATGACTTTAACACTAAACAAAGTTTCAATAGCTGCCTTTATTTGTGGCTTTGCTGCTCTATGATCTACCTCAAAAGTATATTGATTAAGATCTAGTGCGTTTGTAGCTTTCTCCGTAATAACTGGCTTGCGTATTACATCAGCTAAACGAGAATCGAATAATTTACTCATGATGCATAAACCTCCTGAATTTTATTTATTGCTGATTGACCTATTACCAACTTATTCGCATTGAGAATATCAAATACATTTAATTGATCGGCTGCGATTAATTTTACCTTTTCTATATTATTAATGGATTTTTTTATTACATCGGAAGGACTATCAAGAATAACTAAAACTTTTTCAGTTTTTTGTATGCCTATTCGAGCAAGGCCATTGATGATGTCGCTTGTTTTAGGTTGCTTTAGAGTAGAGCCAAAATCTTCAACCGCCTTCATATCAGATACTCTGGACATTAGTGCTGTTCTGAGAGCTAATCTACGTTCCTTACGATTCATATCAAGATTGTAAGAACGTGGCTTAGGCCCAAAAATAATTCCACCCCCAGGTCTTAAAGGCGTTCTTATTGATCCTTGACGAGCTCTTCCTGTGCCTTTTTGTTTGTATGGCTTTCTACCACCACCTCGTACTTCAGATCTTGTCAAAGTTGATGCAGTCCCCTGTCTTTTGTTTGCTAGTTGCCTAAGAACTGCTCTATGGATTAGGTCTGCCGAAGAAGTTTCCTTAGCAACGGCTAAATCAAGAGTGACTTTCCCTGATTTTTTACCATCCCACTTAAGAGTTTCCAGTGTTGTCATGATTTTTCACCTCCTTTATTTCCTACAACATTGTTTGGCTTAATATTGACGATTGAGCCAGGCTTACCTGGGACAGAACCTTTTACGACAAGCAAATTTTTCTGGTCATCGATTTTTAGAACCAACAAACCTTTGGTAGTTATCTGTTTCCCTCCATATCTACCTGCCATTCTTTTTCCAGGATAAATTCTGCCTGGAGTTGTACCTGCTCCTGTAGAACCTGGAGCTCTATGATTTTTTGAACCATGACTCATAGGGCCTCTACTAAATCCATGTCTTTTCTGGTAACCAGCAAAACCTCTACCCATAGATTTACCACTGATATCAACTTTCTGGCCAACTTCAAAATTCTTCACAGTTATTTGATTTCCGATTTCATAAGATGAAGTTTCTTCAACCCTATATTCTTTTAAATGCTTTAAAAGGTCTTCACCTGATTTCAGTAAATGTCCCTTTTCAGGTTTACTAATATGCTTCTCTTTGGACAAGCCATAGCCTATTTGAACAGCTGTGTAACCATCCAAAGCGGTAGTTTTCAATTGTGTGACGCGGCATGGACCAGCCTCAATAAGAGTAACTGGTACTGCATTACCTTTGTCGTCAAAAAGTTGGGACATGCCCAATTTCTTTCCTAAAATTCCTATAGACATAAGACTAAAGTACGCTAGCTCGTAATGATTTTTCAATTATCTATAGCCTTACACAAAAAGCTGTAGTTAATGAAAAACAATTAAATAAGGTTGAGACTGATCTAAAAATTTAAATAGTTTCTCCAGGGAAAAACCCACCTATTCTTTTTTAACGAAACGCTAAAAAATGTGAAATTTTACAGAGGCTCAGCTAGCTTGCGAGCTTAAAAATTCACTGAATTACAATTGTACATCATCAAGTACCATAAAATAAAATAAAATATAATTAAAGGAAATTTTTATGCCATTACTTCTCACAGGGAAAAAGTTTCATAAAGACTTAAAAACTAACAAATGTCTTGCAATTTTTGCTCCTCTTGAAGGTGGTTATGAAACTCGTCTTTTGAGAAGGATGAGGGCCAAGGGCTTTAAAACTTTTATAACCTCAGCAAGAGGGCTTGGAGATCCAGAAGTCTTCTTGCTCAAATTGCATGGCGTTAGACCACCGCACCTTGGTCATCAAAGCGTAGGAAGAAATGGAGCACTCGGTGAAGTTCAACAAGTTATCCCACAAGCTTCTGAGCTATTTAATGAAAATGATAAAAATAAATTACTTTGGTTATTAGAAGGTCAAGTACTGTCTCAATCTGAATTAGAGAGCTTAATAGAGATTTGCACTAACGATAATAAACTAATGATAGTTGTTGAAATGGGGGGTTCAAGAAAACTTGAATGGAAGCCGTTAAGTAATTATATTT
Source organism: Prochlorococcus sp. AG-347-J21 (assembly GCA_003281455.1). Classification (GTDB taxonomy): domain Bacteria; phylum Cyanobacteriota; class Cyanobacteriia; order PCC-6307; family Cyanobiaceae; genus Prochlorococcus_A. The sequence continues at coordinate 104,866 of QCBX01000002.1, forward strand.
TAGATGAATTTGAAAGTTAAATTGTTTGATTACAACTAAGAATAAAAAAGATAAATGGATTAAATTAATTTGTGGTGCCAGTAATGAAGATATTGTTGCCATAGAAGATTTATGTGCAATTTATACTGCTGCTGGTGTCGACTACATAGATGTTGCCGCAGAAGAATCAATAGTCCACGCAGCAAAAAAAGGAATCGAGTGGGCAAAAAAAGTCTTTAAAAACTCACCTGGATTAATGATAAGCATTAGTGATGGAAATGATATCCACTTTCGTAAAGCAAAATTTGATCCATTGAAATGTCCCCCTAATTGTCCAAGACCATGCGAAAAAGTATGCCCCACCTTTGCAATTGATAATTCTGGGATCAAAAAGAGTAAATGTTATGGATGTGGAAGATGTTTGAATAGCTGTCCCCTAAATCTTATTAGTGAATATGAATATAATTTGTCAAAAGATGATTTAGGATCAACACTTCAGAAAATAAAACCTAATGCAGTAGAAATTCATACAGAAATCAATCGCCTAGATTCTTTTGCAAAAGTTGTCAGTATCCTTAAAAGTTCTGGAATGAAATTAGACAAGATATCTGTCAGTTGTGGATTAAATCAATCTTTTAAACAATCACAAGAGCCCGAAGATCTTTTGAAAGCTCTTTGGGAAAGATATGAAATTCTTAAAAAACTTGATATTCCCCTTATTTGGCAGCTAGATGGAAGGCCAATGTCTGGAGATCTTGCTCCTTCAACAAGTAGAGATGCTGTTAAGTTGTTTGAAAAAATCGGTTCAGATCTTCCACCTGGATTAATTCAATTGGCAGGAGGAACAAATGAAAAAACTCATGAATTTTTGAATTCAAACAATCTTCCAGACGGAATAGCATTTGGAAGTGCTGCAAGAAAAATTATGCAGCCCCTTATTGAATTTGCTCACGAAAATAACAAAAAACTCTATGAATATCCTGAAAGAATGGCTTTAGCAATCAAAAAAGCTAAGCAATTTCTAGAGCCATGGAAATCGAGCTCATTCAAATAATATTTTTATTTTTCAAAACTAGCGCCATGTTTATAAAAACTTTGTATTTTTTGAATAGAAAAAAATCTTTTCATGTATTAAAATAAAAAATCAATGGGCCGTCGCCAAGTGGTAAGGCATCGGGTTTTGGTCTCGACATTCCTAGGTTCGAATCCTAGCGGCCCAGTTCTAATCTTCAATAGGTGCCTTCTCAAAAAATATTTCTATTTGATTTCGATGGAGTAATAGTCGATGGAATGCAAGAATATTGGCATAGCTCCTTGTTGGCCTGTGAGAGATATTTAAATTCACCCTGCATCTCTATTGATCAAAAACTCTATCAAAGAGTACCAAATTCTTTCAAAGAAATTAGGCCTTGGGTTAAATATGGTTGGGAAATGATTCTAATTGTTCACGAAATTATAAAAACAGAAAATCCATTAAAAAATGATAATAAAGATGATTTCATTAATAATTATCATGAAAATTGCCAGAGGATATTAAATGAAAATTCCTGGATTGCCGAAGATTTACAGAAAATGTTAGATCAGTCGCGCAAGTACCAAATTGATAAAGATTTTAGATCGTGGGTAAATTTACATAATCCTTTTTTTGAAATTATAAATATTATGAAAGAATTAAGGAAAAAAGAAATAAAAACTGGAGTTATAACAACTAAAGGTAAAATATTTGCAGAAAAAATTCTAAAACAATTAAATATTTTTCCAGAATTTATTTTTGGTTATGAATCCGGAACAAAAATCAAAATAGCTGAGAAGCTTACACAAACTTATGAAATTTTAGGCTTTATTGAAGATAGAAAAAAAACTCTAATAGATATTAAACAAAATCCAGAAACTTCTCACATTCCATGTTATCTAGCTGATTGGGGGTATTTGAAAACATCAGATAAATATACTTTAAGTAATGAAATCAAATTAATAAAATTAGGTAACCTTGAGGAATTAGTTGCAATTTAAAGATAATCAGCTAGAGTACAGATGTACTATAGTTTGTATTTATGAAGTTTGGTTTAAATAAAAATTTCCAAATTTAGAATAATTACAAGAACTTTAACCGATAAATCAAACAATGAGCCTTGAAGAAAAGAAAAAAACTGAATCAAAAGAAAAAGACAAGGCATTAAGTCTCGTCTTAGGTCAAATAGAAAGAAATTTTGGACGAGGATCAATAATGAGACTTGGTGACGCCTCAAGAATGAAAGTAGAAACAATATCTACTGGAGCGCTCACCTTAGATTTAGCATTAGGAGGAGGCTATCCGAAAGGAAGAGTAGTAGAAGTTTACGGGCCAGAAAGTTCAGGAAAAACTACATTAACGCTTCACGCGATTGCAGAAGTCCAGAAGAATGGAGGAGTAGCTGCATTTGTAGATGCTGAGCATGCACTCGATCCAGTTTATGCAGCCTCCCTAGGAGTTGATGTTGAAAATTTGTTAGTTTCCCAACCAGATACTGGTGAAATGGCTCTGGAAATAGTTGACCAACTTATAAGATCAAGTGCAGTAGATCTTGTTGTTGTTGACTCGGTCGCAGCACTAACTCCAAGAGCCGAGATAGAAGGAGAAATGGGAGATCATGTAATTGGAAGCCAAGCAAGGCTAATGAGCCAAGCAATGAGGAAAATAACAGGAAATATTGGCAAATCTGGATGTACGGTAATATTCCTGAATCAATTACGCCTAAAAATTGGCGTTACATACGGCAATCCAGAAACAACCACAGGAGGTAATGCATTAAAATTTTACGCTTCAGTGAGACTTGATATCAGAAGAATTCAAACTCTTAAAAGAGGTACTGAAGAATATGGGATAAGAGCAAAAGTGAAAGTAGCAAAAAACAAAGTTGCACCACCATTTAGAATTGCAGAGTTTGATATTCTCTTCGGAAAAGGTATTAGTACAACAGGATGTTTATTAGATTTAGCAGAAGAGACTAATATCATAATAAGGAGAGGTGCTTGGTATAGTTATGAAGGAGAAAATATTGGACAAGGAAGAGATAATACAATTATTTGGCTTGATCAAAACTTAGAAATCAGGAATAAAGTAGAATCTATGGTTAAAGAGAAATTAACAGAAGGAACTGAAGTCAGTTCTAATTCAATGAAAGCATTAAATAGCAATCCTGCTAATACAATTGCTGTGAATGATATAAAAACAGTAGCTTAGATTTATAAAGAATCAGCTAAAGTCCACCAACCAGCAGCAGGTCCTATAAATCTCACTACAACCCATAAGATAACTAACCCTCCGATTCCAAACCAACTGGCCTTAATACTTAATTTAATTAGGTTATCTTTCTGATCGATTGTAAAGGGTAGCCATTCAAATAGTCTTGGAGACTCATCAAATTTAGTTTTAGTATTATTGTTTTTTGGAGGTAAACCAAGTGTTTTACGTCTTTTTGCTTCACCCATATTTCTTTGGCTATTTACGAAATCATAACCTAATCAAAAGGTAACATGTAGTTAATTTGTTTTGAAGGTTGAATGTTTTGCAAAAGTAATCTTCCCCAGTTTCTTTTATTTACTCTTCCATCAAGAATTATTAACTTACCTGAATTTCTTCTTAAAGGAGAAATAGATTTTTCAAGTTTTATTCTAGCTTGAGGAAGAAAGAGGTCTCTAAACCAATCTTGAGAAAGCTTATTTTTATGAGAGACTGTAATTTTATTAATAGGTTCTGACATATTCGGAATCGGAAGTAAAGGAATAATAATTTGTTCTGGAATTTGAATTAAATAAGAATTCATAATCCACCAGTCAAAACTAGAGCAAAGAATTTTATTCTTACCAGAGGGAATCGTCTCTAGCAATACCCTCTTCCCATACTTAGAAGCTAATTCTGTGGCAAGGTTAGTTTTTAAATCAATATCATCAGACAAAACTAAAGTTAAACCCTTTCTAAAAAGTATTAACTTTTTGCATTTATCCAAGATTGAATTGGTAAAAAGAGAATTATTAGGAAGCAACTGTTTAGAGGGTAAATATAATGAAATCTTTTTCTCTTCAAAATTACTTTTAAAATTAATAACTAAGTCAATTTCTAAACTGTGCTTTTTAAAATACATTTGGAAAAAATTATCTTTTCTCAATGCTGATAAAAAAACAAATTTATTATTTGAAAAAAATTCCTTAATTTGAGAAAGTTCATCTATTGGCTGCAAATACAAATTCCAATCTAAATTTGTATCGTTTAATTTTACCCAGCAAGCCCAACCTTGAGATAATGCTTTGTTAACTCTTAAAAATTTATCAGAAAAAAAAGAATTATCATGAAAAAAGTTTGAAAAGAAACTAATTTCTTTTTCATCTAAATTAATATAACTACTTCCTAAGACCTTTCTCATGAAGAACTTTTTCTTCAACGAATCATATACTTTTATAAATTTTTGATTGATTAATTCAAATTCTTTAAGATTTTTTGTCCAATCCTTTTTGAGTAAAGAAATTCTGAAATGATTTTTTAAATCCTGTTTTATATCTTCAATTCCAGAATAAACTATTCGATGATTTCTAAGATTACGGGAATTGGGATCATTAAGTAAATCTTGGATAGTTATCAAGCGAATATGATGATTAGCAAAAAAAAGTTGATCATTTTTAAAAATAAAATCAAAACCTAAATTTTTTAATGAATCAATCTGAAATTGGCTTATAAATTTAATTTTTTCTTTAGATAAAATAAAAGTTGAATCCTCTTCCTTTAAAAATAGAGAAATCAAAATTGGAGTTAACCACTCATAGCTAGAGAAAATTTCTGAATTAATTAAATATGTAGAATCATTTTTAATACATTTGGAAATTATCCTCCCAAAAGAATATATGTGTTTCCAACTAACACTTTGATCGCTTAAAAATTTTTTCAAATATTGATGACTTAAAATTTCAAGCATTTATAATTAATTTAATTTCAAATACATAAAAATTTATGAACCTAATATACAAAAAATTGGTATCAATATAAGAGGGCCTTGAATTAATCAATCTATGAAAATTGGAATAGTAGGATTAGGTTTAATTGGCGGTTCTTTAGGATTAAAACTCCAAAGTCTTGATCATACAATTTATGGAATAGCAAATAATGAATTGAATGAAAAAAAAGCTAAGGATAAAAAACTTGCAACTTTTGTTAGCTGTGACCTTAGCTTATTAAAAAATTGTGAGCTAATAATTTTGGCATTGCCTATCAAAGATTTGATCAGTCCGTCTCAACAATTAGTATCATCTATACCTCAGGAAACAATACTGACTGATGTAGGCTCTGTTAAAGAACCAATTGTAAATACATGGGAAAATTTACATCCTCTATTTATTGGATCTCATCCAATGGCAGGAACGGAAAAAAAAGGAGTTGATTCAGGCTTTGAAGGTCTTTTTGAAAATGCAAAATGGATTATTACCCCAACACAAAATACTGATTTAAATGCAGTCAGAACTATTTCCAAGCTAATAAAATCTATGGATTGTGAAATTTGCCAAGCTTCGCCAAAAGAGCATGATGAAGCTGTTTCTCTAATTTCTCATTTGCCTATATTTTTAGCTTCTGCCCTAATTGAAACTGCGCATACAAAAAATAATCAATCTTTATTAGATCTTACGCAAAAATTGGCTGCTACAGGATTTGCTGACACTTCGAGAGTTGGGGGCGGCAATGAACAACTAGGCTTAGATTTGGCTATTAATAATCAGATTAATGTTTTAAATTCCATAAATAATTTTAAAAAAAAGCTGAATATACTGGAATCTCTTATTAAAGAAAAAAATTGGGAGTTACTTTCTAACAAACTTGCTGAAGCGAAAGAAATCAGACAAAATTTTATAAACTAAAATTCTTTATACCTTTGGAAGCTAAAATTTGCCTTGAAACCATTAATGCAGACTGACTAACACCTGCAGTCCCCTCTCCTGGATAAATCGAATCTCCACATAGCCATAAACCTTCAAAAGGAGTCCTACTTGATAATCCAAATAAACCAAAAATATCAGGATTTTGACCAAGCCCGCCTACTATTCCATTAGGTCTATTTGTCCATTTTTCAAAACCCAATGGCGTTGCTAATTCCCTATGTAGCCAATTTTCAGGATCAATATCAAATTGACTTTCCAATTCGAGCGATATTTTTCTCATGAAATCATTTTTCTTCTTTAAGTAAGTTTGTTTATCTAGATCAAACCAATCTTTAGTTTTGGTAAAGATACTAGCAATTAAAGTAATCTCACCTTTTGGTGCTCTTCCATCACCATCATCACTAATTGATACAAATAACGAACAAAATTCTTTCGAAACAAATTGATAATGATTGGAAAATGTTTTTTTAATATGTTCTTTTTTTAATGCTGAATAAAAAACTACAGCTCCACTTGGATCAGGCAAATTATTAAGTCGATTTTTATAATTTTTTTTTCTTTCTAAAGAATCTTTCAAATGCTTGAGCAAAGATTGTGGAGGCGCGGTATAAATCACATCTTTTGCTTGGTAAAGAAAAGATTTTTTTTTCGAATTAGCCGATACTTTCCAACACATATTTACGTTGTCAAAAGTTATAGATTTAACTTCTTGCCCAAAAATTAAATTAACTCCAGTTTTAATCAATGAACTTTCTAATGATTCACTTAAAGACTGCATAGATTTTTTAAGATGCCACAGACCATGTGGCTTTTGACACATCTGAAGAACAGTAGATCCGTATAATGCTGCGGTGTTATAAACGTCCTCTTGAGAATAAAGTTTTAGTTGAAGATTTAAGAATTTAATCAAGCGCTCATTCTTAGATAATCCACATATACGTAATAAATCAAAAATAGTAGATTTAAGTAAGATACCTGTGACAAGATTTGAAGGGACAAGTGCTTTAAGAAGTTGAGAAAAATCCCAAAAATTACTTATTGGTAATACAGGATTATTATTAGCAAATATCCAATTACTTTCATGTATAAGGGTACAAAGTTTCCAAAATCTTTGACTCCCAGGAAACTGCATTTCTCGTTCAGCAATCCATTTACTTTTTTCATACCAAATAGTTATAGGATTACGACCATCATTTAAATCAACAATGCAAGCAGGGTCTAAAATTGTGGCTTCTGGGGTTGGAATATCTAAAAAATCAAAAATTCTAGAATGTATTCCTCCCATCTCTAAACCCGCAACTTGAGTTGCGCCAACATCAAAAATATAATTTTTTCTTTTAAAAGTACCTGCACACCCTCCGGCTTGAGTATGAGATTCTATTAAAGTCACTGATAAGCCTTGTTTTGATAAAATCGCTGCAGAAGTTAGTCCTGCTATACCGGCGCCTACAACAATAACTTCAGACTTTCTCATTAAAATGCAAAAATTATCCTCTATTGAAATTAACGAAATTTGTGAAGAATTAGGTGAAACTTATCCAAAAAGTATTGAGCAAGTACATGGGGGTGATATTCATAGTGCTTGGCAAATAGGATTTTCAAACAAAAAGTTTTTCCTTAAAAGAAACATTAGAAAAAAAAAATTTCTTGAATTTGAAAAATATTGTCTCCAAAATTTGAGAAAATATATTAATCAAGAAAATTTAGTTATTCCTGAAGTTATTGCATATAAAAATATAAAAAATATAGAGATCCTTTTAATTGAATGGATAGATATGCATAACTTTGACCAAAAAAAACTTGGAAAAGGTTTAGGCGAATTACATTTAAAGTCAGCTGAATCTAATCCCAAAATGTTTGGGTTTCCAGTTGAGGGTTTTATCGGAACAACAAATCAGAAGAAAGGCATGGAAGATAATTGGATAGATTGTTTTTTAAACTTAAGGATAATCCCTCAACTATTGATTCTCAAATCAACTACTTTAGATAAAGAAATTATCAATAAAGTTAAAGAAAAAATTAAAACAGAATTACTGAATCACAAACCAATAAATGCTCTAGTTCATGGTGATTTGTGGTCAGGCAATGCAGGAATGGATAAAAGTGGAAAGGGGGTTATTTTTGACCCGGCATCTTGGTGGGCAGATAATGAAGTAGATATAGCTATGACAAAATTATTTGGAGGTTTTAGAAAAGAATTTTATGAAGAATATCATAGAATTTTTCCTGTAAAAAACGGATTTGAAAAAAGAATTATTATTTATAATTTTTATCACATATTGAATCATGCCAATATGTTTGGAGGAGGTTACTTAAAACAAGTTAAAGATTACGTTAAAGCAATACTCAATATGTAATCTTTAACTACCCTAAATATGTCTTCTTAAGATTTTGTACCTTATCTAGAACAGCTTCACGATTTTCACTGGTACGAAGATTTTGCCAACTCCATTGACCGACAACAATTACGCCTAGTAGTTCTAGTAAACCAGGGAGAATTGGGAAAAAGTTTATCGTGTCAATGACAACTTTAATTATTATCTGAGCTATTACGACAACAGCAATTATGCCTGCTGCCTTGCCGTACTTACCCATTTGAGTCCAATCAACATTACCAAGGGTTTCGTTGACTTTTCCCATGACATCAGAGTACTTCTCTGAAAAACTTTTGGTTTCTGAGCTTGTATCGGAGCCGGAGTCTTGGTTTGACTCTGGAGTGTTATCACTCATGAATTCAGTAAACTTAATATATGAACCAGACAGTATCGGAAAAAACGTCTATTGACTACCTTTTTGTTGTGCAAAATTCCGAACCGAAACATTTTGTATTTTTTTAGAGGCTTTGGTATATAGGGTTTCTGAAGAAATTTAAACTTAAAATTGATTTATAAAAACTTCACATTATTATGTAGTACTAACAAAAACATTAATAAATCCCAGTAATGAGAAAAATATAAAAGGCTAAAATTTTTATTTTAATTATTATGTTTTCATAGTTTAGCTCGCAAACATTAAGGGATCGAAATGTCCAAAAATATCAAATTTAATTTCTTAAATTCTGATGAAGAAGAAAGATATCAAAAACATTTAACCCTCAAAGAGATAGGTTATGAAGGCCAGCTATATCTTAAAAACAGCTCAGTATTATGCATTGGTGCAGGTGGGCTTGGGTCTTCCGTTTTGCTTTATTTAGCTGCAGCAGGAATTGGGAGAATTGGAATAGTTGATAACGATCAAGTTGAAAAGTCTAATCTCCAGAGACAAATAATTCATGAAACAAATACTATTGGTAATCTTAAAATTGACTCTGCCAGAGAAAGAATTAAAAAATTCAATCCTAATTGTGAAATATTAACCTTTTCAAAGAGAATTAATCCTAAAAATGCTCTTGAATTAGTAGAAGAGTTTGATGTTATTTGTGATTGCTCGGATAACTTTGGCACAAGATATTTAATAAATGATTCATGCCTTATATTAAATAAACCCTTAGTCTTTGGAAGTGTACAAGGCTTTGAGGGACAAGTGAGTGTTTTTAATTTACATAAAAATAGTCCTAATTTAAGAGACTTACTTCCAGAATCACCCTCAAAAAATGCTGCCCCTAGTTGTGCAGAATACGGGGTTGTAGGCGTTTCAACTGGTTTAATAGGAATTCTTCAGGTTAATGAAATTATCAAAATCATTTTGAAAAAAGGTGAAATTTTAGATGGGAAGATTTTAATTTTTGATTTATTGAATATGAATATGAAAAAATTACATCTAAAAAGTGATCAGTTAAATAAACGAATAAACAATCTCTCTCAGTTTGAGAGCTTTTATGATAACAATGAATATTGTGAGAAAAAAGATAAAATGAACAGTATTAATGCTAATGATTTTAATAGTTTATACAAAGCAAAACCTAACAAAATTCTTTTAATTGATGTCAGAGAAAATGAAGAATTTTCTAAATCTGCAATCGAGGGATCTATCTCAATTCCCTTAAGTCATTTGAACCAAGAATCTGACTTAAAATTTATTCAAAAAGAAAGTTTAAATAAAGAGGTTTTCACTATATGTAAATCGGGGAAACGTTCTGAAAAAGCTTCAAGAATCTTGTCTAAATTCAAAATTCAGTCAAGATCTATTGAAGGAGGCATTGAAAAGATAAAAAAAATATTGTGCAATTAATTTTTTAAGAATAAGTTAGTAATCTACACCTCTTTTCAAATCAACTCCAACATTTGCATAATGCTTATGACAAACCATTTCAGAGTAAACATCAGCTAGTTCAAAGTATGAAGGTTCATTTTTACACCTCCCAGTAATTACAACTTCTGTATCTGCTGGTTTTTTTAAGAGCGTTTGATGTATCGATTCCACAGGTAATAGCTCTAAATCAACAGTTGGATTCAACTCATCTAAAATGATTGTTTTATACAAGCCAGACAAAATAGCAGCTTTAGCAATTTCCCATGCTCTTTCGGCCTCAACATAATCAATTGGTTGTTGCTGACCTCTCCATACGATGGCATCTCTGCCTGAACGCAAATGATCTACTAAATGAGGATAACTCTCTCTCAAAGCTTCTATGGCAGCATCTTCGGTATATCCATTTCCACCTTTTAACCACTGTAATATTAAAACTCTATGACTTTTATCTTGAGAAATTCCTTTACCGATAGCTTGTAAAGCCTTACCGAGTGCACTTGTGGATTTACCCTTTCCTTCGCCTGTATAAATCTCAATTCCACCACTAGAACTACTATGTTTGGTTAGTTCTGATAAGTCTCCTATCAAACGTGGTCTCATTTCTGAATGGAGTTGAGATATTCTTACCAAAGAGGTCGGGGCTGCCCTTCCAGTAATAATTATTTCTAATCCATCTGGACGATTTTGAAGAGAATTAACGACTTCATTGATATCAAGCATTCCTAAATCAAGAACTGGATTTAACTCATCCAGTACAACTACAGAATAAAGAGAACTAGCAATGGCTCCTTTAGCAATATTCCAACCTCTTTCGGCCTCACCAACATCAAACTTTGTAACTTGGTCAGCAGTAAAGAATTCAGATCTTCCTGTCCTTACATGGTCAATTAAATGTGGAAAACCTCTTTGTAAAGCTTCTATAGCTGAATCCTCGTCATATGACCTCTCAGGGCCTTTTAAAAATCTTAGAAGTAAAACTCTTGACTGTCTTTTTTCGCATATTCCTAATCCTATTGTCCTGAGAACGACTCCCAATGCAGCCTGGCTTTTCCCTTTACCCTCTCCATCATAAATATGTAATTGACCTTTTGATCTCTCTTGACTGTCACTTGCTGTGACAATTCCAATTCCTCTATTTCTAGTCGTATTCGTCAATTGAACAAAATTAGTAAATTTAATCTAAGATATAGATAAGAATATTATTAAAGATTTAATAATAAATTCAACCTATTCATAGGTAATTTGAATTTTAAAGTAATTAGCATGTTCAATCAACTAGAAATTCTCTCTGATGAACAAAGTGAAAAGCTTTATACAATTAGAAGATACATTAAGAATCTTGATAGTGTTTGTATTGCTTATTCCGGAGGAGTTGACAGTACATTAGTAGCATCATTAGCATTCGAGCAATTAGGTAGCAAAGCAATTGCTATAACTGGTATTTCTCCTGCATTAGCCAATAGTCTTCGTGAAGAAGCAAGAAGGCAAGCAAAATGGATTGGAGTAAAGCATGTAGAAATTAAAACATCAGAATTAGATCAATCAAGTTACAGTGAAAACTCCAAGGATAGGTGCTTTGCATGCAAAAAAGAGCTCCACAAACATACAACCTACCTCTCTAAAAAACTTAATTATAAGATTGTTTTAGATGGAGTTAATCTGGATGATCTTAAAGATTACAGACCAGGCATACAAGCCTCAAAACAAGCAGGAGTTATCTCTCCCCTTGCAAAATTTAAAGTCTCAAAACAAGACATTAGGGATATATCAAGAGCATTGGGTTTCCCGTGGTGGGATAAACCTGCTCAACCTTGCTTATCATCAAGGTTTCCTTATGGACATGAAATAACTAGTGAAAGGCTAAAAATGGTTGAGAAAGCAGAAGAATATCTTAAAGAATATGGATTATCGGAGGTTAGAGTTAGATGCCAAGGCTCAACTGCAAGAATAGAAATTCCCCAAGATGAATTAAAGCATTTTTTTAACAAATATAATTTTAGTGAGTTAGTTCAATATTTTTCTAATTTAGGATTTAATTGCACAAGTTTAGATCTTGAGGGACTAGTAAGTGGAAAATTAAATAGGTAAATATTATCAAAAAACAGTTCTGATCTCTTTATAGACAGCTGAAGGTGGATTTCGCTCAATGACACGCAAAGAATGTTCTTTGGCCATCAAAGATTCAATTAAAAATTGACTAGCAAGTTCAGGCATCATATTTTGACCACATGTAAAAATATCGACTGCCGAATAATTAGATTCAGGCCAAGTATGTATTGAAATATGAGATTCTGCCAGTAATGCAATTGCCGTAACCCCCTGAGGCTCAAATTTATTACTAATCAAATTTAAAACTGTTGCATTTGCCAATTTAGCAGCTCTATTTAAAATACAGCGCAAAAAGGATTCATCATTTAATTTTTCGCGATCGCATTTATAAAGTTCCAACAAAAGATGTTTACTTTGATGACTTAATTCTTGCTGATCACTTAACGAACCTAAAATTTGATTTTTTTTGTAGATTTCCATTTAAGAAATTTATATGAAATTAAGATTAGCTAAAAATCATGCCTTTTTAAAATTATAAGTAAATCATTTGTGACGAGCCTAAGAAAGACTGATTAAATTTATCTAAATGTGTCGCACTTATAAAACATTGACTATCTTTACCAACAGAATTTAATAACAAATTTTGCCTGGTTAAATCTAATTCCGCCAAGACATCATCCAATATAAGTATTGGAGGAACATTTAATGTTTTAGTTAATAAATCGAGTTCAGCCATCTTTAAAGCCAAGATAAAAGTCCTTTGCTGTCCTGAGGAACCATATTTCCTAACTGAAACGTTATTGATTAGAAACTCAAAATCATCACGATGAGGGCCAAAATTACATTTGCCAGTCAATGCTTCTATTGAACGCTGATTTAAGAGTTGTTCTGCTATTTTTTTACTAATAACTTCTTCTTCTTCTTCTTCTGGACTTATATTCTGTATCCCCGAAAGATAATTTATCTCTATTTGCTCTTGAGATTTACTTAAATGATTATGCCAATATTCAACATATGGTTTTATTTTTAATAAAGCTCTTCTTCTGCGCCTAAAAATTCTTGTACTTATTATTGACATTTGAATATCAAAGCTTTCAACAATATCTGTTGATTGGGTTTTTAAGAAACTTTCCGAACGCCAAAAATGACTTCTTTGTTTTAAAAGCCTATTAAATCTACTTATCAGGTCTAAATATACTGGTTCAAGCTGAGATACAACTTTATCAATCCATGTTCTTCTATAACTGGGTTCACTTCTGACAATATCTATATCATTAGAACAAAAACATACGCTCCGAATATAATTCTTTATTTCACTCTGTCTTTTCAAGATTGATTCATTGACATAAATTCTTTTAGGGCCTTTTCGAAATAAATTTAACTTTAAATCATCTCTAAAATCTATTTGTCCTATAATGACAGCCATATCACTATCATTTTCTATTAAATCTTTATCACTTAATGCTCTATTAGATTTTAATTGACTTAAAAATTCAACGGATTCAAGTAAATTTGACTTTCCGATACCATTACGACCAAGAACAATTGCTCTTTGCTCTTCTAGATCAATTTCAAAACTTTTATGGTTTCGAAAGTTTTTAATTTTTAAATTATTTAAAAAAATTTTCTTAATGCATACATTAATTAAATTAGCTAGATTTAATATATTTAGATTTTCTTTAAAGAAATTGAAAAATAAAGGGCATGTAGCTCAGTTGGATAGAGCATCAGATTCCGGTTCTGAGAGTCGGGGGTTCGAATCCCTCCATGCTCGTAAAATGGTTTTAAAGTTTATATCCCATTACTCTTATTCCATTTGGATCTAGTATAAATCCATTTTCCTCTAAACTTAGAAAGGAAGATACTGGAGCCTGTACAGAAATACTGCATCCAGGCATTTCTCTATTGATTTTCTCAAGAGTTACTTGAAGCAATATTGAATAATAAAGCTGCTGATTATTTCCAGGCAATGCACTTAAATTCCATAAGTTAGCATTCAATCCCCTGTCGGAAGTAACCCTTACAAAGCCATATAATTTATTTTTTAATTCACTTTGTATGGTAAAAAAGAAATTACTTTGCTGAATAGCTTCAGAAAGAAGTTTTATTGGAAATGTCTCACATCCACAATTCGCTAAAAGTTTGTTTACCTCTTTAGCTAGTGGGATTTGCGAAGAGTTAACAAAATAACCTTCTGGAAGAACAAGATTTTTTTTAGAAAAATATTGCAACTATCAACCTGTATTTCTCATACCAGCTGCTATACCATTAATAGTTAAAAGTGCTCCCCTCAATAGTTCACTTCTACTATAAGCTCTTCTAGATTCATCTTTATCAATAAGAAATTCGCTTATTGGGGGTTGTCTTGTCTGGTCTCTTAATCTTCTTAAAAGTGAAACCTGCAAAAACCCCAATGGGATTATTGTCTTATTTCTCAAGCTTACTGATGATTTCAAGTCCCTATCAGATTCGAGGAGCTTATTTTTACCAGTAATTTCAAGTATTAAAGATCTTGTAAGATTATATTCTTTAGAAATTACTTCAAAAATATCATCAAAAGAATCTTTATTTTCCTTACTGCCAAGAGTATCAACATAATATCTAGCAACTTCCAAATCCACCTTAGATAATGTCATTTCTACTTTAGATATAAGCATCCTGAAAAATGGCCATCTTTGATGTAAAACTCTTAATAATTCAATTTGTTGTGGATCGGAATTTAATTCAAATGACAATGCAGTACCTACTCCAAACCAACTTGGCAAAAGAAATCTACTTTGTGTCCAACCAAATACCCACGGAATAGCTCTTAGACTTGACAAATCTTTTGCACCTTTTTTTCTTCTAGCAGGTCTACTAGATATCTGTAATTTACTTATTTCTTCTATTGGAGTGACTTCTTGAAAGAAATTTAACAAATCAGGATTCTCATGCACTAATTTTCTGTAGTGAGACCTTGACGTTTCTGCCAACCTAGACATTAATTGATTCCATTCTGGAGTAGCGTCAAGTCTATTATTTACCAAACTATTTTGAATTACCGCTGTAGTGACAGTCTCAAGATTGTATAAGGCCAGTTCCGGAAGACTATATTTAGAAGCTAGAACTTCACCTTGTTCTGTTATTTTTATTCGTCCTTTTAAAGTGCCGCTTGGTTGAGCCAATATAGCCTGATAGGCTGGACCTCCTCCTCTCCCCACAGAACCCCCTCTTCCATGAAAAAGTCTTAGCAATATGTCATTTCTACTTGAAAGATTTTGAAGAGCTATTTGGGCTCTATGAATTTCCCAATTACTCGAAACAAACCCCGAATCTTTATTGCTATCAGAGTATCCAAGCATTAATTCTTGCAGAGGTTTAAAGGATTCTCCAACTTTAGGCAATAATGATCTATAGAAATCTAATTTAAACAACTTTTCCATTACTTCTGGTGCTCTTTTAAGGTCTTCTACAGTTTCAAAAAGAGGAACAACTAATAATTTTGATTTGTGTGAATTTTGATCAAGAAGTCCCATTTCCTTAGCCAGTAAAAGAACTTCAAGCAAATCAGATGCACTATGACTCATGGAAATTACATAAGAATGACAAATTCGACTGCCAAATTCTTGCTGTAATCTCTTAACCATTTTAAAAACAGAAAAGGTTTCTTCTGTAGTTTTTGTCCAGTTAACGTCAGATGGGATTAGAGGCCTTTTTGTATTTAATTCATCTACAAGCCATTTAATTTTCTCTTCCTCGGACATTTGATCATATTGCACGGATAAATCAAGATAATTCGTAAGCTCCTGTATAGCTTCACTATGCCTTGTACTCTCTTGACGAATATCTAAACTTGCTAAAGAAAAGCCAAAAATATGTACCTGAGTAAGTAAGGTATTCACAGCCTCACATGTTAAATCTGTACTAATCAAGCTATTTTTAATAAGTTCAAGATCATATGTAAATTCGTTTACTGATTTATAATATAAATTCTCAACTTTCTCTATATTTTTAGTATCCATTTCTCTCTCTAAATCAAATTTCCATCCACTATCTGCCAATAAATTATTCCTTTCTTGTGTTAACCTCAATTTTTCTAAAATATAACTTAATTTCAATCTGTAAGGTTCAGATCTATACCTTGTAGCCCTAGCTTCATAAATTTCAGGGAACTTGACCCTATCCGTTTCGAGGGATTCTAACAGAGAAGAACTGACTTGACTCCATTGCATCGAGACGCTTAATTGATCTCTAAGGTTAGATATCGCAATAATATATCTTTCCAACATCAACTGCCGTTGGTAGCAAGCAGTTCTCCATGTTATCTCAGGAGTGACTGATGGATTGCCATCCCTATCGGAGCCTACCCAAGAACCGAAGTTACAAAAAGATTCAGAGGGCAACTGAACATCTGGATAATTTTCTGTAAGTGCTTCAGCTATCCTGCCCCTCAATTGAGGCATCGCATTAAATAAAACTTGCTGAAAATAGTGCAGAGCATAATCTACTTCGTCTAAAACTGATGGTTTAAATTGATGCAATTCATCTGTTCTCCACCAAAGTCTTACTTCCTCTTTTAATTGATTTTTTAGAAAATTCTTCTCTTCTTTAGTTAAAAATTGCTCAACCTGTATTTTTTTTAACAAATTTGCTACTCTTGTCTGCTTATGTCTAATCGTATGTCTTACTATCTCAGTAGGATGTGCAGTAAAAACTAAACGAATATCCATTTCCTGCAATAACTCTTCTAATTTACCTGGAGGAACATTTAATTTCCTTAGCCTATAAAATAATTCTCTAAAAGTTACTGGAGCATTTTGCCGAGCCAATGCTGGAGCAAAAGGATCAAGATTGTCGGGTGATTTTTGAACATCCTTGTTGGTAAAGCTTTGAATATATCTATCTTCCTCAACTCTTTGTTCCAAAATATTCACGAGTTGAAAATATAATGAAAACGCCCTTGCTGCTGCTATGGATTCTGCTAAATCCATAGAATTTACAATATCAACTATTTCATTTTTAAAAGTTTTTGAACTATCACCATCAATTTGTTTTGAATAACTTAATTCTTTAAGCTGTATCAATCTCTCTGCTTGATCATCCGGGCATTCTTCTCTGAGTACAGATTCCCATAGATCTTCTATTAAAAGACGATTTTTATCAAGTGGATCATTATTACTTATCAGATCCACGTTATTATTTTTTATCTGGCGAGAAGATTCCATACAATCATTATGTCACAAGTGAAAATGTTCAGATCAAATATTTATTTAAATAATCAAACATTCTCGCTTTCACTCCTAATCATATCTTCGATAGAAATTTTCATTATTTGCTCAATTGAATAACCTTTTTCATATTGATTTATCCATTTCATAGATTGATTACCTTCTTCAAGGACTTTATAGATAGGAGTTAAAAGATGTTTCATATCAAAATTTTCTGCTGTGGATGACAAATCTGATAATAAGTTTTGAATCCACTCTCTACAGATAACTTTTTTGCCATCTTGCCAGCGAATTAATTCTGAATTAAGACTATCTTTGGCAGCGTTAGTTTCATTTTGATCACATATTTCTGATAATTTATCAATTGAAAAAAAACTGGCATTTAAAGGATCTAAAGTATTGAAATTTTCAAAAAGATTTAAAATCCTCAGCTCTATCATAGCTGTTATCCCTAAGAGCAAGTTAATATCATAAACAAAATCACAAATTCTTAATTCCAAACGATCAAGAATTAAAGGTCTTTGGGGACCATTTGGGCGGATTGAAGACCAAAAATGCCTGATATTTTGCATGTTTTTATTAGCTATATTTTCCTGGATCCAATTTATATAAGAATTGTGATTGACAAAAAAAGGTACCTTACTTGGTGTTTTAGGAAACTGCATCCATCTCTGAGAATGATTCTCCGTAATTTTATTATTTAAAAAAGGTGAACTAGCGCTTAGGGAAAGATATAAAGCAGCCTCAGATCTAATTAGTCTAATAGCTGCAAAAAGCTTATCTAAATCATCTATTCCTAAGTTTATATGTACACTTGAAGTTGCAATAGAGGTACCATAATTATCTTGTATAAATTGATGATAAACATTATCAATATCAGATCTTTGAAATTGAATATCGTGTTTAAAACAAAGAGTGGATGAGGGAATGATTGTTAACTCTTTTTTGTTTAGCCATCGTCTTAAATTTTTTCTTGGAGTTATTAATTTCTTATATAAACAATTGTAGTCTTTTTCAGGTGTTGTGATGTATTCAACGTTTCTGTTATCTGGCTCTTTTACAAAATCAGGGAATTTTTTCTCAATTTCAGCCGAAACGCCGATATGAGAATTTAAAGAACCTGTGAAAAGTTCCACTTCAAAACCCTTATAAAGACTATTTTGAATCATTTATTTATCCAAACAGGCTAATGCTTTTAGTATCCCCTTTGCTTTATTTATCGTCTCTTGATATTCATTTTCAGGGAGAGAATCAGCAACTATTCCAGCTCCTGCTTGCACTGAAACATCATATTTCCCATCTCTTGAGGGTTGAACTATCATAGTTCTTATCGTAATTGCAGTATTTAATGCACCATTAATATCAATAGATCCATAAACACCAGCATAAGGTCCCCTAGCATCTTTCTCAAAGTGCTTAATCAATTGCATAGCTCTTATTTTTGGCGCACCAGTTACTGTCCCAGCAGGAAAAGATGCTTTTAGCAAATCCCATACATCAGCATTGTTTTTTAAGATTCCCTCAACTTCACTAACTATATGCATGACATGTGAATATTTCTCAATAACCATTAAATCCTTGACCTTCACAGTCCCAATTTCACAAACTCTTCCAAGATCATTTCTCCCAAGATCAATTAGCATTACATGCTCAGCTATCTCTTTGGGATCTTTTAATAAATCCTTTTCCAGTTCTAAGTCTTGTTGATTATCAATACCTCTAGGTCTTGTGCCAGCTATTGGTCTTAAACTTGCGACAATCTCGCTATTTTTATTTATTTTAGCTTTAACCATTACTTCGGGACTAGAACCTATCAGATACCATGAGCCAAAATCAAAAAATGACATGTATGGAGATGGATTAACCATTCTCAAACTTCTATATAAGCTAAAGGGATCATTATTCACTTGAGTTTGAAATCTCTGACTTATAACTATTTGGAAGATATCTCCCTTTCTTATGTATTCTTTTGCAGAAAGAACTGCATCCTCAAAATCTTTTTTCTTCCAATTACTTTCTAGATCTAAATTCAAATTCTCATTTTCATTCCAATCTAAAAACTCATTTTCTTTTAGAGGAACTCGCATTAAATTTCTAGTTTCCTGAATTTTAGAAATTGAGTTTAGATACAACTCTTCAATCGAAGACTCTTTAAAAGAAGTTGTATCTGCATAAACCACTGCATTAATACATCTTTTTATTTGATCAAAAATAACTAATTGATCAAAAAACATCCAGGATCCATGCGGGATATTGTTTTCTGGAATTTCATTTATTGGAACGCTTGGCTCTATTCGATTTATTAATTCATAACCCCAAGAGCCATATAACTGTCCAATTGATGGTAATTCTTCAAGCATGGTTGACTTATATTCCTTTGTCCAACTTTTTAAAATATCAAAAGGATCACCTTGATGTCTTTCAGTTTTGCCATTATTCCAAGTTTTAACTATTTCTTCTCCATAACAAACGGCTTCCCAGAGAGGTTTAGTAGCAACAATACTCCACCTACCCAAATTCTCCCCACCTTCAACAGATTCAAGAAAAACACCATGGGAATCTTTTGAAGATAATTTTAACCAAGTCGATAATGGAGTCTCTAAATCAGCTGGCCAAGTTTCAACTATAGGTATAAAATTTTTACCTTCTTTGTAAGCCTTTAAAAAACTATCTTTCTGTGAGCTGATCATATTATTAATGTCAGCCCAAATTATAATTATTTTCTTCTTTTATATCAACTTTAAGGAAGTCAATCAAAAGTATTCTTAGTTGTAAATTTCAAACTAGCTGGATTAGGATTCTCACCTATTCTTCTAGGATTATGTCCTACTTTCTCTCTACCTTCATTTACTTTTTCTGGAAATACACCATCCTTTGGGTGTAAAAATTCAATATCGCCACCTGGGAAAATTCGGTAGATTTTAAAATCTTCAATTCTTGGCTTGAAAGTTCTTAACTGCGTGCCTAATGCAAGGCATTGTTCTTTTCTTGCAAAGTACATTAAATTATCACCTTCATGCATAAGGGCCGCTCCACCAGTGGGCAATTCAAATGCTTGTTCCTTTGAACTTTTCCATACAATTGCATATTTTTCTTCGGTTTCTGCTGAGTTTAATAAACCCCCAGTACTTCCTATATGCTTTGGAAATTGACCAACTAAAGTTTCAGTCATCCTAGATTTTGAGTTATTTCTAATAAGAAATTAGCATTCATATTTTACAAAATTCAAAATTAATAGGAAATTTTCTACATTATTTAATATATGTATAAATTAATTCTTATTTCATTTTGCATCTGAAATGGGGAAAAATACCGTCAAACCCGTATCACGTCTTTGTGTGACATGCCCTCCTAAACTAGCTAACAACTTTTGAGTGGCATTTTGACTAAGTTGTAGACTGCCAGTTTGAGGGTTCCAATTTAAAACAGGACCAATATCAGAACCGTTATCTTTTTTTAGAATGTCTTTTTGATTGTTATCTAATTTTTGTACTTTGAGTTGAAGTTTAAGTTTTTGACCAGCTGGTCTTAATTCTAAAATTAATGTACTACCTTCTTTTAATCCTCTAGTATTTTTATCAATTAATCCTCTTAACATTAATTCTAATTTTTCAGAATCACTCAAAATTTGTGGAAGTTGTTTGGGGATATCTATCTTCAAAGAAATACCACGTCGGTTTAATTGTTTATTCCATATAGGAGCAAGCTTTTTAAAAATTTCGGCTAAATTAATTTTTGCCAAGTTATTTAATAATGGCACTTCATTACCAACTAATTCAGCTGCATTAAAGATCAAACCAAACCTATCAATTTGTTCATTACATTCATTATCTATTTGAATTAAACGATTTCTCATTGATTCATCCATTTTATATTTTTTTAAAGTAGAACTTATTAGTGTTCTTATTGTTGCCAAAGGAGTTCTTACTTCATGAGAAATTGCACGTAATAATTTTGCTTCAGTTATTTGCACATTTTTTTCATCATTTTTCACAGAATTCTTTATATTATGATTTGGCGTAATATTTGCTAATTTTGCCGATAATATTGGCCAAAATAATTTTTCAAATTGATTATTAATATTAAGGTTACCTAAATTATTGATTGCATTACGAAATTTTACTCCTTCCTCATAATTTTCTTGATTTAATTTTGCATGCATTAATTCAATTGAAAGTTTTAGGCTTTCTTCATCACATTTCATTAATAGAATTTTCTTATCTTTTTCTCCTACAATTGATAATACGCATTGAAAATTTGGAGTGATAATCATCAAAAAAGGTTCATAGCCATCTTCTTGACAAAGATTTAAGACTTTATAATTACTAACTAAATCGAAATCTTTTTTTATCTTTTCTGAATTATTGACTGGTAAAAAACCTGCATTCTCATTTTGAAAGTATGGAAACCCCTCAGGAGACCAAAGCCATCCATGAAGTTGATTTAAAAATTTTTTATCATTAAAAGCTGGCAAAGGCGAGGCAACCCACATCCCCCCCTGTTTATAATTCTTAGAAAGGAAATCTTTTTGAATAACTTCTAAAGAAGCCCACCACATTCTTCTGGATGTATCATCATCCACATATATGGTTTGAACTCCTTTAATCAAAAGCTCTTGAATTTTTTTGATAGTTATTTGTGATTTCATCAACTTCTTAGTGATCTAGAACGTTTCAATATAGATAAAACAAACCCAATAGATATAAAATTAGTAACCAATGACGTTCGACCATAGCTCATAAAAGGAAGGGGAATCCCAGTAACTGGTCCTAATCCAATAGTCATAAATAAGTTAATAATTATTTGAAATAAAAAAGTTGAAGCTATTCCAATAACAATTAGAGATTCAAAACTAGTCCTAGCAATTGTTGCAGTATTAATAAGTTTTTTAATCAAAAAAAAGAACAAAAATAAAACTATAGCGCACCCCACAAAACCTAATTCTTCCCCTAAAGCACTGAATATAAAATCAGTATGTTGTTCAGGTATAAACTGCAAATTAGTCAGCTTACCTTGCAGCAAACCAGACCCAAATAATCCTCCAGAACCAATTGCAATTTTACTCTGTATCAGATGATATCCGCCACCTAATGGATCTCTATTTGGATCTAAAAATAAAACTAATCTATCTTTTTGATATTCTTTTAAGCCATATTGCCATAATATTGGTGTACATTTTGCCACTAATAAATGGAACGAAATAGCGAGAGCAGAAAAAATAATTTTCTTTTTTGAAGATCTATAAGCAAGATATCCTATAACTGGAATCCAGAAAATAAGAAGAGTTGGTAAGGTTAGATATAATATAGATGAGATAATACAAAACACTAATATCAAAATCCACTCTATTGGCATTTGTGACCAATAGAGCATCACACCTGTCAAAACAATTAAAACTAAAGAGGTACCTAAGTCCGGTTGAAAGAAAATTAATAACCAAGGAATAACTACTACTAATAAGGGCAATAATAAATCTCTTATTGTTAGAATTATTTTTTTGTCTATTACTAGAGCAAGAGTTAATACTGTACTAAGTTTAGCTACCTCTGAAGGCTGAAAAGAAAAGATGCCCAAGTTTAGCCATCTTTGAGCTCCAGAAACTGAAATACCAAAAAAATAAATTAGTAATAAGGATATTAAAGTACACAAATAAAATGGAACCACATACTTTCTAAGTCTCTCTAACGGTATATAAGAAACAAAAAATGCTAAGAAATAACCTAAAAAACCAGTTAAGATATGACCTAAATAGTTTGATACTAAAAATTCACCCTGAATACTTTTTATCAATAAACCCGAAATAATAACTAAAAAAAGGGGAATTATAAGTAGCGGAGAAAATAAAAAACCTCTATTGAAGTTTTCTTTTTTTTGTAAAAATCCTCTGTTATTTAATAAAAAAATTCTCTTAAACATCAATTAAGTATTAACAAATTGATTCTTAATTAATTCAGCTAAATTACCAAATGCAAAAGAACTTTCTTTATTAGGCTGGCTTATTGAGATTGGCACACCTTTATTACTATCATCAACGAGAGGGATTTCAATAGGAATTTGAGCTAATAATGGTAAGTCATTTTCGTTAGCTAATGTTTGTCCACCACCTTTACCAAAAATTTCATATTTTTTATCTGGCATATCTGGCGGAATAAATACTGACATATTTTCTACAATTCCCAGTAAAGGTACACCGAGTTGTTTAAACATTGCTAATCCCCTCCTTGCATCTTGTAAAGATACTTGTTGAGGAGTAGTGACAACTATAGCTCCAGAAATAGGAACAGATTGAGAAAGGGATATTTGAGCGTCTCCTGTTCCTGGAGGTAAATCAATAACTAGAAAATCAAGATTATTCCATTCAACTTGATACAAAAATTGTCTTATAATACTATTAAGCATTGGTCCTCTCCATATAACTGGCTGACCTTCTTCTATGAGGAAACCCATTGATACCAATGAAATTCCATATTTATTTATTGGTATTAGCCTTTGATCACTGCCACTACCTTCTGTAACCTTTGGATTCTCTTCGGTAACTCCCATCATTGAGGGAGTATTAGGTCCATATATATCCGCATCCAGCAAACCAGTTTTTAAGCCTAATTTAGCTAGAGAACAAGCGAGATTAACTGCAATAGTACTTTTTCCAACTCCACCTTTTCCACTGCTAACGGCTATGACATGCCGAATCCCATCAATCTTCTGCAACTCAGGAGCATTACTTTGATTTTGAGATTCTGTTTTGGAAGGATTATTATCTATCTCTATTTGAACATCATCAATATCTTCAAAATCCAGTAGTACCGATCTAACCTCTTGTACAATCCTATCTCGCTGAGAATTTGCAAACGATGGTAATGATAATGTTACGATTACCCTCGGTATATTTACTCTTACATTTTTAATCCAAGCTAATTCAATTACATTTTTCTGTGATCCAGCATCTAGAACTTTTTGTAAAGCAAAATTCGCATCTTCTATTGTGGTCATTAAATTTTTTAATATTTTGACAAGGTAGTCGACTGTTTAAAAGATTAAGAACTATGTCGAACTATCAAATAATAGGCAATAAGGACCCCCTAAGAGAAATTATAAAGAGAAACTTATAATTAACCAAAAAAACTTTTTTCTTCAAGATTTACTAAATACATGTTGAAAGAACCTCCTAAAAACTCGAGAGAAAAAACTAAAAATCTCTTATTAACTCTACAAGACAAAATTTGTTCAGGACTTGAAAATGTTGATGGCAAAGGGAAATTTACAGAAGAATCCTGGCTAAGAGACGAAGGTGGCGGTGGAAGATCACGAGTATTGAAAAATGGTTCTATTTTTGAGCAAGCAGGCGTAAATTTCTCGGAAGTAAGGGGCAAAGAATTACCTCAATCTATAATCTCTCAAAGACCCGAAGCAAAAGGTCATGAATGGTTTGCTACGGGAACTTCTATGGTTTTGCATCCTAAGAATCCCTATATTCCTACAGTTCATCTGAATTATAGATATTTCGAAGCTGGTCCTGTTTGGTGGTTTGGGGGAGGTGCAGACTTAACCCCTTTTTATCCTTATCTTACTGATGTAAAGAATTTTCATAATGAGCATAAAAAAGCTTGTGAGAAAGTTGATCAAGATTTGCATAAAGTTTTTAAACCATGGTGTGATGAATATTTCTTCTTGAAGCATAGAAATGAATCTAGAGGCATAGGAGGTATTTTTTATGATTATCAAGATGGTTCAAGCAATATTTATAGAGGAAATAATCAAAATGGAGAAGCATCAAAAGCTTCACAAAATATTAGCAATTCTAATTTAAATTGGGATAATTTATTTTCTTTAGCCGAAAACTGTGGGCAGGCGTTCCTCCCTTCATATTTGCCCATTGTTGAAAAAAGAGCTTCTCAAACATATTCATCTAAGGAAAGAGAATTCCAGCTATATCGAAGAGGTAGATATGTCGAATTCAATTTAGTTTGGGATAGAGGGACAATTTTTGGACTACAAACAAATGGCAGAACTGAATCTATATTAATGTCCTTACCGCCTTTAGCTAGATGGGAATATGGTTACAAAGCTAAAAAGGGTTCTCGAGAGGAATTTCTCACATCAATTTTTACAAAGCCCCAAGATTGGTTAAATGATAAAGAGTTAGAGAAATTCTGTATAGAGAATAATATTTTTGATTAAAAATTATCTAATAAAATTTTAAAGTATCTTAAATAGGTGTTTTAAATAAAGAACCGTCACTTTTCAGTTGAAGTTTTTCTCCAAGTTCATTTTCTAAAGAGATTAATTCATCCCTATGCGCTCTTAGTCTCATGAAAGTTGAATCATTTTCATTTTCGTTAATCAACCTTAATTCAAATTTCTCCTCTCTTGCTGATTTTTTAAAATAAACAATTCCAGACAAAGGGCCACCAATTAATCCCAAAAGAATAGGCCACCAACCCAATTCAGGATATATTTGAATAATTACTAATCCCAAAGCACAAGAACCAAAACCGCCAAGAAAACCTAAAAAAATTGCTAAAAATTTACTAGAAACAACTTGACCCTTGAATATTAAAATTCTTTGTTCAAAATCTCCTCCTGTTTGCTTCCATCCCCTCAAATTTAGCCATTCACATAAACCATTTAAAACCTTAATTGGCTGCTGAGAAGATGAAATCTCAACGATAGTTGTTCTATCTTTACTGGAAGCCCTAAGAAAAAAAAATAAACCTATGGCCAAGAGAATTGTCAGCAATAATGTTGAATTTAACGAATATGACATTAAATAATTTTTCTAGTAAATCGAGAATAAAAATTAAAGTTACATCATATTATAATTTTTTATAATTATTCTGTAAAATACTCCTAATTAGATAAAAATTCTTAATTAAATAAAATCTTAAGTAATATTCTAAATCTTAAATTTCCTTAAAACTTATTAAAAATGACTATTAAAAGTAAAAATATTGATCTTCTTTATAACGATTTAACAGTAGATTTATACAATCTTTATAAAAAATCATCCTACCTAGCTATTGACACTGAAGCAATGGGTTTAATCCATGGAAGAGATAGACTCTGTTTAGTACAAATATGCAATGAATTTAAAAGAACATGCTGTATAAAAATCGAACTTAATACATCTTCTTCACCTCATTTAAAAAAACTTCTTGAAGATGACAAAATTACTAAAATATTTCACTATGCGAGATTTGATATAGCAGCTCTAAAATGCAATCTTGAAATTAATACAAAAAATATTTTTTGTACAAAAATTGCTAGTAAATTGGCAAGAACTTATACAAATAAACACGGTTTAAAGGATTTAATTAATGAATTGTTAGGTATAGAACTGGACAAAAGCTCGCAAAGTAGTGATTGGGGTAGCAACGAAGATTTAACAAAAGATCAATTAGATTATGCAGCAAATGATGTTAGATATTTAATTGAAGCTATGCATAAATTAAAAGTTATCTTAGAAAGAGAGAATAGATATGAATTAGCTCAAAAATGTTTCGAAACAGTTTCTGTACATGCTGATTTAGACATAATGAAATTCTCAAATATATTTGAACATTAATAATCAATCTTCAGTTAAAAAATTATCTTCACCATCAAGAGTTTCCATAAGCTTATCAAGTATTCTTGAAGAACTTAATTTATCTACATCATTTTTTTCACAAATTTTTAAAACATTTTGCGCAACTTGTATTTTTTCTTGAATAGTTTTCGAGCCTTCTTTTGCAATTTGAATTTCTACTTTCTTTTTAGCAGAAGACAAGCTTATACTCATAACTTTTGCAATCTCTGCACAAATTTTTAGATATTGCCGATCATTTATTGGATACATAAAAGAATTAATAATTAATAAGCTAGTGCCATTTACTAAGATAACAAATAAAGGTTTATGGCATCTACGATTTTCTTACTTGCTCCGGATTCCCCCATTCTTTTTTTGCCTAATTTTGCTTGTTCTAACCTTTCAACTTCTTCTTTCAAAAGTAAACTTAATCGTTTTAAAAGAATTTTTTTGTTCTTGCAAACTAAAACACTACCGCCCAATAATCTTGATTGCCTTTTTGCAAATGATTTTGTAAATTGTGGTCCAGGTCCCGGTAGAGAGAGAGATGGAATTCCAAGGCCAGCAATTTGCTCTGTAGCTGTTCCTGCATTAGACAAGCCAACTTCTGCCATATTGGCCCATGAATTGAATTTACCTTTTCCAATCACTAAATATTGATCTTTCTTTTTCCATACTGAATCTTCGTTAATTAGAAATTTAACTTTACTCTGTTTTATAAAACCATATTTATTTAAATAATTTTGAATTTGAATCACATTTGCATTAATACTCAAAGGCAAAAGAATAACCAAATCCTTTGATAAATGAAAATCTTGCAAACAATTCAGAAAATTATCAAGATTTTTAAGAGCTTCTGGATATCTACTTCCAACTAATAAAATAATCCTTTTAAAAGAAATAATATTTGATATTTTATCGTTTGTTGCATTAACAAAATCCATCATTGGATTACCCAAATATTTTGCATCAATATTTTTTTTATTCAAATTATTAGCTGTAATTTTATCTCTCATAATTAAATTTTTACATCTTGAAGATTTCATTAAAAACATTTCCCATGGATCCCATTCAGAACCTTTTAACTTATGATAAAAATCGCTTAAATCCCAACCTGGTCCACTACTCCAAGTATGATCACTTTTGGGAGTTCCAATAAAACTAAATTCGCATTCTGAACTCCAAGCGTAGAGTAATGGCAAGAAATCGCCTACTGCGATAATTTTGCAGTTATGTTTTGACTTCTGTTTTACAAGTAGAAAATTTCTTAAATTATCGATTAAAAATCCTGCAAACAAATCAAGCACAAATCCCTTAAGACTTTGATTACTAAAACCTCCACTAGGCAGCTCTTTTAAAAATCCTATTTTACGAAAATTGTTTGATTTGATGGAATTAAATACATCTCCATTTCCTACTAACGGCAAAACTTCAATATTTTTATCTTTAATTTTTTTTAGTAATCTTTTTATTATCTCCGATGCGATTACATCTTCTCCATGACCATTGCATATAAATAATAGAGAATGAGACACCTTACTGTTAAGATCATAAAAAGACTCAATCGAATCTTTTTTGGCGGCATGGCCAAGTGGTAAGGCAGAGGATTGCAAATCCTTTATCCCCAGTTCGAATCTGGGTGCCGCCTTATTTAATTTTTTTACACATTTAATTATGAAGTTTTCTAAGAACTTCAATTTGAAATAAAAGGTATAAAGTTTCAATTACTTATTGATATATAGAAAAATGATCTTTTCTTTATTTATTGATAAATAATACCCGATATCTATTAATAAATAAAATTTAATTAATTTATTAATTATTTTCATCAGATTATTTATATAAAATTTGAATTTTTTTAGTAATCATTATCTGCTACACACATTCCTAAACATCTAACACCATTTGTAGCAGTCCTTTTGCAATGATTACATAAAATGGTATCTTTCTCCGAAGTAGGGTTAATTTTTGAATTATTTTGGTCTTTAAAGCTTATTAAATCTTGTGTTGAATCAAATAGAGTCATTCTTAGAATCATCACTTGAGTCGATACTAACAACAAGTGAAGCATTAGTGTTGGAAGAGGGTATATCCATAATTTTTACAGTTTCTTTAGGCTCATCAATAACTTGATTTTCTTCAGCACTCTCATCAACTGCACAAGCTTCAAGAGCCTCTCGAAGAAGTGAATCAAAAGTTGCTCCAGGCAATCTATGTCTAGCAACCTCAAGAAAAGTTCTAGGTAACGATTCAGATGCAGCATCTCGTAAAGCAGGATTATTCTTTCTATGTTCTTGTTCTTCTTCTATTGATTTAATAAACCTCAGTGTGACGTCTCTTTTAGTAGAAGCTTTTATCAGCGTATCGTTTTCCGGATTACTAACGTTAGGTTCATTTTCAAGATCACTAAGTCTTTTTTCCAAACTATTCAAAACTTCATTAGCTTCTTTACTAATATGCGCTAATTGACCATC
Organism: Prochlorococcus sp. AG-347-J21; assembly: GCA_003281455.1. Classification (GTDB taxonomy): domain Bacteria; phylum Cyanobacteriota; class Cyanobacteriia; order PCC-6307; family Cyanobiaceae; genus Prochlorococcus_A. The sequence goes on from QCBX01000002.1 coordinate 134,232, forward strand.
AGACAAATTAGGTAAATCAGCAACAAAAACTTTCCCATGATCCCTTAGTGTCAAGAAAGTTGGTCTTGGGCCTTGAGCCTGTCTACCATTTGATTCAGAATTATTACCTATTGGTCTTTTTGGAGGTGTAGGGCCAGCTGAACTACGTCTACGTGTAATTCTTTGATTATTTGCAAAGGGCATTGAATAAAGGTTAAATCTTAATACTTAAACTTCCGATATAATTCGGCGGTAATTTTATTATATTACATCTAACTTTTTCATTTGGGTATAAAAAATAATTTTTTAAAACTCGTTTAAAAAAGATAAAAAAATTTAAGTTAAAATTTCTGGCAAAAATTTACTAATTGTTAAATTATTTTTTCGAACTATCTTTCCAATTTCCCAACTATCTATATCATAATCTTTACAAATACTTAATATCGCGTCCTTAAATTTTTTATCAATAATTAAACAAAATCCAACTCCAAGATTGAAAGTATTCCAAAAATCTTTTTCCGGAACAGATCCTTTGTCTTTAAGGAATTTAAATAAAATAGGTATTTCCCAAGAACTGGTATTGATATAAGGAATAAAATCAGAAGGAATACATCTTGGTAAATTTTCTGGAATTCCTCCTCCAGTTATATGAGACATCGCTTTAATTTCTATATTTTCAGATAACATTTGGTTAATCACATTATTGTAAATTTTTGTAGGTTTCAATAACTCATCATAAAAATTTAAGTGAGAAACTTTTTCAAATTCCTTTTCTATTTGATTATTGTTTTGGATAATTTTTCTTACTAAACTAAAGCCATTACTATGCACTCCATTACTTTTTAAAGCAATTATTAAGTCATTTTCAGAGACTTTTTTACCATTAATAAGCTTATCCTCATCGACTATTCCAACACAAAATCCTGCAAGATCATACTTATTTTTTGAATAAAATCCTGGCATTTCAGCAGTTTCTCCGCCGAGTAATGAACAGTTATTTTCTCCGCAGCCATGTGAAATTCCCTGAACAACCCTCAATAATTGTTTCTTATCAAGCTTACCAGTAGCAATATAATCCAGAAAAAATAATGGTTTTGCACCACTAGTAATGATATCGTTCATGCACATAGCAACTAAATCAATACCAACCTCAAAGTGAAAGTTTTTACTTTGGGCTAATTCTAATTTTGTTCCAACACCATCAGTTCCTGAAACAAGAACTGGTTTTTTAAAACTATCTATAGGTATTCTAAACAAGCCTCCGAACCCACCAATACCCTCAATCACATTAGATGTATGAGTTCCTTCAACTGCCTGTTTAATTTCGGAAACAAATTCTCGTCCAGCTTCTATATCAACACCTGATGTTTTGTAATCCATGAAATAAAAATGATAGACTCTCCCTATATAGATATTCCTCCTAAGATTGATTTTGTCCAGTAATTATTTATCAAATAGATTTATTTTTTAAAAACAAAGTGAAGAAAGTAATAATAAGGAAAACTGAAGAAATAGAAAATTGGAGGAGAAATATAAATAGTGAAATTAACTTTATTCCAACAATGGGTAATCTGCATAATGGACATATAAAATTAATATCAACAGCAAAAAATGACAATGCTAATGTTAATTTAGTAAGTATTTTTATTAATCCTCTGCAATTCGATAATAAGTTAGACTTAGAGAATTACCCTAAAACAATTGATAATGATATAAAAATCTCCTTTTCAAATGGCGCGGATGCCCTCTTCATCCCAAGTAATGAAGATATATATCCACCAAATAATAAAAATATTAAATTCCTAAAAGCGCCAAGAGAATTATCTTCTGCATTATGTGGATTAAATCGAATTGGACATTTTGATGGCGTTTGTACAGTAGTTTATAGATTACTTGATCTCATCAAGCCTAAGAATCTTTACTTAGGAGAAAAAGATTGGCAACAACTTTTAATTTTAAAGAATCTTATCCTAAAAGAGAAATTAAATGTTGCTATTAAATCTATTCCTACACAAAGAGATTTTGATGGAATTCCATTAAGTTCACGTAATGTACATTTATCAAAAAACGAAAGGAAATTGATTAGGTTTTTTTCAAGTGAGTTATTAGAAGCAAAAAAAAATTTTCAACAAGAAAAAAATATTAATTTAAACGAAATAATTAAAAAGTTATCAGCAAAAAAAATTTCAATCGAATATTTAGAACACTTACACCCTCATACCCTCCAAGAAGCGAGACTTGAGGACAATATTTCGTTACTGGCTGGTGCGATAAGATGTGGAGAGACAAGATTAATTGATCACGTTTTCCTAATGAAAAGAAAGCCGATTATTGCAATTGATGGTCCTGCAGGGTCAGGTAAAAGTACTGTAACAAAGTTAATAGCAAAGAAACTTAAACTTCTATATTTAGATACTGGCGCAATGTATAGGGCATTAAGTTGGCTTATACTTAAAGAGAATATTGATTATAAAAAAGAAAAAAAATTACTGAATATTTTTAAAGATATATCTATTCTTTTCAAGTCAAATACAAATTCACATCAGGATGTTTATGTTAATAACTACTGTGTTACTGAAGAAATTAGGTCGCAAAAGATAAGTTCCATAGTTTCTAAAATTTCCTCAATAAAAGAAGTAAGAAAATTCTTAGTAGAAGAACAAAGAAAAATTGGAAAATCAGGCGGAATTGTAGCTGAGGGAAGAGATATAGGAACTACTGTTTTTCCTCATGCAGAACTTAAAATATTTTTAACTGCTAGCATTGATGAAAGAGCAAAAAGAAGAAAATTTGATAAAAATAGTAAAGACCTACAAGAAATAGACCTTAATACATTAAAAGAACTTATAAAGAAACGAGATTTTGAAGATTCCAATAGGGCAATTTCACCTCTAATAAAAGCGAATGACGCAATAGAAATTATTACGGATGGATACACCATTAATGAGGTAGTGGATAAAATTATTGATCTTTATAATGACAAAATTCCTAAAGAGACTGAGATCAAATAAATTCAAGAAATACTTTCCAAAAAACCGTTTACAGAGTCTTCTAAAATATCAAGGACATAATCGAAGCCCTCATCACCTCCAAAATATGGGTCAGGAACTTCTTGCTCATTAAAAACTGTTCTAAAATCTTGTATTTTTTTAATTGATGCAAAACCAGCTGAAGCTGTTCTATTTTTAAGATCTTGAATATTTCTAAAATTTGAATCGTCCATAGCAATAATATAGTTAAATTCGTCAAAATCTTTGTTGGTAATTTGACGAGCCCTGCTTAAGATATTTATATCTCTTCTTTCTGCCGCAATTCTCATCCTAGAGTCAGCTTTTTTCCCAATATGCCAACTACCAGTTCCAGCAGAATCTACAATAAAGCCATCGGTTAAGCCCTTCTTTTCAATTAGACTTATAAAGATAGCTTCTGCTGCAGGAGACCTACAAATATTTCCCAAACATACAAAAAGAACAGAAATTTTTTTCATATGATTTCAAATTTCAATAAATTATAAGACTTTTAAGTAGTAAATAAAACTTCTTTAATTAAAGATTCGGTAAATTCTTTACCAAACAAACTCGACAACATTGGCCTAGCTGGATCATTATCTCTTCTATAATTCAGATAATTATTTTGACCTTTTATTAATTCTTTTTGCATTTCAATATTCACTTCTTTGCTTTCGAAAAGAATTTCCAAATACAAATCAAGATATTCCTTAAATGAGATATAAAGCTGATTAGCAATTAAAAAATCACTTCTTTCCTCTTTAGGTAATTTTGACCATATTGCTCCTGGAGAAAAAAATCTAGCTACATCCGCAGACATTTCTTCAGCTAATGGGAGTGATGAATGACAATGATTTTTGAGTTTGATAAGTTTTTCTAATAACTGATTATTGTATTGTTTTTGTATTTTTAATGAGGGCTGAAAATCTAACACTAATAAATAACTATTTGGTAGAGAAACAAAATCTACTCCAAAAAATGGGACGTTATAAATAGTATTAGGAATAATTAAAAAATTTAAAACAGAATAATTTGGACTATTTATACACACTGCTCTTGCGAATTGAATTCTTTTTTTATGCGTTACACCCCAAGTAGAGAGATTCACATTTTTTTTTGATTTTTTTGAACCATAAGTTGAATCTTTATAAGAATATTCCGAGGGTATTATTTTTTCTAAACAGTTATATTTACTTAAATTATCTGTTAAATATTTTAAAAAATTATGCCATCTCCAATCTGGCCTGTAAAAAATAGTATCTTGTATTAACATTCAATAAATAATCTCATTATTTAATGTAAAAAGGAATTTATTTACAAATTTTTTTGTCCATTTTTCTCCAAAAAAAGATTTAAACAATTTATCTGCAGGGTCTTTTTCAAAACTATACTTATCATATTTAATTTGATTAATCTTTATTTCTTCTGCATCTAAGAATTGATTAACAGGATTCGATTTATGAATGTTCAAATAATTATTTACAAATGCATGAAATATATTATTTAAATCTCTATCAAGATTTAATTTATTTCCTCTACATATAATTACCCATGGCGAAAAATACTTTTTTGAATCATATATATTCTTCATTTTATTATTATCAAATGCAGAATATTTTTTTTTAATAATACCTAAACTTGAACAATATTTTTCGAGATATTTGCCTTCTTGAATTAAAGGTTGATAATCAAGTATTGCTAATAACTTTTGAGAAGTTCCAAACCATAAAATATCAGCTCCTAAAATAGGCATTTCACAATCAAAATTAGGATATGCAACCGTATTAAACACTTGCAGTTTTTTGCCACCATCTAATCTTGTTATTCGCCACTTTCTATATTCGGGAGATGAAAAAAGCCAATTCTTAATAATATATTTTGAGTCTTCATTATGATGTTCTTTAAATTCGCTAGATATTTGTACTTCATGACCATTTAATTCATCAATATTGGTTTTAAGAAAATCAACTAATGAATCAAACATAAATATTAGGTCTCGGTACTTCCTTTCCTGACTTTTTTTGTAATGTAATTGAATACAATCTTTCCTAAAACAGCAATCAAGTTACCTTCAAGCTCCTTAAACATTTTCATATTGTAAGTAAAAGCTTGATTAGCTTCATCAATAATTTGATCAGCAGTCTTTTGATTTATTGGAAGTTGATTCAAAGTAAGGGAATATTCTTCCTTGAATTTCTTTTCATCAGAAATTAATTTAAACTCATAAAAATTTAAACCATCATTTCCCTGCAAATTTAATGCTTTTTTAGCGATCCTTTTCAAAATTTGCCCTCCAGATAAATCTCCTATATAGCGAGTGTAGTGGTGACCAACTAATAGCTCTGGTGAATTTTTTGCGACCTCTCGGATTCTTTCAACATATTCTTTTGCTGAGTGAGAAATATTAATTTCATTCTTCCAGTTTTCACCAAAATAAAATTTAAGATCATTTACAAGAGTTTCTTTCCTGTATAACGATTTAAAACCTATAGGTTTTATTACGGGATGTTCCTCATTGACCAGTCTTTCAATTTCTTCTTCCATAGCTTCATATACAAAATATAAATCACTAATTAATTTTCTATAAGATTTTTTTTCAACAACTCCTTTTAAAAAACAAGCCACAAAGCCAGTATTTTCTGCCATAGTATGGGATTTTTTTGTCCCTTCTCTTAATTGTCCTGCAAGAGCAACTGCCATATATTTTGAATTATTTTTGTAAGTGTATTTAATCTACAAGGAAAATACATAAAACAGCTAATTTTTGTTACCCACAGATGTTGTAGAGAATAACTTATAAAGTTCTTTACAAACCAAAAAAAGGTTATCTTTTTGTTCCTTTTGCGGTAAATGAGTACCAGTCATTTCCCAATCACCGATGGTAGCCACTCTCCATCTCTCGGAGGGAACGATCATACCTCGCATTATTATACCCAACAATTTCGGGACTCTGTTATTATTATCATTTTCAATTCTTAATTGTAAGAGTATTGCTCTACATTCAATAAGAGGACTCCAACCAGGGAAATGAAACGCAAAATCAATAGTATCTTGCATGGATTCATTATTTGAATTGTCCCAGGGACTAAAGTTTACGCTTGCATCTGGAAAATATTTCCGAAACAAAGCTGCAGTGGAAGCAATTTTATTGGCTATTTCAACATTACTTACATTTGAACTCGCATTCATAAAGTAGTTGAGTATTTTTTTGAAAATGACATAATTTGCTTCAACTTGCTTATTAACTACTTTTTCTTTTAATAAAGATGTTGAAATGCTCATCAACAAACTATTCTCTATTCACATTTGAATAATAAATTTCTAGGTTTTAAAGAAAATAACTCATCACAAATTACAATACGAGGTACTTCAATGAGTTGTATTTTATTAATTAAATGCTATGCCAAAATTTGAAAAATTAACTTTACCTAATGAAGGCGAGATAATAACTTTTAATCAAGGCAAACCTAATGTTCCTAATAATCCAATAGTCCCATTTATTAGGGGTGATGGTACTGGAGTCGATATTTGGCCTGCAACTCAAATCGTTCTTGATTCAGCGATTAAAAAAAGCTATGGAGATGAAAGAAAAATTAATTGGTTTAAAGTCTATGCAGGCGATGAAGCTTGTGAACTTTATGGAACATATAACTATCTGCCTCAAGATACTATTGAAGCAATCAAACACTTTGGTGTAGCCATCAAAGGTCCATTAACGACTCCCATAGGTGGAGGTATTAGATCTCTTAATGTTGCATTAAGGCAAATCTTTGATTTATATAGCTGTGTTAGACCATGCAAATATTATTCAGGAACTCCAAGCCCTCACAAAAATCCCCAAAATTTAGACGTTATTGTTTATAGAGAAAATACTGAGGATATCTACATGGGTATTGAATGGGAAGCGGAGGATAATAATTGTCTTGAATTAATTAATCACTTAAATAACGTTGTCATCCCAAAAAGTAAAAATTTAAAAAATAGATCTATACCAGAAGGATCAGGTATTGGAATAAAACCAGTAAGTAAATCTGGTAGCCAAAGGCATATTAGAAAAGCTATTGAACATGCCAAAAGATTATCAGGAGATAAAAGGCATGTAACCCTTGTACACAAAGGGAATATCATGAAATATACAGAAGGTGCATTTAGAGATTGGGGATATGAATTAGCAGTAAATGAATTTAGAGAAGATTGCATTACTGAGAGAGAAAGCTGGATTTTAGATAATATTCAGAAAAATCCAGAAATTACAATTGAAAATAATGCTCGAAAAATTGAACCAGGTTTTGACAAGCTTACAAATAACAAAAAAGCATTCATTTGCGAAGAAATTAAAGAAGTTATTGCATCAATATCAAATTCTCACGGAGATGGAAAATGGAGAGAACTTATTCTTGTTGATGATCGGATAGCTGATAGTATATTTCAACAAATTCAAACTAGACCTCAAGAATATTCAATTCTTGCAACCTTAAATCTCAATGGAGACTATGTTTCTGATGCAGCTGCAGCAATTGTTGGTGGCCTAGGTATGGCTCCTGGTGCAAATATTGGAGATAATGCAGCAATTTTCGAAGCTACGCACGGTACTGCACCAAAACATGCAGGCTTAAATAAGATTAATCCAGGCTCAGTAATTCTTAGTGGTGTAATGATGCTTGAATATTTTGGTTGGGATGAAGCAGCTAACTTAATTACTAATGGTTTAAGTAAGGCAATTGAGCAAAAAAAAGTCACCTACGATTTAGCACGCTTAATGGAACCAAAAGTAGAACCCTTATCCTGCAGCAGTTTTGCTGAAGAAATTATCTCAAATTTCTAATTTTAAAAATTATTTTTATTTTCAAAAACTTTCCAAATATTAACCAGTGAATCTTTAGTACCAATGTTTCCAGGATGAGTAACAATGGGAAGTTTTTCGCCATTTTTTAGGTTGTAAGTCACCACTGAAATGCCAGTTGAAATCTGTCCTTCAAGATAAACATAATCTGCATTAAGTCCTTTACTAAGAATCAAATTTGTTGTTATTCCACCTTTTGAAATCAAATATCCTATTTCATACTTCAAATCCGTGACTAATTCAGCAATAAAACAAGCAAGTAAATTATAAAAATTAAATAGTTCAGAAGAATCTAAAGACATAAATTTTCTTGAAGTAAACAAAACAGGAGTTTTTCCTCTCTCAAAAGAAAATCTAATTTCTTTTAAAAATTTATTTTTAAATAAATTCCTTCTCTTCTGATTATTATCTGATGAAGTAATTTTAAAGAATTCAAAAACATCTAATTCAACTGGATTGCAATTAGTTATCTCTAATAAATTATTCAATTGTATTGTTGAAAGTTCTACATAAGATCCAACAATTATTAGTCCTGGAAGAAAACTCTTTTCTTTATTTCTTATTCTTAAATTAGAGAAAAATATTTCAGTCTGAGAGACACTTTTTTTCTCAGAAATTGAGCTTATGAAACTTGCTGCAGTTCGAAAAAGGAATTTTTTTTGTTTAATTAATTTTTTAATTACTAAAGAAAATTTTTTTAGTTGAGAATAATTCTCTACATCTACAACTACATGTTTATTATTCTTCAAGTTCTTTAGTGTTTTAAAAACAATATTATTTTCTTGATCATTTAGCATTTCGATATCTGACAATAAAAGATTTTGAATATCTTCAAAATTTATTTGCGATTTACTCTGCTGAAATAAAAGATTCTTTACATTACTTGTCTCATATCCAAAAATTTTATCTGTTGCAAAAATTGTTTGACTAATAGGAGTTTTATCAACAAAATGAGATCCATTAATAGTGAATCTTTTACCTTCTATGAAAGCTGGAATATGAAAAGTAGCATCAAAAGGACCTAAGCAACTATTTAGAGCAATTGGCTCTAAATAGTTATGTCCTCGAAGAGTAGAATCTCCTCTACTTATAAAAATAATTTCTTCTTCATAGGCTTGAGAAGTAATTACAGTCTTAAGATTTTTGCAAATTTCCTCTATTGTTAATTTGGCATCATTTTCCGATAGTGACCTTGTATTAGCCAAAATAAAAAATAAATTAGATTTAGATTCAAAACCTTTAGCTAAAGTTGAGCAGTCCCACTTAAGCAGTAATAAGCAATCGTGAACAGTTTGAGAGCCTGTTGGATCATCATCTATAACGACAAATTTCATAAGTATTGCAAAATTACTTAAGAGATTTTATTTGTATTGAGGCATTTAACCTTTTACTATCATTTGAAGGAATCATAATCTTTCTAAATCCATCAACAAAAGAATTTCGGGGACTAGTCCAAGGTTCGAGACATATCATTCTTCTTGGTGGATTACTCCAAATAACGCCTAAATCAAAAGGATATGGATGATTTAAAGTTACCTCTCTTTTAAAGATTTTATCTCGAAAAGAGCTTCTACCAGAAGTATACATAAGTAGATCAACTCCTAAATTAATTTTGTTTAATTCATCCAAAGTATTACTTATAGTATTTCTTTCTTGATCCTGACAATTAAGTGGATTATCAACAAACTCTAAATTTTTGAAATCTGAAATTTTAAAATAAGGATGCAAACCAAAATTTATAGGCATAGCAAAGTCTGTTTTGTTATGGATTGTAATTTCAAATTCTAAAGAGTTAATTTTTAAGATAACTTCTATTTTTAGTTCGAAATCGAAAGGGTAATATTTTTTGGTTTTTTTAGATGCATTTAAGAATAAACATAAAAATTTTTCATTTTCATTGAAGGAGTATTGCCATTGCAAATCCCTAGCGAAACCATGTTGTGGTAATTGCAAATAACCATTTCCAAAGACTGAACTAGAGGTATTGAGATTTCCACAAATTGGAAACAAGATTGGAATGCCTCCCCTAATACTTTTTGTCTTATCCATAAATCTTGTTTCATCGAAATAAAGTATTTCATTGCCATCTGAAACCCAATTTGTAATAACGCCTCCTCTTTCAGGACAAAATTTAATATAGTTATTTTTATCTAATTGAAAGACAAAAATTCCTTGGTCCTTATTAGATAATTCAAGTTTCACGATTATTACTTAAAGAGAATCAACCCAATCCAAAATATGCTGATTAACTAATTCAGGTATTTCATCATGAGGACAATGTCCTGCATCAAGAATAATTTCTTTTGTATTCTTTGGTGTAAATTTTTTATATAGATTTCTTTTTTTTGGAGTGTTCATCCATGGATCTTTCCCACCCCAAAGAAGTAATAATGGTGCATTTAGTTTTGCGAATAGCTTATCCAACGGCAATCCCTGAGGACCTGATGGGTTAAATACACTTCTAAAAACATTAAAAGCTCCGAAATCTAGAGAAGGCTTTCTTATTGACTCAACTAAAAAATCATCAACATTTTTTTTATCAACATAAACTTGATTCAACGTTTTTTTAATATTTTTTGGATTTCTCATATTTTCAAAAATCAAACGTTGAAGAACAATATTTTTCAAAAATATGCCAGCAACTGTTTCAATTGAAGTTTGCAACATATTCTTTTTGATAGTTTTTTCTTCACTAAAATATCCAGCAGCATTAAGTAAGATCACTCCTGCGTTTAGCTCATTTAATTCTGCACCAGCTGCTAATGCGGCATAACCACCTAATGAATTTCCAACAACAATTGTAGGTTTTTTTATTTTCTCTTTAACATAAGCGATAACCTGATCTTTCCATAAAGATCCTGAGTATTCGACGTCTTGAGGCTTAGGACTTTTTCCAAAACCGAGTAAATCCATAGCATGAACTTCGTATTTTGTACTCAAAATAGGAATATTAAATCTCCAATGATCCGTAGAAGCACCGAAACCATGAATTAATAAAATTGCACATTCTTTTGATGTTTGCTCGGGCTTAGCGGAAACTGTATGAATTGGGTAATTTAAAAAATTCCAGTTATAATTGACATCACTATCTATTAGAGCTGACTTTTCCATTCATTGAAAATCTATCTTTATTGATTCTAATAAACTTATTTCCTAAAGAAGACCCACAGGATCAGCTGCAACATCATCTGAAATTTTATTGCCATCATTTGGGGGCTTATCTTTTAGAACAATTCTTAAGAGTACAGGTGCAAGAAATGTAGTTCCTATAACCATTAATAAAATAGCTGCTTCAAGAGAAGGAGTTAATAACTTAGCGCTTGTTCCTAACCCAAGAAAAATTAAACCAACCTCTCCTCTAGGCATCATACCCAAACCTACAACTAATCTATTTGTAGGTTTATCACTTGAAAATACCCATCCGGCTGCAATTTTTCCAATAATCGCAACAACTAATAAGAATCCTGCAACTACAAGAGCTGATCTGCTTGTTGGATCAAGTGGATTGATAACAGATAAATCCATTCCAGCTCCAACTAATACAAAGAAAATAGTTGCGAATAAGGAAACTAAAGGTAAAACAGATTGTTGTATTGCATGATTATTTTTAGAACTACTAAGTATCAATCCAGCTGCAAAAGCCCCTAAAGCTGCTTCCAATCCAATGGCTGTTGCCACGAAACAACACAATACAAGTATCACAAAAGAAGCTACCACCACGGCTCCAGGAGCCTTTAATCTATCTAACAACCAATCAAAACCTGGAGCAGCTGTTCTACTTAATGCAATAGCAGCAATAACAAACACTACAGCTGCTGCAACTAATTTAACAATGGGAGCAATTTCTAAAGTACCTCCGGCAGCAAGGGCGACTACAACTGCCAGAATAACAATTCCCAAAATATCGTCTAACACTGCTGCACCAATAACAATCTGTCCTTCTCTAGTTTTCAAATATCCCAATTCACCGAAAACACTTGCTGTAATTCCTATACTTGTGGCTGTCATAGATGCTCCAGCAAAAACTGCTGGAATTAGATCTACTTGGAAAATAAACATTAATCCAAGAGTTCCAAACGCAAAAGGTAAAATTACGCCAGCCATAGCAACAGTAAAAGCCTGAGCACCGACAGCTACCAATTCCTCTAACTCACTTTCTAAGCCTGTTAAAAATAAAAGTGCATATAAACCAAGTGTTGCTACTGCTTGGAGCGATGGAAAGCTTTCGAAATAAACATCTGGTACTGCTTCTGGGGGGATTGACGCTAATGAACTAATAACATTTACAAGCCCCTCATTTAGTTCAGTTCCAGCTGAGGGCGGTATCAATAAATGGAATCCTGATGCTCCTATTACAACCCCTGCGAGAAGCTCACCTACAATCGTTGGCAAACTTAGTCTTACTAATACTTCTGCTAATGCCCTTGCTGCTAAAAAGATCAATAAAAATCTTATAACTCCGATCAACGTTTCAGCAACTTCTAAATCATGTGCACTTAATTCAGCAAGTAAAGAGTACATTTAAGTGTAAAAAATAAACTACCTAATTGGAAGATAGTTTATTGAGGGCCCACTTTAAGAAATATGTAAGAAAAAAGCAAAAATACTCAACAAGTGTGGATCTGAAGTTACAACAAAGAAATTTTCTTAAAAATGGCTATTGTCTGTTATATGGCTAATCCAATGAATTCCAACGAACCCTTTGATCTGCGCTTGCCTACACCTGGCTGCTATTTAGATCCTGAGAAAGCTGGGATGGATTCAGACGCTGTTTTCCAAGGAATGACAGCCCATCTCTTTTATACACTTGGAAAGTTAGCTACTTCTGCAAGCCCTCATGACTTGTACATGGCTTTAAGTTACGCAGTTAAAGATAGGCTAATGACAAGATACTTAGCCAGCCAAGAAGTTATAAGAAAAAAACCACAAAAAACAGTCGCCTACTTATCAGCAGAATTTTTAATAGGTCCTCAGTTAAGTAATAATCTTCTTAATCTTGGCATAACTCAAGAAGCAGAAGATGCTTTAAAAAGATTTGGCATTGAATCATTGTCAACAATTCTTGAAGTCGAAGAAGAGCCTGGATTAGGTAATGGTGGGTTGGGTAGACTTGCTGCATGTTATATGGAATCATTAGCATCTCTACAAGTTCCAGCAGTTGGTTATGGTATTCGATATGAATTTGGCATATTTAATCAGTTAATTAGGGATGGTTGGCAAGTTGAGGTAACTGACAAATGGTTAAAAGGTGGATGGCCATGGGAACTTCCACAACCGGACGAATCATGTTTCGTTGGTTTTGGAGGTAGAACTGAAAGTTATAGAGATGATAAAGGAAACTACAGATCAAGATGGATCCCTTCAGAACATGCAATTGGAGTACCCCATGATGTTCCAGTTTTAGGATACAGAGTAAATACATGTGACAGATTAAGATTATGGAGAGCTGATGCAACAGAAAGTTTTGACTTTTATGCATTCAATATTGGTGATTATTATGGTGCAGTAGAAGAAAAAGTTGCATCTGAAACTCTTTCAAAAGTTCTCTATCCAAATGATGGAACTGATGAAGGTAGAAGATTAAGACTCAAACAACAACACTTTTTTGTAAGTTGTTCCCTTCAGGATATGTTGAGAAGCCTTGAAAAAAGATCAATTCCAATAACAGAATTCCCCGAGCATTGGACAGTCCAATTAAATGATACTCATCCTGCTATTGCAGTTGCAGAATTAATGCGGCTGCTTATTGACCAATATCAAATCGGTTGGGATAAAGCTTGGAACATAACTACCTCCTCAGTTGCTTATACGAACCACACATTACTTCCAGAAGCTTTAGAAAAATGGGATTTAGGTTTATTTAATGATCTTCTCCCTCGTCATCTAGAAATTATTTATGAGATTAATTGGAGATTTCTACAACAATTAAGACTACGTTATCCTGGCGATGACAAGATTCTTCAAAAACTCTCAATAATCGATGAAGAAGGCTCCAAATCAGTTAGGATGGCTCATTTGGCTACAATTGGAGCACATCATATAAATGGTGTTGCTGCTCTTCACTCAGATCTAATAAAAAGACAACTTCTTCCTGAATTCGCAGCTCTATGGCCTGAAAAATTTACAAATGTAACTAACGGAGTTACTCCTAGAAGATGGGTGGCCCTATCCAATCCATCATTATCTAACCTTCTAGAAAAAGAAGTTGGTCCAAATTGGATAACAAATATGGAACTTCTTATGAAGCTAGAAGAAAAGAAAGATGATAAAAACTTTTTACAAAAATTTGAAGACACTAAACTAAATGGCAAAAGAAAATTATCTAGTTTTATTCATTCAAAAACTGGAATACTTGTAGATCCATCAAGTTTATTTGATGTTCAAGTAAAAAGAATACATCAATATAAAAGACAACACTTAAACGCCCTACAAATTATTGCTCAATATTTAAGAATCAAAAATGGTACGAACAAGTTTGAAGTGCCAAGAACAATAATATTTGGAGGTAAAGCTGCTCCAGGTTACTTTATGGCAAAGCTGATGATTAGATTTATCAATGGTATTGCTGATGTAGTTAATTCTGATCCAGATATGGATGGTTTATTAAGAGTTGTTTTTCTACCAGACTATAACGTTAAACTTGGTGAAATAGTGTATCCCGCAACTGATCTTTCAGAACAAATTTCAACTGCTGGGAAAGAAGCATCTGGAACCGGAAATATGAAATTTGCCATGAATGGCGCGTTAACGATTGGAACCTTAGATGGGGCTAATGTGGAATTAAGAGATCTTGTGAAAAAAGAGAATTTCTTTCTTTTTGGTAAAACTGAAAGCGAAATTATGGATTTAAAAAATAATAATTACTCTCCCAAAACTTTTATTGATAAATGCCCAGAGCTTAAAGAAGTTATACGCCTAATTGAAATTGGACACTTTAGTAATGGGGATAAAGAATTATTTAAACCATTATTGAATAGCTTGACTGGATATGACCCATTTTTTGTTATGGCTGACTTTGAAGACTACTTAAATACGCAAGATGTGGTTAGTAAGTGCTGGAATCATAGGGAATCTTGGAATAAAATGGCATTATTCAATACTGCTAGATCAGGATATTTTTCTTCAGATAGATCTATCAGAGAGTACTGTAAATCTATTTGGAAAGTCTCTCCTATGCCCGTAGAGATTACTTGCGATGTCGAAGAATTAACTAATTAATATTTTTCTTATCTGGAGAATCTGGGGTTTGATGAAATAATCTATTCAAAATTAATCGATCCATATTTAATGGGTCTGGGGCTAATTCATTTGCAATTTCTTTAAATTTTGATTCAATATTGTTTGAAATTTTTGTATCAAATATTCTTTCCATTAATGCTTCAATTGAATATAAATAGGCATTAACACTTTCAAGTTCATCTAAAGCTTCGGTAATTTCTCTATCAGGAATATGATTTCCTTCTGGAATGGTATCTTTATTTGATTCTCTTTCAGATAATTCTCTCTGCAATTCATCGGTCATCTTAGTACAAAGAGTTCTGAAAGATTGAATTGATGCCCAATTTAATTCTTGTTGCTGTTTAAAAGTAGGAAATTGTCTAATAAGACGATCATGCTCTTTGTAAAATCTCTGACAATCAGAGCATTGACAGGGTTCTTCAGCCAAAAGATAAAATAATTCTTCTCATATCATCTCACTATTTAGGCAAAATTTCAGGACCATCCAATAATTCGTCATTTTCATCAAGTGAATCTGGACTATCAGGCAATGGAATTTCAATACTAGTAACTAAATTAATTACATCTCTTAATCTCATAGAATCAGCAAACCAACCCATTGCTTGTTCGGCATCTCCTCTTTTTTCAGCATCATTTGCTTGATCTTCATGTGCTTCTGCCAATAAAGCCAGCCAGCATAAACATCTTGCTTGAACTATTGATAAATCTAAATCATTAGGTTGAGATTTAGAAATGCGCTCGTGTTCTTGTTGAATTAAGAGCTTTAAACGCATATCATGCAACTTGGCCATAAAAGATCTATTTCTATATATACGCTAGCTAGAGAGTAGCAAGTTTGCACACATACTACATATAGTTTATTACTTTAACGGGACTGGAGGGAGTCGAACCCACGACCTACGGTTTAGGAAACCGTTGCTCTATCCTGCTGAGCTACAGCCCCAATAGGTGATTTTTGGAGTATTAAGTACTATGCTAAATGAAAGCAGGAGAGGCAATCGCAAAAAAGTTTTATTTTGTTTCCAAAATAAAACTTTTTTGAGGAAAGTCCGGGCTCCCACATGGTCAGGCTTGCTGGGTAATTCCCAGTGCGGGTAACCGTGAGGATAGTGCCACAGAAACATACCGCCTAATACTTATGTATGGCAAGGGTGCAAAGGTGCGGTAAGAGCGCACCAGCAACATTGAGAAGTGTTGGCTAGGTAAACCCCGGCTGGGAGCAAGGCTTAGTAGATTTATGACCATTGCCAAATCTACTATATAGAGCCGCTTGAGACTGTGAAGTAATTCCAGCCCTAGATAGATGATTGCCCATCTTTCTTAAGATGAACAGAACCCGGCTTATGACCTGCTTTATAATTATGATGATTGTTTAAATCATATGAAAAATATAATTAATGTACAGAGAAAAAATCAAATAATTACTTTTTTAAAATCTTTAAAAATCAGATCAAAAAGACTTTCTGAGATACTTAAAGCACAAAATATTTCAGGATTAGAAGATTTCAATAAAGCATTAATCCACTCTTCAGAAAACAAAACAATAAATTACGAACAATTAGAATTCTTTGGGGATGCAGTCCTTAGATTAGCCGCTTCAAATTTTATTGAAAGAAAATACCCTAAAATGAGTGTAGGAGAAAGATCAGAGCTAAGAGCACAAATTGTTAGCGATGAATGGTTAACTAAATTAGGAAAAAAAATTGGTATAGAAGAATTAATAGTCAAAGGGTCTAAAGCTCTTGGTGATGAAAATGCAAAAAATACTATTATTGGTGAATCTACAGAAGCTTTAATTGGTGCTCTTTATAAGTGCTTTAATTCAATTCAGGAAGTAAATCTATGGCTAGATGATATTTGGGAAGAAGATTCAGAAATATTTTTAAAGACTCCATATAAATTCAAATCTAAAACAGTATTACAAGAGTGGTGTCAAAGTAGAGGTTTTGATTTGCCAATATATAAAATAAGTGAAATCTCAAAAAAAAATGGGGACCCAAAAAGATTTTCTTGCGATGTATTTATCGAAGGTTTAAAAGAGTCGTCTGCATTCGGAAAATCCCATAAACAAGCTGAAACTAATGCTGCTCGAGTTTTAATAGAAAAATTTATAACTATAGGTAAAATCTAATTCTTATACTATTTCTAAATTAATTAGCTGAAAAGTTATGAGTTTATCCCAATTACCTCCTTCAAACAGAACAGCTGCTCTTTTTTTTGTGACTCTCTGTACAAACCCTTTATATCCCCTGTATATAGAGTTAACATCCTTTACAACGACAAAAGAACCAGGAAGAATTGGTTTAGTTGATAATTCCATAGAACAAACTATTTCATACAATATATGATAAATAAAAATGAATGGTTAGTTGTTGGATTGATTACATCATGTCATGGAATTAATGGACAAGTAAAGGTTCAATCTCTAAGTGATTTTGAAGAAAGATTCTTAAAACCGGGAATGAGATGGTTACAAAAAGAAAACGAACCACCTTCAGAAATAGAACTTACTTCTGGTTTCAAACAGCCAGGAAAAGAAATCTTTATTATTAAGTTCCAAGGAATAAGTACTAGGAATGATGCAGAGCAAATAAAAAAATATAAAATACTTGTAAAAACAAATAAACTTCCAACATTAAAGGAAAATGAATTTCACTTACTAGAACTAAAAGATATGCAGGTTAAGACTTTAGAAAATGAAAAATTAAAAATAATTGGAAAAGTTGTTAATTTAGAAAATGAAACAAATAATTTACTTGTTATTAAACTATGCAAAAATCAAAAACAAGTTTTTATACCTTTTGTCGAAGAAATAGTCCCATTAATAGATAAAAAAAATAATTTTCTTATCATAAATCCTCCAAAAGGACTCTTAGAACTTTAATCTTAAAAATTTTTAGAAATTTTGTATCATTCCACAGTTACACTTTTTGCCAAATTTCTTGGTTGGTCAACATCAAGTCCTCTATGAGCGGCAATATGATAACTCAATAATTGTAAAGGGACTATGTTAAGTAAAGGTGAAACCCATTCGTTTGAAGAAGGAATTTTCATTAGATAATCAAAGATTTCAGTTCCATTACATTCAGGAGCAATCCCAATCAAATATGAATCCCTAGCTTTTGCTTCTTGTGCATTACTAATAACTTTATCAAAAACTTCACCAGGAGTAGCGATTGAAATTACTGGTACTTTTTTATCCAACAAAGCGATTGGTCCGTGTTTCATTTCGCCAGCAGGATATCCAGCTGCATGAATATAACTAATTTCTTTAAGTTTTAGCGCACCTTCAAGAGCAATAGGATAATTTATACCTCTTCCTAAAAAAATAACATCTCTAATATTAAAAAAATCATGTGCCAGCTTTTCTGAAGATTTATTATGTTCCTTCAAGAGATCTTCTATTAATGGAGGAAGTGCTATTAGTTCATTTATTAAGTTATCTATTTCATCTGGACTTTGACTACCCTTAATTTGCGCAAATTTTATAGCTAATCCATAAAAAGAAAGTAATTGTGCAAAAAAAGTTTTTGTCGCTGCAACTCCTACTTCTATTCCTGCACAAATATCAATAATATTTGAAATTTGCCTTCCTATAGAACTTTCTTTTCTGTTTGTTATTGCGATAAGATTAGGTTTAAATTGTTGATCCTCAATTATAGAACGTCTTTTAATTTCCATATCGATAGCAGCAATTGTGTCAGCAGTCTCTCCAGATTGAGTGACTCCAATAGTTAATGTATTTGCCAGGAGTGGCGGTGGTGAATATCGAAATTCGCTAGCATAAAAAACATTTGTAGGGATTCCTGAGAATTGTTCTAATAAAAAACTACCCACCATTGCAGCATGCTTACTAGTACCACAAGCAATAATTTCAATTCTCTCGATTGATTCAAAAAACTTTGTATCAAAAGGATAGTTGATATGATATCGACCATTTTCTAAGTTTTTAATTAAATAATTTTTCAGCCAATTTCTTGCAGTTCCTGGCTGATCAAATATTTCTTTTAACATAAAGTGTTTGTAATTCATCTTGTCGATTATTTGCTCTGAAACTTTTAAAGAAACTGGATTTCGATATTGTCTTTCGTTATTTGAGTCATATATCTCTATTCCAAGAGGAGTTAATAAAGCTATTTCCTCATCCTCCATAGGGAGAATAATATTTGTGAAACTTGCAATGGCTGGAGTATCGCTTGCACATATAAATTCTCCTTCACCCAAACCAATAATCAAAGGTGCTTGTTTTCTTGCAACTACAAGAGAAGTTGGGGCTCCAGACCATAAAACTGCCAGGGCATAAGATCCTTCTAAATCAGATATTACATTTCTCACAGCTACTAGTAATGTTGAACCAATATTTTCGAGATTAAGTTGATTCAATATATTTAATTCTCTTTGGATTAGATGAGGAATTACCTCGGTATCTGTATCAGAACTAAACATAATACCTTCTTTTTCTAATTTATTTTTCAATTCTTGATAATTTTCGATAATGCCATTTTGAACTACTGCAATAGTTCCTGAGCTGTCGATATGTGGATGTGCATTTTTAACTTCAGGTTTTCCATGAGTTGCCCATCGAGTATGCCCTATTCCAACAGTGCCAGGTATATTCTTGTCATTGAGATTATTTTTTAAATTTTGGAGTTTTCCTTCAGTTTTATTACAAGTTATATTTTTTGTTTCAGAATTAATTATTGCAACACCTGCTGAATCGTAACCCCTGTATTCGAGTTTTTCTAAACCATTTAATAGCAAAGGTAAAGCTTTCTTATAACCAGTAACAGCAACTATTCCGCACATATAGTATTTTTTTTCAATTATATTGAAAAAAAATGAGTATCCATTACAAAATGGACTCTCTTAGAACTGCACTATAAAGTTAATAAGCTAAGCCCATACTTCTAGAAGTCTCATCACCTAAATAAACACGAATACTTAAGAAATCAGTAGGACACGCTGTTTCGCATCTTTTGCATCCTACACAATCTTCAGTTCTAGGAGATGAGGCAATTTGACCAGCTTTACAGCCGTCCCAAGGAACCATCTCTAAAACATCTAGTGGGCAAGCCCTTACACATTGGGTACATCCAATGCAAGTGTCATAAATTTTAACTGCGTGTGACATGTAAAAATTGTCTTTTGAACCTCGTTATATAATACTATTGTCTTACAAAGAAATTAAAAAAATTAAGATATGCTTCACTCTTGTTAACTCTAGGGCATAAAATCATATAGATAATTAGTAATTTCCATAAACTATGTCACAAGAAATCCTCGAAAAAGTCTGTTCAATTGTTTCAGAACAATTAAGCGTTGAAGCAGGAGAAGTAAAATCAGATTCAAATTTCCAAAATGATTTGGGTGCAGATTCTCTAGATACCGTTGAACTAGTGATGGCTTTAGAAGAAGCATTTGATATTGAAATTCCCGATGAAGCAGCTGAAGGAATCGCAACTGTTGGCGATGCAGTAAAATTCATCGAAGAAAAAAAAGGTTAATAAAGAATGCCAAATTTCCATCGAGTAGTTATTACTGGTATTGGAGCAGTAACTCCAATTGGTAATAACATTGATGAATATTTAGTCGGTCTTCAAACGGGCACTAATGGGGTCTCAGATATTACTCTCTTTGATCCTGAACAACATCCCTGCAAATTTGCTGCAGAAGTAAAAAATCTTCAATCTGAGAATTTTATTGAAGCTAAAGAATCCAAAAGATGGGATCGTTTTTCCCAGTTTGGAGTTATTGCTGCAAAGCAAGCTTTTAATGATTCTGGACTTGAAGTTACTGAAGCTAATGCATCAAGAATTGGAGTGATTATTGGTTCTGGTGTTGGAGGCTTACTAACTATGGAAAGTCAAGCTCAAATATTGAGTCATAAAGGGCCTAAAAGAGTAAGTCCATTTACAGTCCCTATGATGATTCCAAATATGGCAACTGGGCTCGCTGCCATCGCTTTGGGTGCAAAAGGGCCAAGTTCCTCTATTTCAACCGCTTGCGCTGCCGGCTCAAATGCAATAGGTGATTCTTTTAGATTACTCCAACTTGGAAAGGCAGATGCAATGATCTGTGGAGGAGCAGAAGCAAGTATTACCCCACTTGGAGTAGCTGGTTTTGCCAGTGCAAAAGCTCTTTCTTTCAGAAATGACAGTCCTCAAACTGCTAGCCGACCTTTTGATGCAGAAAGAGATGGATTTGTTATAGGAGAGGGATCTGGAATTCTTGTTTTAGAGACTCTAGAAAATGCAAAAAAAAGGAATGCAAAAATTTATGCAGAAATAATTGGATATGGAACAACATGTGATGCTCATCATATTACTGCTCCATCTCCAGGCGGAGTTGGAGGCTCTGAAGCTATCAAATTAGCAATTGAAGACGCCTCTCTTAGCCTTGAAAAAATTGATTACATAAATGCTCATGGAACAAGTACATCAGCTAACGATAAAAATGAAACTTCTGCAATTAAATCTATTTTTAGAGACAGATCTTACCTCATTCCTGTAAGCTCTACTAAGTCGATGACTGGTCATCTCCTAGGAGGCTCGGGAGGTATAGAAGCTGTAGCTTGTATACTTTCTTTGACACATAATTTTATACCTCCTACAATTAACTACGTCAATCCAGATCCTGAATGTGATCTTGACTATGTACCAAATAATGCGAGAGAAGCTCAAGTAGGGGTTGCTCTTTCTAATTCTTTCGGCTTTGGTGGTCACAATGTTTGCCTTGCTTTCAGCAAAATGAATTGAAGACAACCAATTCTGTATTTCCAACTTAACTTAATTTTAAAACAATGGTCGCTGCATCTGTCTCATTAGAATCACTTTGTGTAAATAGTATAAGAATGCTTGCTGTAGATGCAGTAAATAAATCTAATAGTGGACATCCAGGATTGCCAATGGGGTGTGCTCCTATGGGTTATGCATTATGGCAAAACATTCTTAATCACAATCCAAATAACCCAAAATGGTTCAATAGAGACCGATTTGTATTATCAGCTGGTCATGGCTGTATGCTGTTATATTCTTTGCTTCATTTGACTGGATACAAATCAGTTTCTTTAGAAGATATTAAAGAATTTAGACAATGGGGATCAAAAACTCCTGGACATCCTGAAACATTCGAAACTGAAGGAGTTGAAGTTACAGCGGGTCCTCTTGGAGCTGGAATTTCAAATGCAGTTGGTTTAGCAATAGCTGAAACTCACTTAGCAGCTAAATTTAATAAGCCTGATTGCAATATCGTTGATCACTATACTTACGTAATAATGGGCGACGGCTGTAATCAAGAAGGTATTGCATCCGAGGCCTGCTCATTAGCTGGTCACCTTAAGCTTGGAAAATTAATTGCACTTTATGACGATAATCAAATTACAATTGATGGTCGAACCGACGTTTCTTTCACAGAAGATGTTTTAAAAAGATACGAAGCTTATGGATGGCATGTACAACATGTTGAAGATGGGAATCATGATGTTAAAGGAATAACTGAAGCTATCGAAAAAGCAAAATTAATTAAAGACAAACCTTCAATCATAAAAATTTCTACAACCATAGGTTATGGCTCGCCCAACAAATCAGATACTGCTGGGATTCATGGAGCCGCTGTTGGAGAAGAAGAAGCTGTATTAACTAGAGAGTTTTTAAATTGGGAATATCCTCCATTTGAAATACCAAATGAAGTATATGAGCATTTTAGAAAATCAATAAATAAAGGCGAAAACTTAGAGAAAGAATGGGATTCTAAATTTGAAGAATATCAAAAAAAATATCCCTCTGAAGGAGCTGAGTTAAACAGAATGTTAAAAGGCCAATTACCTGAGAATTGGGACTCAGATCTCCCTACCTATACACCTGATGATAAAGGTTTAGCCACCAGAAAGCATTCACAAATATGTTTAGGTGCTTTAGGACCTAACTTGCCTGAATTAATTGGTGGATCCGCAGATTTAACTCACTCTAACTACACAGATATCAAGGGAGAAACCGGATCATTCCAGCCTCATAGTCCTGAAAAAAGATATTTACACTTTGGCGTGCGAGAGCATGCAATGGCAGCTGTACTTAATGGAATTGCCTATCACAATAGTGGTCTTATTCCTTATGGTGGAACCTTCCTTGTTTTCGCAGATTATATGAGAGGTTCAATGAGGCTTTCAGCACTCAGCGAACTAGGAGTGATCTATGTATTAACTCATGATTCAATTGGTGTAGGAGAGGACGGCCCAACGCATCAACCTATTGAAACTATCCCTTCTCTTCGTGCCATGCCCAACATGCTAGTTTTCAG
Source organism: Prochlorococcus sp. AG-347-J21 (assembly GCA_003281455.1). Classification (GTDB taxonomy): domain Bacteria; phylum Cyanobacteriota; class Cyanobacteriia; order PCC-6307; family Cyanobiaceae; genus Prochlorococcus_A. The sequence continues at coordinate 157,596 of QCBX01000002.1, forward strand.
GCCGGGAGATGGAAATGAGACAAGTGGAGCTTATAAGCTTGCTATTCAAAATCGAAAAAGGCCTTCTGCCCTTTGTTTAAGTAGACAAGGCATGCCAAATCAAGAAAATACTTCAATAGAGAAAGTTGCATTAGGAGGATATATAGTATCTGATTGCCAAGGTACACCAGATATTATATTTATTGGTACTGGAAGCGAACTAAATCTATGTATTGAAGCAAGTAAAGAGATCTCAAACTTAGGTAAAAAAACTAGAGTTGTCTCTATGCCTTGCTTAGAACTTTTCGAAGAGCAAGAAGAATCTTACAAAGAAAGTGTTTTGCCTAGTAGTGTGAAAAAGCGAGTTGTAGTAGAAGCGGCTCATTCATTTGGTTGGCATAAATATACAGGTTTTGATGGGATTTGTATTACTATGGATAGGTTTGGTGCATCAGCACCAGGTGGAGAATGTATGAATAATTTTGGATTTACAGTCGAAAACGTAGTTAATAAGACGAAGGAAATTCTATAATTATTAATTGATAACTACGCTGAAGTATTACATTCTTCAAGTTTATCTTTTAACTGATCAAGAGATTCATCTGAAATCTTTGAATTCATTGGACAATGTTTTGGGCCACACATTGAACAAAACTCCGCCTTTTTAAAGATTTCTTCAGGTAGTGTCTCATCATGATACTGTTTTGCCCTTTCCGGGTCTAATGAAAGTTCGAATTGCTTATTCCAATCAAAGTTATACCTCGCATGACTAAGTTCATCATCTCGATCACGAGCACCAGCTCTATGTCTTGCTATATCAGCAGCATGAGCAGCTATTTTATATGCAATTAGTCCTTCGCGTACATCTTCTGCATTTGGAAGACCTAGATGTTCTTTTGGGGTTACATAACATAACATAGAAGTCCCATACCACCCTGCCATCGCCGCCCCAATAGCACTTGATATATGGTCATAACCAGGAGAAATATCTGTTACTAATGGACCAAGTACATAGAAAGGAGCTTCTGAACATTCTTCCATTTGCTTTCTCACATTAAACTCAATTTGGTCCATAGGTACATGACCAGGACCCTCAACCATTACTTGGACATTATGTTCCCATGCTCTTCGAGTAAGCTCACCTAAGGTCTTTAATTCAGCTAGCTGAGCATCATCAGAAGCATCATGCAGACATCCAGGCCTTAGTGAATCTCCAAGAGAAAAAGTGCAATCATATTTCTTAAAAATCTCACAAATATCATCAAACCTTGTATAGAGGGGATTTTGCTTAAAATGATGTAACATCCATTGGGCTAAAATACCTCCCCCTCTACTTACAATTCCAGTAATTCTTCCTTTAACTTTTGGTAAATGCTCTATTAAAAGACCAGCATGAATAGTTTGATAATCTACGCCCTGCTGACAATGTTTTTCAATAATATGAAGAAAATCGTCTTCTGTTAGTCTATCTATTGAACCATGCACACTTTCTAAAGCTTGATAAACAGGAACAGTTCCTATAGGAACGGGAGATTCTTGAATAATTGCTTGACGCACCTCATCTAAATTTACTCCTCCCGTAGAAAGATCCATAACTGTATCAGCACCATATTTAACAGCTAGCTTGAGCTTTTCTACTTCTTCATTTATATCACTTGCATTAGGGGAAGCACCAATATTGGCATTAACTTTACATCTAGAGGCAATACCTATAGACATTGGCTCAAGATTCAAATGATTAATATTAGCTGGAATAATTAATCTTCCTCTTGCCACTTCCTCCATTATTAAAGAAGGAGGTAAATTCTCTTTTTTAGCAACAAAATCCATTTCTTCAGTAATATATCCGTTTCTAGCAAAGTTCATCTGGGTAACATTTTTTTTCCCAAGGCGCGGCTTAATCCAAGAACTTCTCATAATTTCCTTATTTTTAAAAGTTTTATTACTAAAGTTTGATCAAATCTCCACTTCCCCGCATCAAAATTAATGATTCAGGTTCAAAGGGTATGATCTCAGCTAAGCTAAATTTCTTAGCACCCCTAGTATTAATCCTATTAATAGCTCTTTTCTAAAAAATAGTCATCTTATATTGCGTGAAAATAAATAAAATAATTCTATTTAACTTTTTGATAAGACTTTATCTTTTTTAAAATATTTTTTCTATCCAATTGTCTGCTAACACCCTTCTCCAAAATAATTACAATACCCATTAAGCCAATAGGCAAATAAAAAATCTTCCTGGAATTGTCCCTAAATATCAATCCGATAGCAGATATGAGGATCATGGAAGGAGCCACAAAAGATAAAATAAATCTTTTATTGATTTTCATTTACCAATAGCATTAATTTTTTCATTATTTAATTTTACTATGGATTCTGTTATCACTTTAATTCCTATAGCAATAGCTCTTTCATCCGGATCAAATTTAGAACTGTGAAGAGGAGCACATCCATTTGAATTAGAAACGCCAAGTCTAAACATAGCTCCTGGAATATCAATTAAGAATTCAGCGAAATCCTCAGCTCCTAATGATGGTTTTTGTAATTCGATAACATTTTCTTGACCCAAAACCTTAATTCCCGAATCTCTTAAGACTTTATTAATTTCAGAATTATTATTAACAGCCGGAGTGATTTCTCTAAATATTACTTTTGCATCAGCTCCACAACTATTAGCTAAAGAAATGATATTTTCATTGAGCCAATTACCAATATTGGAAAATACTTTTCGATTAGTACATCTAACAGTACCAATTAAACTAACTTTTTCTGCAAGAACATTGAATGCATTGCCACCATTTATTTTCCCAAAAGTTATTACTACAGGATCTAAAGGGTCTAACTTACGTGTTATTAATTCTTGAATTCCTGAGATAACTTTAGAGGCCGCCCAAATAGCATCAACTCCTTCATGAGGTCGAGCACCGTGACCTGATTTTCCTTTAATCTCAACCTTAAGTTCTCCAGCAGCTGCAGTTAAACTTCCCTCTTTAATGCCAATAGTCCCTACGGATAAATCGGGGTAAACATGAACTCCAAGAATATAAGTTAAACCATTAGTTGCACCATCCTTAATCATCCATCTTGCTCCACTCGCAATTTCTTCAGCGGGCTGAAAAATTATCCTAGTCCCAAAATTTAGTTTTAAATCCTTAATAATTTTAGCCACACCCAAGCCAATCGAGATATGCAAATCGTGACCACAAGCATGCATAACACCGTCTATTTTTGATGAAAAACTTAATTTAGTTTCCTCATATATTGGCAAAGCATCCATATCCACTCTTAAGCCTATAATACCTCTATCTAGGGGACCGAAATCAGCTATAACTCCAGTCCTCCCTATAGATTCTGTGACACTCCAACCAATATTCTTTAAAAAACCACTTATCAAAATCGCTGTTTGATTTTCAAGTCCACTCAATTCCGGATGTGCATGGATATGTCTTCTTAAATTAATTAATTCATCATTAATCGAATCAATCTTTTTAAAAAACTGATCTCTACTCATATCTTATTTTAAATCGATAAAGTTCATTAAATCTTTTGTTGGCTTTGGAGGCCATCTTCTCACTTTTGTTAACCATTCCTCATCACTATACCTAGGATCTAATTCGGATACAGCTATCCAATTACTCTCTGCTTTACCAAATTCACCCTTAGACCAATTCAAAGCTGTGAAAGCTGCCCTCGCATCTGCAAAAGTTGGATAACGTCTTATTAATTTTTTTAATTCTTCTTCAGATTCATTAATATTACCTAATTGGAAATCTGCTAGAGCCATACTTGACCTCGCCATAGCAAATCCTGGATTATATGTTGCAGCTTTTGAAAATAAATCTCTTGCTGTTTCCCATTTTGATAAAGAACCTTCAACATTAGCCAAATTATATAAGGCAGAGAAATTTTTGCTATTTTGCGAAATAACAAACATATAATCTTTTTTCGCTTCCTGCCATAGACCTAATGATTCTTCCGCTATACCTCTATTAATATAAGGATCTATTTCACTAGGATTTAAACTTATTGCATGATTTTGATCATCTATTGATCCCTCTATATCTCCAATTACAAGTCTTACATTTCCTCTGTTGCTCAAACCTGCAGCATCATCAGGATACGAAAGGAGATAACGATTCCATTCTTGTAAAGCGAGATTAAATTCTCCAACTGAACTTAAATCTAATGCATATTTAAACAAATCCTCTCTTGAAGTTAACGAATAGCATGGGGAAATAATAAAAATATTAAAAATAAAAAAAATTAATAAAAAACAAACCTTAACTTTTTTTTTAAAAGTTATCATTTTTTGAATCAATGTACTTTTTTCCTGAAGCAGTAAGCAATCTTCCACGAGGAGTTCTCGTGAGAAAACCAATTTGCATTAGATATGGCTCAACTACAAATTCTAACATTGAAGATTCATCACCCAATCCAGCTGCGATTGAATCAAGGCCGGTTGGGATATTATTATTTTGGTTTAAAAAAGACAAATATTGTCTATCTAAAGAATCCAATCCTATTTCATCTATTTGGAAAGAATTTAAAGCTTTTTTTATTAAATTCACTGAGATCGTATTAGTTTTCATAACAACTTGAGCGTAATCTCTAACTCGTCTTAATAATCTCAAAGCAATTCTTGGAGTCCCTCGAGATATTTTTGCCAAATCATAAGATGCTTCATCATCTAAATTGAGGTTTATTAATCGGGAGAAATTAACAATAATTTGTTTTAATTCATCATATGTATAAAATTCAATTTTCTGAGTTATACCAAATCTATCTCTTAGAGGTGCACTTATTGAGGCTAATTTCGTTGTTGCGCCAATCAAAGTAAACCTAGGAAGATTAATAGTTCTGCATCGGGTTCCTCTATTAGCTCCCATAGTTAAGTCGAGTCGAAAATCCTCCATCGCAGAATATAACAACTCTTCAGTTAACTTATTTAAGCGATGTATCTCATCAATAAATAAAACTTCTCCCTCTTTTAATCCAAGCAGTAACCCTACAATATCTCTAGATCTTTCAATAGCTGGTGCAGTAGTTATCCTGCATTTTGTATTCATTTCATGAGCAATTAAAAAAGCTAAGGTAGTCTTACCTAAACCAGGTTGACCATATAAGAGAATATGTTCCAAAGGTTCCTCCCTAAAAATTGAAGCATCAATAGCTATTTTTAAAGAAGACTTAAGTTTCTCCTGTCCAATAAATTCTTGTAAATTCGAAGGTCGAGCTAAATTAAGATTGTTATTTCTTTTTTCTTCTGGAATAATTTTTGAGTCAACTAGTCTTAGCTCTTTTTTTCGAGGAGAAAAGTTATTATCATCTATATTGGAGGATATTATTGCCATAATGAAAGGTTAATTCCAATTGTTCTGAGAAGAAAGATTTTTTTACAACCAAAATGGCAAAAAATTCAAACAAAGTTGAAAAAAATTCTAAAAAAGAAAATAATTTTAAACGTCTTGCTGAGAATAGATATGCAAAATTTCAATACGCAATATCTGAAACAATCGAAGCTGGTATTGAACTTTTAGGGACTGAAGTCAAGTCAATTAGAAACGGAAAAGCAAATTTAAGAGATGGATATTGTTCATTCAGGGATGGTGAGATTTTATTATTAAATGTTCACATTTCACCACACAAAAATGTGGGGTCTTTTTTTAATCATGATCCATTAAGAAATAGAAAGTTGCTACTACATAAAAAAGAAATAATAAAACTGAAATCGAATACTGAAAAAAAGGGAATGACTATCGTGCCATTATCACTATATTTAAAAGGCTCTTGGATTAAAATCAGTATTGGAGTTGGTAAAGGAAAAAAGTTACATGACAAACGACAAGATGAGAAACAAAAAAGTATTAAAAAAGAAATAAAATCTGCTTTAAAAAGGTAAAAAAATTATTTAAAACTTATTAAAACTATTAACCTAAACTAACTGAACCTGGAGGAGGAGAAGGATCTGGATCTGCAATTAACATATGCTGTAAAACAGTTTCAGGTCTCTCACTATCTCTCCAGCGAATTTTGTAAGCAGGCATTTTTGTACCCCTACTTGTAGTTTGCTCGACAGGTTCAATTACCCATCCTCTTCTTGATCGGCCTTGAGGATTTCTTTTCACAACTGCATCCGCATGTTTAAAACGGAAACCAACACGTTCACCACTCATTTCAATAATTTCGTATTGGATTAATTAATATATTTTACTTCATTCAAGGGTATTTTTTTCATTTTTATTCGAAGTTATTTCGGGTTTTAATAATGGGAAAGGGATAACATCTCTAATTGATGGACTATTAGTAATTAACATAATAAGTCTATCGATGCCGATACCTAATCCTCCAGTCGGAGGCATTCCAATCTCTAAAGCATTCAAAAAATCTTCATCTATACAATGAGCTTCAAAATCACCTGCATCTCTGAGAGATTGCTGTAATTGCATTCTTTCTCGTTGATCTACTGGATCTATCAACTCACTAAAAGCATTAGCTAACTCTCGACCAACAATAAATAATTCAAATCTCTGAACCATTTCTTTATCATCAAGATGTGGCCTTGCTAAAGGAGAAATTTCAACAGGATAGTCTATAACAAAAGTAGGTTCTATAAGTTCTGACTCTACTTTTTGCTCGAAAACCTCATTTAAAAGTCTTCCCAATGTATTAACTTTAGTAGAAAATTCGACATTAATACTTTTAACTGCTTGTTTTGCTTCTTCAAAGTCTCCATTAAACGAATCAAAATCAATCCCTGTATATTTTTTGACTATATCTTTCATAGATATTCTTGACCAAGGTTTAGAAAAATCAATTTCCTTATTTTGATAATTTATAATTAATGAGCCACATACATTATCTAAAATATCTTTAATAAGTTCTTCTGTTAAATCCATCATATCGACATAGTTAGAAAAAGCCTGATAAATTTCAACTGAAGTAAATTCAGGATTATGCTTTGTACTTATACCCTCATTACGAAAGATTCTTCCCAATTCATAAACTTTCTCAAATCCTCCAACAATCATTCTTTTTAAATGTAATTCTGTAGCTATTCTCAGATAAAGCGGAATATCTAATGTATTGTGATGAGTAATAAATGGTCTTGCTTCAGCACCTCCAGCTTCAGATTGCAAAATTGGAGTCTCTATCTCTAAAAAATTTTTATTATCTAGCCATTGTCTTATAAAACTTATACATTTTGCTCTTGTTTTAAATACATTTTTCGAGTGAGGATTCACTATTAAATCTAAATAACGTTGTCTATATCTTTTTTCAATATCAGTCAATCCATGCCATTTATCCGGTAAAGGCTTTAATGATTTGGATAACATTTCCCAATTTTCTACTTTAATTGAAAGCTCACCTTTATTAGTTTTTTTAATAGTTCCGTAGATGCCTATCCAATCACCAATATCTACTATCTCCTTAAAATCTTCAAAAGAGAGTGATTTTTGATTATCTAAATTGCAATTTAAAATTCCTTTATCTAAATACAGCTGAATCTTACCTTCTTGATCGGTAATAGTAAAAAAAGCAATTTTACCCATAACCCTTTTCCCAATAACCCTTCCCGCGATAGAAACTCTAAAGTCATCCTCTTCACCATTTTGTAAATAATCAAATTTTTGAATAAGAAATTTTGTTGTATGGGAGACACTAAAACTCTCAGCATAAGAAGCAAATCCTTTATTGACTAATGTATTAGCTTTCTTTAAGCGGGCTTCTCTTATTTCAGACAAAATTTATCTTAATATATTTGTTTTATTTAATAAAACTATCAGACTGAGGCTCAACTTGCCAAAGATGTTGCTGTTTCGCCAACTCTCTGCGAAGCGTAACCAATCCCTCTCACAGTTAATATTAACTCAGGATTTCTTGGATCTGGTTCCAATTTACCTCTTAGTCTAGCCACATAAACGTCAACAACTCTTAAATCTGCAGCTCTACGAGGAGGATAACCCCAAAGCTGTTCTAAAATTTCTGCTCTTGGAACAACCTTACCAGGTTCATCGAATAATAATTCTAGAAGGCTAAATTCAGTGTAAGTTAAACTAATTCTTTCCCCAGCTCTTGAAACTTGTCTGCGATTAGTATCTACAACTAAACTTCCAAATTTCATAACTCCTTTGCCAGATGGGACCTCTTTAGTTTCGGTAACCGATACTGTTGGACCCATCCTTCTCAAAATAGTAGCTATTCTAGCCTCTAATTCTTTTGGGCTAAATGGTTTAGATAAGTAATCATCAGCCCCTAAATCCAAACCTGCAACTCTTTCTGAAATTGCCTCTAAAGCAGTTAAGAATATTATTGGCACAACTGATTCAGCTCTGATCCTTCTACAAACTGCAAATCCGTCCATTTTTGGAAGCATAACATCAAGGACTATCAAGTCTGGGGAATCTCTATGAAAAGATTCAAGAGCCTCTTCTCCATTAGTGGCTGAATAAACTTGATATCCTGCTAGTTGCAGCCTGGTAACTAATACCTTCAATACTGCTGGCTCATCATCAACAACTAAAATTCTTGCTTTTGACATAGTTAAAAAAGATTTCCAGATATTTCAAAGCAAAGAACTATTGCATTGAAAATTTATTCTAACAATTAAAAATATAACATTACGAACCCTCAAAGAGGTATTCCGGCAGATTTACAAAAATTTTAAATGATTTGTGAAAATAGATTTTTCAAACACTTTTTAATTTTTTGGAAAATTTATTATCATACTTTTCTCCCAGACAATTTAAACACTCTGAAAAGTTGTGAACAAATTATAGGAGCAAAAAAACCTGTAAGAAAAACTTCAGTTAAGATATTCTGAACACTGGGAATAAACAATAAAAAAGTACTATTTGAAAAATTTTGAATCAAAATTTGCAAAGAATAAAGCACACCACATAAAAAACTCCCAAAAGAACAAATTAAACCATACCTAAAATGTCCCAGCAAAATATCACTATGTACTTTTATTCTCCCAAACAAAAACCCACATAAAATTAAACCTGGTATTTGAGTCAAATTACTATTTATAGTTAAAGAATCTAAAATTAGCCCGAAAAATAAACCATATATTATTCCATTAATAGATCCATAAATCATTGACCAAGGCAATAACCAAAATAAAGGCCAATATGGCTGCACGCCTAAAAATCCAAGCCAATTCGGATGCCATAAAAAAATAATTGGAACAAAAATAAAAAAAATTAATGATGATTTTTTTTTAAAAAATTTATTCATTAAATTTTTGAATTTAAGATTTGCACCCAATCAATTGCTTGAGGTTTTGCCAAAAGTAATATTTTTGCCGTTTTTTTTGCTTCAGAGGGTTCATCTATAGATTGAACAATACCAATAGGGATATTTGGAGGTAATAAAGTACTAGCAGGGGAAGATGAAACGAAATCTCCTACTTTTATATCAGCATCTTTTGAATAGAGCATTAAGCTAGGATAATCATTTCCCAATCCGACCAGTAAACCACTAATTTCAATTCTATCTACCCATACACCAACCTTACTTACTGGTGAGGTTAATAAAGTAACTGACGAAGTCAAATAAGAAGTATTATTTACTCTGCCTAATAATCCACCCGGACCAAGAACAGTACTACCAATTTTGACTCCATCTTTTGAACCTTTATTTAATATAATTTGTCTCCACCAACTACCTGTTTTTCTTGAAATCACTGCAGCTAAAATATCATCATTATCTGATGACTCTTGAAGTGATAAGATTGCTCTCAATCTTTTATTATCCTTTTTCAGAAGATTTAATTTTATTAAAGATTCTTGGTCTATACTTTTAAGGATAATTTCTTTTTGGAATTGACCTGGCCAAAAAGGCTGTGAAATAAAATAATATATATCTTTATAAAAAGATCCTTTTGATATCCTTACATAAAATAAAAATAAAAAAATTCCAAAAAATATCCAATTTTTCTTTTTATGCCACCAACGACTGGTAGAAATTCGTCGGATGTCTAACATACTATTAATCTCTTATCGCATTTCTTATAAAGTCTGGAGTATCGACAACTCTTTTCAGTTTTTTAAAATCATCCAAAACCTCGCCACAACCATTTACTACACATAGCAGTGGGTCTTCTGCAATATGTGTAAAAATCCCCGTTTCATCGCTCAATAAATCATTTATTCCTCTTACTAAAGCTCCACCTCCTGCAAGCATAATGCCTCTATCTACAATATCTGCGGCAAGTTCAGGAGGTGTTCTTTCTAATGTTCTTTTTACAGCTTCAACTATTTTGCTAAGAGTATCAGCCATTGCCTCTCTAATTTCTCCAGATGTCAAAGTGACTGACCTAGGTAGACCAGATAAAAGATGTAAACCTCTTACCTCTAGAGTAGTTTTATCAAAATCATCATCTGGGAACGCAGATCCAATTTTTATCTTAATATCTTCTGCAGTTCTCTCTCCAACTACTAAGTTGTGAACTTTTTTTAGATATAAGGCAATTGATTCATTTATCTCATCACCAGCTATTCGAACAGATTCACTTAATACCGTTCCTCCCAAACTTAAGACTGCAACCTCAGTAGTACCTCCACCAATATCAACTATCATAGTTCCTATTGGATCAGTAACAGGTAAAGATGCACCTATTGCTGCTGCCACAGGTTCATCAATTAAGTGAACTTCTCTAGCACCGGCTAATCCAGCTTCTCTAACTGCTCTTCGCTCAACACTTGTTACTCCACTTGGAATACCAATAACTATTCTTGGGGCTACAATACCCTTGCCTTCGTTACATTTTTGAATAAATGTTTTTATCATTTGTTCTGCCGCATCAAAATCTGCGATAACCCCATCTCTTAAGGGTCTTACAGCTCTAATATTGCCAGGTGTCCTTCCAAGCATTAACTTTGCTTCTTTACCAACAGCCAATGGAACACCTTCTTCTAAATCCATAGCTACCACGGATGGTTCTTGTAAAACAACTCCCTTTCCTGATACATGTATAAGAGTATTGGCAGTTCCCAAATCTATGCCTATATCTCTGGAGAATTTAAATCTGTTAAAAATCACAATAAGAATACTTTTTTATAAATAATATATCGATTTTTTGTTATGCTCTCAAGATTCTCGAGTTTAGTTATGAATAGCAAGCAAAACTTTGAGCAAAACCTGAAAATAAGAGTAGTATTAAAAAAAAAATTTATGGAAATTAACACTATTAACCTTGTTGGCAGAGCAGGAAGAGAACCAGATGTCAGATATTTTGAATCTGGAAGCATCGTAGCGAATTTTACTCTTGCAGTGAACCGAAGAAGCAGAGATGAAGAGCCAGACTGGTTTAATTTAGAAATATGGGGCAAACAGGCACAAATAGCGGCAGATTACGTTAAGAAAGGATCTTTAATTGGAATTACAGGAAGCTTTAAAATTGATAGTTGGAAAGATAAAAATACAGGTGAGGATAGATACAAACCAGTGGTTAGAGTAGATAGATTAAACTTGCTAAGCTCTCGGAAAGAGTCCGATAATAATCAATATTCTAATAGTAGTAACTCTAGTGAAATCCCTTTTTAAGATCTATTTTTTTTAAAAAATCGAATAAGTATTCTTATAAAAAAATATAAGAAAATTAAAATTAAAATTGGCTTTACAACATATTTGATTTGATCTAAGTAAGTTTCAATAATTGGATAATTTTCACCAAATAAATAACCTGCATAAGTAAGAAGTGCTACCCATATCAAACTCCCAAATGTAGTCCAAATCAAAAATTTTCTTAATGGCATAAGTTCTATGCCAGCAGGAACTGAAATTAAAGTTCTTATACCTGGCACTAATCGGCCCCAAAAAACTAAAGAAACCCCGTATTTATCGAACCACCTTTTACTTTTACTTAAATCATTAGAAGAAATACCAAGATATTTTCCTTTTTTATCTAGAAAATTTGAAAGTCTTTTTTCATTTACTAATCTACCTAAATAATACCAAGGCAATGATCCTAAAATAGTTCCAAGTAATCCCCAAAAAACTAAAATATAGAAATTTAATTTTTGTTGATAAACGAAAAACCCTCCCAATGGCATTATTATTTCCGAAGGAATTGGAGGTATTATGTTTTCTAAAAACATAGCCAAACAAATAGTGAGGTATGCAATTGTTGAATTCTTTTCAACAGCCAAACTAATGTAGTCGGGAATTGAAGTAAGAAAATTTACAAAAATTAAACTCAAACTTAGTATCTATAAAACTCTGATTTATAAGGTCCTTCAACAGAAACATTAATATAACTAGCTTGTTCCTCAGTTAATTTTGTTAATTTTGCTCCAATTTTATCAAGATGTAATCTAGCTACCATTTCATCTAAATGTTTTGGTAAAACATAAACCTCTTTATCATATTTTTCTGACTTATTGAAAAGTTCAATTTGAGCTAGTACTTGATTAGTAAAAGAATTACTCATTACAAAACTTGGATGTCCAGTGGCACAACCTAAGTTAACTAATCTACCTTCAGCTAAAAGGATTATTTTATTGCCACTCGGTAAAGTTATGTGATCCACCTGGGGCTTAATATTTTCCCATGGATAATCTTTCAATGAAGCCACATCAATTTCATTATCAAAATGGCCGATATTACAAACTATGGCCTCGTCTTTCATCTTGACAAGATTTTCGTTTGTTATTACATGATAGTTCCCAGTTGCCGTAACAAATATATCTATATCTTCCACAACATCGTCTAATGTAACAACGCTAAAACCTTCCATTGCCGCTTGAAGAGCACAAATTGGATCAACTTCAGCAACTTTTACAATTGCACCAAGTCCTCGCAATGACTGCGCTGATCCTTTACCTACATCTCCAAAACCCATTACTAAAGCGACCTTCCCAGCAATCATCACATCAGTGGCACGCTTTATGCTGTCAACTAGAGATTCTCGGCAACCATATAAATTATCAAATTTACTCTTGGTTACTGAATCATTAACGTTGATAGCAGGGAAGGGTAAAGCATTTTGCTTTTGCAGTTGATAAAGTCTAGCAACTCCAGTTGTAGTTTCTTCAGTGACACCAATTATATTACTCTTAATCCTAGAATAGAAGTCACTATCAATTTCTAGCTTAGACTTAATAGAATTAAATAAAGCAACTTCTTCTTCATTACTGGGATTATCTAAAACAGATAAATCTTTTTCTGCTTTACTACCTAGTATCAATAATCCAGTTGCATCTCCCCCATCATCAAGAATCATATTTGGAGAGTCTGAACCCCAATCAAGGATGTAGTGGGTATATTGCCAATATTCATCAAGAGTCTCACCTTTTTTTGCATATACAGAAATTCCTTGATCTGCTATAGCTGCAGCCGCATGATCTTGAGTTGAAAAAATATTACATGAAGCCCATTTCACTTCTGCACCAAGATCGACAAGAGTTTCTATTAAAACTGCTGTCTGAATAGTCATATGAAGACTTCCAGCTATTTTTGCACCTATTAATGGCTTTTCAGATTGATATTTATCTTTAAGTGCCATTAATCCAGGCATTTCCGTTTCGGCAATTTTAATTTCTTTACGCCCAAAATCTGACAAAGAGATATCAGCAATTATGAAATTAGGTGTAGAGGTCTTAACTGAATCTGCGATAACCATATCTTGTAAATACTTTTTCTATTAAACTATATATGATTTTTGTGTAATTTTGTGTTTGTTGAGAATTTAAAAGAAACTATAAATTTAGGAAAAAAACTCTCTCACAAATTAAATTCCCAATCAATTGTTTTATTACAGGGTCCAATTGGAGCTGGGAAAACTTCATTTGTGCAAGGGATTGCTCAAGGCTTATCAATCTCTGAAGACATTACAAGCCCTACATTTGCTTTATCACATCACTATAATTCCGGAAAAATACCACTGATTCACCTTGATTTATACAGGTTAGAAAATGTTTCATTAGCAAAAGAAGTTTTTTTTTCAGAAGAGGAAGAGGCAATACAAAGAAAAGCTATCTTAGTTGTTGAATGGCCAGAATTAATAGAACCAGTTATTAATAATTTCTGGAAAATAGAAATTAGTTACGCAAAAAATTATGGAAGACACTACGAAATAAGAGATCCCAATAATTTATTAACTTTCTCATAAGATGGCTGATGCTCGATGGCTCCCTCCCCAAGACAGGTTAATAATCCACAAACACATGCGAACTTAATGCAGTCTTCTATCTCTACTTTATTTGTAGGATAGCCAGAGGAAATTAATTTTGAAATTAAGCCAGCTAGAAAAGCATCGCCTGCGCCAGTGGTATCAACAACTTTTTGTGAAGTAGGAGTTTCGGTAATTCCCTGCAATCCATTTACATACCATGAAACCGGATTTTTTCCATCAGTTATTATTACATCTGGCCACCTAGACAATTGTTTAGAAATAATCAAGGGATTTTCATCCTCAAAAAACAAAGTTGCTTCTTCCTTAGCAAGTTTTAAAACATTTGCATGATTTAAAAATTTCTTGATTAAATTCACTCTCGCCGCTTTACTAATTCCTGATGAAAAACTTGAATGATTCCAAAAGACCTCTCTCCAATTCAAATCAATAACTATTTTGACTTCAAATTTTTTAGCCTGTTCAAGAAGAAAAAAAATAGTCTCTGATGATATTGAAGATGATAATAAGATCGTTCCTGTAACCAAATATTTTGTTGCTAGAAAAGATTTCTCCAAATTTAAAATTTCTTTTTCGATTAATTTCTTTCTAAGAACTTCGTCTGCAAAGCATGAATAAGAACTTTCCTCAAAGCCTGAAAAAAAACGATCTCCAAATTGATCTCTATCTACATTAACGACGCGAGTAGATGAATCATTATCTAATTGCAAGAAGTCTAAATTAACATCCAATTCATTAAATTGCTTAATAAATTTTTTTCCATGATCATCACTACCCAAACTACCTATAAATGATGAATCTATTTTTAGTTTTCTTAATGCACAAGCAACATTAGCCGGCGCACCACCCAAAAAATCTGTAAATCCTTGATTTGACTTATTTTTGATTCTGTCTATTAAAGCCTCTCCAATACATATGACCTTTTTCTTTTTCATAAGAATGAACGCTTTTTCTTAACTAAGAATAATTTATTAAAAACGAATAATTTTTTTTTGAATTAAAGTTTAATTAAAAGCATAATTCATAGTGTCTTTGAATAAATCTGAAACTTGGAATTGGAAAAATTGGGAAATTTCTTGGTCTTTATCAAAAGAACCTTCTTCTGACAAAAATATTAAAATTTTATTAGTTCATGGATTTGGGGCATCAAAAAACCATTGGAGACATAATCAAGATTTTCTTGGTAAATTTTCTAACTGCTACGCAATTGACTTATTAGGATTTGGAAAAAGCAGTCAGCCTAGTGCTTTATTAAATTACGAACCTGCTAAAGAAAACTCAATTAAATATTCATTTGACTTATGGGGTAATCAAATATCAACTTTCTGTGAAGAGGTAATAAAATCTCCAGTTTACTTGGTAGGAAATTCAATTGGTGGTGTTATTGCATTGAAAGCTGCTGAAATCCTCAAAGATAATTGCAAAGGTGTCATTTTGATTAATTGTGCACAAAGAACTATGGATGATAAACGTTTAAAAAGAAGTGATATTTTAATGAATATCCTGAGACCCGTTCTTAAAACAATAGTCAGACAAAGAGTAATTAGTAATACACTTTTTACAAGAGCTGCTAATCCAAAAGTTATAAAGAAAATACTTGAACAAGCTTACCCTACAGGAAAAAATATCGATAAAGAATTAATTGAAATACTTTATCAACCCTCTAAAAGGAAAAACTCTAAAGAAGCATTTCGTGGTTTTATTAATTTATTTGATGACTATCTTGCTACTGACCTTTTCAATAAGGTTGATGCTCCAATCCAATTGATTTGGGGAGAAAAAGATCCTTGGGAATCTTTAAATGAAGCAAAAGATTGGAAGAAACAATTCAGGAATATTAAAAGATTAGATATTATTAATGGAGCGGGTCATTGTCCTCATGATGAAGAACCTGCAAAAACAAATAAGTTAATAAGTGAATTTATTCAAGAAACAAAATAGGCTTCCACATTATCACTGAGTCTTCTCAGACCTCTAAGCCCATCTCGTTCTAGGTTTCTTACTCGATCTCTACTTATCCCTAGTACCCTACCTATACCTGTAAGAGACATTGGTTCATCACCATCCATTCCATATCTCATTCTTAAAACTCTACATTGCAGATCAGGCAATTGATGTAAAAGAGAATGAAGATCACCTCTCATACAATCCATCTCAATTTGTTCGTCTGGCAAATCCTCTCCACCAGCAAGTAAATCTAATAAAACAGTATCCTCACCATCACCAACTTTTGTTTCGAGACTAACTGGCTGTCCAGCTTTGCACATTAAATCTTTAACGTCATCTTCGGGAAGCTCTACATATTTGGCAAGCTCACTTACTGTCGGAGTTCTTGACATCTCTTGACTTAATTCTCTTTGACCTTTTTTCAGCTTATTCAACATTTCTGTTATGTGAATTGGCAACCTTATTGCCCTACTTTTTTCAGCTATTGCTCTTGTTATACCTTGTCTAATCCACCAATATGCATAAGTTGAAAACTTATAACCTCGTGCTGGATCAAACTTTTCAACTCCCCTTACCAGTCCTATTGTTCCTTCTTGGATTAAGTCTAATAATTCCATATTTCTTTTAGTATATTTTTTTGCAACACTAACTACTAACCTTAAATTAGCTGCAACCATTCTTTCTTTAGCCCTCTGTCCTGCTCTCAATCTTTTTTTTATTACGGAGGTAGATAAATTTAGTTTGCTTGATAATTCCTCAATACTTGGCTTATCACCTGTTAAATCGATAATTTCCAATTCAGCTCTTTCAACTTGCATATATTCTTGAACCTGTCTCCCAAGAGTAATTTCTTGCTCATGAGATAATAGAGGCACTCTACCTATATCTCTCAAATAAGACCTTACGAGATCGACATCGTTACTAGCTTTTAAACTTGTTATTGTCGCTAATTTATTCTCACCTAATGTTACAGAAGACATGAAAGATTAATGTTGTTTTGTAAACAATACCATTAAGAATTGTAAAGTTAAACAAAAAAATCCACAAATTCACAAAAATGAGAATAAATACCTAGTTGTTTTAAGGTGTCAAAAACTCAACAACCATTTTGCAGTAGTTAGGTAGATAAACACACCGGCAATATCAGTGATAGTAGTTATGAAGGGAGAGGACATTAAGGCCGGATCTAATTTCATTCTGTCAAACAACAAAGGCAGAATAGCTCCTGTGGTAGCGGCTAAAGTCGTTATTGACATTAAACTTATCCCAACCGCAGAAGCTATTAGAGGACCTTCTCCTTGCCACCAAGCGAAGGGAAATACTACTAACATCATCAAAATACCTAAAAGTGCTCCAGTTATTGCCTCCTTAACTATTGCTTTTAAAGCACCATGAGACTTTATTTTTTGAGTACTTAAACCCCTTATGACAACCGTTGAACTTTGGGCTCCAACATTTCCCCCCGTACCTATAAGTAATGGAATAAATGCAGCAAGCAAAACTACTTCTTTTAGTATTTGATCATTCATTGCTATAACTTTGGTCGTCAAACCATTTGCTAACACTAAAATTAATAGCCACAAAATTCTTCGTCGAGCTATCGTAAATAAACTACTTTGAAAATAATCATCTTCATCTCCAGGTTGCACTGCCCCCGCCGCATAAATATCTCTTGTTGCTTCTTGCTCTATAACATCAATTAAATCGTCTACAGTTACTATCCCAACAAGTCTTTTTTCTTTATCAACAACAGGAAGTGCCAAGAAATCATATCTTTGTATCGCTCTTGCAACTTCTTCTTGATTTGTATTCGTAGTGATATTAACTACATCTTTGGTCATAACATCTCCAATTGGTTTGGATGGATCAGCAGTAACAAGATCTCTCAAAGAAAGAATGCCTGTTAAATGTCTTTCTTTATCAGTGACGTATAAGCTATAAATAGTTTCTGTGAATGGAGCTCTTCTTCTCACTAAAGAAAGAGCCTCAGCTGCTGTTTGCATCTCTTTTAGATCTATGAATTCGGTTGTCATTAACCTTCCCGCAGTTTCAGGCTCATATCCAAGTAATTCAGCTGTTACTTTCCTTTCTCCAGGACTAAGGGCAGATAAAAATTTTCTTACAACTTTCGCAGGTAATTCGTCAAAGAGTTGGACCCTATCATCAGGAGACATTTTCTCAACGATTTCTAAAACTTCTCCTGAACGAAGTCTGTCTAATAAAGTTTGCTGAACTATTGGATCTAAATATTCATAAACTTCAATTGCCTCATTTTTCTTTAACAATCGAAACGCTAAAGCCTGCAATATTAATGGAAGGCTTCCTATGGCATCTGCAATATCAACAGGTTGAGAAGGTTCTAAAAGTAACTTTGCCTCATCATAGTTTCCTGCAACAAGTAATTCTTCAAGTTGAATTGTAATGTTTTCTCGGTTACTTAAGTCCGAAGATAAGGACGCAACCGTTTCAAGATTATTTTCATTCATTAATATAATTTCCTATCAAAGTAACAACACTATTATATGAAATCTAACTCATTTTTCTACTGATCCAGAATCCAAAATACATTGTGAATAAATTTAAGATAAGTATTAAATTAAAAAAAATTATAAATTTTATCCAGTCTCCCTGATTTAGAATTTTATACAAAAAATATATAAAACCGCTGAAAGAAGTGAAACTAGAAAAAAAACCACTTAATATAATTTTTTCTTTTGAGTAACTTAATCTTTTTGCAATAACAAAACCAAAAAGTAATGATCCAATTATTGAAACAATAAAATTATTATTAATAAATAACCTTAAACAAGTAGCTGTATAACAAGCTATAAGAATATAAACATAACTTTTTACTTTCATATAAAAAATTTTATAAAATAAAAACCTATATAAAAGCAAATAAAAGAAAGTATTATTACCTCTAAATAGTGAAAAAATAAAAGCTTAAATTTCCTCTTTTGAAATAATACAAATAGTTGATATATAAAAGAAGAAAATGTACTTAGACAGCCTAAAAAACAAACATAAAATAACATTAATAAATTGTTATTTATAAAATCAAATGCGACTGAAATTCCCAAAAGAAACGATGCAATGAAATTCACTATTGAAGTATTCGTAATATTAAAACCTACATTAATTTTGAAATTATTTTGTATATACATCCTAAGTATTAATCCAAAAGTGCTCCCAAATAAAAAAATAATTATTGAGGGAATTTCCAAAATTTACATTTTGATCCAGCCTTTTGTAATTTTATTAGGATCGTCCAATAATTTATTAGAGGCTAATTCAACACGAAGCCAAATTTCAGATTCGCTAACCTTCCAATTACGTAAAACTGATAAAGTTGTACCTATATTTAGAACTAATAATTCTTTTGCATTAGTTGCAGGAAAAGAATAAAGATCCATTTTGGAACTTAATATAATTTCTTGCGTATTCTTGAGAAAATTATTTTGATTTAAGTGTTTTTGAATCCCACCAGCAGGTAATGTTATTGGAGCAATTAATGCAAAAGTAATTAGACAAAAATTCTTAAGAAGATTATTAATCATATATCTAAATTTGCGATATCTAAGTTACTACTATGAGTTTCAATAAATTCTCTTCTTGGCGCAACTTTATCTCCCATCAAGATATTGAATATTCTGTCAGCTTCAAGTGCATCTTCAATTTCAACCCTTTTCATCGTCCTACTTTGAGGATTCATAGTTGTATCCCACAATTGTTTAGGCATCATCTCACCTAATCCCTTGAATCTTTGAATATTGTAATTTGCATTTTCCCCAAAACCTGAAATTGTATCCTTTAATTGATTCTCGTTATAACAATATTTATGATTCTTACCTCTTTCGACTTTATAGAGGGGAGGACATGCAATATATATAAAACCTCTTTCAACAAGTTCTCTTTGATATCTATAAAAAAATGTCAATAATAATGTTCTTATATGTGCACCGTCAACATCAGCATCAGTCATAATTACAACCCTATGATATCTCAAAGAATTTAGGTCGAACTCTTCTCCTTTTATGCCTAGACCTAAAGCAGTTATTAATGACTGAATTTCTGTATTTTTGTATATCTTGGTATCATCAGTTTTTTCTATATTAAGGATTTTACCCCTGAGAGGCAAAATAGCCTGAAAATTCCTGTCTCTTCCTTGTTTTGCTGAACCTCCAGCAGAATCCCCCTCTACAATGTAAATTTCTGATTCTGATGGATCTCTAGAACTGCAATCTGCTAGTTTACCTGGCAAAGTTGAACTTTCAAGAACACTTTTTCTTCTTACTAATTCCCTAGCCCTTCTTGCAGCTTCGGCCGCATTAAATGATTGAATTGCTTTTTCTAGAATCAAGTCCAAAATTCCAGGATTGAATTCCATATATTTTGTAAGAGCCTCACCTATCAGGGAGTCAACAATACCTCTCACTTCAGTATTTCCTAATTTTGTTTTTGTTTGTCCTTCAAATTCGGGATCTGGGACTTTAACCGATAAAACTACAGTCAAACCCTCTCTAATATTTTCGCCAGCCAAATTTTTTTCAATATCTTTTCTTTTACCTCTCTTTTTTGCAAGGTTATTAAAAGTTCTAGTTAAAACAGTTTTTAAACCTTCAATATGAGTACCTCCGTCAATAGTTCTAATATTATTTGCAAACCCTAAAATATTATCCGAATATACATCTGAACACCATTGCAAAGCTGCTTCTACATAAACGTTTTCTTTCTGTGAGTCTACGTATATTATCTCAGGATGAATAGACTCTTTTTCTGAATTCATGTATTGCACATACTCTTTAATACCTCCTTCATATAAGTAAATTTCTTCTTTAAAGGAACCATCTGTGAGTTGATTTCTCTCATCTCTAAAAACAATTTTTACACCCCCATTAAGATAAGCTAATTCTCTTAACCTTGATGAAAGGAGAGCATATTCAAATTCGATTCCTCCAGAAAAAATTGTTTTATCAGGTTTAAAACAAATAGTAGTTCCTTTTTTAAAGGGTTTTAGACACTGCTTTTTAGTTTGCAATTCACCCTTAGATATGCCTTTTTCAAATCTTTGATTAAACTCACTACCATCTCTAAAAACTGTTACGTTAACCCATTCGCTCAAAGCATTAACTACCGATATTCCTACTCCGTGTAATCCACCAGAGACTTTATAACCTCCACTTCCAAATTTACCTCCTGCATGAAGAACGGTCAGTACAGTTTCTAAGGCACTTTTTCCTGTCCTTGGGTGGATATCTGTTGGGATACCTCGTCCATTATCAGATATTAAAGCTGATCCATCTGATTGAAGAACAATTTCTATATGATCGCAATGTCCTGCTAATGCTTCATCAACTGAGTTGTCAACAACCTCATATACTAAATGATGCAAACCTCTAGGTCCTGTAGAACCTATATACATCCCAGGGCGTTTACGAACTGGTTCTAACCCTTCTAAAACCTGAATCTGTTCGGCACCATAGTCATTTGCTATTTTATTAGATCTTTTGTCCTCACTCATTTAATATAAAAAAACAATAAAATTTTAAAATGAAAATTTTAAAAGGTGTTGCATTAAACTTACCATCGCATTAAGAGAAAGGCTCGAAGTCTATGAAAAATTTAATCACTTTAATTATATAACTAATAAATTTTCCTTCAGAAATTAATATGTTTTCTTATCCACCTAACGTAATAGTTTTAATTGGACCTACAGCAAGTGGCAAAACAGAATTAGCTATTGAAATAGCAAAATATTTTAAAACTCGCATACATAATATCGATTCGAGACAAATTTATAAGTATATGGATATTGGAACAGCCAAACCATCTAAGAGTCAACAAAAACAAATAAAACATTTTTTAATTGATATTGAAGATCCTAGTAATCAAATCAATGTAAAACAATTTCAAGAAATTGCTATAAACTCCATAAGAAGAGAAATTAAAGAAAAAAATTTGCCTTTTCTTGTAGGTGGCAGTGGTTTATATATGAACTCAATTACGAAGGGGTTTTTTGCGCAAGATATCCCTCCACAAAATAATTTAAGAAAACAATTAGAGGAACTAGGTCAGGAAGAATGTTGGGAGATTTTAAAAAATTGTGATCCAGTATCAACAAAAAAAATAAATTATTCCGATCAAATTAGAACAATAAGAGCTTTAGAAGTATTCTACTTAACAGGAAAGCCGCTTTCAACTCAAAAAGTTCAAACTCCACCTAACTGGAGAATACTTGAGCTTGGATTAGATAGAGATGATTTAAAAGAAAGAATTTTAATAAGAACAAAAAATATGTTTAGATATGGAATTGTCGAAGAGACAAAAAATCTGATTTCTAAATATGGATCTGATTTACCAAAATTAGAAACTATTGGTTACAGCGAAGCTAGAGATTTTCTAAATAACAATTTAACTATTGATAAGGCGATCGAATTAACTACTGTCAAAACAATCAAATATGCCAAAAGACAAAAAACATGGTTTCGTAATAAAAATAATCCTATTTGGCTTAATAACAAAAACCTGCTAAAAGATGCAATAATTAAAATAGAGTCTTTTTTAGGCTAACTTTAAAATTAATAGATTTTGTTCATCATCCAATCATTTTCTTAACTAAACTGAATGCCACCACGCCCACGCTTTGACCGCCGCACTCCTGTTAGAGAGCTTCCCAATATTAATGAAAGAATAAAATACCCTCAACTGAGAGTCGTTGATTCAGATGGACAACAATTAGGAGTCATAGATAGATTGAAAGCATTAGAGATAGCCTCACAAAGAGAACTAGATTTGGTTTTGGTAAGCGAAAAAGCAAATCCTCCTGTTTGTAGAATTATGGACTATGGAAAATATAAATTTGAGCAGGAAAAGAAAGCAAAAGAAGCAAGAAAAAAATCTCATCAAACTGAAGTTAAAGAAGTAAAAATGAGGTATAAAATCGACAAGCATGATTATGATGTGCGCATAGGTCAAGCTACTAAATTTTTAAAATCAGGAGATAAAGTAAAATGCACTGTGATTTTTAGGGGTAGAGAAATTCAACACTCTAATTTAGCTGAAACACTCCTTTTAAAAATGGCTAATGATTTAGAAGAGCAATCAGAAGTACAACAAAAGCCAAAAAGAGAAGGGAGAAACATGATTATGTTTTTAAGTCCCAGAAAAACTCCTCTTGTAAAAAAAGATGCAGAGTGAAAATTTATGACAAATGTTAAAGTGTCACCATCAATAAAATTAATTAGATAGGATTTTTTTTAAAGTGAGATTTCATATTCAACAAGAAAGTGATATTCCGGCATCGACACAACTATATAATCAAATTTGCTTTGCAATAGCAGCAAGACATTATCCACCAGGTCACAGATTACCCAGCACTAGGCAACTTGCCATGCAGACTGGGCTTCACCGAAATACTATAAGTAAAGTTTACAGACAACTTGAAATAGATGGAGTTGTTGAAGCCATAGCTGGCTCAGGAATTTATGTTAGAGATAATCTTACAAAAAGAGAGTTGAAAAAATCAGTTTTTTCAAAAGACAAAATAAGTAAACCACCAGATCAAGAAGCAAAAAAAGCTATTGATAACTTCATAAATCTAGGATGCACCTTGCAAGAAACAAAAAAAATATTGACACATGAAATTGATTGGCGAATTAAATGCGGAGCAAAAATTATCGTCAGTACTCCTAGAGAGGATGTAGGTGCTTCTATGCTAATAGCAGAAGACCTCTCTCCTAAAATAAATGTTCCAGTAGAAGTTGTTCCTATGGAAGAATTAGAAAAAGTTTTAAGTAATTCTAATGATGGTACTATTGTCACAAGTAGATATTTTTTACAGCCTCTAGAAAAAGTTGCTAAACAACATGGAGTTAGAGCAATTGCAGTTGATCTGAGCGACTTTCAAAAGGAATTAAAAATTCTCAAAGAATTACATGCTGGAAGTTGTGTAGGAATCGTTAGCATTAGTCCTGGTTTATTGAGGGCAGCAGAAGTTATTATACATAGCATGCGAGGTAACGAATTAATGCTTATGACTGCGATCTCAGATAATAAAAGTAGATTACTATCACTTTTAAAGGCTGCAAACCATGTTATATGTGATGGTCCTAGTTTATCAGTTGTAGAAAACACACTATTAAAAAATCGTTCCCAGCTTATGCGATTACCTCAAATAATATGCGCTAAAAATTACTTGAGTATCGAAACAATAAATCAATTAAAGAAAGAAATTGGAGTTATTCATTGAATCATGGTGTTGAGAACTTTAAAATCAGATATAGAAATTATTAAAGAGAGAGATCCTGCTGCAAGAGGAATATTAGAAATTTTCCTTTGCTACCCTGGCTTTCAATCAATAGTTATGCATAGGTTTACTCATAAATTATGGCAGTTGAAAGTTCCTTTAATCCCCCGCTTTTTAAGTCATCTTAATAGGCTCTTAACAGGGATTGAAATCCATCCTGGGGCCATAATTGGTAAACGAGTGTTCATAGACCATGGAATGGGCGTAGTAATTGGTGAAACTGCTGAGATAGGAAATAATTGCCTACTTTATCAAGGAGTAACATTAGGAGGTACAGGTAAAAGTCATGGGAAAAGGCACCCAACGTTAATGGAAAATGTTGTAATTGGAGCAGGTGCAAAAGTTCTTGGTTCCATTACAGTAGGATCTAATACACGAATTGGTGCGGGTTCGGTTGTTGTACGTAATGTAGAAGGAAACAGTACTGTGGTTGGCGTTCCTGGCAGAGTAGTCCATCAAAGTGGTGTCAAAGTAAATCCCCTAGCTCACTCTGCCTTACCAGATGCAGAAGCAAATGTTATTAAAAATTTAATGGATAGAATAGACTCGCTAGAAAATGAAATTCTTAAATTAGAAAAAACTCTACAATGTTTAGTAAACTCAGAATCTATTGATATTTCTAAACTCGGAGATTCTCAAAATCTTAAAGATAAAGAAATTTTTGAATTTCTTGGAGATGATTAAATCTTCGTTTAATTTTGATCATCCGAATCAATTTTAGGTTGAAACATAAACATTGAATAAATAACATTCCGTCTCATATTAGTCATCATTTCGAGAAACATATCATATCCTTCGTTTTTATATTCTATTAAAGGATCTTTTTGGCCATAACCTCTCAATCCAACTGATTCCCTAAGAGAATCCATTGATTGTAGATGTTCCCGCCATAAATTATCTATTTGCTGTAAAATGAAAAATCTTTCAGCTTCTCTCATTAATCCTGGACGAATCTTCTCTATTTGAGATTCCTTCAAATCATAAGCTGTTCTTAACTGCTCTTGCAAATAGTTTTTTAATTCTTCTATTGAAAGTAAATTAACATCTTCAACTTTGAGATCATCTAATAAATATATGAATTCTTTGACTTTAGAAATTAATTGATTTATATTCCATTCTTCAGGTGGAAGATCAGGATTAATATAAGCCTCTACAATTTCACTCATTGTTCTTTCTCCATATCCTATTACTTGACTCTTTAAATCAATTCCTTGTAAAACTCTTAGTCTTTCGCTATACACAGCCTTTCTTTGGTTATTCATTACCTCGTCGTATTCGAAAACCTGTTTTCTAATATCGTAATAATAGGTTTCTACTTTCTTTTGAGCACTTTCTAAAGACCTAGTAAGCATACCTGATTCGATAGGCATATCTTCGTCAACCCTAAATGCATTCATTAGATTTGCGACCCTATCTCCTCCAAAAATTCTTAATAGATTATCTTCCAAAGATAAAAAGAATCTAGTACTTCCAAGATCACCTTGTCTTCCAGCTCTACCTCTTAGTTGATTATCCACTCTTCTTGATTCATGCCTCTCAGTGCCTATAACATGTAAACCGCCAGCTTCTCTAACTTTTTCCTCTTCATGAATCAAAACTTTTTCATATTCTCTCTTTACATCAGATAAAGATTCTCTCAAAAGCTTTATCAATTTATCTTCAGTGGGTGCTTTTTCGGCAGCTGTAGCTATCCTGTCATCTAGTTCTAAAACAGAAAGTTGTCTCTCTCCCCAATTTTCAACAAGTTTGTTCGATAAAAGAGAAAGTTTATTTTCAATTCCTTCATCTAATTTGCAGGGAAATAAACTTGTTGATGAGTCTGCAATATTCTTTTTCAAATTTGAGCCCAGCTTTGAAGAAAAACCACCCTTAGATCTCGAAGTTCTTTGCTTAGGGATTGGTGGTTTATGCTCATTATCTGGCCTTACTAGCAAAGGAACTAAAATCTCCTTTAATTTAAGTCTTGCCATATAGTCACTATTACCGCCGAGAATTATATCTGTTCCCCTCCCAGCCATATTAGTCGCAATAGTAACAGCACCTGCTCTACCTGCCTGAGCAACAATTTCCGCTTCGCGTTCAACATTCTCTGGTTTAGCATTTAACAAATTATGTGGGATTTTTTCGTCAGTTAAAAGTGAACTAAGTAACTCACTTTTTTCAACACTTGTTGTACCAACTAAAACAGGTCTTCCTTCTCTATGAATTTGTGCAGTTTCTTTGGCAACGGCCTTCCATTTACCTATCTCAGTTTTAAAAACTTGGTCAGACCAATCTTGTCTTTTCCTTATTTGATTAGTGGGTATAACTGTTGATTCTAATTTATAAGTTTTTTCAAATTCAACCTCCTCAGTCTTTGCTGTTCCTGTCATTCCAGCTAAACCAGGGTATAAGAGGAAAAAATTCTGATAAGTAATAGATGCTAATGTTTGAGTTTCAGGCTGAATTTTAAGATTCTCTTTTGCTTCTATTGCTTGATGTTGTCCGTCACTCCAACGCCTTCCAGGCATTACCCTACCTGTAAATTCATCGACTATCACAGCCTCATCATTTTTAATAATATAATTTACATCTCTAATAAATAATTCTTTAGCTTTTAAAGCATTAGTGATGTAGTGTGCCCATGGATCTTGAGGATTATATAAATCATTAACTCCCAAATACTCTTCACATTTAGTGAAACCTTGATCAGTTAATATACAACTTCTCTGCTTTTCATCAACTTCATAATCCCCTTCCGGATCAATCCCATCTTTACTTAATTCTTTGGCTTTAACTAATGCCAAAGATAATTCTGAAGCTTTTTGATATTTTTCTTGGGGTCTTTCAACTTGCCCAGAAATAATTAGTGGAGTTCTAGCTTCATCAATTAGTATTGAATCAACCTCATCAATCACACAGTAGTTGAATTTTCTTTGCACTACTTCATTAATCTCAGTAGACATATTATCCCTTAAATAATCAAATCCTAATTCGGAATTTGTGGCATAAGTAATATCACATTCATAATTTTTCTTTCTCTCAACTGGGCTCATATCTTGCTGAATCAAACCAACTGATAAACCTAAAAAACGATGAACTTGTCCCATCCACTCAGCATCTCTTCTAGCTAAATAATCATTCACAGTAACAACGTGAACTCCTTTTCCAGTTAAAGCATTTAAATAACAGGGTAATGTTGCAACAAGAGTTTTGCCTTCTCCAGTCTTCATCTCAGCAATTTGACATTCATGTAAAACCATCCCGCCTATTAACTGAACATCAAAATGTCTCATATCAAGAACACGCTTACTTGCTTCCCTTACGATTGCAAAGGCTTTAGGAAGAGAATCTTCTAATAGTTCCTTTTGTTTCTTAATATCCAATTCTGCTGAGATTTTTAATTTAAGATCATGAGTTTCTCTTCTCAATTCTTCATCAGTTAATTGAGAAATTTCTTCTTCTAAAAAATTTATCTCTTCCACTATTGGTTGATAGCGCTTTAACTTTCGTGTATTCGGGTCTCCCAACAAAAGTTTTAGCATAAGTAAAAGTCCTTAAAAAATTAATCGTATTACAAACATTATAAATTAGTGCGTTACAACAGAATGCAGAAAAACTATATCTCTTTATTTAATAGAAATGATCGACTAAGGTATTTAAATGGAAAGAACAAAGATGAACCAACTATCTTTTACTTGTCTAAAAACTTTTTAACAAATGAAAGAAATATATTTAATAAACCATTCAAAAGGAGCTTTAGGGTTAAGGTTTTTTGGGTTAGGTCCTAATCTGAAACCGACTAATGGATTAATTAAGCTGCAAAAATTGCTTGAAAATAATACTTTTTGGGCAAAAAATAGAACAATTAAA
>QCBX01000003.1 GCA_003281455.1 Prochlorococcus sp. AG-347-J21
TCATTCTTTTTGTTAATTACCAATTTTTTAATTCTAAGTAAATTTTTTTGATATTTGAAACTTTCTTCTTTTACATAACCACTTACCCTGACTCTAAATGCTCTATTCTTAATAAATAAAATTTTTGTTTTACTATTTTCAAGTGCATAAAATAATAATTCCTCTCCATGAACAGGCCTTTGAAATTTTTTTAAATAATTATTTATTTGATCAATTCTGTAAGAATAAATCTTTGCAGAATAATGAGAATTACAAATTGAAAAACGGTCATTAAGACCTCTAAAACTCTGCCATGAGGGTAAACTGATGATATCACTTTTTCTTGATAGATTTTTTCTTATTAATTCCTCAAAAGAGTCAATATATAAGAGATCTGGTCGTATAAATAAGGTTATATCACTATCGAATTTTTCTGAAATTTGATATGCTTTTTTTAATGAGTACAGTTGATGCATTAGATTTTCTGTAGTTTTAAAATTATCTAAATGAGGATCACCATATTTATAAATATTTTCTAAATTAGCCTCTTTTAAAAATAAATTTGGAGGATCTGTAATTAATTTTTCACAATCAATAAGTTCCCAATTTTTTTCAATCTTTAAGTTTATTTCCTTACTCCTTTTGTTGTTGATATATTTATTGTTAAAAAAATGACAAAAAATCTTTACCTCACCATGTTTTTTTGCTGGATTAATAATATTTTCTTCAATGCTAGGGTAAGTTTTTTTTAAGTTTCTAGTTATTCCATAAAAACATATAGAGATTTTTTTTTGCATTTCTTATAAATTTAATTTATTTAAAGTTGATTTATCTGATTTTTTACTAAAAACTGTTTTTATGAATTCCTTATTTTTTGAAATCTTAAGTATTAATTCATTAATCTGATTTATTGTGTTTCTTATTATAAACAACAATATGATAGATATACTAGCATTTTCTCTTAAGAAAATAGATAACATTATTCCAAACATGATTATTGTATTTACTATGGGTTTTATGTAAGTTACTAGTTCATAATTATTTTTAATTTTATTTATATAAGTCTTTTTAAATTCATTATTTAAAGATTTTTTCTTATTTTTTTTATCAAAATTAAGAAACTTTTTACTTAGATGATAATTTAATATGCAGCTTGAAATTATAATAATTGTAATTTGATAGTCATAGTAAAATAGGAAAATTAATAATATAAAACTATAAATTAGTATTGTTCTAAAATTTATAAATTCTTCAATCTTCCAAAGATTTTTATCAAATAATTTTTTATTTAAATTTACTTTCTCAGCTTTCATATTATTAAACTTTCTTATTTTTATATTCTTTATAATTTGACTTTTCAAAAACTTAGTAAGGCATATGTGTATTATTAAAAGTACTAGAACAACTGTAAGAGATATAAATTGATCCTTATTTGTATTAATATTTATATTTAAATATGAAAGTGGAATACTTACTAATTTACTGATTTTACCACTATTTACTATTGCTACAGCTTTAAAAGGAATAGCAAAAAGTAATACTTGACTAATCTTTTCGACAATACCCAAAAGTATAGCGATTATATATATTAAATTTTTTTTTCTAATTATGTTATTTCTCATTTTACAAGGCGTTTATTTTGGGCTCCAACCAATACCACTAAAAACCACTCTTGTAGTTTTAAAGAGAATTAAAAGGTCTATCCAACATGAAAAATTTTTAATGTAGTATACATCATAACTTAATTTATTTTTAGCATCTTCAATAGATGCTCCATATGGATAATTAACTTGAGCCCAACCGCTTAACCCAGGTTTTACATAATTTCTACAATGATAATTTGGAATTAATTTATTTAATTTCATATTTATTTCCGGCCTTTCTGGCCTTGGACCGATAAGACTCATTTCTCCTTTGATAACAGAAATAATTTGAGGTAATTCGTCTATTCTTATTCTTCTGAGTATTTTCCCAATAATTGTTATCCTCGAATCATTTTTTGTAGACCATTGAGGGCCATTTTTCTCTGCATCAATTTTCATTGTTCTAAGTTTTATTATTTTTATTGGGTGTCCAAATAAACCTTCTCTTGTCTGGCAATAAAAAATTGGACCTCTATCATTAATCCAGATAAGTAAACCAGAAAATATTATTATTGGGAAAGAAAGTAATAGTATCAGCGAACCCAATAATATATCACCTAATCTTTTTAATCTGAGTTGTATTTTCTTTTCATTTTGTATATTTTGATTATTAACTAACTCATATAAGTTAATAAGTTCAGACGGTATTCTTTTTACAAATTTTTCACACCAACTAATTGATGAATATATCTCTACACCATTCTTATACATATACTCAATAATATTTTTGTTTTGTTTATTTATTTCTGCATCAAAAGCGATAATTAATTGATCTGGAATATATTCAATATCTTTTTTATTTTTAATTTTTTTGAAATTATAAATATTCAATTTATCTAATAAAAGGTTTTCTTTAATATATGTTATTTCTCTCTCGTCTCCCAGTAAAAAGACATTAATTACATTAGCTTTTCTGTTTTCAAATAGAAAATAGAAAATAAAATTATTTATTAAAGATATAGGAATTAATATTAAGTAAATAAGTAATATGTTTGATGATGTAAAAGAGTCTTGAATGGAAAAAATTTTTAATATAAATGTAAATATCAGGACAATAGAACTTATTATGATAATTTCCCTAAAGTCTTTTATTGATTTCAAAAAAATATTCTCAGTTCCAGTTAATAAATATCTTCCTCTCATATAACTTAAAAATATCCAAAATATTAGAAATCCTATTAACTGATTTGTGTCAAAAATCTTTTTGAAATAGAAAAAATTATTATCTAGAATAAGTTGAATTACTTTAAATGAAAAATAAAAGTCAAAGATTGAAAGTAGCCATAACTTGAACTTTCTTTTTCTAGTAGTATCTAAAAATAGATTCATAATTTTAGAAGAACATAAACAAAATAGAAGAAATTCAAACTTTAAGCATTATATAGAACATTAAAGAATTGCTAATTTTATAAATTTCATAGTAAATTAGTCGTTATTGATTATCAACCTATCTTTTTTGGTTTTACTATATTAATCAACTTTTTAAAAAATAAAGTACTGTGGAAAAATTTTTCATAACAGGAGGAGGAGGTTTTATTGGAGCTGCAGTTGTGACAAGATTGCTTCAAGAGGGGCATGAAGTAATTAGTCTTGATAATTTGAATGATTATTATTCGGTAAAATTAAAAAGAGATCGGTTAGCAAGAATCCATAAAATAAGTAAAGATTTAAATAGTCGTTATAAATTTATTGAATCATCTTTAGAAAACAAAAAAATATTGGAATCTATTTTTAGCGAACAAAAGCCAAATATAGTAATTAATTTAGCTGCACAAGCTGGAGTTAGGTATTCTATTGAGAACCCTTTTTCTTACATTGATAGTAATATAGTTGGATTTATAAATATACTTGAAGCATGTAGAGAGCATAATATAAAGAATTTAGTTTACGCATCAAGCAGTTCAGTTTATGGGGGAAATAGTAAAATCCCATTTTCGGAAAAAGATCCAGTTAACAATCCCATAAGTTTATATGCAGCAACAAAAAGATCAAATGAACTAATGGCAAATACTTATAGTCATTTATATAAAATCCCCGCTACAGGACTTAGGTTTTTTACTGTTTATGGTCCTTGGGGGCGACCAGATATGGCACCCATGATTTTTGCAAAGGCTATTCTTAATGGGGAAATTATAAACATATTTAATAGAGGAAATATGAAAAGAGACTTTACATATATAGACGATATTGTTGAAGCAGTAATTAAGTGTGCATTTAAGGTGGCAACTCCTAATTTCCCAGATAAAGATCAGATAGGTAATCCATCTAACTCGCATTCTCCACATAGGATTTTTAATATTGGCAGAGGTCAATCTATTGAGTTAAGTTACTTTATTGAATTATTGGAAAGATATTTAGGAAGTAAAGCTAAAAAAATAATGATGCCTATGCAGTCTGGCGAAGTTAAGGAAACTTTGTCAGATTGTGCTGATCTCCAAGAATGGATTAACTATAAGCCTTCTACTTCAATAGAAATGGGGGTTTCTAAATTCATAGATTGGTTCAAAGATTATTATGAAAGGTAGAATTTATAAAATTTCATAAGTTCAATTATTTTCTTTAAAAATCAAAATTTTATAATTTTAATAAAGTATAGTAATTATGTTATAAAAGTTATCTTATAGTTTTATTATTGTCAGAGTTAAAGGATTAGCAGGGATTATAAATTTTTTCTAATTCTTTAAAAGTTTTAGGTTATCAAAATGAACCGTATTTTAATAACTGGTGGAGCGGGTTTCATAGGGAGCCATACAGCAAGTTTACTTTTGGAGAAGGGTTTTGATTTGATTATCGTAGATTCTTTTGTAAACTCTTCGAAGTTGTTTCTTGAAAAAATTTTTACTCTTTTTAAAAAGATAGATGAAAAATATGAGGAAAGGATTAAATTTATTGAGTGTGATATTAGAAATTTTAATAAACTAAATAATGTCTTTCAAGAATCAATAAATGAAGGAAAACCAATAAATTCAGTTATACATTTTGCTGGATTGAAGTCTGTCTCTGAATCAGTTGAATATCCCTTGCAATACTGGGATGCCAATGTAAATGGATCTATCAATCTTTTTAAGGTTATGGCTATTCATAATTGTAAAACTATTGTTTTTAGTAGTAGTGCAACTGTCTACGGAACTTCAGATAATAAACTCTTAACAGAAGATGCTGAAATTAAACCTAAAAATCCTTATGGAGAATCAAAATTAATCATCGAGAAAATTTTGAATTCACTTTATATCAGTGATAAAGAAAATTGGAAAATAGCAAATTTAAGATACTTTAATCCTATAGGTGCACATGAATCAGGATTAATTGGAGAATGCCCTAATGGTGTTCCATCTAATTTATTCCCTTTTATTACTCAAGTGGCAATAGGTAAAAGGAGCTTTTTAAAAGTTTATGGAAGAGATTGGCCTACCAAAGATGGGACTGCAATCAGAGATTACATTCACGTTATGGATCTTGCTGAAGGACATTTATCAGCTTTAAATTATTTAGAATCACAAGATGGGATTTTTACTAATTTAAATCTTGGAACCTCTAAGGGAACAACTGTGCTTGAATTAGTTAGGACATTCGAAAAAGTTAACAACTGTAAGATACCCTTTGATTATGTTGATAGAAGACCAGGTGATGTAGCAATTTCAGTGGCTGACAATAAAAAAGCAATAAATATATTGAATTGGAAACCTCATCGGAACATTGAAAGAATGTGCATAGATGGTTGGTTTTGGGAAAAAAATGTTAATGACCTTAAATTAACTTTTGACAAATTTTAAAAATATAGAATTTTTATAAGTAATAATTTATATTTGTGATCCGTCTCCAATTCTCCACAAATTAAGACCGGCATTCTTAACTTCATTTGTATTGACAATTGACCTTGCATCAAATATCCATGAGGGGCTTCTCATGATTTTTTTTGCCTTAAGCCAATCTATATTTTCGTATTCTTTCCATTCAGTAAGAATTATTGATGCATCTGAACCAGATAATGATTCATCTGTAGTTTTTGCGTAATTCCACACACCTTTACTATCAAATGTTTTATCAGTTAATGGATCCTCGCTATTA
Source organism: Prochlorococcus sp. AG-347-J21 (assembly GCA_003281455.1). Taxonomy (GTDB): domain Bacteria; phylum Cyanobacteriota; class Cyanobacteriia; order PCC-6307; family Cyanobiaceae; genus Prochlorococcus_A. Next base: position 5,691 of record QCBX01000003.1, read on the forward strand.
ACCGATGATTTAATTCCCAGATCTTTTTCAATTTGGCATGTGTCTACTTTTGGATCATGTATTGATAGTACTGCCCCTTCTTCTATTAAATCTTTACAAATTGTTATTGCAGCTGATTCTCTAGTGTCATTAGTATTTGCTTTAAAAGCAAATCCTAAAATACTAATTTTTTTTCCTGTGACTGTTCCAAAAAGAGTTTTGACAATTAACTTTGAAATCCTATGTTGATGCCATTTATTAAGTGCAATAACTTCTTCCCAAAACTTTGCAACTTCTGGTAAACCAAAATATTCGCATAAATATACAAGATTTAAGATATCTTTTTTAAAGCAGCTACCACCAAAACCTGGACCAGAATCTAGAAATTTTGAACCAATTCTACTGTCAGAACCAATTGCTCTAGCAACTTCTCTGACATCAGCACCAGTCGCTTCACAAATTGCACTTATTGAATTAATTGAACTAATTCGTTGGGCCAAGAATGCGTTGGCCGTCAACTTTGCTAATTCGCTACTCCAAATATTTGTATGCAGTATTTTTTCTTTTGGAACCCAATTAAGGTAAATTTCACTTAGGACGTTAATTGCTTCAATATTTTCTCCACCAATAAGAACTCTATCAGGATGCTCAAGATCCTCAATAGCTGAACCTTCTGATAAAAATTCTGGATTGGACAAAACGTCAAATGTTGTTTTTGATTTGTTTTGAGAATTCAGTTCTGCATCCTCGAGAATCTTTTTAATTACTTCTGCGGTCTTTACTGGTAATGTACTTTTTTCTACTACTATTGTATGTCCTGAGGCAAACTTTGATACTTGCCTTGCACAAGCTTCAACCCATTTTAAATCACTTGCTTTGCCTGCGCCAATGCCTTTCGTCTTAGTGGGTGTATTAACAGAAATGAAAACTATATCGGCATTTGATATATGTTTTTCTATTTCTACAGAGAAATGAAGATTTATATTTCTACATTTTTCTATTTTTTTATCCAGTCCAGGTTCATATATGGGTAAATCTTCCAGATTACTACTATTCCAATCTTGAATTCTCTGAGCGTTAATATCAACAACATTTACACTTAAGTATGGACACTTGTCGGCTATGACTGACATTGTTGGCCCTCCAACATAACCTGCGCCAATACAACAAATATTTTTTATTTGAGGTAACACCATAGTTTGTTAGATAGAAAAATTAGGTATTTATAACCTTAAGAAAATCATCATTATAATTGAAGAGGTGGGTAAGAAGTTTAAAGCTTTTCATATAATTCAATAACGAAATAATAAATTTAATCATATTTGTAAACGCTTCCTGCAGGATTCGAACCTGCGGCCCACTGCTTAGAAGGCAGTTGCTCTATCCAGCTGAGCTAAGGAAGCATTTATTTATTATATCCGACCGCTGCTTAAGCATTTAGAATTAAATAATATTCTTTTTAAATATTTATTAGTTAATTTAAATCTTCTAAAATTATGGTTAAATTAAGGTAAATCAAAAAACTATTAATACTTAGTAATAAATTTGGCTAAAAGGATTTCCGAAAAAGAAAAAATAATAATTATCAAGGAGTTCACTCAAGGGAAAGCTATAGATCAATTAGCGAAAGAATTCAATTGTGCAAGATCAACCATTGTTCGTAATTTGAAAAAGCACCTAGGGGAAGATCTATATAACAAAATAATTCCAAAAGCTCAAAAAATTAATAAAATTATTGATTATAAAAATATAAATGATACCTATGGAGATTCTAATATTTTTGATGAGAAAAATTCTAATAATTCAGACTTAATTAAAAATGAGGATGATTTATCACCTATTTCACAATTTACTGAGATAACACCTTTAAATTTTGATATAGATAATACTTTACAGAAAGACTTATCATCTATACCTATCTCAGAAGTAAATCTCCCAAATAATGTTTATATGATAGTTGATAAAAAAATTGAGTTGGAAATCAAATATTTAAGAGATTATCCAGATTGGCAATTTCTTTCTAAAGAAGAATTAGATAGAAAAACAATTGAAATTTTCTTTGACTTAAAGCTGGCAAAAAAAATTTGTACTAGAGAACAGAAAGTAATTAAGGTTCCGAATCCCAATGTATTTCGGATCGTAGCACCACTATTATTGAATAAGGGTATTTCAAGAATTGTAAGTTCTGATAAATTGATAGCTTTATAAAATTTATTTTTTTAAATCAAAATCAGTTTTTATGAGACCGCCTAATAATGAACCACTAATAAAACTAATTCCAACAATAAATCCTGTAGGTAGACTCACCGTTTCATTCGTTAATAAAATAACTTTACGTTTATTTGAACTATTTTGGACCCCAATCATTAAGATTGAAAATAATAAAAAGTTAAAAGTAAATAAAAAAATGGCTTTTTTTAATAATGATTCCATCTTTATCTTCGAAATTTATTGGACTAATTTAATACATATTATAAATAAGACTTTTAGTAAGGTTATTTTTTTTTGCTAAATATTTAGATGCCTTTGAAAGAGATAAACCTGCTTTAATCAAATCATTTAGTTCTTTTTTTAATTCAGATTCATTAATTACTAAATCATCCCTGTAGCTTTCCCTCCCTTTGATGACTATTGTAATTTCTCCCAATACATCTTTGTCTTTAAAGTAAGTGATAATCTCATTAATATTATTTCCAATATTTTCCTCAAATTTTTTTGTTAATTCGCGAGATATGTGAACTTTTCTTTCTCCTCCTAAATACTCTTTTAATTCAAATAATAATTTTTTAAGACGATTAGGTGATTCAAATAAAATTGTCGTTTTATTATTTTTACTTATTTCCATGAGAATATTTTCTCTTTCAGATTTCTTCCTAGGAAGAAATCCTTCAAAAGTAAATCTTGAAGAAGGAAGACCACTGGATACGAGTGCGGTTAATGCTGCACATGGCCCAGGTACACAAATAATATTAATGCCATTGGTTCTTGCAATATTCACAAGCTTTTCTCCAGGATCGCAAATACTTGGCATGCCGGCATCACTCACTAATGCAATCGATTCCCCAGAGATTAGAAGATTAATTAAGTAAGGTGTTTTTTTAAAAGAATTATTTTTATTAAAGCTTATTAGATTATTAGTAAAGTCATATTTTTTCATTATTTTTTTAGTTTGTCTGGTGTCTTCGCAGGCAACTAAAGAAACATTTTTAAGAACGTTTAAAGCCCTTGATGAAAGATCGTTTAAATTTCCTATTGGAGTACCAACAATATATAAAACACTACTTTCTGGTTCGTCGTTTTTATGAGATGATGAAGTATTAATATTCATTTAGTGATTACATTACCTTCTGGTGTAGACATAAAGGAGTTAATAAATGATTTGAGGATTTTTAGTTGGGAAGCAGCTGAAATCTTACTTTATTATGCCCAAATAATTAAATTTTCAAACAATAAAACCAAAATTATAAAAAATAACAACAGTCAAGATCCAGTAACACTTGCAGATTTAGAGGTGAATGAGTTAATAATTAAGAGGATAAACGAAAAATACCAGGGTATTGACTGGGAAATATTAAGTGAGGAGAATATAAAGCTACCTTCTTTAACTAGAAAAATTCATACTGACTGGATTTGGATCCTTGACCCTCTTGATGGAACTAAAGATTTTATTCAAGGCACTAGTAATTATGCTATGCATTTAGCATTGAGTTATAAAAATAAACCATATTTGGGAATTGTTTTGATTCCCGAAAAAGAAGAATTATGGATTTCTAATGGAGAAGAGGTTTGGTGTGAAAAAAAAGATGGATCAAAATTATCTCCAAATCTATCAAAAAATAAAAATCTTAAAGATATGGTTATAGTTACGAGTAAAAACCATCGGAACAAGTCTTTAAGAGATTTAATTCTTAAAATTAAATTTAAAGAAGTTATAGTCATGGGAAGTATAGGTTGCAAAATTGCATCCATTGCAAGAGGAGAAAGTGATATATATATATGTTTAAGCCTTCCTGGTGGGGGAGCTCCTAAAGATTGGGATTTTGCTGCTCCAGAAGCCATCTTAAGAGACGCTGGAGGTAAAATCACAAATTTAGATAATAAAAATCTGATTTATGGCAATTCAAATTTTGAACATGGAGGGATTATAGTCGCTACGAATAATGCGAAAATGCATGAGCTTATATGTTTGGAAATCAAAGAGATAATTAAATATTTTGACCTTTACCCTATTTAAACTCTAACTAAGGGGTGCCACTGGGGTTGGGGTTGGTTCAGGATAAGAACCTCCCCCATTTTGTGAAACGCCTCTTAAAGTTAGATTAATCCTTCCTCTACTATCAATTTCTCGAACCCTAACAGTTACTTCATCTCCTTGCCTAACTACATCTTCAACTCTCTCTACTCTGGCTTCAGAAAGTTGTGATATGTGAACCATCCCTTCTTTACCAGGAAGAATTTCAACAAAGGCACCAATTGGTATTATTCGAGTTACAACACCTGAGAAAATTTCACCTTCGTGGACTTTTCTAGTTAATCCCTCTATTATCTTTTGAGCTTCTTCAGCAGCTGCACCATCATGTGATGCGATAGTAACTATGCCTCCATCTTCAATATCAATTTTTGTATTAGTTCTCTCAGTAATTCCTTTGATAGTCCTTCCGCCAGGTCCAATAACTGTTCCTATAAGTTCCGGATCAATCCTAAAGCTTAAGAGTCTTGGTGCGTGAGGAGATAAGGCATCTTTAGGTTCATCAATTGCCTCTTGCATCTTTTCTAAGATATGTAATCTTGCGGGACGAGCTTTTTTGATTGCGTCAGAAATTATAGAGACAGGCAAACCTGTGATTTTCATATCCATTTGCAGTGCTGTTATCCCTTTGTCGGTACCAGCAACTTTAAAATCCATGTCACCAAGAAAGTCTTCTATACCTTGAATATCTGTAAGAATTCGTATTTCTTTACCTTCTTTGATTAATCCCATGGCTGTACCACTTACAGGGGCTTTGAGAGGAACTCCTGCATCTAATAATGAAAGTGTGCTGCCGCAAACTGACCCCATTGAAGTTGATCCGTTTGAACTTAACACTTCACTAACAACTCTTAAAACGTAAGGAAATGTCTCTTTACCTGGTAGCACAGGAATTATTGCTCTTTCTGCTAATGCTCCATGGCCAATTTCTCTTCTGCCAGGAGTTCTCATTGGTCTAGTTTCTCCTACAGAATATGGAGGGAAATTATAATGATGTAGATAAGTTTTTTCAGTGCTTGGATTAAGATCATCCATTTCCTGAGCATCACTTGGAGTACCGAGTGTAGTTGTAGATAAAACTTGTGTTAAACCTCTTTGAAATAATGCAGATCCATGAACTCTCTTTGGGAGAATTCCTGCAGAAGCTGATATTTTTCTAACTTCGTCGAGATCTCTCCCGTCAACTCTTTTCCCATCATTTATAATTTGAGACCTCATTAATTTCTTTGTAAGTTTTTTAAAGTCGGAACTTAATAACTTGTCATTTTCTCTTAGAAGAGCTTTTATTTGGTTGTCATCTTTCAAAGATTCAATTTTATCTAGAGTATCACCCTTTATTTTTTCGAGTTCGAGATCTCGCTGCTCTTTTGACTGATCAAATTTCTTTAAAACTAAATCAATACTTTTTGTACAATTTTTTTCTAAGTAAGCGGATAATGTTTTATCTTCCTCAGGTTCTGATGGCTTAACTTGTTTTATACCTAAATCTTTCAGTAAATCTTCTTGAGATTTAATAAGTTCAGTAACCGCTTCATAACCAAAATCTATCGCTTCGATAGTGTCTTGTTCAGACAATTGGTTGGCACCTGCTTCAATCATGACGATGCCTTCAGGTGATCCCGCTACAACGATGTCCAAATCTCCTTTCTCTATCTCTCTGTAGCTTGGGTTTAGAATGAAATCATCCCCTATTAGCCCAACTCTGACCGCTGCCATGGGACCGTAAAATGGAATTTCCCCAAGTAAAGTAGCTATTGAAGCCCCAGTAACTGCAAGAACATCTGCCGGTACCCTTTCATCTAGAGAAAGGCAAGACGCAACTATTTGTATTTCGTCTTTCATCCATGAGGGGAAAAGTGGCCTCATTGGTCTATCAATCAATCTTGAAATTAAAGTAGCTCTTTCAGGAGGGCGACCCTCTCTCCTCATGAAACCACCTGGAATTCTTCCAGCAGCATATAGTTTTTCCTCATAGTCACAGATAAGAGGCAGAAAGTCTGATGCTTCTTTTTTTGTAGTTTTTGTCGCTGTAACTAACAGTGATGTGTCACCACATTCAATCATTACTGATCCATTTGCTTGAGGAGCATATAGTCCTGTAGTTAGTCGTATCTCTCGTCCGTCAAACGTGATCGACTTATTTTGTCCTTCCACTTTTTAAATTATAAATCTATACATAATTTATTCTTACATTTAATAGGGACATATTGAGTAAATTATTTAGATAAGCTATAAATTTTCTTAAAAATGTTGAAGAATGAATATTAAAAATCTTTACTTGCACTACCAACTTGATTTAACTACCCCAGGAAGCTCACCATTGTGAGCTCTTTGCCTCAACTGATTCCTGCAAAGACCAAAGTCTCTGTAGACTCCTCTTGGTTTACCAGTTGCCCAACATCTATTTCTAACTCTATTTGGGGCAGAATTTCTAGGGAGGCCCTGTATCTTTCTATGTATTTCTAATCTTTCCATTGGGTCTTTTGCAGCATTGAATTCATCTAATAATGATTTTCTTTTTGCAGCATATTTCTGTACAAGCTTTTTGCGTTTGACTTCTCTCGCAATCATGGACTTTTTGGCCATTTAAGTAGAATTTTTAAACTTTTTCTATATTAACAGCTTGGATAACAATTTTTAAAATTTATTTATTGATTAAATAATCTTTGTACTATTAAAAGTTGACTAGTATCCCTTATTATAAGCAGCACACTAAGTCCAACTAAAAGAAAGAAACTTGATTGAGTAACTACCATTTGTACCTTAACTGGTACTGGTTTACCTCTAAAACCTTCAATCAAAGTAAAAACTAGTTGTCCACCATCTAATAGAGGTAAGGGTAAAGAATTGAGAACTGCTAAATTAATAGAAATTAGTGCTGCAAATAATAATATCCCTGTTCCACCTTGTTGTGATAGTTGAGCACCAATTTCAACGATTTTGACGGGCCCACTTAATTGTTGAGCTGTTGAGGAGAAATTTGTAATTAATCCTTTATAACCTTGTATCGTTTTTACCAAAAGTGAAGAAAATTCATTATTGGTGTATTTAAAAAGGTCGAATATATTTTTTGTCTTTTTAGTTTCTTTTTTTATATTAGGTTGTAATTGAGCACCTATTGTACCTTTCCCATCTATATTTTTTGGTACCAATGTTAAATCTTTTAGAACTCCATCTCTATCAATTGTTATCGAAATTGGGTTCTCTGATGAATTTTGAATCTCTTTTACTAAATCGGAAACTGCTTGATCGCCAACTCCTAAAGTACTTCTCTCAATTTTTAAGATTTTATCCCCTGCTTGTAACCCAGCAAGAGAAGCTGCCTTTTCCGGCTGAGTAGCCAAAACTAAAATACCAGGATCGGGATCAAATGGAATCCCAATAGTAGTTACATTTACAATTAAGATAGTATAAGCAAGAATTAAATTAGCGAATACCCCAGCAGATATAACAATTACTCTTTGAATAACTGGCCTATTTTTTAAAAGATTTGGATCTTTAGGGTCAATATTGTTTATTTCTTCATCAGGAAAGGAAACAAACCCCCCCAATGGAAAGGCTCTAAGTGAATAGGTTATATCTTTATATCTTTTCTGAATTATTGATGGTCCAAAACCAATTGAAAATCCATCAACATAGATACCTTGCAAAATTGCTGCAAGAAAATGACCCATCTCATGAAAAAAAATGAGAAATCCCAGAACTGCAATTGAGGTTAAAACGTTCATTTAATTATACTAAGCAGTTTTTAAAAAATTCGAACCAAAATATGGAACTAGTGCATCAGGAATTTTTACACTCCCATCAGTTTGTTGGCCATTCTCAAGAATAGCAGCCATAGTTCTTCCAATCGCAAGCCCACTACCATTTAAGGTATGCAAGTATGTATTTTTTTTATCAATTTTTGCTCTTACTGATGATCTGCGGGCTTGAAAATCTAAACAGTTACTGCAACTTGAAATTTCTCTATAACATTTACTACTTGGTAGCCAGACTTCAAGATCAAAAGTTCTGCTTGAAGAAAAACCTAAATCTCCAGTGCAAATATCAACTAGTCTGTAAGGTAGATTGAGCTTTTTTAAGATACTTTCTGCATCTGAAGTGATCTTTTTATGAGCTTCTTTAGATTTACTTGGATCACAAAACCAATATAGTTCAACTTTATTAAATTGATGAAGTCTTATTAAACCTTTAGTATCCCTCCCATAACTCCCAGCTTCTCTTCTAAAACATGGGCTATATGCAACATACTTAAGGGGTAATTGCTTGGGATCAATAATATCATTTCTATGAAAAGCAGTTAGTGGGACTTCAGCTGTGGGAGAAAGCCATAGGTCGTCATTAGAACACTTAAAACTTTCATTTGAAAATTTTGGTAATTGACCAGATCCGGTAAGACTTTCTGAGTTTACTAAAGCTGGCGGCATTAACTCTAAATAACCATTTTTAGTATGCATGTCGAGCATAAAAGTTATTAGTGCCCTTTCCAATCTGGCGCCATTGCCAATTAGTGTAATAAAACGACTTTTAGATATTTTAGTTGATTTAACAGAGTCGAAAAGATTAAGACTTTCGCCTAATTCCCAGTGTGATTTAAGATTTTCTCTTTCTAAAGGGTCTCCCCAGGTTTTTACTTGAACATTATGACTTTCATCTTTTCCAATAGGAGCATCTTTGCTAGGTAAATTTGGTAAATTACTAATTTCATTATCTACTTGTTTATCTAAAACTCTTTGTTTCTCTTCAAGTTCAGAAATTTTGGTTCTGTATTCATTTCCTTTTTTCTTTAAATTATTTACTTCTAGAGAATCTTTGCTTTTAGATTTGCTGATTTCTTTACCGATCAATTTACTTAACTTTTTACTCTCAGATTGGAGACTGGATATTTCTATATCAACTTCTTTTTTTTGAAGAGTTAATTCTTGTATTTGGGAAATATTAAAAACTTTTCCTCTTAGGGATAAACTTTCTTCAACTGAAGTTGGATTTTCTCTTATTAATTTTTGATCTAACACTATTTTTTTTTATACCTTAATTAAGGTAGTTAATCTAAGTTCATTATCAGGGATTTTTGACTAAAAATTAACTAAATTAATGATTCCTAACTTAAGGGGTATTTTTAAATAAAAATTTTGAGCTAAGATGCATATCGAGCCCGCCCTGAAGATGACCATTCTTTTAGTAAATTAATTTGCTCCTTAGCTGTTCTGGATAAGGGAACTAATTCAGAAACTGCCTTTATTAAATCTTTCTCCATAAGTTCTCTATTCTCAGAGAATGAAATATGCATTCCCTCTATTACAGCTTGTTCAAGTTCTGCACCTGAGAACCCATCAGTTCTATCAATGATAGTGGAGAGAGGAAAACTATAACTCGGTCTTCTTTTTTTTAAGTGCAAATCTAGAATACTTAATCTTTCTTCAGAATTTGGTAAGTCAAGAAAAAATATCTCATCAAACCTACCCTTCCTTAATAATTCGGCAGGAAGCTTGTCTATAGCATTAGCAGTAGCTATGACAAATACGGCAGATTCTTTTTCAGCCATCCAAGTTAGCAAACTTGCTAAAACCCTTTGACTTGTTCCTCCATCACTTCTAGCATCACCACCAAAGCCCTTATCAATTTCATCGATCCAAAGGATGCAAGGAGACATGGCCTCAGCTCTCAATATTGATTCTCTTGTTCTTGCCTCGCTTGAACCAACAAGGCTAGAAAATAGTCTTCCAACATCAAGCCTAAGCAGAGGCATCGACCAACTCTTAGAAATTGATTTTGCGGTTAGCGATTTCCCTGTTCCTTGAGCCCCAACGAGTAAGACTCCCTTGGGAATAGGTAATCCATAGTCTCTAGCTTCTTTAGAAAAGGCCCTGTATCTTTGATTGAGCCAAACTTTTAAAACATTTAAACCACCAATATCATCTTGACTTGATTTGGCTTCGAAAAATTCTAAAATTTCACTTCTGGCGATTACTTGTTTTTTCTCTTCGAGAATATCTTTAATATCTTCTTTACTTATTTTTCCTCTTTGAGCAAGGGCCTTTGCAGTGACTTGCTTTACTTTAATTTCGGTTAGTCCACTTGAAGCTATAGAAAGTTCGTTTAAGTCTTGTTCTTCTAGTTTTGAATTGGTATTGATAGCAATTTGTTTTATTAGATTTTTCAATTCTCTTTGATCAGGTAAAGGTAAATTTACAATTGCCATTAATTCATCCAACTCTTCAGATGATGGAAATAAATGAGAACTAAAAATTAAATTATGACTAGTTTTTTTAAGCGCTGAGGATAGTTCTTTAATAGTTCTGTTGATAAATGGATCATCATAAAATTTATGAAAATCTTTAACTAATAAAACTGTTGAAACTTCAGAATTTAGTTCTTTAAGCCAATTAAGCACTCCTAACGGATTGTTAGAAAATTTACCTTCTTCATTTATTAATCCTTTTATACCACTAACACAATCCCAGTAAACGAATCTTTTTATATTTAGTCTTTCACAAGAAAACTTAACTAATTTTTCTAATCTTTCCTCTTCTTTAGTCCTAATCCAAATTAATGAAGTTCTAGATTTAATGAGTAATTCTAAATTTTTAGACCAAGAATTCATCATTTAAGATTAAAACTATTTTTTGTTGTTAGGTTCAAAAGGTAATCTTTTTTCAGAAATAGTTGAGGCGTTAGTTGTGATTGTTGCATTTTTTCCTAATAATTGTTGATCCAGAATTTTCTGTAAATTATCAGGGAGAGCTTCTTTGTTAAGGAGAAAGGTTTGAAATGCCTGGAATATGTTAGCAACAACCATATACAATAAAACCCCAGCAGGGAGTGGGAAAAACAAAAACATACCTGTAATCATGACTGGAGTGATTTTGTTCGCAGTTGATTGCTGTGGGTTTGCTGGCATCCCTTGGCTAGATAAAACTTGGGATAAAAGTAAAGTTAAGCCAAAAGCACCAACAAGTGCTGCAATGTCCCAATTAATAGATCCATCTACATAGAAGCCAACTTGACCTAATGCTTTAATAAAAAGAAATCCACTTTTAGCAGCTAGACCAGGAATTTTAGCTTCAATTGTTGCATCACCTGGTTTAATTGCAGTTACTGTTCCATCTTGGGAAACTTTTAGATTTTCGGAACCTTTTGAAACTGTCCAAGTAGGAAGGAATTTAGAACCGTTGTCGAATTTAGATAAAACTTCTGAATAACTAGTGCCATTTGTTGTTTGCAGATTTATTTTTATTGATTCATCTGCTCCTAATTTTGTCCCATTAGGGAGGGTAGCTATTACAGGGTAATGTGATTTTTCTGTGATGAAAATTGAGTGTCTTGGAGACTTATAAGGTTTTGGGTCAATAGCTGCAATTTGATCTTGGGGCACAACCTTAAGATTTATGTTGTAGGGAACATCAGCAAATGGTGAACCTCGTAAGGTTGCAAACAATGCAAATAAAACAGGCATTTGGACAATTAAAGGGAGACAACCAGCAAGAGGACTGCCAAATTCATTCATTAATTTTCCTAATTCTTCTTGCTGTTTCTTTGGGTCACCTGAAAACTTAGATTTTATTTCTGCTTGCCTTTTTTGCATTACTGGTTGGGCAATTTTCATCCTTCTTGCGCTTCTAATAGAACCAGCACTCAGAGGGAAAAGCGCAATTCTTATAACTACTGTTAAAGCAACAATTGCTAAACCATAACTAGGAACCAAACCGTAGAAAAAATCCAGAATAGGGATTAGTAGTTTTTCGGAAATGAACCCTATCACGATATTAAAAAGAGTGTAAATTTAACAGACATTTATTTTACAGGAAAAAAAGTTTTTTGTAATTAATTAATTTAGGATTTAGTAGCAAATCCACTTACCTCGTTAAGATTTGCTTGCTGAGATTTTTTGATTATATTTTCTTCAATAAATTTCTGCTTTTCTCTAAAAAGTGGTAAAGATTTCATTTCAACTTTTGATCCGTCATTAAGAATAAGAACCATATCACCATATGATCCAAAACCTCTTGGGATAGATCTAATTTCTTCAATTTTACTTAATGAAACTTGAGTTTTGTTCTTGCCAAACCAACCTCCATCTATTGTAATTTTCTTATTTGTAATTTTGTATCTTAACCACAAGGCTCTTACTATTGCAGCAAAAGTAAATGGCAAGCCAAGAATAGTTAATCCTGCTAAAAGATTTATTATTAAGTCACTTCTTGCGGGACCACCTTCATAAAAGGTTTCTTCATTCATGTTAATCATTTTATTAGACGTGATTTGAACATTAAGCTTTGAAATTCCTCCAAAAGTTGATTTTTGTCATTGCAAAAATCTCCAAATTTAAGGTTAACAAGTAACCAATATGGTTTGTGGTTATTAATATTTTTAATGTTTTTTAATAGCCACTCTTGAAGAATTCTTCTAATTTTGTTTCTATCTACAGCTTTTTTTGTGACTTTTTTGCTAATAGAAATCGCAACCCTTAAATTATTAGAGGTATTTTTGTGTTTGTGGGATAAGAGAATTTCAGAATTAGATCTTACCACTTTAAAAGTCATTAATTTTCCATAATATTTAATGGAATTTTTATGGATATAATTAAAAGTCCTATGACCTTTTAAACGCATATCTTTAGGTAAGGCCATATTAATTAAGGTTTATACAGCTATTCTTTCTCTACCTTTTTGTCTCCTACTTTTAATAACTCTTCTACCAGTATGAGAACGCATTCTTACTCTAAAACCAGATACGCGTTTTCTTTTTCTTGATGTTCCACCAAAAGTTCTTTTAGTCATTTTTTTAATTAACCATATTTAATTTATCATTTAATCGATCATTATAGTCCAGCTTCCTAAATAAGTTGAAATTGATTTTCCTTTAGGTTGACCATACGAATGGAATTGATATAGTCCTGATCTTTTTGGATTAGAGACTTTTAAAAGAATTGCATAACTTTCTTTGTTCGAAGGGATTGGCCTATATGGGTAAATATTTATTGAACGTAAGCCTGATTCCTCACTATTAATTTCGATATCAGCTGGAATATCTTCTAAACATTTAGTTCGACTTTCAAAACCGCCAATATTTACCTTGCAAAAACTAATTTTTTCTTCATTTAATGAGGATTTAAATGTTTTGGGGATTGCTAAGTTAATTTTTAAAAGGTCGGTTTTTCTATCGGATGGCCTAAAGAAAAAATAAATCTTATTTCTTAATTTTCTTTTGTTTTCTTTTTGAAACCATTTTAATCTTCTAAAGCCAGAATCTTGATCCCATTGAAATTCTAACCCAGCATTAACATCTTTAGTATTACTGAAAAATGGGGTTGAGATTAAAATTATAGGAATTAGAAAAAATCTTAAAATTTTAAAATTTAGAGCAATTTTTTTTGTGTTTTTTATCATTGAGGAATTTAATTTTTATGGAATTGATGAATTAAGGCTTATCCAATTTCTCATTGGAAAAATTGTTTTTTTTAAGGTTAACATCTATCTGTCCTTAATTTTGCAGCACCTTTTAAATAAGGGTGCTTTATTGAATCATTTGGTGACAATAAAACTTGAGCCATTATTCTTATACAAAAATCAACATCATCGGATACGTGCATTTGTTGGCAGTCTAAAAACGCAACTGAATCGAGTCCATTAAATTTCCTTGCAATTGAAGCTGGGAAACATGCATTTAAATCTTTTGTCGCTGTAAATGTAATGGATAGTATGTTCGTCTTAATTAGATTGTTTCGTGAAATTAATTCATCAATTAATTCCACTACCGCAACTTCTATTTCCTTAACAGAATTCCCAGATGCTGTTGTAGCCCCACGAATAAATGTAATTTTATAATCATCTTTCATTTTTTCATGCATATTTATTTAAGGCTTATATAACCAAAGTACTTTATTAGATGAGTCAAACTCAAAAAAGATATTATTGATAATTTTATCAATCATTCTACTTCCAGGAATTAGTCCAAGTATTTTTTTCTTCTTCTTCCCAAATGTTAAGGGCTGAATTTTAGGATCAATATTAACCATTTCTGCAGCTAGCTCTCTTGCAACAAATTCATCTCCAACCTTATCAACAAGACCAAGTTCGAGTGCTTGTGTTCCAGTAAAAATTCTTCCATCAGCAAATTTTCTTACTTCTTCAACAGGTAAATTCCTTCCTTCAGCAACAGCTTCAGTAAATTGTTTGTAACTTTCATCTATAAGTCCTTGGAGTAGACCTCTACCTTCCTCACTTAAAGGTTTATCTGGAGAAAGTATGTCTTTAAATACACCACTTTTAACAGTTTCAAATTTAATGCCGATTTTATCTAATAATTCAGATAAATTATTTCCTCTTATAATTACACCAATAGATCCTGTAATTGTGCCTGGATTAGCAACTATTTTGTCAGATGCAACACCAATGTAAACGCCTCCTGATGCTGAGATGTTCCCAAAACTAGCAATGACTTTACATCCTTTATCTTTTAGTCTTTTAATAGCAGAGTATATTTCTTGGCTATCCCCAACAGTACCCCCTGGAGAATCAATTCTCACGATTAAAGCAGGAAATTCTCTATCCTCTATTTGTTTGAGAGCTTTAAGGACTGAAACTCTTGTTGAACTTGTAATAGGCTCATCAATTACTATACGAGCTATTCTTTTTTTTGACTTTCGTCTAAAAGGCCAAATCATTCTTTTAAGGTAAATTTATAAAACTACTTTAAAAAGATTATCAGCAGACCTAATGAATTCAATCTTAAATTGGTTTTTAATGATACTCCCTTTTGCACTTTGGGGTACTTCTATGGCGGCAATGACTCCTTTAGTATCTAGTGCTGGGCCAGAGTTTGTGGCTTCTTTAAGATTACTTCCTGCTGGGATTCTTGTTCTAATAACAACATATTTGTTTAAAAGAGATTTAAAAATTTATAGATGCGATTTGAAGTGGTTTTTTGTTTTTACGATTGTTGATGCCACTTTTTTTCAGTTGTTTTTAACTTATGGTATAGAAAAAACTGGAGCAGGTTTAGGGTCTGTCTTAATTGATTCTCAACCGCTTTTGGTAGCTATTTTAGCAAGGGCAATTTTTGGTAATTTAATTAATCCAATAGGATGGTTAGGACTCCTTTTTGGCTTGGGAGGAATAGTATTCTTAGGCGTTCCTCAAGAATTTCTTGGAAATTGGTGGTTAATGTCTGATTCGGCCATGACTGATGTTGCTTTTAACTTTGGGGAACTTTGGATGCTTGCAGCTTCTCTCGCTATGGCATTAGGAACAATTTTAATTAGATTCACTTGTACTAAAAGTGATCCAGTTGCAGTTACAGGTTGGCATATGGTTTTAGGGAGTTTGCCATTAATTATTAAGCACTGCTTACAAACAAATTTCACAATAATTCCAGATTGGTCAATATTTGATTGGGGACTTATGTCATTCGCAAGTATTTTTGGAGGGGCAATAGCGTATGGATTGTTTTTCTACTTTGCTAACAATAAAGAAATAACTGGATTTAGCACTCTTGCATTTTTAACACCTGTATTCGCTCTTCTAAGTGGAGGTGTTTGGTTAGATGAAAGACTCACTATTTTGCAGTGGATAGGAGTGGTGTTTGTTCTTGTCTCAGTATTTTTTGTTAGCCAGAGAAAAAGTTTATGGGAAAATAAACTTTCCGATACTACTATTTAATTAGTTTCTTTTTGTAAAAAGTCCAATAATGCGAATAGTTTTGATTAGTACTCCAATAGGGTTCTTAGGGAGTGGTAAAGGTGGGGGGGTTGAATTAACTTTAAATTCTTTAGTTTCAGGTTTAATTTCTTTAGGTCATTCTGTTGAGGTTGTAGCCCCAAAAAATTCTAAGTTACATGAAAGTAATGTAAAAGCAAAATTACATTTTGTAGAAGGTGAAGATCAAATTAGTTGGCAACATCAAGATTTCAATTCTCCTGTAACTATCCCAGATAATTCACTTTTAGTAGGAATGCTTGAAAAGGGACTAGATATTGCTAAGCAAGCAGATGTAATTTTGAATATGTCTTATGATTGGCTGCCTATTTGGATAACTTTAAATGTAGAAATACCTATTGCACACATTATTAGTATGGGCTCTGAAAGTTTATTAATAAGTAATTTAATCTCAAAGGTATATGCTAAACATCCATATAATTTTGCTTTTCATTCCAAAACACAAGCTGATGATTATCCATTTATAAAAAAACCAAATATTATTGGTAATGGTTTTAAATTGGATAATTATACTTTTCAAGATTCAATAAAGGGCCCCTTGGCCTGGGTTGGTAGAGTGGCACCAGAGAAAGGTTTAGAGGATGCTGTTTTTGTCGCAAATGAACTTGGCGAAAAACTAAAAGTTTGGGGAGTTAGAGAAGATGAGAATTATGTCTCAAGGGTAGAACAATCATTCCCCCAAGGAACTATAGATTGGATGGGTTTTTTATCAACAGATGAATTACAAAAGGAACTTGGAAAATGTAGGGCTTTGCTAAATACCCCGAAATGGAATGAGGCATATGGAAACGTAGTTGTTGAAGCTTTAGCCTGTGGGGTGCCAGTCGTAGCTTATAAAAGGGGAGGACCTAGTGAAATAATTCAGCATGGGGAAACGGGTTATCTTACCAATCCTGACGATAAAAAAAGTATGCTTTCCTATGTAGAGATTATTGAAAAAATAGAGCGTAAGAAATGTAGAGAATGGGTAGAAAAAAATGCCTCCACAGATATATTTGCCAATAAGGTTGTGAACTGGCTTAATGAAGTAATGCAAGAATATTAATGATAAAATAAATAATATTAAATGATTCTTCTTAAATCAAAAAAAAGGCTTATAACCTTATTGATAGTTTTAGTTTGTGGGATCATAGTTTTTATCTTAGATTTGGGCAGTACTGGACTTGTTGATGAAACACCTCCTTTATTCGCTGCTGCTGGAAGGGCAATGAGTGAATCTGGTGATTGGTTAACTCCAAAAGTCAATGGAATATTCCGTTTTGACAAGCCCCCACTGATTTATTGGCTAATGGGTTTTTTTTACTCATTGCCTAAAAACGAGATTTGGGATAGTTTCGGGACACTCTCAGCAAGACTCCCTTCAGCTTTGGGCTCATTATTTTTAATGTTGATGATAGGAGATACCTTGTTTTGTTGGCCACAGAAGGGAGATAGGCAATTCCTCAGTCCAATAGTTGCATCATTGGGCTTTGCACTTTCTCCGTTCATAATTATCTGGAGTAGAACTGCTGTTAGTGATGCTCTTTTAACCGGAACCTTAGGGATTAGCCTGTTGTTGTTTTGGAGAAGAATGGCAAGTGAAAATAATGATCAATGCATTACTGCATGGGTATTTTTAGGATTAGCAATTTTAACTAAAGGACCTGTTGCCTTTGTTTTGGCGACATTGACTATTACATCTTTTTTATTTATTCAAAAGGATTGGGAAACGTTGCTATACAAGATAAACCCTAAGAAAGGTGTTTTGATAACAATATTAATAAGTTTGCCGTGGTATTTGTTAGAACTGATAAAAGAGGGAAAGCCTTTTTGGGATAATTTTTTTGGATATCATAATTTTCAAAGATACACCTCAGTTGTAAATAATCATGCAGAACCATTCTGGTTTTTTCTGTACATAATGATATTTGCTTCATTACCCTTCACTCCTTTTTTGTATCATGGAATATTTAAAGCCTTTAAGGATTTTTTAAAAAGTTCGAGAGATATTTGCATTATCAGTGACAGTCTTCATATATATTCTCTTTGTTGGCTATTATCAGTTTTAATATTCTTTAGTATTTCTGCAACAAAACTTCCAAGTTATTGGTTGCCAGCAATTCCAGCAGCTTCAATATTAATTTGTAATAGCTTAATAAACTTGCAAAATACAAACAAAAGTTATTTATATTTATGGCTTTTTAATATTTTTATTTTTTTTGGTATCTCTATAGCATTCTTTTTCTCAAATATTTGGTTAAGTTCAATAAATGATCCTGAAATGCCTAATCTTGGATCAGAACTTATGAGCTCTGGGATTATTTTTAAAGCTAAATTGTTTTTCTCTTTATCTACACTTATTGCAACAATTTTATTTTTTTTAAAATCCAAAAATATATTTTTATATCTCCAAATTTTACTTTTAATAGGGCAATCTTTTTTGATGTTTCCAATAAGAAAATTAGCAGATACTTCTAGGCAATTACCTTTGAGGAATATCTCAAAATTAATTTCAGATATTCGTGAGGGGAATGAAACTTTAGCAATGATCGGGATAAGAAAACCGTCTTTACATTTTTATTCAAGACAAATAGTTTTTTATGAACCAAATACCAAAGAAGGATTAATTAATCTTTCAGACAGGCTAAATAGCGATAGGAGAGGAAATTATGAGGATCAACCTGATTATGAACACAAATCTTTATTGGTTGTGATAGATCAGTACTCTTCTCGCAAGCAGCACTGGTCAAAAATTAATCATCAAAAAATGGGCGAATATGGGATTTATAATTTATGGCGAATTAAGAAAAGTGATTTGAATGAATATTCTGAATTTTTAGTTAATAGGGGATATAAAACTAATTGGAAAAATAGAAAAGTTGAGAAATTTTAACAAAGCTTTTTTTTAAGAAGAGCATTTTTAAGATCATCAAGACTGCACTTAGTGGGGATCTCAATTTCATTTAAATCTTCAATTAATTCGAGATCGATGACAGAATCTTCGGCTAAAAAACTAAAAACTTCATTGATGCTAATTCCCATATCTTGAGCCATCTCTGTGATTAGCCTTAGAGTATCTCTTCTCACAGAAATCCTGAGATCTAAAGGAATATATTCATTTTCAGGGTTCGCTGACTTCATAACCTAAATCTTAAGACATTATGTAGTTATCAGGACAATATCTTTACAATTATGATTAATCATGCTTTTTAAATTTTCTAGTTTATTGCATTTAAAAGAGTTTTTAAGAAGGGAATTGTTACTATTGAAATCAAAGTTGTAGTAAAAAGAATTTTTGAAGCGATTTTTTGTTTCACGTCATATGCCTCTGCCATTAAAATTGTTGATATTGCTGTTGGTGTCCCTGCCTGAAGTATTACTGCTGATGATTGATAGTCGTCAAAATTTAAAATTTTGCTTATTAAAAAAACAATAAACGGGAGAATAAATAATTTTAATAAAATTGAGAATTTAATTTCTTCATTAAGATCAAAAAAATTACCCTTTTGATTCGTTATTATTCCAAGTCTTGTCCCTACAATTATTATTGCCAAAGCAATAACTATTCTGGAAGGTATCCAAAGGTAATTTCCTAATATCTCATCGAGATGGAAAAGATATGCCAATAGTACACCAATGATCCCCCTTGATGCAGGACTATTTATTAATGCATTTATTAACCCTTCCATCTTTTGGACGTTCTTGTTTTGGGATTTATCTTGAAGAAAAAAAGGTCCAAATATCCATGCGAATAGTGTTGTTCCTAAGTCAAATCCTATAGTGAAATTAATAGTAGTTGAAGGTAGAAGAGCCATTGCAATTGGTATCCCAAGGAATGAAGTATTACCTATTAGGCCTGCTAGCTGTAAAGTATAATTTGAAAGCCTATTTTTAAATATTGGAAATATATTTATTAGAAT
The DNA here is from genome assembly GCA_003281455.1 of Prochlorococcus sp. AG-347-J21. GTDB lineage: Bacteria > Cyanobacteriota > Cyanobacteriia > PCC-6307 > Cyanobiaceae > Prochlorococcus_A. The sequence goes on from QCBX01000003.1 coordinate 25,535, forward strand.
TATTAATAATCCAATTAGAGAGAATGCTAAAAAAGCGCTTTTAATAAGGTTTATATCGATACCCTCTTTTAGTAAAAGACCCATTACACTTAAAGGAATGCCAAATCTTATTAGAGGTCTTGCAATATATTTAGAAATTTTTGGATTCTTTTTCCCAAGAAGAAACCCAAAAATTAAGAAAGGGATAATATTTATAAAGAGAGAGTAGATGGTATTAATTAAATATTTTATAAAGCAATATTAACTTGCCGTAGCTCCGTCAAAAGTTTTTTTTAAGTCATAAATTAAATTATTTTCCATATTGCATTATCAGGAATTAAAGGAGATTTATTTAAATCTTCTGGTTCTTTAGTCAAAACTCTCCAAGTGGGAACTCTACAAGTAACGTAAGCAGGACTTTCTATTAAAACTCCTGGTTTCTCATCAAAAGTACAAGAAAAACCTTCTTTCCAAAAACCACCATTGTTAAGGCTACCTTTAAACCAAACCCAGCATTTTGAAGTTTTCAAGATCAGCAAAATTTAGTTCAATGATAAATAAAATTTAAGAAATATCTATACAATTTAATACTATCAGGATAATTATTGCTTACTAAGGGTAATTGAAAAATATAATTTTGAGATTAATATCAGTAGATTTAAAATTAAGGTAATCAAATTAGCTATCAATATTGGTATAGAAGAAATTTTATAACCGTAAATAATCCAAGAACAGACTCCGATAATAAACATTATTAAAGTTGCCAAAGAAACATCCTCTGCTTTCTTTGTTTTTAGAGTTTTTATCAGTTGAGGAAGAAATGCAGCTGTTGTTAAGAACGCGGCAAAATATCCAAATATGTCTACATTCATATAAAGTCTTAAAAACTATTCTTTAATTAAATCAGATAAAAATGCTAAAGGATCGGTCATATTTGATGAATATCCAAGTACATCATTTGAAAAAAATTTATAAATAATTTGATTTTTATTGCTTAATAAAAAGGAAGCTCCTCTTTGAGGAAGATATTTTTCATGAGGAATATAATCACTCCAATTTTGGATTATTTCATTCATATTGTTTAATCTAAATGTTGCTAATTCAAATGGTCTTAAATAACCAGCCCCGAAAACCTGTCTAAAAGAATTTCCAGAAAATTTCAGAAATTTTAAAACTTCAATTTCATCCAAATCTGAATAGATTTGTTTTGCTTTGCGGTCTCCTGTATAACCCCGAAAAACTTCTTTAATTGTTTTAAAAGAATTTATCCCAGATAGCATTAAAAGCATATTAATCCAACCTCCTAAACCTATATCTATCCCTCTTGAAACTTTAAGTTTATTATGGATTTTATTATCAGAAACAACTATTAAATTTTCTTCAGGGAAGCCAGTAAATTTACAGAATTTTTGTCTCCCATTTTGGTTGCCAATAGCAATGGCAAAAATATCTAAATTTTTATTTTGATGATTATCGATGAAATTTTTCAAATTTATTGCATATTCAAAGCTGTCAAAATCTCCCAACATGCCAAATAAAACAATTAATTTAAATTTTTTCACTCCATTAAAGTTAAATTCTTCAACAAGATTATTTATATCTTTTTGAAATTTTTCAGTCACGGTAGTTTAAGTATTTTTCGAAAGAATTTCTTAAAATTTTTTTCTTACTTTAGTTAGTATAAAATTTTACATGAAAAAGTTTTTAAAGAAATTAATTTAATGTTTTAAGATTTTATTATTTTAAGGTAAACATTTTGAAGTTATGACTGTAGGAATTTATTACGCAACTACAACTGGAAAAACTGAAGACGTAGCTGATCGTCTTCACAACTTTATTTCTTCAGCAGAAGCACCCAAAGATGTATCTGATGTAGATGATCTTTCGGAATTTGAAGGTCTTGACGGGATCATCTGCGGGATACCTACTTGGAATACAGGAGCAGACGAAGAAAGATCAGGAACCGCGTGGGATTCGATCTTAGAGGATATTGGGGAACTAAATTTATCAGGGAAAAAAGTCGCAATTTTTGGCTTAGGAGATTCTTCTACTTATACAGAAAATTATTGCGATGCTATGGAGGAACTTCATAGCTACTTTATTAAAGCAGGCGCCGAAATGGTCGGTTATGTAGATAAATCTACTTATACCTTTGATGAATCTAAAAGCGTCATTGGAGAAAGCTTTTGTGGATTGCCTCTTGATGAGGATAGTGAATCTGATTTGACTGACTCACGTCTGGAAAAATGGGCTTCTCAGCTAAAGGGCGAAATCCTTTCATTGGAGTAAGCTTTCAAAGATATTTTTTTCCTAATTTGTAACATTTGTTCTTTAAAAATATGTTTTTTTTACATAAGTAATTAAATCTGTAAAGAACATGTAAAAAACATACTGATTAGCAATAAGCTCAATTTGCTGTTTACTTAAATCAAGTGTTACAAACTTACGGAAAATCTGATGTCACCTATGACTGGTACGCAGGAAATTCTGGTGTTGTTGGCCGTTCAGGTAAATTCATAGCAGCTCATGCTGCCCATGCAGGATTAATGATGTTCTGGGCAGGAGCTTTTGGATTATTTGAATTGGCTCGTTACGACGCCAGTATTCCAATGGGTGCACAGAAAGCAATTGTATTGCCTCACCTCGCGGGTATTGGAATTGGTGGTATTGAAAATGGTGTTATTACAGAACCATATGGAATAGTTGTAATTTGCACATTACATCTAATTTTCTCAGCGGTATTAGGTGCCGGTGGATTATTACATTCCAATAAATTTGCTGGTGATCTTGGAGACTATCCAGAGAATAGTAAGCCACAAAAATTTGATTTTGAGTGGGATGATCCAGATAAATTAACTTTTATCCTTGGTCATCATCTGATCTTTCTTGGTCTTGGAGCAATTATGTTCGTAGAATGGGCTCGAATTCATGGAATTTACGACCCAGCGATAGGTTCTACAAGACAGGTTGTTTACAATTTAGATATTGCTGCTATCTGGAATCATCAATTTGATTTTTTAAAAATAGATAGTCTTGAAGATGTTATGGGAGGACATGCTTTCCTAGCTTTCCTTGAAATTTTTGGAGGAGTTTTCCATATTTGTACTAAACAATTTGGAGAATATACAGAATTTAAAGGGAAAGGTTTACTTGGCGCTGAGGCTATTTTGTCATACTCAGTAGTTGGTGTTTCTTATATGGCTTTTGTGGCTGCTTTTTGGTGTGCTTCAAATACAACAATATATCCAATTGATCTATATGGAGAGCCTTTAAAGCTTCAATTTGAATTTGCACCTTATTTTACTGATACGGTTGATTTAGGTTCAGGAGAATATAGCTCAAGAGCTTGGCTTGCTAATACTCATTTCTATTTGGGATTCTTTTTCTTACAAGGTCATCTTTGGCATGCATTAAGAGCAATGGGATTTGACTTTAAGAAAATTGGTCAAGCATTTGACAATATTGAAAATACAAAAATTACTCAAAACTAGTTCAATCTTATAAAAACCTCTCCCGTAAAGGGGAGGTTTTTTTTTGTAGAATTACTCAACAAATTTAAAAAATAAATGGAGAATTTAAGAGAAATCGATTGTAAAGAGATTTTCCGAAAGGCTTATGAAAATAGGTATACCTGGAAGCATGAATTTAATGGTTACCAAGGCAAATGTATTTTTTCTATTAATGATGATATTTATAGAGGTAGCTTTGAATTAGGAAAAGACTTTAAACCACATATTCAAAATATAGATGATGAAAAAATAAAGAAAAGTATTGCCTCTCAATTGTTTGATGTATGTATTCACAGGGTAAAAAGAGAATTTAATTCAGTTCATTCAGAAAATAATTTTAATTTACTTATAAGTTCTAAAAATGGTATCGAAATGAGTGTATCAGGTAAGAATGAAGGTGATAAATATAGAATTAAAAATAACTGTATTAATATGGTCTATAGAAAAATTCATGGAACAATAATTGAAATTTTTGTTGAAGAATTCCTGGATACAGGATTAGGTTGTCTAAGTAAAAAATATACTAGTCAACAAATCGATCCAAATACGCTAAAGCCAAATTCACAAAAATTGGAATACAAGGATGAATTTATAAATATAGGAAAAAATGATTATTGGATTTTAAATTCGAGAACGATAAAATACTTAAACCAAAATCAAGAAGAAGAAAAACAAAAGTTTGTTTTCGAGGATTTAATTTTATTGAAATAAGTTTTTTTATTCCACCAACCTAAATCCCTTATCAAGAAGTTTTTGATAAAGGAGCCTTGCTCTGAAGGCTAAAATTTGTTCTTCGTTCTCATTACTAATTACATGAAAATAATTATTGTCTAGTTTATTTTTGCTAAAACAAACATTTGCTTCACCTAATCTTAAAGTCCAGTTTTCTTCTTTGGCTAAATGTTGATTAGGTCCTAGATCCCAAGGGCATTTTTCAGGATATTTTTCTCTTTTAGAGCCCATATTATTAATTCAAACTATCCAATATTAGTAATATTTTAAAAGTATGGCTATTGATTTAAATTTAGATTTTTTTTCAAGTGTGATAAATGTATTAATTACTCTTTGGTGGCAATCAGGCAATAAAAAGGATCTTTATTTAAAAAATTAAAGATATTAAGATTTGGGTGATTAAATTTTTTAATAATCTTTGGTTCATTAAATCCATTTGTTATTAATACTTTTCTTACGTATTTGACTCTCTCTTCTTCATTGGAAGAAGTCCATATATTAGGAGCTTTATGCCAAAATGCTCTGTTCGAAAAAGAAATTATAAATTTTCCACCATTACTTAAAATCCTTACTATCTCATTAGTTAAATTTTCTGGGTATTGCAAATACTGCCAAGCTGCGACCATTAAACAAAAATCAACACTTTCATCGCTTAAAGGAATTTCTTGATTTAAATTGAAATTTTGTATCCAATAAGTATCAAAAATTTTGTTTTTCTCAAGTTCTTGTTTGTTTAATCCATGCCCAATAACCTGTTTATATTTTTTCTCTTGAGGTAAGTAACTATCCCAGCTGGACATTAAATCTAGGACTGTTGAATAGTCTGAAATTTCTTTTTTATAAACATTTGATAGATATTGCCTGAAGTTTGCATCTAAATGATAAACAAATTTTGGGTCAGAATAAAATTCTTCATCATTGCTTTCATCAAGTTTTTTTCTTTGATAATTATTTAGAACTTCCAAAAAGATTATTAAGTGATTTAATTCAAATTTAGTAAATAGAAATTCATATTGTGATTTAGAAATATATTTTGCATTTAATTAATTAAAGATTTTTAAAAAAGCTAGACATCAATTAAAAAAAAGTTAAATTAATAATTAATAATTTTGTTAAAATGATTGATTTCAAAAGTACCAAGAAAAGGAGATCTAAAAATCCCCTTTTTAATCCCTATAAAAACGGAATAAGTCAATACGATATGGCATATCTTTCATCAAAAAAAGTTTTAAAAAATAAAACTTTTAATCTACAAAATGAATTTCAAAAAGATAATTTAGCTGCATAAATATGCCTTATATAAATGTTTCTACTTCAGCAAAAATAGAGGATAAGAAAAAATTACTTGAAGAAATCTCAATATTAGTTGCGTCCTTAACAAATAAATCAAAAAGATTTGTTATGGCTAAGTTAGATGATAATTTAGAAATGTATTTTGATGATGAAAGACCTTGTTGCTTTTTAGAAATTAAGTCAATAGGCTCTTTAAATCCTTCAGAAATGGCAAAGCCAATATCTAATTTTGTTTATGAAAAAATTGGAATTCCAATAGATAAAATTTATATTTCTTTCGAGGATGTGCCTGCTTCATTGTGGGCTTGGAATGGAAGAACATTTGGTTAATAATTATTATTTGAGTTACTAAATTAATGGAAATAAAAAAATTAGCTGATTTAAACAGTCTTAGAACTGCACCTCTTTTAAGCAGTAGTCAAGAAAGAAAACTTTTAGGAGAACTAGAAACTAATATTTATAATGCCGATTGGATAACAATAGGAATAATGGCACCTTCTGATACAAAAGCTATTGAAGCACTGAAATCAATTTCTAATAAATATTCCTCAATAAAATTTGGTAATTTAGATTCGCTTCATGCTAATGGATGTGTTTTTTTAAAAGGTAACCAAAAAACTGGTAATGTTTTTGTTAGATCTGAGAATGGTCTGGGAGAAGGTATTTTAATAACTTGCCAATATGATGAAGATGGAGAAGAATCTAATACTTTTGGACCTTTGCCATTAGATTTGTTTTCATGATTAATTTCAAATTTATGTATATATTGGATAAAGTTTTATGCTATCCATATACCAGATAATGCTACTCAGAAATTAGAGTTGAAAATAGTTTTTTTGTTTTAAGCTTTGTTATTATGTTTAATGGCATTGATCTAAATTCTAAACTTCTTAAAATTTGATGTTTTTTCAGGATATAATTCAAAATCTAAATAATTTTTGGTCCAAAGAGGGTTGTTTAATTATGCAGCCTTACGATACTGAAAAGGGTGCTGGTACCATGAATCCTCATACCTTTTTGAGGGCAATTGGACCCGAACCTTGGTCTGTTGCATATGCTGAGCCATGTAGAAGACCCACAGACGGAAGATTTGGTGATAATCCTAATCGTGCACAACATTATTTTCAATATCAAGTAATAATTAAGCCTTCTCCAGATGGGATTCAAGAAAAATATTTGAAATCTCTGGAATCTCTTGGAATAGAGCCTAAAAATCATGACATAAGATTTGTTGAAGATAATTGGGAGTCGCCAACTCTTGGAGCTTGGGGCGTAGGTTGGGAAGTATGGCTAGACGGAATGGAAGTTACTCAATTTACTTATTTTCAACAATGCGGTGGAGTTGATTGTCAACCAATACCAATTGAAATTACATATGGTTTAGAGAGAATTGCAATGTTTTTGCAGGATAAAGAAAGTATCTGGGACTTAAATTGGAACAAAGATTTGAAATATAGCGATATTTGGCTTCAATTTGAAAAAGGTCAATGTTTATATAATTTCTCTGAATCTAATCCTGAAAATCTCAGAAAATTATTTGAAATTTATCAAGAAGAAGCAAATTTTTTAATTGAAAAGAAGCTAACTTATCCTTCACTTGATTATGTCTTGAAATGTAGTCATGCTTTTAATTTGTTGGATGCTAGGGGAGTTATTTCAGTTACAGATCGTGGTCAATATATTGAAAAAATTAGAAAATTAGCACGAGAAGTGGCATCATCTTGGTTAGAGGAAAGAGAAATTTTGGAATATCCTTTATTGAAAAGGAGTTAATAAACTTGCTAATAGAATTATCTAACTGTAACAAAAGATACTTTGAGTTGAAACTTATATTCCTTTCTTTTTTGGTTACGCTCGATACAGTATAGATACCCAATTTCTATTGGGTAATTTTAGTGTGAGGTAAAATGAAACTCTTCCAAAAATTGTTGGTTGCGAGTACTACATTGAGTTTAATCACTCCTTTAGCAGCTCAAGCATCTGACTCAGTGAATCTTGAAGAGATGAATGGCTATTCACGTAGTAATTCCAAAGTTCAAAGATTCGATAGTAAAACATTTATTAACAAAGTTAGTGAAGATCTAGCAGACCTTAAAGGCCGCGTGGATGGACTAGAAGCACAGCAAAATGAATTAGAAGCTGGAGGTTTTTCTGACACCACAACTATGGATGGTAAGGCTATCTTTACTATAGGAGCAGTAGACTATGATGAATCAGATGATTCTGAAGCTGTTCAGGCTTATTACAGTTACACATTGAATCTTAATTCAAGCTTTACAGGTGATGATAACCTTTATGTAAGAATTAAAACTGGTAACAGTGATGATTGGACAACATCTAAAGATTACGGAACTTATCTAAGTTCATCGAAAGGTAATAGTGATGCTCTGAAAGTTGATAAGATTTGGTACCAATTCCCAATCGGTGAAAATAACACAATTTGGGTAGGTCCAAAAATTGAAAACTACTATATGCATGGAACTACACCATCTATTTATAAGCCTGTAACTAAGCAATTTACACTTGGAGGTAATGGAAATGCTTATGGTGCTAGTACAGATACTGGAGCTGGTTGGGCTTACCAAGCAGACAACGGTTTCGCTATTAGTTCAAATATAGGTACTAAATCTCATACAACCCAAGAAGATGCTGATGAGAATTACATACAATCTGGGATTTTAACTGATGAGACAAAAACTAGTTGGGCAACTCAGATCGGTTATACACAGCCTAATTACTCTGGTTCAGTAATGGTGAATGTAAAATCTAATGGTTGGTCTGATAGTTACTACAAAGCTGGCGATATAAATGGTGATGCAGTCGATTCAGATCAGTATACAGCTATCGGTTTGAGAGGATGGTGGAGACCTGAAGATGCAACTTCACAACTTCCTTCAGTTTCCGTTGGTTATGATACTACTGATTATGATGGCACAACAGCTGATGCATGGTTCGTTGGTTTGAATTGGAATGATGTCTTCAATTCTGATGATAAAATCGGAGCTGCTTTTGGTCAGCCTACTTCTAATGAAGATTCCGAAGTAGATCCTTTTGCATATGAATTATATTATTCATTCAAGCCTAATGATTCTGTAACTATGACTCCTGCTATTTTTGGTGGGTCTGATAGAGACGGAACAGCTGGTGGAGATATATTCGGTGCAGTTTTTGAAACTACATTCAAATTCTAAACTTAGTCAGTTAAAAAAAACGCCCTTTAATAGGGCGTTTTTTTATGCTTTAAATATTTACCAGCAGTTTTCACCTTCTCCTATTGGGATACATGCGCTTGATTTTGCAGCTTCATCAGCTATTCTTTGGGCATCTTCATCTAATTTGAAATCTGCATCTAGAGCCATATCAGTATTCCATTCCTTTAGTCCGCCGAGGTCATTTTCACCTGAGTTAACAATATTAGTATTTGCTGTCGAAATAGCTAGTGCGCTTGTTGCAGCAATAAAAATTGAAATAGAACTTTTGTTTTCCATGAAATAGTTTTTTTATATTTTAATCATTTTCGCGCTTATATTCTTTTTGTTGTATAAAATGATTCCTTAATTGCCAAGCAATCTAAGAAGGTTTGAATAAGACTTAAAGATAAGATCAAGTTCATCCGATCTCCCATATTTAGCCAACAAACCTTTGGCTCCGGCGTCAAGATCAAATAAATATTCTCTTTCTTCTATTGATTTAATGTAACTTTCAATCCAACCTACGCATACTAATCTTTCTCCAGTTTTTACATCTTTAACTGAATGTAAATAAGTACTAGGATAAATAATCATTTGACCTGCAGCTAGCTTGAATTCTTTTTCTGAATTAATTGTTTCAATAACTAATTCTCCACCCTCATAATTTTCTTTATTAGTTAAGGAAATAGTAAAAGATAAATCTGACCTACCCGTTGACATAAAAGGATTATCAATATGCCTTCCATAACCCATATTCTGTGAAGACTTGGTAAACATTATTCCATGAATTATTTTTGGTAACGAAAAACTCTTAATGAGTTGATTTTCCAGAATCCTTTTTTTTATTAACTGAGAGTATTTCTTTGAAACTTCTGAATTTCTATTCAATTGCAAGTTATTTTTTACTTTAGAGGCATGACTTCCAGCTGTTTTTTTCCCATCTTCCCAAAGATTATTTTGGTCATTGATAGTTTTAATTAATATTTCTATTTCTTCTTCATTTAGTAACTGGAGAGTTAAATAATTCATGATGGATATAAAAAATGTTACATGTAAGTGTATAGAAAATATCTTTAGGGATTCTTATGGTTTGTATGTATATAAAGTAACCATAGATACTATTTGATAAAAGTGCAAAAACTAAAAAAGATACTTTATTCAGCTCTTACGTTTACCTTTTTATTTAATTTAAATATACCTCTGAATGCAACGGAAAAAGAGGTGAAGGTTTATTCTGGGAGGCACTATAATACTGACAGAGGAGTTTATAAGAAATTTGCGGAAGAAACAGGAATCAAGGTAAGGCTTATCGAAGCCGCGGGAATATCCTTAATTGAAAGGTTGAAAAGAGAGGGAAAGAATTCTCAAGCAGATTTAATATTGCTTGTTGATGCTGCAAGAATTACTAATGCTGCAAAGGCTGGATTACTTCAAAGTATAGAATCTTCATCTCTAGAAAATGATGTGCCAAATGGTTTGAAAGATAGGGGTAAAGAATGGTACGCACTAACTAGAAGAGTAAGAGTAATGGTGGCAAACCCCAAGGTTGTAGATTTAAATAAGATTAAAGATTATACAGATTTAGCTGATCCATCATTAAAAGGAAAAGTTTGCTTAAGAAATAGAAAAAGTCCATATAATCAATCTTTAGTTGCTAATCAAATAGTTAATAAAGGTGAATCAAAAACTAAAGCTTGGTTAAGTGGAATGATTTCTAATGTTTCTCAACCTTTCTTCCCTGGAGATATTTCAATAATTAGAGCAGTTTCCAAGAAAAAATGTGGTGTAGGCATCGTTAATCATTACTATGTAGCGAGAATGTTAGCAGGTGTTAATGGTAGGAGGGACGCTTTATATGCAAAAAAAACATCAGTCATCACTCCTAATCCAGCGCACGTAAATATTAGTGCTGGAGGTGTGGCAAAATATGCTTCAAATAAAAATGAAGCTATTAAGCTACTTGAATATTTAGCATCTCCAGAGGGAAGTAAAGGTCTAGCCGCTCCAACTTTTGAGCATCCGTTGAAAGAAGTTAATCAAAATCCAATAGTTAAAGACTTTGGAGAATTTACTCCTGATTTGGTGACTGTAGAAGATCTTGGAAACTATAACTCTTTAGCAATAAAAATGATGAAAGATTCAGGTTGGGATTAAAAATTAAGAAAATTAGATAGATCAACATATTCTCATTTAACCTAACCATAATTAATAGGAGGGAGAGGTGGCTGAGTGGTTGAAAGCGAACGATTCGAAATCGTTTAATAGGCAACTATTCGTGGGTTCGAATCCCACCCTCTCCGTGAAGAATTTTCTTCTAAAATCGTTAAAAATTTAGTTTCCCCAAAAAGGGTCTGTTGTAAGTGAAACATTTAATATTTGATCTTTTTTCCCTTTAATATTTGTTATACAAGCTCTAACAGTTTCTCCATTAACATCTATTTCACAAGCTCCGCAACTTCCAGTTAAACAACCTGTAGGGATTTCTAAGCCTACTTTTTCTGCAGTTAAAAACCAATCATCTCCTTCAGAGGCATATGTCTCTATATTATTAGGCCATGAAATTTTAATGGATGATTTTTTCAATTTAATAATGATGAAATATTTAAATGTTTGTTAAATTCATTCGCAAGATTATCAATAATTGATTCTCTCTTGATTTTATAAGATCTTGTTTTTTTATCTACTGTCGGTAATTTTTTATTTTTCCTTATTACATTTATATATTGAGCTCTCCATTCATCATTTTCGAAGATGCCGTGAAGGTATGTGCCAGCAATTGTACCTCCGCCCTCGTTTTCTCTATACCAACCAAGCTCTGCATCTTTGAAAATAGGCATTATTTTTAAAGATTTTTGACTTTTGTCTAATTCTGTTATGCCATTATGTATCTCAAACCCGTTTATTTCTGAAAAGCATGGCCATATTGAATTGGAGTAAGTTTGACGTGTTATTTTTTGTGCGAGGAAGGTTGTTTTTAGTGGGAGTAATCCAATACCTCTAATTTTTTTTTCTAAATTAGTTTTGGCACCTTCCTTTAAGAAAGGATCTTCAAGTACAGTTCCTAACATTTGTAGTCCACCACAAATTCCAATAATATTACCTTTATTTGAATATTCTCTGATGTCATCAGATAGGCCCGACTTTTCAAGAAATAGTTGATCTTTAATGGTTTGTTTACTTCCAGGAAGAATAATAAAGTCAAATTGATTTAAACTCTGTGATTTAATGACCCACTCTATTTCTATTGAATCTTCATTTTCTAAAGGATCAAAATCTGAAAAGTTGCTTATTGAGGGCAATTTTATAATTCCAATTTTCAATTCAGGATTATTCAATTGAGATTTTCTTTCAATCAAATCTAAAGAATCTTCTGGAGGAAATTTATCGTTTAGCCAAGGAATTATTCCTAAAACAGGAATCTGAGTTTTGCTCTCAATCCATTTTTTCCCCTCCTCGAATAATGAAAGATCTCCTCTGAATCTATTTATAATAATTCCCTTAATAAGCTTCTTTTCTTCAGGCTTCATTAATTCAAGAGTGCCAATAATTTGTGCAAATACGCCTCCCCTTTCAATATCAGCAACTAAAATGCAATTTGCATTTAAATACTTAGCAACTCTTAAATTAGTCAGATCTCTATGAATCAAATTCATCTCTACGGGACTTCCAGCCCCTTCGATAATTAAACGGCAATTCGGATTCTGTTCGTAAATAGACTTTAAACTTTTTTTAATTACTTCCCAGCCAGGAATAAAACAATCTTGGTAGTAATTTTTGGCGGTTGTTATCCCTATGCTTTTGCCAAGGTGAATCACCTCGCTTGTTGAGTCTCCTTGTGGTTTTAATAAAATGGGATTCATCTCTACAGAGGGATTAATACCACAAGCAAAAGCTTGAAGTGCTTGTGAATATGCCATCTCTCCGCCTTCCCAATCAACCCAAGCATTGTTACTCATATTTTGTCCTTTAAAAGGTATTGGTTCTTCTCCTAAATTTTTAAGAATCCTGCAAATAGCAGTAACCGTTAACGATTTTCCTGATCCACTGGAAGTGCCTAGGACCATTATTGGTTTCTTTATTTCATGTAATTTTGCTTCTAACTGCATTAGTAATTTATATTAATTTTAAAATTTATTAATTATTAAATTGAATTATAATTTGGTAAAAAATTTGTGTTAATTCTAGCCTCTGCTTCTCAATCTAGAAAGAAATTACTAGAAAATTGTCAAATCGAATTTATCCAAATATCAAGTAACTTTGATGAAACTACTATTCAAGAAAAAAATATATTTAATTTAGCTTTGGAATTATCTTTTCAAAAGGCTAATAGTTTATCTGAAAATATTCAAAACATATCGCTGCCCGAGGAATTTAACTATAGTCCTTTGGAAATACTTGGCTGCGATTCAATTTTTGAATTTAAAGGAGAAGCTTATGGAAAACCATCTAATAAAGAGGAGGCATTTATTAGATGGAAAAAAATGTCTGGAGAATTTGGATTTTTACATACTGGCCATACTCTAATAATTGGGGATTTTGATTCAACTTCCAGAATTTTTAAAATTTCTGAAATAATTAAAAAAACAGTAAGTTCAAGAGTTTATTTTTCTAATTTGGAAGATTGGGAAATCAAGAGTTATGTAGATACAAATGAACCTTTATATTGCGCCGGAGGATTTGCATTGGAGGGTATAGGCGGAAAATATATAGAAAAAATAGAGGGTTGTTTCAGTAATGTAATGGGTTTAAGTTTGCCATGGCTCAGAGAAAATTTATATAGATAATAAAATTGAGCAATAAAAAACCCTATCCAAAGATAGGGTTTTTTTTTGAGATAGAAATTAATCTAAATCAGGCATTTCTAGAGCTGGTTCACTCTTTCTGTCGATTCCTTTTTCGAAACCAGCAGCGGCTGCTCTAGCACGTCCAGCATGCCAAAGATGACCGATGAATGTAAACCATCCTAGGAAGAATTGAGCTGCGGCTAACCATTGTCTTAAGTTAACGAAGTTAACAGCATTAGGCTCTGTAATGATTCCACCAACAGAGTTGATAGAAGCGTTAGGAGCATGAGTCATATATTCAGCAGCTCTTCTTACCTGCCAAGGCTGAATATCATTTTGGATTTTCTCGAGGCTTAATCCGTTAGGTCCTCTTAAAGGCTCTAACCATGGACCTCTGAAATCCCAAAATCTCATTGTTTCACCACCAAATATAATTTCACCAGTAGGAGATCTCATGAGATACTTACCTAAACCAGTAGGACCCATTGTTGAACCTACGTTAGCACCAATTCTTTGGTCTCTCACTAGGAAAGTAAAGCTTTGGGCCTGTGAAGCTTCAGCATTTGTTGGACCGTAAAATTCTGAAGGGTAAGCAGTATTATTAAACCAGATGAATGTTGAAGCAATAAAACTTGCTACACAAATACCACCAAGAGCGTAACTTAGTAGTCCTTCTCCATTCCAGATGAATGCTCTTCTTGCCCATCCAAAAGGTTTGGTAAAGATATGGAATATACCTCCAATAATTGCAGTTATACCCACATAGACATGTCCACCAACAATGTCTTCAATAGAGTTAACACCGATTATTGAACCTGCGCCTCCCCATGGAGATCTAAATAGATAACCAAGAATAACTCTTGGGTCTAAAGTTGGATTAACAAGTCTGACTTCACCACCACCAGGTGCCCATGTGTCATATGCACCGCCGATAAAACACCAGTTTACTGACCATGCTAATGCACCTACACCTAGAACAATCAAATGATATCCGAGGATATTTGTCATTTGATTTTTATCTCTCCAATCAGTTGAGAAAAATGGAAAATCTTCTTCTAGTTTTTCTGGGCCTGCTAATGAATGGTAAATACCTCCAAAACCAAGAACAGCAGAAGCTATTAAGTGAACCACGCCTGCCTGGAAGAAAGGCATGATATCGGTAACTTCACCACCAGGGCCTATTCCATAACCAAACATTGCAACATGTGGCATACAGATTAAACCTTGCTCCCACATTGGTTTATCAAAAGTAAAATGATTAACCTCAAAGAGCATCATTGCTCCAGCCCAAAAGACTATCAGTCCAGAGTGAGCAATGTGAGCTCCTAATAAACGTCCAGATAAATTGATTAATCTAGCGTTGCCTACATACCAGGCATAACCAGTTTCCTCAATACTTTGGTTTGGAGCTCTTAATAAATTATTAAAGGGCGTTTCCACGTGGAAGAACCTCCTCAGGGAATACAAAGTTTTCGTGTGGTTGATCCACAGAAGACATCCATGCTCGCATACCTTCGTTCAAAAGTATATTTTTTGTATAGAAAGTTTCAAATTCTGGATCTTCTGCTGCACGGATTTCTTGGCTTACGAAGTCATAAGCTCTCAAGTTTAGTGCTAAGCCGACAATACCTATTGAAGATGTCCACATACCCATTACAGGTACAAATAGCATTAAGAAATGTAAGAAACGCTTGTTTGAGAAAGCAATACCGAAGATTTGACTCCAGAATCTATTCGCTGTAATCATTGAATAGGTTTCTTCTTCTTGAGTTGGGTCAAAAGCTCTAAATGTCGAACTTTGAACCTTACCATCTGTATAAATACTTGTATCTTCATACAAAGTGTTTTGTACTGTAGCTCCATGGATAGCGCAAAGTAGAGCACCACCAAGAATTCCAGCGACTCCCATCATGTGGAATGGGTTTAAAGTAATATTGTGAAAACCTTGAATGAACAGGATATAACGGAAGATTGCTGCAACACCAAATGAAGGTGCGAAGAACCAACTATGCTGTCCTAAAGGATAAATAAGAAAAATACTTGTGAATACTGCAATTACAGCTGAGAAAGCTAATGCGTTGTATGGTCTAATGCCAACAAGGCCAGCAATTTCAAACTGACGAAGCATAAAACCAATAAGGCCAAATACTCCATGTAATGCAACGAAGTTCCAAAGACCACCAAGTTGTAGCCATCTTACGAAACTACCTTGGGCTTCAGGACCCCATAAAAATAGAAGACTGTGTCCCATGGCATCACCAGGGGTACTTACAGCTGCTGTTAAAAAGTTACAACCTTCAAGGTATGAGCTTGCAACTCCGTGTGTGTACCAAGAGGTAACAAATGTTGTTCCGACAAACCAACCGCCTATAGCAAGATATGCACAAGGAAGTAGAAGTAATCCGGACCAACCAATAAATACAAAGCGGTCGCGCTTCAACCAATCATCGAGGACATCAAACCATCCTCTTTGTGGGGCGCTACCAACTGCGATCGTCATGAGAAATCGTTTTTAGCTTCGGGATACGCAGTGACTGTAACAAAGATTGAGAGTAATGTGGGGAAATATTTGAATATCTGAAATGCCTTGTAAAGCTTTCCTGACTTTTTTATTAAAAAATAGGTAAGAATACTCGCTTAGTTTGTTAAATTAGCTTAACTAGGCTCTAAAAAAAGATAGAAATGAATTCAGACCTCACGTCTTTCAATAAAATTGAACAAAAAATTGGTGGATCAAGAAAAATTTCAAATTATATTATTGGAGGAATGCTAACTATAGGAGGTATTGGTTTTCTTTTGGCCTCTATATCAAGCTACACAGGAAGGGATTTATTACCTTTAGGAAATCCTTCAACATTGTTGTTTATTCCTCAAGGAATAATAATGGGAGCATACGGAGTAATAGCCAATTTATTAAATTTTTACTTGTGGTATTTGGTTTATATAGACTTTGGCTCAGGAACAAATTTTTTTGATAAAACATCAAAATCTGTAGAAATAAAAAGAAAAGGATTATTTAAAGATATTGAAGTCAAATTAAATTTCGATGAAATTAAATCTGTTAAGTTGGATATAAGTGAAGGGTTTAATCCTAGAAGAAGAATTGCTTTAGTATTAAAGGGTAGAAAAAAACCTCTCCCTTTAAGCGGAGCAGGAGATCTTAAACCATTGCTTCAAGTTGAAGAAGAAGGAGCTCGTCTTGCTAAATTTTTGGATGTTAATTTGGAGGGCTTAAAATAAAAAAAAAATATTTTTTAAAAACATTACTTTTTATACAGGTTTTGTTTTTAGTGCAGGCTTGTAGTTATAAAAATGAGATTGATTCAAATTATTACTGCCAGAAACTTAAATTTAGTTGTGTTGAGAGTAATAA
Source organism: Prochlorococcus sp. AG-347-J21 (assembly GCA_003281455.1). GTDB lineage: Bacteria > Cyanobacteriota > Cyanobacteriia > PCC-6307 > Cyanobiaceae > Prochlorococcus_A. The sequence goes on from QCBX01000003.1 coordinate 42,396, forward strand.
AGTGGTTTATTTTAAAACTACAAAAGGTAATTTTGAGGTTAAATTATTTGGTAAAGATAACCCATTAACAGTATCAAACTTTCTGGAAAACATAGACAATAATATTTATGAAAATCGAAAATTTTATAAAATAATAAATTTTCCTCAACTAAAGTTTATTCATAGTGGTATTAATCCAGAAAATAATCTTTATATTGAACGAAAACAAAACCTGAATAAGAAAATTCCATCAATACCTTTAGAAGTGAAATTCAAAGAAGAAATTAAACCAAGGTATAACTATGAAATAAAAAATCCTAATGAAATTGAAAATTTAGTTAATACTTTTGAGAGTGGTTCAATCGCTATGGTTAAAAGCGGAAAGAATAAGTCTTCATCTACTGAATTTTTTTTTGTAACTAGTAAGATCCCAGAACTAGATGGAAGATATTCTATTTTTGGAAGGATTATTAAAGGATTAGATGTACTCAAAAAAATAAGTAAAGAAGACTATATCAAAGCAATCCAGATATCTAATTAAATTTCTAGAGAATATTTGTTTATTTTTAACATTTCTGTATTAACTCCTGAAGAGCGTTTAAGAGCTACCTTACCAGTCCTCGCTATTTCAAGGATGCCGTATGGCTCGAGTAATTTTTCTAGAGCAACTAACTTCCCAGGATCTCCAACCACCTCGAGAGTTAAGGCCATATCTGATACATCAACAACTTTTGCACGAAAAATCTGTACTATATCAAGGATATTACTCCTAGTATCTTCTTTCGATGAAACTTTTAGTAACATCAATTCCCTTTCAACAGCTGCGAGATTAGTAAAATCTACAACTCCCAGAACATTAAATAACTTATTAAGTTGCTTAGTCATTTGTTGAAGAGTTTCATCATCACCCTCTACTACCATTGTTAACCTTGAAATCCCTTTAGATTCTGCAGGTCCTACTGCGAGGCTATCTATGTTGAATCCCCTTCTAGCGAAGAGACCTGAGATTCTACTCAAGGCTCCAGATTCATCTTCTACAAGAACTGATAATGTATGTTTCATATTTTAAAAAGTTTTTAAATCTCTAATCCATTCATAAGAAATTCTATTGAATACTGAAGGGTCTTCATCATGGATACAATGCCCTGAATTGGATACTATTTTTAATTTTACCCATCTATGGAAATTTGCAATCTTTTTACCAACAAACAAAGGTATGAAATTATCTTTTTCGCCCCAAATCAATAAAAAAGGAACTTTTTTTGAGGCGCTAAGTTTTCTCAAAAGATGAGAAGCTTTAAATTTTTCATCTCTAGAAGACATTCCAATACACATTGCTCTTAATGATCTAGCTGAAGTTCTCCTTAAAACTGGTTTTGTTACTAAATCTATTAGTTCGCGATCAATATTATCTTTTTTGAAATAGGCAGAATTTAGTCCCAGTTTAATAACCCCTAATTTATTTATTAAAAATAAAATAATCTCCAAAGGGAAAAACAAAAAAAATATTGTTATGAATCTATCTTGAAATTTCTTAAATGATGATTTTTTTGTTATGGACTTTTTATTTTCTTGAATTTGATCTGGCAAAGGTGATGCAATAACTGTTGCAATCTGATCCTCTAATGAAACAGCACATGTTAAAGCAACTAGTGATCCAAGGGAATTGCCAATAAGAATTACTTTCCCAGAATTCTTTGGTCTTATTACCTGTGCAATAAAGTCTTTCACTTGATCACACCAAATCTCATTATTTAATTTTCCAATTTGTCTAATCCCAGGTTGATCTGAATCTCCAAATCCTATTAAATCCAAAGAATAAGAGGCAAAATTCTTGTTCGCAAAATACTCTAAATTGTTTCTCCAATGTTTTCGACTTGCTCCAAATCCATGGAGAAAGATAATTGGAATTTCATTTTCTTCGCCTGTAACACTCCAACAAATTTTAAAACCATTCCAATTCCAGTAATTAGGAATGTTTATATTTTTTTTAAAATTATTATTCATATACTCAAAAATTTTCAAGATATTTGAATTATCTACATTTTTAACAAATAAATGTATTTTGAATGTAAATTATAGTAATGATTCAATTTTACTATGGCTAAAGAAATTTTTAGTATTGCAGCAGTTTTTTGGATACTGATACCGATAGGTTTAGTTGGTGGTGCTTTGTTATTAAAGTTTCAGGGAGACTGATTCTCACGGATACATCACAATTTGAGTTATGGTCTTAAAGTTAAGTAAATCTTAAGTATGAAGATTCTTTTAGTAGGAGCAACAGGGACACTTGGTAGACAAATAGCAAAGCAAGCTGTAGAAGAGGGACATGAAGTAAGATGCTTTGTAAGAAATCCAAGAAAATCTTCCTTTCTACAAGAATGGGGTTGTGAGCTAACAAAAGGTAATTTATTAAATTCTTCTGATATCGAATATGCATTGCAAGATATTGAAGTAGTTATTGATGCAGCGACTAGTAGGCCAGATGATCCTAAAAGTATTTATGAAATTGACTGGGATGGAAAACTTAACTTATTCAATGCTTGCGAATCTTTAAATGTAAAAAGGGTAATATTCCTTTCTATCCTCCTAACAGAAAAGTTTAGAAATGTTCCTTTAATGGACATTAAATTTTGCACTGAAAAACTTCTTGAAAAATCTGATTTAGACTATACAATTTTCAAATGTGCAGCTTTTATGCAAGGAGTTATTGGTCAATTCGCAATTCCAATCTTGGATAGTCAAGCAGTTTGGATGAGTGGGACTCCAACAAAAATTGCTTATATGAATACCCAAGATATGGCCAAAGTTGTTGTAGCAGCAGTAAATAATCCAAAAACTCACAGAACATCATTGCCATTAGTAGGCCCCAAAGCATGGGATTCAAATGAAGTTATATCTTTATGTGAAAAATTTAGTGAAAAAAAGGCGAAAATTTTTAGAGTTTCTCCCTTCCTTATTAGTGTCACTCAAAAAGTAGTTTCCTTCTTCCAAGATTCTCTTAACGTTGCTGAGCGATTGGCTTTTGCTGAAGTAACTAGTAGTGGTGAATCATTAGATGCTGACATGAGCAAAACTTACGAAATATTGGAGCTTAAAAAAGAGGATATGACCTCACTAGAGAGTTATATAAAGGAGTACTATCAACAAATACTTAAAAGATTAAGGGAAATGGAAGCAGATCTTAATATTGAAGAAAAAAAGAGATTACCTTTTTAATATTGCAATTTTAGAATTAGATAGTATATTTGTACTATATTAAATAATGCTGGCCTATGTCTGTTTCTAAGTCTAAAAACCTTGAACGAAAACTAGATAATTTTGCAAAAGAAGCAAGAAATGAATTGAATAATGTTTGCGGATCTTCATTATGGGAAAGCCTTGGGTTTGTTTTTTTTGATCAATTAGAAGATTCTGAAAAAATTGCGAAAGCAAATTTTTACTATGGACAACTTCAAATAATTAATGAAATTAAATTTTCAATTTAAATTGAATTGCATATTTTTACATATGTAATTTTTTTTAATCAATTTTGGCCAATCTTTTTCTGATAATATGTACTTAGTAAAAGATTAATTAATGATTGAAACTTCAGGTGTAATAGAAAAAGAACAGGGGAATGGATTTTATTTGGTTACCTTAGAACAACCTGAAGGACATCAATGTTTATGTAGAGCTGCAGGTAAATTGACTAAATTTAGAATTAAATTATTAGCTGGAGATAAAGTGTTAGTTGAGATAAGTCCTTATGATCTCTCTAGAGGGAGGATAACTTATAGAGAAAGAAATGCAGGCGGCGCTAGACCCACTACTAATAAAAATAACCCTAAGAGAAATAATAAGTAAAAAGATACTTTAGATAATATTTTTTATCGCTTCTTTAAACTCACTTCTTTGCTTAACACCTTGCCATTGTTTTTTTAATAATTTTTCTTTAAAAAGTTGAACTGTTGGTGTGCCGTTAATACCAGCTTGTTTTGCAATATCTTGATCTTTATCAATATCTATTTCAACGCCAAGAACTGCACCATCAAGTTCTTTAATTACCCTTTTTAACTGAGGTTTCAAAACATGACATGGGCCACAGCTTGGGGAACTAAAAATTACTAAGATAGGTTTTTTACTTTCGTGATAAAGTTTCCTTAATGCATAACTGCCTTTTTGCCATTCAGAATTAGAATCGAAAGTATCTTCATTAACTTCTTCTTCATTAAAATCTGATGAATTAAGTTTTTTTTCTGGTTCGGGTGTTTCTCTGAGTATAGTTTTCGCTAAGTTTTTCTCTGCTAGCCACCTTTCGGTAGCTAATGCTGCCATGCATCCAGTCCCTGCAGCAGTAACTCCTTGTCTCCACTCAGAATCAACAACATCACCTGCAGCGAAGATGCCTTCAATAGATGTTTCTGGCCTTCCTGATTTACAAGCAATATAGCCTTTATTATCTAAATCAATTTTGTTGTCCAAGAATTTCGTATTAGGTGTGTGCCCTATCGCGTAAAAAAGACCTTTTATATTGATTTCCCCTTTACCTTCTTGAGAGTGAATAGTTTCTATTCTCTCAAGCCATTCAGTACCATCCGCTTTATCAACTTTTGTGTTCCAATGAATTTCAATCTTTGGATTAGCTTTTACTCTATCAACCATTGCTGCGCTAGCCCTTAATTTTTCTGATCGAACAATCAAATGCACTTTGCTTCCATACTTTGTGAGATATGCTGCTTCTTCACATGCAGAGTCGCCCCCTCCAATAACAGCTAATTCTTCATTTCTAAATTGTGGGGTGGCTCCATCACATATTGCACAAGCACTTATTCCTTTACTCCAGAATTTATCTTCATTAATTACGCCTAATCTATTTGCACTTGCTCCAGTTGCAATAATAATTGAGTTAGATTTTATAGTTCCTTCTAAAGTTTTTAATTCAAAGGGATGTGAATCGGTATTAATTGAGATTACATCACTTTCGTATAAATTAGTGCCCCATCTTTCTGCTTGAGCCTTCATAAGATCCATCAATTCAGGCCCCAGTACTCCATCTGGGAAACCTGGATAATTTTCAACAAATGTTGTAGTCATTAATTGCCCACCAGGAATTCCACCAGAATCAAATCCTGTTACGAGTAATGGTTGAAGATTTGCTCGTGCGGCATATATTGCAGCTGTATATCCTGCAGGCCCTGAACCAATAATTACAACATTTTCTACGTTTGAAATCTTCTCTTTATTTTCCATTTATTTGCTAATTTCACTACTAATGATAATAAACTAACCCAAATAATGTAGGGCGGATTTCACTCGATAGATTTATTACTCAATCGTTGACTTTTTGGTCTAATAACTTTTTTAATTCCTTTGGGAAGTTTAAAACAGAATCTTTTAAATTTTCGTTCTTTTCTCCAATGTGTAATATCCACTCTCTAAATTCTTCTGCGATTGCATAACTATCTTCATACCTTTCTAAAGTGTCCATTGCGGAAATTCTATTGGTTGCCCAACAGGTAGCTATGTCGATCCTTTTTCTAATGAAGTTGTCCATTGAAAGATTTAAGTTGTATATAGATAAACACATCAGAGAACATATGTATTGTCTAATAAGTTACAACTTTGTACTTCCAAACAATAATTTAATCTTTAATTTATATTTGAGCCAATTTTAGGGTGAATTATAAAGAAAATACAAAGAAATAGAGTTAGACTGCCTCACTGTGATTCGCAAGTAGCCTTTCAACTTCCTCAAAACCCTCTTTCGCTGAATTTATTGCAAGTTCCTCGCTAATTTTTTCTTCTGATATTAATTTTGCAGATATTTTCTTTAAAAGAGTTTCCTTTTTTTCTCTTAGTGAAATAACAATTTCTTCTTCAATGATAGATTTTATTGCTTTAGAAATTATTTTTTTATCATTTGCTTCCTCGAATGTGCCCTGAACTAATTCTTGAATAAATAATCGATGCACCTCACTACTTCTTAGAAAGCTTTCTGTGGCATTAATAATTCCTTCAACTAGAGCTTCATCTGGTTCAGAATCATTTTCTGCTAGCTTAAATTCCCAATCTAAATGTCTTCTTTGCCAACCTGCCGAGTGGAGACTGGGCATGACTGTCTGTGAATAAGTATCAACTGACATTTCATAAATTCTCTCTGCCAATTTCTCGCACCAGTCTTTACCATGCTTTTCTAGATTTTTCTGCATAGCTTGCCTTGGAACAGCATGACCACCATGATGACTGTGGCACACTCCATCGGGACATTCGATTGCTTTTATACTCATTGGATTATTTAGACTTATATATTCTAGATAGCTATTTTTTATAGAAAAGAAAATATATTTTTAACAAAAATCTAAGACTTTTGACTTTCTTCAATTTATATTTAGTATGTTAAAAAAATAAATAAATTGACAAAGATACTTATTCCTTCCGAAACAAGCTCTGGTGAAAGGAGAGTTTCAGCTACACCAGAAGCGGTAAAGAAATTAAAAAGCCTTGGATGTGATGTTTATATTGAAAGTTCAGCAGGGAAATTATCAGGATTTAGTGACTTATCATATGAAGAATCGGGCGGAACAATAATAAACAACTTAGATCAAAAAATTTGGGGTGAAGCGGACTTAATATTTTGTGTTCAAACTCCATCAGAGGATAATTTAACTAAGTTAAAGAAAGGCGCTGTTCTTCTCGGTCTTCTTAACCCGTATGGTAATAAGGAGCTTCTAAGGATTATAAATAGTAATAAGATTTCAGCTTTATCACTAGAGTTGCTTCCGAGGATTAGTAGAGCTCAATCTTCTGATGTTCTTTCTTCACAGGCCAATATTGCTGGATATAAAGCAGTTCTTTTGGCTGCAAGTGAGCTAGATAGATATTTCCCAATGCTTATGACTGCTGCTGGGACAGTCCAACCTGCCAAAGTAGTGGTTCTTGGTGGAGGCGTTGCAGGATTACAGGCAGTCGCGACAGCAAAAAGACTTGGAGCAATAGTATTTGTATCTGATATTAGACCTGCTGTTAAAGAACAAGTAGAATCCCTCGGAGCAAGATTTATAGAACTTCCTGAAGTTGAGGAAAAGCCAGGAGAGGCAGGAGGTTATGCAAAGGCTGTAACACCCGAATTCCTCTCAAAACAGAAGGCAACTTTAACTAAATATTTATCTGAAGCTGATGTCGCTATATGTACTGCGCAAGTTCTCGGTAAAAAGGCCCCTGTTTTAATAGACTCACCTATGATTAAAAAAATGAGGCCTGGAGCAGTAGTTATTGATTTAGCAGTTTCTCAGGGAGGGAACTGTGAAGGCACAAAATCAAATGAAACTATTATAAAAGATGGGGTAAAACTTATAGGAGCGGGGGAATTACCCTCTTCAGTTCCTTATGATGCAAGTTCACTTTATGCTAAGAACTTAACATCTTTGATTACACCATTTATAAAAGATGGTCTAATTAAATTAGATAAAGAGGATGAACTCATTTCTGGATGTTTATTAAGCGATGAAGGAGTTGTTCTTCAAAATAAAGTTTTTGAAAATTGAGGTTTTAAAATTATGTCTTTTATAAGTCTTCTTTGGGTTCTTTTACTTGGTAGTTTATTAGGCCTCGAGTTAATTGGAAAAGTTCCTCCTACCCTTCACACCCCTCTAATGAGTGGAGCAAATGCAATTTCAGGAATAACAATGCTTGCAGCCTTAACTTTAATTGTAAAAGCAGAAGGTAACGTACCACTTTTAATCATTGGTTCAGTTTCTCTTGGATTTGCTCTTTTCAACGTTGTAGGCGGTTTCTTTGTAACTGATCGAATGCTCGCGATGTTTAGTCGTAAACCATCAAATAAGAAGTAATTTTTAACATGAATCTACCTGTAATCATTAAATTTGTTATTGACCTTCTAGCAGTACTTTTACTAGCGTTGGGAATAAAAGGGTTGTCAAAAGTAAAGTCAGCAAGGGATGCCAATAGATTAGCTGCATTTGCAATGTCGCTATCAGTAGTAGGATTACTTTCTTATTATTTAGGTACTTCTGGAGTTGCTATTCAGTCTTGGATTTGGATAATAATTGGATCATTCATAGGTAGTTTATTCGGAGCAATTCTTGCAAAAAAAGTACCTATGACCTCCATGCCTGAAACAGTGGCATTGTTCAATGGTTGTGGAGGAATGTCATCACTTTTAGTGGCCTTAGGAGTAGCTATTTTTCCTATATCTAGTGGCCAAGAAAATTTTGATTTTTTTAAGTCAATTATTAACGAAGTTTCAATATCTGTTTCTGTATTTGTTGGTGCCATAACTTTCACAGGTTCAATTGTGGCGATGGCAAAGTTACAGGGCTGGTTATCAACTCCAGGATGGACTCAGAGCAAAGTTAGACATTTTGTAAATATTGTTTTTGCAGTTGCTTCCTTGATAGCCTTTTTTGATTTGATAAACGGCAATACAAGTTCTATTTGGCTTTTAGTTATAGTTTCTTCTTTATTAGGTATTGGAGTTACTTTGCCAATTGGTGGAGCTGATATGCCAGTCGTTATATCTTTATTAAATAGCTATTCAGGGATTGCAGCAGCAGCAGCAGGTTTCGTTGTAGATAGTCAGCTTTTGATAGTAGCAGGTGCAATGGTTGGAGCGGCAGGTCTAATACTTACTCAAGTAATGTGCAAGGGTATGAATAGATCATTGGTCTCAGTTCTTTTTGGAGGATCTTTATCGGCACAAAGTACAGCATCTTCTGGTTCAGGAGAATATACAAATATAACTTCTTGCAGTGTTGAAGAATGCGCATTGACTTTGGAGGCAGCCAACAAGGTAATTATTGTTCCTGGTTATGGTCTGGCAGTAGCTCAAGCTCAACATACTTTAAGGGAAGTGACAAAAAAACTAGAGCAAAATGGTATTGAAGTTGTTTACGCAATTCATCCTGTAGCAGGAAGGATGCCTGGACATATGAATGTACTTTTAGCAGAAGCAGATGTTCCTTACGAACAACTTAAAGAGATGGACGTTGTAAATCCTGATTTTCCAGCAACGGATGTTGTTTTAGTTTTAGGAGCAAATGATGTGGTTAATCCTCAAGCTAAAAATGATAGCTCTTCTCCTTTATATGGTATGCCAGTTCTTGATGTGCAGGAAGCAAGAACGGTATTTGTAATTAAACGTGGTATGAGTGCAGGTTACTCCGGAATAAAAAATGATTTATTTGATCTGCCAAATACCTCAATGGTCTTTGGTGATGCAAAAAAGGTACTGAATGATTTGATTGGAGAATTAAAGGATCTTGGTGTTGGGGAGAAATAATAGTATATCTTTTAGTTTTTCAGATTACGTAAAAAATAAGCCATTTCGAGAAGTCTTACCTTGGATAGGTGGCGACTTACAAACTTTGAGAGATACTTTTGTTATTGATTTTGGTAAATCAAAAAAAAATAAAAAAATATTCTTTCCGATTAATAAAATTCTTTCTAAAAAATTTCAATGTGATTATCTTTTAGGTTTTTTAGAATTACCTGAAAACTTAAACTCGCTTAGGGGTTTTGTAATCGTTACACATGGTTTAGGGGGCTCAACTAAACGGTTTGGTTTAAGAAGAATATCTAAGAAATTAGCAAATAATGGTTTTGGAGTTCTTAAATTAAATCTAAGAGGATCTGGATCAGCGAGGTATTTAGCTAAAGGAAATTATTGTGCTAGATGCTCCAGTGATGTTATTTCAGCAATTAATTATTTTAAAAAATTGATTAATTTAGAGTTCAAAGATCTTATGAAAAGGAATAATAATCTTCCAATTTACGGAGTTGGATTATCTTTAGGTGGAACAATTCTTTTAAATGCCTGCCTAGATTACGATGAAAATAAAGGAGAAAAACTTTTAGATGGCCTTGCCTGCGTGAGTACCCCTCTAGATTTATCTTCATGCAGTCTCTGTATTGAAAAACCTAGAAATTCTATCTACCAAAAATGGTTACTTCACCGCTTGAAAAATCAGTTATGGGAGGGATTTAATGATGAAGGCAAACTCCTTGATAACGAGAAATTAAGAATAAAAATTAGAAATTTAAAAAGTATAAGAGAATTTGATCAGAAATTTACAGCTCCTAGTTGGGGATTTAATTCTTTAGAGGATTATTATATTAAAGCTTCTCCAATATTTAGAATCCAAAACTCAATAAAAAAATTACCTCAAATGCTTTTTATTCATGCCAAGGATGATCCCTGGGTTCCATATAAGGATACTTTGAATTTAAGAAAAGAATCTATTGATAAATTCACTATTTTTATAACTGAAAAAGGAGGTCATAATGGTTTTCATTCGATTAATGGCTGCTGGTCAGACGAAGTCGTAAAGAACTGGTTTATGAGTATCTAGGACTATTTAAAAATGGTGTTTTTTTTAAAATCCATTTTTCAATTGGCTTACCGTTAATAACATGTGAGGTAAAAATTTCTGAAATTTTTTCTGGAGAAACTTTCTCGTACCAAATACCATCAGGCCAAACTAGAAGAATTGGGCCGTTCTTACATATTCTTAAACAGTCAGCCTTTGATCTTAATATGTAAATCTTTTTTGTCGAGGGATCATTCTCAAATTTTTTTAAAATCTTTTTCAGACATTCCCATGTTTTTTGACCTTCATTACCTTTAAAGCATTTCTGTTTTGTAGGTGTTGCGCATAGTAGAAGGTGTTTATTTATATTCACTTTTATCCAATACTTACGTATTTTTTACCTTTTTTAATTTCTTGCTCAACAAAAAGTCTGGCCCAATTGTCTACATCAAGAATATCCTCTAATTCGGGACTCAAATTCAAATTCTCCATATGTGATTCACAAGCTTTACTTATAAATGTTGGAATTTCTTGAAAAGAAATTTTTTCTTTAAGGAATTGTTCAACAGCCATTTCATTAGCAGCATTTAAGACTGCAGGCATAGTCCCAGAAGATTTTCCTGCGGCGTAGGCAAGTCCCATGCATGGATATTTAAACTCGTCTGGCTCTTTAAAAGTTAATTTTCCAATTTCACTTAGGTTTAATCTTTTCCAATTTGTTTTAAATCTTTCAGGCCAACTCATCGCATATAAAATGGGTAGTTTCATATCTGGCCAACCTAATTGAGCTAATACTGAAGAATCTTCCATCTCAATCATTGAATGAATAATACTTTGAGGGTGGATAACTATTTCGATATTTTCGTAAGAGGTCCCAAATAAATAATGAGCTTCTATAACTTCTAATCCTTTATTCATAAGAGTTGCAGAATCTACAGTTATTTTTTTTCCCATATCCCAATTAGGATGTGAAGTTGCATCTTCCACTGTGACATGTTTTAAATCCTCAACGTCCCAATCTCTGAAAGCACCACCAGAAGCTGTTAAATGTATGGCTTTTAAACCTTTAGGTATCTCTCCTGTTGAAAAATCTGCATTTTCATAATTGGGTAATCCTTGTAAACATTGAAAGATAGCAGAATGTTCTGAATCAGCAGGTAATAGCCTACTATTATTTTTCTTTAATGCAGGGATAACAATTGGTCCTGCCGCAATTAAAGTTTCTTTGTTAGCAAGTGCAATATTTTTCCCCGCATTAATCGCTGACATTGTTGGAATTAAGCCTGCACAGCCTACTATCCCTGTAACCACAGTATCTGCCTTATCCCATGCTGCAACTGCGTTAATCCCCTTCTTTCCACTCAAAACCAAGGGAGCACTATCCAAATCTAAGTTATTAATATTATCTTTTAAATCCTGTATAAGATTTTCATCCTCAATCGCAACCACATCTGGTTTATGTTTTTTAACTTGTTCTGTTAATAAATTAATATTTCTCCCTGCCGAAAGAGCTACGGCTTTAAACTTATCAGGTTGCTCACTAGCTATTTCGAGAGTTTGAGTCCCAATTGAACCAGTAGAACCGAGCACAGTAATGTATTTCAATTTTCTCTGATATTTCTAATATCTTCCCATTTAAAGGCGTATTTAAAAAACAAAAATTTCAAATTGGTTTTTTTCTTAAAATTTAGACCCTTATCCATTTTGTTATTTCCTTTGATTGATCAATAAGTTCAATACCTTTTTCTTTTAACAAATTCCTAATTTCATCGGCCTTCGTATAATTCTTTTCTTTTTTTGCTTTCAATCTTTCATTAATAAGCATTGATATTTCTTCTTCTTTTATTTTACTTTCTTTTACTAAAACCTCTTTTTTAAGACCAAGTACCTCAGTCAATTTTTCAAGAGTTTTAAAATTCTCAAGTAGAAAGAATTTTTTATTTAGATCTATTTTTAAACCTTCGACCCTTTGAAATTGGTTTAAAAAGTTTTTTAATGGTTTTGCTAAATCGTAAATAATTGCAATAGCACCTGCTGTATTAAGGTCATTTTCAAGAGCCTCAGAAAATTTAAGCTTTTTTTGAGATAATTCAAAGCTTATTTTCTCTTTATATTCGTCTTCGATAGATTCATTCTTATCAATAGATTTAAAAGCATCTTTTGTAAGGTCTAAAAAAGAAAGGGCTACATTAATATTTTTCCAAGCTTCTGAAGCACTCCTTAAAGCTTCTTCAGTAAAATCAAGTGGTTTTCTATAATTTATAGTCATAACAAAATATCGCAAAGTCATAGGGCTTATACCTGACTTAATTAGCTCTCTGATAGTTTTAAAATTTTTAAGGGATTTACTCATCTTTTGTCCATTTACATTGACCATCCCATTGTGTAACCAATAGTTCGCTAGCTTTTTGCCATTGGCTGCTTCTGATTGGGCGATTTCATTCTCATGATGTGGAAAAATCAAATCAGAACCACCTAAATGGATATCAATAGTATCTCCTAATTCATCTTTAACCATCGCCGAACATTCAATGTGCCATCCTGGCCTACCTTTACCCCATGGCGAATCAAAAAATGGCTCATCATCTTTGGCTTTTTTCCAAAGAGCAAAATCTTGGGGATTAAGTTTTTTACTATTTTCATCATTAGCCATTCTTCCTTGCTGATTGATATTTTGTTCTTGTATATTTTGATTACTTAGCTTGCCATAATTTTTATTTTTAAAAACAGAATAATAAACATCTCCATCCCTAGAGTATGCATAACCTTTGTCCTCAAGGATTGTAATAAAGGAGCAGATATTGCATATATGATTCGTTGCTCTTGGCATACTATCCGGACGCATTATTCCTAAAGAATCCATATCTTTATGAAATTCAATAATATTTTTTTCAGATACTTCCTTCATTGAACTGCTTTCTTCTTTAGCTCTTTTTAAAATCTTGTCATCAATATCTGTAAAATTTTGAACATACTTCACTTTGAAATCACTGTAAATTAAAAATCTTCTCAATACATCCCAAGCTATATAACTTCTGGCATGACCAAGATGACATAAATCATAAACAGTAACTCCACAACAATAAATTTTAACGACATCATCAATAGGCTTAAAAACCTCAACTCTTTTGCTTAAAGTATTAAAAAGTTTGATCATCTTAAATTAAGTTTTTCATAAGGTTTATTTTGTCTCCATCCAATTGTCTCCAATACCAATATCAACTAAAAGAGGCACATTTAATTTTACACAATTTTCCATAGTCTTCTTTACTAATTTCGTCGTAATTTCCAAAGAATCTGGTTCAAATTCAAACAATAATTCATCATGTACTTGTAAAAGCATTTTTGCGGGAACATTCATTTCTATGAATTTCTTATTTAGTTGAACCATCGCAATTTTAATAATGTCTGCACTTGAACCCTGAATTGGTGCATTAGCTGCGGCTCTTAATGACTGTGCTTCCATGCCAGCCCTTCTTGCAGATTGCAGGTCAATTTCGTATGGATCTTTCCCTATTAATCTTCCAAGTCCATTTTTATCAAACTTAAATTCTCTCTTTCTACCAAAAATTGTTTTGACATAACCTTTTGATAAGGCAAGCCTTTCTTGAAGTTCAAGAAATTTGAAAATTTTTGAATATCTTTCTTTGTATTTTATTAGGAATTCTTTTGCTTCTGGAGTACTTACTCCTGTAGAACGTGCAAACTTTTTAATTCCCATACCATAGATAACTCCGAAATTTATTGTTTTCCCAACTCTCCTCTCATCAGAAGAAATTTCTTCTTTCTCAAAAATTAATCTTGCAGTCAAAGAATGAATGTCATCATTTTTATGGAATGCATTAATTAATATTTCTTCATCCGCTAAGTGAGCGAGTATTCTTAATTCGATCTGAGAATAATCAGCTGATAAAAGTTTCCAATTTTTTTCAGGCAAGAATGCTTTTCTGATTCTCCTACTAAATTCAGTCCTAACCGGAATATTTTGAAGATTAGGATTGCTACTACTGAGTCTTCCAGTTGCTGTAGCAGCTTGATTAAAGTTTGTATGAACCCTTCCTGTTTTTTCGTTAATAAGATTTGGAAGAGCATCAATATAAGTACTAAGTAATTTGCTTAGAGTTCTGTGTTTTATTAAATGTTGGATTATTTCATGCTCGTCGACTAATCTCTCAAGAACTACTGCATCTGTACTCCATCCTGTTTTTGTTTTGCGTGATTTTTTCTTATCCAAATTTAATTTTTCAAACAAGATCTCACCGAGTTGTTTTGGTGAAGATAGATTAAAATTTTCTTCTGCTAATTCATAAACTTTACTTTCAATATCTTCTAAGGTACTTTTTAGTTCTTTTGAGAGTTTATCTAAATAAGGGATATCGATGGTTATGCCATTCATTTCCATTCGGGACAATACCGGCTCTAAAGGCAGCTCGATTTCTTCGAACAATTTGATTAATTCATCTTTTTCCTTTGAAAATCTTTCTTTAAAAATCTTGACAATCTTAAAAGTTAGAAATACATCATAACCGCAGTAAATACTTGCTTCATTAATATCAACAAATGAAAAGTCTTTATTTTTTCCAACTGTTTCCTTAAATGAAGGGGGCTTAAATCCAAATAATCTAAAACTAATTTCACTTAACCCATGCTTCTCCTGATTATTAAGAAGGTAGTCTGCTAACAAGGTGTCAAAGGTTACGCCTTTAAGATCAAGTCCATGATTAAAAAATATTTGTCTATCAAATTTAGAATTTTGGAGTGCCTTTTCTTTGTTTGGATCTTCTATCCAAGTTCTTAGTTTTGAGAAAACATCCTCGATTGATAATTGATTGGGTGTCTCTTTTTTTGTTTGATGTCCAAGAGGTATATAAAATAAATCATCATTTTCTTCTCCAAGACATAACCCTATCCCAACGAGTTCCGCATCGATTGGATTTAAACTATTGGTCTCTGTATCTAAAGAAACTATTTGATTGGTCTTGTCTAATCTTTGAATTAATTTATCAAGTAATTCGAATTCATTTACAACTGTTACGTTGATTTTAGGAATTTTATTTTCACTTTTTTCTAATTCATTAGGACTCGAGACTTTTGGTGTCTTTTCCTCCTCTTTAGCTACATTATTTTTGTCAAAACCACCTTTGCTAAAAGTTGAATTGAAAATATCAATTTGTCTAAGTAGTGTTGATAGTTCGAGTTTTTGCAGTGACTCTGAAAGTAGTTCTTGATTAATATTTTTTAATTCATAACCGTTACTTAAAATCAAAGGCACCTCAGTATTTATTTTTGCTAAATCCCTGGAAAGAAAAGCATTATGTTTATCGTTTCTGAGCTTTTCTATAACTGAACCTTTGATAAATCCTTTATATTTCTTATCGTTGTTCTGCTGAATCTTTTCCAAAGCCTGATAAATTCCATCAAGCGTGTCATTCTCTTTTAGTAGATTAATTGCAGTTTTTGGACCTACCCCTTTAATCCCCGGAATATTATCAGAACTATCACCAGTTAGGGCTTTAAGATCAACTACTCTTTCAGGCGCAACACCTAATTTTTCTTTTACTCCATTTTCATTCATAAGAGTTGGATTACCACTTTTCGCATATGGACCACCACCCATATAAAGTACATAAATATCTTTTTGATCATCTACTAATTGAAATAAGTCCCTATCTCCAGAAAGAATATTCACGCACCATCCTTTAGAAGAAGCATCATTTGCAATTGTGCCTAGGAGATCATCTGCTTCGTATCCTGGAGATTTAAAAATTGGTAAATTAAGGCTTTCTTCTAAAATGATTTCTAGTTGTTCAATATCCTGAAAAAAAACATCTGGTGCTACATCTCTATTGGCCTTATAATTTGGATCTAATTCATGTCTAAAAGTTGGTTTTTCGGTATCAAACGTAATACAAACACCCTCAGGACTAATATTTTTGCAATTATCCAGAAGGCTTTTTAGAAATCCATAAGTGACACTTGTTGGGAATCCCTCTTTGGTGGTTAATCCTCCATCAATCCCTTTGCTAAATGCATAGAAGCTTCTAAAAGCAAGTGAATGGCCATCGACTAACAGTAAAATTGGTTTTTTAGAGTTTTCAGATTTTAAACTCATTTTCTCTTCTTAGCCCAAGGTGGAATATCAATAAAGATTTGCTCTCCAGGTTCTAATCCATCAATGACTGAAGTTTTATTTCCACTACTAATACCTATTTCGATTTTTTCAAATTTGGGAAAATTGTTTTTATCAACTTTCAAAATTCCTTTTTCACCTTTTTCAGTGACAATAGAAACTGTTGGTACTAATATTTTCTCTTCATTACCTTCGACTCTAAATTCAAGATCTGCAGTCATTCCAATTTTAATTTCTTCAGAAATATCTTTAAAATTTAAAGTTACTTCGAATGAGGTTACATTATTATCTTTTACAGCTCTTGTAGCTATTTTTTTAACTATGGCACTATATTTTTTTGAGGGATAAGCCTCAATTCTTACTGAGGCTTCTTGACCTATTTTTATTCTGCCAATGTCACTCTCAGGAACTTTAGCAACAATTTCTAGGCCCTCTGATAGTTCAAAAATAAAGTTTTTGGTTTTAGGGTCTGAACTTAAGTTTGTACTTGGTGTGACATAAGATCCTATCTCAGCATATTTTGCAGTTATCTTTCCTCCATAAGGGGCTTTAATTAGATAGAAACTTTTTTCAGCTTTTGCATCATTAAGTTTTGTGCTACTAATGTTGTAGTTATTTTTATAACTTTCATAGTCTTCTTTACTTACCGCGCCTTCTTGATATAAATATTCCCTTCTTAAAAATTCAGATTTTTGTTTTTCTACATTTAATTCAAGTTCTTCAATTTTATAGATAAAGTCTTCATCATCAAGAGAAGCTAAAACCTGATCTTTTTTTACAAGATCACCCTCATCTACTTTGATTTCTTTTATTACGCCTTGCTTCCGAGGCCCAATATTGCTTGTCCTTATTGCTTTTACTTCACCACTAGTATTAATTGAATCTGAAAGGATTCCTCTTTCAACTTGAACTACAAAATCAGAAATATCTTTTGACTTATTTTTCTTGAAGGAATTGGTTATAAAAACGAAAAATATGGCTAGAGAAAGCAATATAATTCCACTTCTTAGATTTATATTTTTTTTTATTAAATCAAACATTTCTTTTTAAAAGCAGAAGTAGAAAATATTTAGGAACTAAATAAATAATCAAGACGATTATAATTAACTTATCCAAGATTGGTTAAGTAAATACTATATTACTAGAAGATGTTTTCTTGATAATTTTTCCATAAGTTTTTTCAAATGTTAAAAGCAGGTATTATTGGATTACCAAATGTTGGAAAATCAACTCTATTTAATGCGCTTGTAGAAAATGCTAAGGCCCAAGCGGCTAATTTTCCCTTTTGTACTATAGAACCTAATAAAGGCATAGTTTCAGTCCCAGATCAAAGGCTGCAAGAGTTAGGTAATTTAAGTTCCAGCCAAAATATTATCCCAACAAAAATTGAATTTGTAGATATCGCAGGACTAGTAAAAGGAGCTAGTAAAGGCGAAGGTTTGGGAAATAAATTTTTATCAAATATTAGGGAGGTTGATGCAATAGTTCATGTTGTAAGGTGCTTTGAAGATAGTGATGTAATTCATGTTTCTGGAAAGGTAGATCCCCTGGATGACATTGAGATAATTAATCTGGAATTGAATTTAGCTGATTTATCTCAACTCCAAAAAAGAAGAGAAAGAATTAAAAAACAGGTTAGAACTAGTAAAGAGGCAGCTAAAGAAGATACCTTACTAGAAAAAATTGAAGAAGAGCTAGAGAAAGGCCTTTCAGTTAGATCAATATCTTTGAATGAAGAAGAAAATTTAATAATTAAGCAATTAGGCTTCCTTACTGCTAAACCAATTATTTACGCAACTAATTTGAATGAAAATGATTTAGCTGAAGGTAATGATTTTTCATCAACAGTTCAGAGTTTTGCAAGTAATGAAAATACAGAATGTATAAAAATATCAGCGCAAGTCGAATCTGAATTAATAGAGTTAGAACCAGAAGATAAAAAAGACTACCTTATTGGCTTAGGAGTAGAAGAAGGGGGATTAAGTTCTTTAATTAGATCAACATATAAATTATTGGGATTAAAAACTTATTTCACTACCGGAGAAAAGGAGACAAAAGCTTGGACAATAAAAAATGGGATGACTGCGCCACAGGCAGCAGGAGTAATTCATACTGATTTTGAAAAAGGATTTATAAGAGCTCAGACTATTTCGTATCAAAATTTAATTGATTCAGGTTCAATTGCCAATGCAAAAACTAAGGGTCTTTTAAGAAGTGAAGGTAAGGAATATATTGTTAACGAAGGTGATGTAATGGAGTTCTTATTTAACGTTTAGTAAGTCTCTTAAGGCTTACTATTTTGCTTTTTGAATTTAAATTCAAAAAAAGATATTAATAAAATTAAGATACATCCTAAGCAACTTCCTATTAACCCAAAAACAATAGTTGTAAAGCCATCATCGTAGCCATATTGTAGTTGTGGTAAGTGAGGGGGTATTGGCATTATTTTTCAACAGAATTTTCAATATCTTCCAGTAAATGTTTAGTTGATCTACTAAAACCATTAGTTTTTAAATAGTTTTGAGCCTCTCTAAATTTTTCAGCTACTCTTTTTGCATAAGGAGTATTCATGGAATTTTGAGTCATGTTGAAAATGCGACTCATTTTATGATCTGATTTAGGTAACCCCTTGATAAGTATTCAAAAATACAAGAATATAAAAATAGGATTTTTTACTTAATAAGAAATTTATTGTGAAAAATTCTTGATTCTTCAAATAAAGTTTTTAAATTAGAAAAATTGACAATGACAAATATATTATTAATTCTTTTTTTTGTACTTTTATTTTTATTACTTTTTTATTCAAAAAGAAATAGAGGGTTAGCCCAAAAAACAACAATTAGTCCAACTTATGTACCTTTCTTAAAAGAACAAGAATTTAATCCTGATATAAGTACTGATAATTGGGATTTACACAAACTTAGATTAGATAAATTTAAAAGATCACAATATAAGGGATTAACTTTCTTCGTAAGTTTAGAAAATAAAATTTACTATCTTTCTGAAGAAGGGGATAAGGTTTATTGCTAACAGGTGAAATTAATTTTATAAATAAGAAAAGCCGATAGAAATTAATAATATTAATGAAGTATTTTTTTTTATTATCAGAAAAGTTCTATAAGTTTATCGAATGGGAGTGGAATACTTTAAAAAATCTAAGAAGAACAAAAAGAAAGAATTTTTTTCTAAGAGGATCATTTGCGTTATTTAGTTTATTATCTATTCTTTTTTTAATATTTTCTCCTCCTATCGCTTTTGGATTGTTATTTGGAGAGGGATTGAAATTTAGTACTTTTTTTATTTGGATATGGATTTTAAATTTGAAGTTTTTTTGAAAATTTATAATTTATTTCCCGAGATTATTTAAAATTAAGAATATAAAAAATTTATTTTATGCCAAAAATATTCAAACAAAATAAGTTCGCTTTGTTGGGAGCAAATATATTAATAATTTTACTTTGGGTAACTATATCTTCCTTTTTGATGAATTTATTTCAAAGTGAAAATGCCCCATTCTATATATATAAAATTTCTTTTTTAATCAGATTCCTTCCTCCTATTTGGGTTACATGGTTCCTTTGGATAAAAAGAGGTGGTTTAAAAAGATAAATTACAAAAGCATTTTTACGGATTTACTATAAAAACAAATCAGTTAAGATCTGAAAGCTTACTTGAAATTTTCATGTAAGAATTAGGTAATTGAGAGATTGTTTTTAGCTAAGAAACAATCTCTTTTTTTTTACAAATATTTTTTCTCATAAAAAAGTGTTTGTCAGTATCCCTATTGACAAACACTCATGACGATCACTTTTTAAAAATTAAACAGGCAATCTATTATCAATTTCCAATACTCCAGAATCCATAAGACGGCCGATTTTAATAACTAAAGCCATATCTAGCCTTGAAAACTCAGATTGATGGTTAGTTATCCAATCAAGTTCAGAAAGAGTTATAACTCCCAAAGTATTTACTTTAAGAAAAAGTAAGCCTAAATTCATTTTAAAAAATTCCTGGAATTATCCATCCGAATAAGCCATAATTTACAACTAATGCAAATAAGCCCATCATTGCCATTCTTCCATTAGTTCTCTCGGCGTTTTGCCAATAAGTTGTTTTTGAATTTTCCATTTTTCTGATTTGTAGAAATGTTAAATAGTATGTTTTTAAACGAAACCAGGAATTATTTGACCTGTTGTTAGGTATGCTCCAACAGCAGCAATTAATCCAAGCATTGCGAATCTGCCGTTAAGAGTTTCAGCAACAACTTTTTCTTTTTCGATTGTTTTGACTTTTGTGTTTGTGTTTTTCATTTGATTAGAAGATGAATAGTTTAAATTTTCATTTTGAAATTGCTTGGTTAGATAAGCAACGAGGATGGCTGTAAAGAATACAATTACGGCTAAGAAACCTGAAAGTGGACTCATTAAAAAATGCCAGGAATAATTTGTCCAGTTGAAACGTAAGCACCTACTAATGCAACAAGACCAATCATTGCCCAACGACCATTAACTTTTTCTGCATTTTGTGGGTAGCTATCGTATGAAACAGACTCATCTATATAAGGACGTGTTTCAGTAGGGAACATGTTCTGTCTGCCACCTGATTCAGTAGTAACGTTTGAATTAGCCATTGAAGTTGTGTAATTGTTAACTAATGTAACACTACTATTAACAAATGTAAAGTATTAGGTTGAAATTAAGTTATTTTCTAGATATTTGCCACATAAATGTAGCAGAATAGCGACATATACTTTAAAATAGTTGTTTTTTTGGCTTGCTACGCTTTACAGCTTGACTAGCGCTCTATTTAGAGTTCAATTCGTTATTTAAGTATTTTTTTTTAAATTCCTTAGAAAGATATCAATTTGGTAGAAAAAACTACATCATTCTAAAATTTGAATAATTAGTTTTTAGATATTATATATTTCACTTTATTATGGAATTCGCAAAAAAAATCATGACCGAAAAAGCTGAAAAGCTTAATGGTAAAGCCGCAATGCTTGGAATGTTTGCTCTCGTAGGAGCTTATTATTTTACTGGTCAAATTCTTCCTGGAATTTTCTAGTAAAAATCCTTTTTAGATTTTTCAGGGCTTTATCAAGCCCTTTTTTACTGGATGATTATATTATTACCTTTTCAATTATCTAATAATTCAAATAATTTACTTATTAAAAGCTTTCTTTGAAAAAAAGTTTTATCAATATATTTTTTATTCTCTTCTTTTAAAATTTCCTGACCATTTGAGCCCAATCCTTTAAAGACAAATTCTTTATCTTCTTTAATCCACTTATTTATCATTTCTCCCGTTGTCTCTATATGGAATTGCAATCCGTAAGCAAAATGACCAATCCTAAAAAACTGTTCCTTACAACGTGCACTACTAGCAATTAGTAATGCTTTATTAGGTAATAAAATTCTATCTCCATGCCAATGCAGTACATGAAAAGGGTCTTCAAACAGTGCTTTAAAGTCTTTATTCGATTTGTCTATAAAAATCTGAGACCATCCAATTTCTGGCAATGCTTTTGGAGGTGATCCATATTTAAGAATTTCTACATCTCCTCCAGCAGCACTCGCAAGCAACTGAGCACCTAAGCAAACACCGATTATAGGTCTCTCATTTTCTAATTCTTTTTTTATAAAATCTATTTCTAACTTAAGCCATGGATATCTGTCACTTCCAATATCTTTAACTCCCATTGGTCCACCCATAATTAAAATTAAGTCACCATTTTTTGTTTGTGGCAGAGCATTTTTATTATCTAAACGAATTATTTCAATTTTTAAATTTCTTTCTTTAGCAAATTGTTCAAAAAGACCTGGCCCCTCTATTTCTAAATGCTGCAAAACTAATAGGCGTCTTATTCCCTTCATTCACTTTCAATTATTTCAGCTAATTCAGAACAGACATTAACGCTAAACAACTTTATTGCCGACCAAGTATCTTCTTGGTATGTACCTGCTGAAATACTTACAAAACAATCATTTTCATACCAACTACGATAACTGGGGGTTACTCTAGTTCCTTTTAATCTATTTTCTAGGCCTTTCCCATATTTTTTAATGACAAGATTTATAGCTTCATTCTCAATTTCTCTTTGCTTTTCATCGGCAAAACCTCCTAGTGGTATAAAAAAAAGAATTGATGCAATAAGTAAATGTATCATTGCGTCTTTTTTATATGTAGCTGATTTCATTTAGATTAATTAGTTTTTTAAAATCATCAACTCTATTTTGTCCATTTTTTAATGGTCTTGAGGAGTCAAGAACTGCTGCACAGCATAAATGCCAACAAGATTTTTCATCTAGTCCTAATTTCTTGCATATGTTTTTAGGGGCTTTGATTACTGTATTTATTTCTGCGATATGTTGTGTAGTTTCCCATAATTCTCCTTCAAGAAAGTCAAGTTCAATACTTGATAATAATTCTGTAGCAACGTAATCCCTAATTATCTCAGTTAATTCCACAATATTTCATTGAAGCAGAAGAAGTTAAATTATCTCTTATTATTTGTATAGCAAGATAAAAAAAAAGGAGCTAGTTTGCACCTTTCATCCTTAAAGGCTATTTCTTGGCCGGATCACTTATCCGTAATTATGAGATACTTCTGTCCATCCTTTTTGGTGCAGTTCGTGCCACTTTTCCCAGGCTGATTCTATGTTGAGTTTTTCAGTGGATTTGTACCCTCCAGGTTCGCCAAGGTGATTTGTAAAGAAAAGATGAGTATGAATTTTTGAATTAAGTTCAAGAGAATTTTTGCATTCTTCGAAAAAGATAATTCTGCTGCCTTCAGGATTTAGTAGGCATCCGTTGGGTTTGCTCGTGCTACAACCAAATGAGTAATTAGTCTCCATACTTTACCTTTTATTGGCTGGTTGATTATTGATACGTTTGTACTATAAATTATATCCTCCTTGTTTTGCTGTCAATCCTTTTAAGGTTAAGTACTTATTTACTAATAATTATTTTGTTTTTTAATAAATAAGATAATTTCTTTAAGCTTATGAACTACAGGGAAGATCTAGAAATCAAACTACAAAAAGTAACACTTGCAATGCAGGAAGTTGTAGATGATATCCATAAAACTTATCCTGAGAAGCAAAGAATAATTTCCAAACTTATTGAATTTAAAAAAGCAATTATTTCAAAGGGAATTGAACTTAACATTGAATTAGAGGCAGCCTAGAAATATTGAATATCTCATGAATGTTTAATAACTTTTAGAATAATGTTATTAGCAAAGAAGGGTTATTTATCAAATGCAGCCTGGTACTTTTGAATTGTTGATCCTAGTATTTATCTTTTTAGGTCTTCAAGCCTGGTGGATTATCCCAATAGTTATTAAAAATAATAAATTAAATAAGAGAGGTAAGGATTTAAGAGAAGAAATTAAGCAATTAGAAAAGTTATATAAAAAATAAATTAGTTATTATTTTTGCAAAATACCTAATTATTAGTGAAAGTCAAATATCTAATTAAATTAAAAAAATTTATTCCATTTTGCTTCCTTTTTATTGGGGCTTTTGCTTTACCACAACCTTTTTTTGCTGAAGAAAAGATTGAAGTTGTACCTATTATTCAAAGTTCAAAAGGACTAAGTGGTAAAAATTTTAATTATCTCGAGGGTAAGCCTGAATTAAGACTCTTAAAAGTAAAAATTCCAGTTGGCTTGAAAACTCCAATTCATACTCATCCTTCCCCAATGTTGATTCATGTCACCAGAGGAAGACTAAAGCATGTGAGGGGTGAAGAAATTAATTTCTTTAAAGCGGGTGATGCATTTATAGAGAGTAATAATGGGGGGCCCCACTATGTGAAAAATGTTGGAAAGAAGCCTGCCATACTTCACGTGGGAGTTGTATCAGTAGTTGGAATGCCTACGGCCATAAAAAAATAAGATTTTTCTCAAAGTTGTTCTATCAGTATGAGGATTAAACTTTTATGAAGAACAGCTGTAGTGAGATACTCCTCCATAGTTAAAATACTGGCTTGGCTTTAGTCGATTATATTTTTGATCAATTTCTGAGGATTGTTCTATATATGGATTACTAAAGACATCCTGTAACTCTTTTATTTTTTTGTAATTTCCTTTTTCAGCTTCTTCATATGCGGGAACGATCATCCATTCGCGCCACGTATAGACTGGATTAAGAGATTTCATTGATGCCGATTTTGCTTTAATATTTCCCTCTTTCTTCAAGACTGATTGCCAGTTTTCAAGCCATACTTCCCACCTGTTATTGAGCTCATCATTAATTGGTAAATAGAAACTGTCTTTTAAAGAATCTAAGTTATCAGGTATTTCAGAGAGTTTACGGAACAAAATTGTATAGTCTGCTTTTGAAATGACCATTAGATTAAAAAATTCATTTATTAGAGTTTCGTTGTAATGTTCCAAACCAAGCTTGTTTGCCCACATTTTCATCAATTCCTTGTTCATTAATTCAGAAAAGTCCTTTTCGATTTGATCTAACTTTTCTTGATCTTGTTTATCTCCTGAAAGTAACGGACTAAGAGAGGAACAAAATGTTTTAAAATTAATTTCCGCTGCAGAAGGTTGGTTTAAAAATGAAAAATGCTCACCTCCTCCTGTCCATGGTTGAAATCTTGGATCAAATAATTCACAGAATCCAAAGGGTCCATAGTCTAAGGTGTAGCCACCAGCCGCACAATTATCACTATTGAAATTACCCTGGCAATAACCAACTCGCATCCAGTTGGCTATAAGTGATATGAGTCTCGATCTATATAAACAAGCTAATTTTATTACCTTACTTTCAAGTGAAATCTCATTTTCAATTTCATTTTTATAGTTTCTATCAATAAGATGTTGAACTATCATCTTTAGTTCATTAAGAGCTTCATCATAAGCATTATTGCGAACTCGTCTTGCAAAAAGTTCAAGCTGTCCAACTCGTAAAAAAGATGGAGCGACTCTAGTAGTAATTGCAGCTTGATTATCAATCATGATGTCAGGTTCAAAATACCTAGAGCCTTTGGAATACCACGGTCTTCTAACTATTTCTGAACGTGAGACAAAAAGTGTTAAAGACCTTGAGGTAGGAATTCCCAAGGCATCCATTAATTCCTGTGCAAGAAATTCTCTAACGCTAGACCTTAAGACAGCTCTACCATCTGCTCCACGACAGTAGGGAGTTGGACCTCCTCCTTTAAGTTGCATTTCCATTCTTTTTCCATTGAATAAACCTTCAAAAACAGAAATTGCTCTGCCATCGCCATAACCATTGCCAGTGCCAAAGGGACATTGTTGGGTATATTCAGTCCCATAAATTGATAATGCATAACCTGTTGCCCAACCAACAGTACTCATTGGATAATTAGCAACAGAAATATCACCTGAGAAAAAACGACAAAAATTCTGGTCTTTAGTAAGATCTGAGCTTAGTCTTAGTTCTTTAAAAAGTTTTTTGCTATGGGAAATATATTTTGGTTCTGGAATAGCAGTTGGAACAACTGGTACGTAATGACCTGAATATACTGAACGCGGCTTATGATCATTTCCATCTTTTGTTGATTGAGGATCTGCTTTAAGAGAATTCATAAAAGAATAGTCAGATAATTGGGAAAATTCAGAAAAATTTTCCGTAAGCTTTTCTTTTAGTGAATTGGACTTGGTTGACATTAAATTTGTAATCTATTGTTGATTGCGTTGTAATTTCTTTAAATTCAACATCTAGATATATCTTATATATTTTTTTATCAGGGGTGTTTTCTGTCGTTATTTTTGAGATTTAATAGAAGTTAAAATTTAATATTTACTTAAAAAAAGGTTCTGCAGTAAATATTGTTTAACTCACCCAGCCTTTGAGCAAATCGAACACACTAATAAATAGTCCAAAACCAATAATTGGGGGCGCAACCCATCTTGTCATGAATTTCAAATAACGTGTCGTTTTTATTCCAACTTTTGAATCACTAAGTTCTTCATTAAACTTTCCAGGTACTACCCATCCCATAAAGAAAGTAACCAAGAATCCACCAAAGATAAGCAATACACCTCCAAAAATCGAATCAATAGTTCCAAGAATGTTTAAGTTCAATGCAGAGGGTATGCCTGCTAAGAATAGGAAAAGAGTTATCAACCAAACAGATTTTTCTCTTTTAAAACCAAATTTATCCATTAAAGAGGAAACTGGAACTTCCAATAATGAAACAGAGGAAGTTATTGCTGCAATATAAGCTAGTGCAAAAAATGCAACTGCTACAATTCTTCCAACCGTTCCATATGAACCAAGGCCCGTAGGAATTGATATAAATAATGCACCAACTGTTGATTCAGAAATTGCATCACTTAAACCAAATGTTAAAACAATCGGAAAAGTAATAAGTCCTGCCATAAGACCCACCAAAGTATCCAATGATGCAACTCCAACACTTAGTTTTGGAAGATTACTCTTTTTATTTAGATAGGAAGCATAAGTTACCATAACTCCAATTCCTAAACTCAAAGAAAAGAAAGCTTGTGTAAAAGCATTTCTTATAGTTTGAGGGTTCCTTAATTCATCAAAGTCAAACTTAAACAAAAATGTTTTATATCCTTCCCATGCGCCTGTTAGTGAAGTGGCCCATATTGCTAGAGATAGAAGAATTATAAAAAGTATAGGCATAAAGAATCGTGTTACCTTTTCGATTCCTTTTTTTATACCTGATGAAACTATTATGGCTGTAAGAACGAGACTTAATAGGTGCCCCAATAAAACACTGCTACCACTACTAATTGAGCCAAAGAAATTTTCTGCTTCACTTAAATTTTTTGGTAATCCAAAAAATAATGAATGGAACAAGGTATCTGCGGTCCAACCCATTATGACTGAATAATATGACGCTATTCCCAAGGGAGCTATAAAAAAAAGAATTCCTAATGGATACCAATTTTTTCCAGCTAACTTTACTGGTGCAAGCAATGTGCTGGCAGAAGCGTTTCTTCCTAAAGCCATTTCAGCAACAAATACCGGAAGGCATACAATTAAAACTATTAGTATATATAAAAGTACAAAAGCAGCACCTCCCCCTTGAGAGGCTCTGTAGGCGAAACCCCAAAGGTTACCAAGACCTACTGCGCTACCAGCCGCTGCAAGAATGAATCCTAACTTACTAGTCCATTGTTCTCTTGAAGAAATTTTTGAGTCCAAAATTAAAATCATTTTTTTTATAGTTGATTTATAACTCATAAGTGAAAATTAGTTAATACCTTGCTTAATAAAAACTAATTTTTAATTAAATATTTTTTTGCAAAAAGATTTAAAATCTAAAAAACATCTTATTACTACTATGACTATTGAAACGACTATTCTAGATTTTCAACTAAGTAATACGTTTGAACAATATGCATCTCATATGAATGCTGAGGAACAACAGTCTATGTTTAAAGAAATGGGAGTCAAAACATTTTATATTGGTAAATCATTAGATGATCCTCAAAGGGCAACTGTAATTTTTCAAGGACCAGAAAATGTTCTATACGATATTTTCATGAATCCTGAAACAAAACCTATTGTTGAAGCTTCAGGGCATATTTATGAGGGGACAAAAATAACTCGATGGATTTCTTGAAAAAATAAATCTTTTATGAATTATCAACTTTTAATTGAATCATATTCTTTTGGGACATCCCTTTCAGAGCAAGAAATAGAACTTTTAAGTTTGGAACTTGAAACTCAAATCATGAACATTAATATATCAACAGAATTTGGTTGTTTTAAATCGGCCCCCACCCATATTTGCGAAAGTCTAAATTTAAAAAAAGATACTTATTGGATTATGTGCCTTGCTGAAATATTAGATTTACATAAGCCCCCCCAATTTGGGAAAACAAAAAGTGTGGAGGTTTTCGATTTACTTCTTGAAAAAGGACTTGTTATTGGTTAATTGTTTAATTATTTGAGTATTAAAAAGATGAATTGTTTTTTCTTTATTCTGATACTATTAACTTAGTGTCAGATAAATAAATGAAAGATTCTAATGAATCGATATTGGGAAATATTATTAAGCTAACGAGAGCAAGTGAAAAGAAATTTAAACTAGGAAATTTTAAAGGGGCAATAGATGACAAAATTAAGGCTAATGAAATATTGAAATCCAAATCTTGTGATGAAAAAATTATTGAAAAATATAGAGAAGAATTATCTAGTTTATATTCCTCAAAATTTGATCTTATATGCGATCATAAGCTGAAAATTAATGAAATAAAGAGAAATGAAATAATAAAAATGTTGGAACAAAAAAGTAAGGAAAGATTAAAAAATCTTGATTATAAAGGAGCAATAAAAGCCTTTAGGAGGGCAGAAAAATATTTTTCAAATTAATATAAACCTAAATCTCAGAGATTTTATAAGAAAATTAAATTTATAAGTTTGAGTATAAACAATAATGAAAGGGTTGATTTTTTTTCAGAATTCGTTTCTCTAAAGATATATCATTTTTGGTACTAATCATGGTTATGCCCCAATCTACCTTGGAAAGCTTATTATTTTTTTTGATACTATCCCTTGTTGCAACTTACATTGTTAATTTAAAGTATTCTTCAAAATTAAAAATACAGAAGTAGTCTTCTTATTTATCTTTTTCTGAATTTGATTTATTTCTTTGGATCACTCCAAGTTTCTTTGTATAACCAGCTCAAGAAAGTAAGAGTAAGTATATTCCCAAATGCATAAGTTATTCCTAATAATGGGTCATAAATATTGGCAATAATCGTCGACATTATAAAGATTATTAAACCTGAAACAACCAAATCCTTTATAGGCAAATGGTTAAAATTTACCGAATTTATCATTTGATAATTGTTTTTAATAGATTAAATTAATTATAAAACCAAAAGTAACTTATTTATTTATAAGGCAATATCATCTAAGATATGATCAATTTTAGACTTGCTAAAGTAATTATAGTTTTTTCTTCATTATTGTATTTAAGCGTTACTTTTTTAAGAAATTATAATTCTCCAGAAAATATAGAAAAAAGATGTATTCTTAAATTTGAAAAAGATTTTAAAAATAATTTGGAAACATCTCATGAAGAATGGAGTCAAATTTTAGATTTAGCTGATAATAATTATTTAAAATGTATGGGAATACCATAGTATTAATTATGGGAGAGGCAAAAAGAAGAAAAAATTTAGGTATTCCGCCTAGAGAAAAATCTGAAGATATAAAGTTACCTCAACTTGATAAAAAAGCCATACAAAAAAAAGTAAGGTCTACATTGTATAAATATCCAATTATTCCTTTTCTTTTTTATGGAGCTGCAATATTGATCCTAATCGGAGGTTTATTTTTTGTTTTCAAATCCTTTAATGTTGTTTAATTATAAGGAGTGTTAATTTTGATATTTATGATTCTTTGGCATCATGACTAAAAAAAATTTAAGGATAATAAATGAGCAGTTTTTATTGTGTAAAAATAATCAAAGAAATAATATATGAGAATTATTTACGATTGACATCATCATATGGCGTTGTAATTTTAGAATAAATTAAAATTATTTATGAAAAAAATAAATAAAAAATATACTGAAATAATGCTTCAAGCTGATAATGCAGTTGGAAGAAAAGAAGTAGTTAGTTTATTAAAAAAAGCTGCAAGTATTATGTATAAATCAGAGGAAAACTTAGCTGCTTAAATTAGAAAGCTATTTTATTAGGATAAATAAAACACAATAAAGAATGATAGATGAAAATGCAGCCATAAAAATAAATGGTAATATCATGCCTGAGTTTAACCATCTTAAAAGTCTAATTTTTTTGTTAATTACTCTTGTCATTTTTCCTTAATCTCTTATTTGTAACTTAACAAGTAAACAAATTGTGTAAATGATTAATTAATCTTTTTAAATTAAATTTTCTAAAGAAAAGTATTTTAATTTCATGCGAATTTTTTATTTTGAAATAAATTTTTAGGTAATTAATACCTTGTATTCTTTAAATTTCTAAAGCAAGATTTAGAAACATTAGATTTCTAAATAATGATTGAAAATTTAAAAGAGAATCATGACGAATTTAAAGATTATGATTCAGAACTGTTACTTAAGATTGTAAATAAGACATCACTCGAGAATAAAAAAGGTGATGATAAAGAGCTATTTGTAGATGAAAACTGGAAAATTAATTCAAAAAATATGAGTAAAATAATTCCTTCAGATAATTCAAATTTGAAAAGAATATTATCAGATATTTTCCCAAATAAAAAATTAGTGATTCAGGATAATAATGATGGCTCTCAAACAATTTTCTTATCCTGATTAACGTATTATTAAAAGCTTCTTTATACCGTTTATTCAATATTTATTTATTTGAGAAAAATTAGTGAAAATTACTCTCGCGGAATTTTTTTAAAGATGTTATTGTTCATAAACGTTCATCCAAGTTTATATCTCTGGACGCATGAAGTGGGAGTAGGGAACGGGATTCTCATTAACTGCAAAAGACAATGAATAACCTCTTACAAATTAGAGAAAAAATCAAAAGAGCCAATAGGCTATATAAAGCCCAACTTTTGGCAACTAAAAGTGGAGAAGTTACTCCATACAGAAGATCCGTCTATGAAGAAAGAATCAGGAAAGCACAAAAAGAAATGAAATTGAAAGATTCAAAAAATTAAATTCATTTTTGTAACTGATCAATTTAGAGGGGGTTTAACTCCCTCTTTTTTAATAAAAAAAAAGTAATTATTAATTTTTTTTTAATTATCGATTATTATAGTCAACTTAATCTTGATGCTTTTACTATTGATTTAAATTTTATAAATGGCAAATTTAATTCAGTAATTAAGAGGTAAATAAATATGTTTAAAAAGAAATATAAACAAATTAAAACTTCACCCAATGAATCAAATTTAGATCAAGTTTTATGGTTTATAGAAAATTTTTTACCACAGAAGAAAAATCGAGCTGTGCAAAAGAATTTTTATATGTACAATCTAGAAGCAGAGACTATTAAGAAATTTTCTAAATTAACATCTATTCTTTCTAAAACATTATTACCAACGACAAAAAATACGACAATCTCTTTTACCTTTGGTAATTGGGCCTTGCCTTACCTGAAATTGCTTAAGAAAATAGGAATAGCTAAGTAAGAAAAATGTGATCCGCTAGAACTAGATTCATCGAGTAAATAAAAATATATAAATATTATAAAGTCTCAGAAAGTTCTTTCAGAAATTTAGGGAGTAATACTTACTTTACATAAAAAATACAATTGCTAAATTTAAAATAAGAGATCTATTGATTATGTTTCTAAATTATCTGCCTAGTGAGATGGTTGAAGTTGTTGGTTTAACAATGATTTTTTCATTTTTAATTGGGACTATATTAATTTTGTTATTTACATCAGATCAGGCAAATACAAAGAATCTATATTTAAAGAAGGCCAAGTAAATTTTAATAATTTTATCCTTATATAAAGGACTATTTTTTTATAAAATTAACTCGCAGGTGTAGAACATAACTTTTAATATTTATATATAGACAAATTTATGAATATGGGAGAAGCTAAAAGAAGAGAAGAATTAGGATTGTCGCCTAGACAAAAAAAAGTTGAATTTACTAAATCTGATAGATACCTTTCATGGCTTCCAATTACCAAATCAAGAATTAAGAAATACCCTTATATGGGTGTAGCAACAATGGCTCTTGGAGCGATAATCTTCTTAGTTAGTGGCGGAGCAAATAGTATTAATTAGTTAGATTTTGGCCTACCGTAGAATGTATCTAAGGTTTTTCTTGTAATATTCTTATGCCTGATATTATTGAGATTATTGAAGCTATACCAAGAAATATCGAGTAAAAAGGTTGCAAATTAATAATGCCAAAATTACCCGTATGCCATTTTATTAACCAGAAAGCATCTACTCCTAATGGTTGAAGAATACTATAAATAGTCCCAGATACAATGGTAATTAGTAAGGGAATTGCTGAAATTGCGGTTATTTTTCTGTGAATTTTTCTTTTATTGGTTTTTAATCTTTCCATCTATTTACTCAAATAAATATGAAATTCTTTTTCGTTTTTGCATGGCATCCATTTATCCTGGTTCTTATGTGTTCCTTCGCAACCAAGTTCTAAAGACCTTTTTTCAGCTTCCTCTTCAGAAAGAAATGTACCCCTAATATGTGCAAGAGAATAATTATTTAAATTTAGAGATAAGAAAAATAAAAAAATAAAAAATTTAAAATTTCTAAGAAAAATACACATTTTTAACTTTTGAGGATAGAGTCACAAATACTAGATGGATTTGCTTGTTTAACTATTTTTAGTCTTTTGATAAGTTTGTCTCGATCTATTTGATGTTTTAAATATTTAATACATAAATTTTTTTCCTTATATACCTCTGCTATTGGAGTAATCTTTAAAGCAATTGCAAAAGTACCAATAACTAAAAGAATGTTTGTAGCTAGTCGAATGTTTGGTCGAAAATTAGATCTCATTCGTATTCTTTATTTCTGTCAATAACTTCCCTTAAATATATATCTTTTAGCTCTTCATTGTATCCATTTTCTTTTGCAAATTTCTCTAATTCCTTCAACTCTTTTTCTGTCATTAAGCAGATTTGGATATATTGTTTTTCATATCTTCAATTTGGTTGATTAATTCATCTAACCATTCTGTATTATTTTCGGATCTTTTCTTAAAATATGTAATTTTAGGTTGATTGATTTCTAGGGTTTCATAATCTCCACTCATAAATTTCATCTAAATTTATACTTTGCATAATTTATCTAAAGAAATTATCCCTATCAATAAGCTCTAATACTTATTTGACGTTTGCCATGGGTAATAAGTTACTTTTTTAATAGTATAAATATCAAGGAATTTATCTCTCAAAAATATGGCAACTAATAAAGAACTAGAAAAAAGAATTGAGACTTTAGAAAAAGAATTACAACACCTTAAAGCTGTTATGCAATATCGAATGAGAAATAAGAAAAAGTGATTTATTCTTATTGGATATAAATTAATTTGTTATATAAGCATTTACTCTTGTTTTTTTGTGTACCTAATGTCAAAGCTAAATATTAATAATTAGTCCATAATTAGTCACTTTTTTAAAAAATATCTTTAATCATTGATTTTAAGGACATATTTGTTTTTATATATGTAAAACTACTTGATATGATTACCTCAATAGCTATTACATTGTTATTAGGCTCTTTAGTCGCTTACAAAAGACTCAAAAGAAAGAAACGGCGATTTCACGCACCACCTACAAATCAGCTTCCTAGTTGAAGATTAAATTCCGTCTTCGTCTTTTCCAAAAGGGTTATATCTTACATCCCAAATAAGAACTACTGCTATGGATAAAAGCAATAGGCCAAATACAACTTGAGAAGAAGGAAATATCATTAATGTAATCTAACAATTATCGATCAGCATTGCTTATGAAAAGCTTAAAGGGTAATCAATATTGTTTGCTTCTAAATGTTTTACATAACATGCTGTTGTGCAATCTACTCCTTCACTATTGATACTGCAAGAAGTTATGCATTCAAAAAAACTTTCCAAAGCATCTGAATCTTTAATATTTGAATAAATTTCTTTTTTCAAAATTAATTCTCAACCCTGGAGCTTATTTAGCAATTCTTGTTCAATAGTGTCAAATTTTATGTAAAGTACCTACTTACCATTGCCCCTTTCATAACTGGCTACTTTATCCATCATAAACAAAACCATAACGAATCAAAATTGCATTAATAATGAGAGTTGGCTTTGAAATATCTTAAAAGTTTCAAATAGTTTAATCCTATAACTCTCTTTATTGGTTAGAGCAAATTTTCCACAAAAAAAGGGCGTTAGCTTCGCCCTAATCAAAAAGCAGGATAATCCCCATCACCTAGCTTTTTTAAAATCTTAGCACTACATATGGTGTTTGTATGTAATAAAAATTACCTATCAATGGGGTTGTTACTTTCTATTTAATTTGTCATGATAGAGATCCCCATCACCTAGGCTCGAAAGAGTCTTTTTTTTTGCTAATTTGAATATCTATGCTTATCCCCTTTTCGAAAATTAGTGTTTAAAGATTTTTTATTTAATTTTTAAATTCGATAATTGATAATAAAAAAAATTATTTTATTTATGCAAACATATATAGTTCACTGGCAATTTCCAGATCAAGAAAGTCATATGCAAGGAGCAGAAACTTTTGCTGGCTTTGTGGAAGGGGGATGCGAGGGTGACGAATTCGATGGCTTTAAAGTAGTCAATAGAGTAGTGAATCCCGAAGGGGCTAATGGTTGGGCAATTGTCGAATCTTCAAATCATCAGAACATTTGGAAATGGAGCAGTATTTGGGTCGATAATTTTGGAGTAGAAATTGAAGTTACACCAGTTTTGACAGACCAAGAATTCCTCTCTGTTCACAAAGAAATTGTAAAAGCCTCTAATTAGTAACTTATCTATTAAGTGATTAATAGCAGCAATACAATAAAAACGATTGGTTTTTTCTTTAAGTTTTTTAAAGGTACTATTTTGTACTTTAAAATTCATCGCCCTTTTGAATAATGTGTCGATGCTTATGCAAAGTAATGAAACTTTATAAATGATCATAGAATCTGAAATTACTTGCTTTTCAAAGGTGTAAATAAAATGATTTTACTAGTGCCACTCTTTGAGTTAGGTTAGGAAGACAAGCCAAGCTTTTTTTCAACATCCGGCAGTTCAACCACTATTTAATTAGACCAGTTATATTAATGAATTAAAAGCTAAATCAAGCTATTTTAAACTTAAATTCATTTGATAAATTCTCCTATTTTATTAATAATCTTAAATCTTTTCAAAACTCCTATTACGATCCTTATACTTAAAAAAGTCATAGATGTAATGGATATAAATGAAATTATTTTTACAATAGTAATACTTATTCCAAATCTTGAAATCATTTCAGATAAGGGATCAACTTTTGTAGCAGAATAAAAGTACAGTAATTGCCAAGGAATCAAGGCTACATTATTAATAATAAATGTCTTTTTTACAGAAAAGTTTGAAAATCCCAAAAATATGTTTAATATCCTTGTTATAAATAAATTTGATAGTCTAATTAATAAAATATCTTTGCTTCTTAGGGATTTGTATTTCTTCTTTGCTTTTGAAAGCTTTTTATCTAAATTAAGAAATTTTATTTCTTTATTTCTTAGAATTTTACCAATATTGTAATGAATGAAGATTTTTAAATTTGATGCAATAATTACAACAATAAAACCATCTAATAATCCAAACTTTGAGTAGTAATAAATTACCATGGGTAAAGTTGGTAGTGGTGTCAGTGAAACTAGACAAATTAAAAATATTGCTACAACCATTTTTAAAAAAAAAGAATACTCTAGAAATTAGATCGTTATTTTAAGGTTAGAAATTTTTATTTGCTGTACCTTGAAAATTCCAATATCAGAAATTTAATAATTATAATACTTTCAAAAAAGTCTTAAATAATTATTAAATAAATTAATTTAATATATGGCGATAATTTTTACTAAATTTTATTTATAAAATCCTAAATAATATAAAACTAAAAGCTATTTAACTCAATTAAAGCAATTTTGAATAATATTTAAATCAAGGTTAGTTTTATGAAAATTATTTTAACTGTAATGGAATTCTTGGGGGATTATGTTTATAAGCTTCACTATTTACAATATGGCAAATTAGATAGATTCACCCCTCTTTTTATATGGAAGTCACATTTATATGGGAGTTTCAGTTCTTTATGATTTAAAACAACCTCATTTGATTATCTTCTTTTTGTTTTACTTCTTCTGATACCCACCCTTCTTGCGGCCAAGCCGACATAATAGGAAATAAACATTTTAATTCATTAGAGTCTTTTACCTGTGCAGTCCATTTTTCCTCATATTGATTGGGAACTATAACAGGCATACGATGATGTAGAGGTTTAATTAAATCATTAGACTCAGTTGTTAAAATACAGCAACTCTCTATTTCACTTCCGTTAGAGGAAGTCCACTTGCTCCATATTCCTCCTAACCAAAAAGTCTCGTAATTTTCTTTGCGAAAAAGCTTTTTTCTCTCAAAAAAACCACTAGCAGGTATTAAGCATCTTTTGTGTTTCCAACTCCCCCTGAATAAATTTTTTTCTTCTATGGTTTCTGATCTTGCATTAAATGGTCTTGTTATTCCCTTAGCAAATGGTTCTTTAGCCCAAGGTGAAATAAAACCCCAAGTCATAAAGGTTGTTTTCATTTTCCCTTCATTTTTTATGACTAGAACAGGATCAGTTGGTCTAATTAGATTTTGCACTTCATATTTAGTCTCAAGTCCACTTGGATAATCATTTTTTAAAACTTCTGGCAGATTTTTAAATTTAGTTTTAAGTTCAAATCTGCTACACATTTATCTTGTGATTTCTTAAAAACTTACTTTAAAATTTATCATTTCTTATTTAAATTGACTTTCAAATGATTTAAGTAAATTATGCTATTTCCTAATTTAACTTTGTTATTGTAATTTAAATTTACTTCTATGAAGTTAAATTTGCAAATTTAGTTATCCCAGACAGGTTCAGTTTTTCTCCAACCCTGAGAAAGTAATCTTTCATAAATTTCTCTAGCTAAATCTATATCTACAGAAACTGTTGTTATCATAGTTGGTGGATTTTTTCCAAGAACTCCCACTATCTTTCCAGAGTCAATGAACATATATTCACAAACTCCATCAATACTCTTATCGTTTTTTGTGAATCTTCTAATCTCTGATCTATTTGAATTAATTAACCAGTAGGATTTATTCATTAAGAAGGTAATTGATTCGAGAGGGGTGCAAGAAATTTTCTTTTCTTTTTTTTTGATTTTTTGTAAATAACAAGCATAACTAAACCTAATAAGGGAAGTAATAAACCTTTTACAAAAATGAAGATGTTAAACATAATTCTCTTTCCTCTTAAAAAGCTGATTTACAGATTTTAGTAGGCTCATAATTCTATACATTTTCTTTAATTTCTTTGATAATTCCTTCTGAAAATTCCATATTCATCAACCAACTTGTGTCATTTTTAGAGCTATTAAGCAAAAATAACACTTCTATCATTGACCGTCGAACTACAATATAGGAAATCAGTTCTCCAATATGTCTTCTGAAAAATGATCCAATGTAATTCAATATTGTAATATCACTTCTACTATTGCAATATTCCTCAAAATAAATGGTAAATAATTAAGTTAATAAATATTTTATTTCTGAAATATTTGTAGACTCAGATCCTAATAAATGATAATTTCTTTAAAAAGATTTTTACAATGAAAAAATACGAATACCTATTAGGAACTTCATTATTGTTAGGTTCATTTACTGCTCCATTGTTTGCGGAGGAGTCTAAAAGTTTATATCTATCTATTGGCGGAGGTGTTAACTTCATTAGTGATATAGATGCTGAATATGAAGGAACAACTGGTACATTTGAAACAGATAATCCTTTTATTTATTCAATAGCAATTGGTAAAGAATTCAATGACTGGAGATTAGAATTTAATTATTTAGCTACAACAGTTACAAGCGACTCAATAAAAGTAACAGTAGGAGGCAACGGTTCAACTGCAACTATAACTCCAGATTATGAGATAGGAGTTAGTAGTTATATGCTTTATGCTTATAAAGATATACCTGGCGATTCAAAATTCACTCCTTATTTTGGAGCAGGCTTAGGTGTCTCTTCTCTTAGTCAGGATGCAGACACTTATTCGATAGGCGGAGCAGGTAGTATAAATGTTTCAGAGGCTTCTGAATCAGTATTTACATTTGGCTTAAAAGGAGGAGTGGGGTATGAAATTGCTGAAAATACCTCTTTATATTCAGAGGCTAGTTACATGAATGTTGCTTCATTCACTACTGATGCTGGCGAAGAATATGATTCAACTAACTCTTTTGTTATTTCAACAGGACTGAGATTTTCTTTTTAAAAAAACATATACAACAATAATTTAGTTTAAATCTTTTAGAGGTATTTAACTAAATACTAAAGGATGGCCTAGCTTATTTTCTCTCCTGAGATTGCATAAATAAATTTTAGCCGAAAAGCTTTATAATATTTGCGCTTTTAAGAGACCAGGTTATAGTTTTGAACCTGGGATGAATAATTTCAAATTATATTGTGTATTTTTTCCAGAATACTAATTTTAAAATAAAAACAAAAGTTTGAGGTTTAATATAATACTAAGAAGTTGTATTGAAGTTAATCGATATTATTTGAATAGGTGAAATTTAATCAACCACTCTTATCTCTAAAAATTAATCGGATAGGAAGTACTGGTAAAAAATTTTTAAATTAACAGATAGCAGAACTCAAAAAGTTTTACAGTGAACCAAAATCAAGAGGCTAAATGCCCAAGGGTAGACTTTCTTTACT
The DNA here is from genome assembly GCA_003281455.1 of Prochlorococcus sp. AG-347-J21. GTDB lineage: Bacteria > Cyanobacteriota > Cyanobacteriia > PCC-6307 > Cyanobiaceae > Prochlorococcus_A. Next base: position 81,181 of record QCBX01000003.1, read on the forward strand.
TCATAAAGACTAGAAGTTGGGGAAAGTTTTTTATTACACCTTATTTTATGTAATATTTAGTAGGTATAAACCTTAAATGCATGAAATTCCTAATACTGTTTTCTCTCATTATCAGTACTTATGCCCCATTATTTGCTGAAGGCCATAAGAAATATAAAAAAGAGAACTTTGATAAAATTAAACTTATGAAGATTGAATATTTAAATAAAAAAATTAGTTGTGTAAAAGCATCTAATAATTTTAAAGAAATGAAAAAATGCTGGAAAAAAAAGAATAAATATTAATTACAGTTCAAGATTGAGGCGAGATTTTCTTCGAAAGGTTTAATCATCAGATAAATTATCAAATTGACTCTTACAATACAAAGTCATCTATGTATTGAGATAATTAGGCAGTTTTCATGAAGTTTGGTCCAATTTAATTTGCAACAATTAATTTTGGTCGAAGTTTATAGAGATTTAACAGCTTATCGAAATCATCTAACCAAGAGAATCTAGATCTCTTCTGTGGTGGACTGTACTTGCTTCATTGATTGGGATATTTTGTTCTCTTATCAAATCAGCAAGCATTGGGAAATCTTTTGAATTATCAATATCTTTTGCATTTTTGTCTTGAATAGTAAAAGGTGATTTTTTTAGGTTCATAAATAAGTTCCTCAAAATTTTTAATGAATTCTGAACAGATAATTAGGATTGGCATTTAAATAAGAATTAGATTCTCTTTCAAGTCAATAGACATTCTTTTGTAATCCGGGCATAGATTGCTTTTTGCCAATTGTTTGAGTAATCTTTGAACTCAATACATTTTTATTGCAGGATATGGTTAATGTTGAAGGCATTTGAGTTATAGATATTACATACTGTTCTAACTAAGCAAAATAATAAACCGACTATATAAAATGTACGGATTAAGGTACAAATATATACGGATAGATGATCCACAATTCAATTTTAAAATGGATAAAATTTGCTTTAAACAAAATAAAACAATAAAAGAAGAAATAAATCACTCCCAGTTAACTGCCATTGGTTAAAAATATGGAATGAGAAAAAAAACTAAAGTTTTATACTCCTTTCGTTTAGTACTAAATTTTAAGTAAGTCGCAGCAAGAAAATTGAGTATTAGCTTTAAGAATAATTCTTAAAGATACTGTAGGAATTTTTAGGAAATCATTGCAAATATTGGCAAAGTAACAGATCTTTGAAAATTATGATTAATAGCGCTTCGATATTTTTGAGATTTTTGGATAAAGCAATAAGCAAACATTCTATGTGGGGGATTAAATTTATCCTATGGTATTGCTTTGTTGTACTCTTTATTTACATGAATAATAAAACAATAAGTCCCTTTCCGATTTATAAAGATGAAGATTTTTTTAATGATATTTGTATTCAATTTAAAAAGTTGAACTATTGAGGGATAAAGAATAAGAAACCATGCGATAATAAAAAAAAGTTAATAAGTAATGAGTGTAATTATTCCAAAATTAAAACTTATCTATATATCAGTTCCGAAATGTGCTTGTACCTCCTTGAAAGAAACTATGTACTTTTTACAGTTTAAAAAAAAGTGGAAAAATTATAAAAATGAATTGGGAGAAGATGTATATGTGCACGATGTATATGGGAGTCCCTTATTTAGTGAAATGGTTGAACGATTTCCAATTTTTGGCATAAAAAAATTTACTAAAATCTGCGTTATTAGAGATCCCATAAAAAGATTGATTTCTGCATACACTAATAGAGTTTTACATCATAATGAGTTAGCTGAATGGCGTTTAAAAGATTATGGTTTAGATTGTAAGCTTGCTAATCCAAATTTTTTTCAATTTATTGAAAACTATGAACTTTATTTTGAAAAAGTGAGATCTATAAAACACCATACTCGTCCTATGCATGATTTTATTGGAGAGGATCCTTCCTTCTACGATAGGATATATAATTTGAATAACATAGATGATTTTTCTGAATTTATAGAAAAAAAATATAATATTAAATATCAAATTCCACGACGGCAAACAGGTGGAGGAGAGTACTCAATAAATATTGATATTATCAAACAAGAAAGTAGACAAATTTACGATAAATTAAAAGCAATTACTGCTAAAGACTATGAAATTTTTTCAGATTTTTTAGAAAAATCTTAAATTGGTTTTTGACATGCACTTAAAACGAGTAAGGTGTAATAGTTATACAATTTGGTAGATTTAAAGTATCGAAGATAAAAAATTATATAATAAACTCTTAGAGAATAAAGTTAGAATACAAATTTCTTCAGGAACTTTTTCTCGAAATTAAATTAATTATATAGATAAAGAAGGTTTTAATCCTATAGGTTTTGATCGACTTTCAGGAATAGAGGTGTTAATTTGAGTTAAATGGTTCTAAAAAAACTATCAGATAATCTTTGAAGATTAATGCTTAATTTTCTCAAAAAGTATCCAATGAGCATTTTATTAGCAATAATTGCGCTTAATTTGTTTTCAATTGCTAGAAGTTTAAAAAAAGAAGCAAAATTAAATGAAATAAAAATTGATTGTGCAAAATATAAAGGAGGTCAAACGGTAGATTTTAGTAAGAAGTATGGGGTTGTACCAATTTCTTTAAGTTCATGGTGTAATAACCTTTAGTTTCATTACTGGATATGACAAAAATTCTTGAGAAGAATATAACAATAGTTCTATTAGCGATTATTGGGTATTTCTTATTTTCTATTTCAAGCAGCCTGAGAGAATCCTCAAAATATGATGCTGATTTAAGAACTTGCGCAAAAATGAAAGCATATTTAAATAACAAAGAATCGTACAGACTTTTGGAAAAAGAGGCTGCGGCTATTACTGGTGTATCAGTAGATTTTGTAGGTGAATATTGTAAAAAATTAACTCACCATAAGTTTTTCTGAAATTGGTAAATAATGGCAAAACCTTATTAATTAATTTTTGATTTTATTTAATTAAATTTTTTATTAGATGTTGATTGACAGTAGATCTAAAATAAATGAACTTAGGTAAATAATGGCAAAAAAAAATTTTTTACAAAATGGCTACCAGAATAAATAAATATTTAAGCGAAGTCGGTTATTGTTCAAGAAGAATAGCAGATAGATTAATTGAAGAAGGAAAAGTAACCATTAATGGTAAGGTCCCAGAAATTGGTACCAAAGTAGAAGAAGGAGATAAAGTAGAAGTTAAAGGACAAAAAATAGAAAAATCAACGAAACCCCAAAATATATACTTAGCCTTTAATAAACCTGTTGGAATTGTTTGCACAACGGATAGAAAAGTAGAGCCCGATAATGTAATAGATTTCATTAATTATCCAAAGAGAATTTTTCCTATTGGAAGATTGGATAAGCCCAGTGAGGGATTAATTTTTTTAACTAATGATGGAGATATCGTAAATAAAATACTCAGATCCAGAAATAATCATGAAAAAGAATATATCGTAAGTGTTAATCGTCTTATTAATAGAGACTTTATTCAACGGATGAGCAATGGGGTTGAAATTTTAGACACCATAACTAAGAATTGTTATGTAAAAAAAATGGGTCCAAAAAAATTCAAAATCATACTCACTCAAGGACTCAACCGTCAGATAAGGAGAATGTGTGAGTCTTTAGGATACAGAGTAATATCATTAAAGCGTATAAGAATTATGAATATTAAGTTAGATGTCCCAACAGGAAAATATAGGGAATTTACTAAAGAAGAAATTTCAGAATTAAATGAATTACTTGAAAACTCTACTAAAACTTATGAGTAATCAAAACCCTTCTTTTTGCTAAATTGGGAGATAAAACTTTAAAAATTATTTAATTTTTTATACGTTTGAAATTCTTTTTGTAAGACATGATATATCTTTTTAAAAGTTTAAAATTGATTGAATTTCTTCATGAATGTAAAGACTTGGATTTATTTTATTAAGGTAAGTAATCATTAATCTTCTTAATTTTTCTTTTTCTTCTCCCGCAGTTAACCCATTTGAATACCTAATTTGACCAGATGTAACCTTTCGAATATGAGAAAAAGATACTTTATCAATTACTGCATGACTTGAATATGAATTCATCCTCGAAATAATAGGAAAAACATAGCAATCCAACCCCCATGAAGAAATGCTTTCTTTAAAAAATGAGGCAGATAATTTAAATAAGTTTGAATCGTATATTGGGCACATGATTTCAACCCATTTTACGTAATGAATTAACTCGGTATTTTTCTTAAGAGTAAATTCATAGCTAAAAAAAGAATCTTTTGTTAATGATGGCTGAAAAGAGTCCAATTTATATTTTCTCGCGATTGAAAGAATTTCATTAATACCAGAAAATGAGCAAACCACATCATCATCAAAAATACCTACATATTTATATTTTTTATAAAGTTTATTTACTTTGAGAAATTCATCTATTTTTTGAAGTATCTGACCTTTACCCTCCGTTTCATAGATCAAAGATTTTACAATAATTTCACCAAAATTTTTAGCTATAGATCGTGAAAGTATTTTTAGCTTTGCTCTTAGGGAATCTTTTTTATCTTCTATACTTTGATAATAGAAGACTACTATATCGAATAATGGATTATCATCAATATAAACATTTTCTAAGCACCTTTCTGGACAAGATGATATTAAAAATAAAATTGTATCAGATGTCATTATATAACTGTTAAATGGATTCTCCTAATATCAATAATATAAAAAAATTTTTATCAAATTAAATTGATGAGTTAAAATTTATTATTAACAATAGTTATCGCATAAAGTTTCTAATCGTTTGATTTGCATCATAATCTAGTCCAACAAATAATACAGTTGGAATAACTTATGGGCGTGATTATAAGAGAAGTAGTACACCTGTTATGAAAGGCAGCAGGTTAGAAACTATTGAGGCTGCAAAAGAAGAGTATAAGGACCTATTAGATCATTGGTGGAAAAAGACAAGTATTTTTAGGTCTTACTTTTAGTCAAAGTGGGAGATACACCGTCCAAACTTTTCCAAAGTTATTCAACCCCTCGCCCGAAGCGCCAATACTGATTCCAAGACAAATATGAAATAAAAAAGGGAGTTGGGAGAATCCCTAGTATGAATTGGTTCTTTCATGGACGGAGCGAAAGAATTCCAATCTGCGACCTAGTGCTCCTAAAGAACAGGGCGAAGCAATGAGAGTTATGAATATTTACTTTAAGATCAAAGATTACGCAACATTTCATCAGATGAGGGATGAATCGGCGCATACTTTCGCAATAGATCAACTCCAGGGATCATTTTATAAAGAGGCCTTGTACCTTGGCACCCATCAGATCGGAATTTCTCTAATACAACTTTGGGATCAAATTTTTGAGCTGAATCACTTTCCAAATTTAGAAGATTCCATAGCGAAGAAAATTTATTTTCTACAAATTCTGTTTCGTATAATTCCTCAAAGGTGGTAACAAATGGAGTCACTTTGAGATCGATAATTCTCCTCAAAACTTTACGCATTCTAAAAATGCATTTTTTCTCATGGTTAATTAATTTTGAAATGTCACCCATTTTCAGCCTCAATTTCTTTAGTTCGATTTTGTCCATTTCTATCATCGATGCTGATTTAGGTCCCCAAGCACTTGTCTGTTTCGCAAAATGAAGTGATATAAGCCTTTCCCATGATGTCTGTCTATACAATACTATATGCGTATAAGGTTGATTGCATGACCATTCTGCGAGGACATCATTTAATTTCATTGGGATATTTACTTCTATGCAATGTTTAATGCTTGGGGCATTCGCGAGAGTTTCTTGAAGCTGGTTGTATGTCTCTGCCTTGTTTTCATGGTTATCCTTGAAGCTCTTTGTTATATGACCGTAATATCGAGATGGTTGGAATGGCTCATGGTAGAAGTTGTTGCTCAGAAAATTTTCTACAAAATTTGTACCACCACATCGCTGCATTGTCCAAACAAAGAATGATTTATTTATCACGATCTACCGGGAAAATCAATTTTGATAATAACACCTAATTAATGAGCATTGCTCTTTAGGATTTATATCCTATCTAGTTGCTCAAAACTTATTTATATTAATATGGCATGCTAACACTCAAAAGTTCTATAGTACATAGCTCAGTCATGATATAGAGTTTACTTTTTATTTGTACGTAATTTGCGTTCACCATTTAATTTTATGTTGGTGGTAAATTATAGAAGTACCTTTTTACCCTATTTAGCCTTTTTAGTTTTTAAGATATATAAGATTAAAAATTTAATAACATGATCAAATTTAAAGATGGTTTTTCAAGTGAAAGTTATTATCCAGATAGTAATTATTATCTTGATCAGGACAATACAATTGCAGACAATCCACTTTCAAAAGATCAAATATCCAATATAGGAAAAAATTTTGAATGGCCGAATAGCTATTGGTTTATTGCGGAAAGAACAAATGGAAGGTTGGCAATGATAGGCTTCATGGCTGTTATAATCAACTACACCTTATTCGGTTGGATCGCATATCCAATCCTTTAAATGAGTTATTCCAATTTTGATAAAAATTGGTTTAGATAGGTCAGGAACGCATTGGCTACAATAGGTAGCAAAGTTATGGAAGGTATTGCAGATAATCGCTTTATAATCGCTAAGCTGCAAACTAGTTCTTCCAAAGCACATAACACCTCTCGTAACGCATTAGGTTTTCAAGCTATCGGTATTTTTTGCTTAATTCTGCGCAGTTTGTCTAGGTAAATTAAGCAACATTTGTTTACTATTATTAAACTTTTTACAACGGTAGTAATAAGTTAGATTTGTTAAATAAACAAAGAAAAGTTATATTTTTCGAATCTTTAAAAATCATAATTTTGTTAGAGAATCTTATATAGATTTTGATTGTACATAAGTTATTCAAATCATCTTAAGTAGCAGATTTTACCAAAGAAGCCTTTGTATTTTGAAATGAAAATCTTTGCACTCGAAAACACTCTAAAACGAACTTTTTCTTGAAATAAAGATTGACAAGACATTCATAAAAAAAACTTGTATAAAACATTAACTTCTTTTATAAATATGTTTCTAACAAACAAGACTCGTTTAAAAATTAAGGATATTGTTAAGAGGATTTCAGTGGATGAGCCAGTCTCATTGGAGGAAAGAATTTATGTAGAAAAGTTTGCAAAACATAATTCCACTATATGGACATGGTTAAAGAAAGCAAACAGCTTAAGAAGATATGGAAAACAAAATTCAGATGGAATAAATGGACTTATCCAATCACTTGGACTTGATGGTTTGGGAAATGAAAATCATTTTGATCCTAAGAATGATGATATTGCTGATTGGTTTAGTGGGTCTCCTGATTGGGTAAGAAGAAGTTAACCCCTATTTATAAAAGATTTATTGTCAACAAATCTGTCCACTATCTATTCACTTTAGGTGTCGACTTATTTTTCCAATAAAAAGCTCGTCTTGCTAACTCTAATATGAATTGGTTTTTAAATGGTATGGGCGATAGGTTCGAACCTGCGACCTAGTGCTCCCAAAGCACTTGACAGCCATATTTCAGCACTAGGTTTTCAAGCTATATCGTACTTTTTGCTTGGTTCTGCAAAGTTTGTCATGACAAATAAAGCAATATTTGCCCACAATTTGTCCCCAAAATATTAGTTAAGAAAAATTTGACTAGCATTTTATACAAGATATTGATCTATTTAAATCAATAAAAATTTGAGAGATGGAATATAGTTTTTGGGAACTACGAGCAAAAATTTTGGAATCATTTGATTACTTCGAATATCTAAATTCAATATCATTTCATCCACCTGCAATGATAATTACTACACTAGTATTTTTTTATATAAGAAGAAAAATTTTATTAGCTGGCAAAAAAAATTAGCAATCTATTTAATATTTATATTTTTGAATGAGTCAAAAATTAAATAAATAAAGCAAGTAATAAAAACAATTACATATATAGATTCCATTTAACTTACCGTTGTTATTGAACTGCTTAATCCATAAGTGAGAAAAATAAAACTTGCAAAAGTAACTCCTATCATTACTATTGTGTAAAGTTTATTTAGTTGGAAATTATTGCTTGCAGATGAAAAGTCTGCAATAACAAAACTTTTCATTGAATATTTATCTCTATTTCTGAAATTATTGCTGTTAACCAAAACGCCTAAAATTGGATCTGTAGAAACTTTTATTTCTTGATTGATAACAGAATTTAAACCTTTATCTTCATTGAAGAATCTTGGAAACATGTATGCATGCCATAAAGCTATTATTGCCACCCAAAAAACTACGCTAACTCCTGCAAAACCAAAAAGTAGGAATCTAAAGTTTTCCATATTTGTTTTTTAATTAACTAAAATCTACATCAAAAAAAATATCTAAATATCGCAATCCAAAAAAATATACTTTAAATAAATCAATTAATCATTTCATGATGTTACTAATGATTAAAAACAATGTTATTAGAGCTTTTTCTTTAAATATAAGTTAATGATCAAATCATTTATTTAACTTAAAAAGACAAAATAATAATCACATTTATTATTACTTTTTAGAAATGGATTTTAGGATTTTACTTGTTATTACTCCAATAATATTTTCATGGATATTCACAGTCTTTTGGTTAGGTAGGTGGGATGTATTTAGATTAACGCCACTAGGATTACCAAAGAAGGGAGTAGCTCCTTTTAAAAATTATCAAGTATGGGAAGATTCCGCATTAATTCCTGATACTGGTAGACCAGCAGAAGGTTATCCAGTATTTACGGTAAGAACCGCAGCAGTCAATGCACTAGGGATTCCAACCGTTTTCTTCCTTGGAGCAATATTGGCAATGCAGTTTAAAACTTATTAATAGGAAAATTTTGATGGATATTAGATTTTTAATTGTTGGAGCACCATTTTTAATCGCATTTTTTTATTCCTTATTTTGGCTAAAAAAATGGGGTGCTTTTAATTCTACGAATAATAATTTGCCAAAAAATATTTCTCTTAAAAATGATTCAATAGAACAAAGTTATATTTTAGAGAATATCTTTTTAACAAAAAATTAATCAAATTTATCAACCCTTTTAATTAATATATTCTCATGATTCCAATAGAACAGTATTTGTTTTTTGCAGTTTCTCTTTATGCATTTTTTTATCTTTCAATAACTATAGTAAGTGCATTAATTAGCTTTTCCTAAACAATAATCAAATAAAATATTAAACACTAATCTGTATAAAATTAATCTTCCTGTATTTTAAAACTCATTATATAAATATATAAGTAGATATTAGGGCAATCTACTAACCGCTAGCTTTGATAAAGCGGTTCGTAATGAGAACCTCCCTTTGACCTCATTTTCTTTTTCGCAATCTTAGAAAATGAGGTTTAAATTTTTTTTAATAGGCATGTATATTAAATTAAATTCTTAATTAAAACTCTAAATTATTAAATATTATTCCTTCTAATGTATATTATTTACTTTTTAAAAAAGAGTTTTTTATTTATAAAGAATATGTAGATATTTGGCGAATCTGCAACGGTATAGATTCCGTCTTTATGAACCTAGCCAACGAAAATATTCCTAGCTACGTTTTAGTTATTTTAGTAGTTAGGAATATTTTTATTTATTCCATCTTATTAAAGTAATTTTTTCTGAAAATCAAATGATCAATAAATCAAGTAATGAATCTACATTAGAAAAAATTTACAAGAATTTGGAATCTGGAATGCCAGAGAATAAATCTATCAAAGAGTATGCTCTGCCTAATGCGAGACAGTGGCTTGGTGGAAGATTCGTTGCTATATGGGTTTTACCTATTTATTTTTTAAGAAAAATCGCAAAGTTTTCTGCTTCCTCAGCCTTTGTTAAACCATATTCTCCTTCTGTAAATGGGCCATCTTATAAGCAACCAGAAACCCTATTTACTTCTTTACGAAGTGTTTTCAAGGGTGTAGATCATTTAAGATTTTTTGATCATAGATTTATTGGTATTTGGGTATTGCCTATTGCTTTGACTGGAATTGTTTTTGAAATCCTACTAATAGCTCCTACTAATAACACTTCCCCTTTCAATTAAGTCTCTTTGACCGCAGTTTGACCGCAACAATTGCAGTCATAATATGGGCATTAAAAAAGACAGGCTAAAGAGCCTCTCTATAATTGGATTTTTAGAGTCGGGCCGAGAGGATTCGAACCTGCACCTATTGCCTCCAAAGCATCTGCATAAATATGTTAATAATTTAGAAATTTGCTTTAACAGTATTTTTAGGGTTTTTTAGAACTTCTTGATAATTTTCAATTGGAATCAAAAAGATGTTTTGATACATAATATTTTGTAAATCTCTTTCCTTAAGATGGGTTAATGAACCGTCGATTAATGGAATTAAAGGCTTATAATTTATTTTCTCAAAAAGTTTCAAGATTTGTAATCTTTTCCTAGTAAACTCCAAATATATTATGGGGCGGTACTTCTTTATGGAATTTATTGAACCATCCAGTACTTCATACTCATAGCCCTCTACGTCTATTTTGATTAAATCAAATGAGTTTAATTGATGACGAAAATGTAAGTCATCTAAAGATACCATTTCAACTGTATTGGCTGAATGGGTGTCGATTTTTTCACAAGAAATAACTGAAGTAGTAGATGGAGGTCTTTTCTTATTGAGTAAAATTTTCCTCCCACTATCTTCTTGAGAACCGACCGCTGAACATTCTAAAATAGCTTGATTTAAATTATTTAAATCCAAGTTTTCTTTACAATCCTTAATCGCATAATTGTAAACATCAACAGATAAAGTTTGGCAATTATAAGCTTTGGAAATATATGTTGTAAAAAATCCTCTTGAACATCCAATATCCAAAAATGTTTTAAATTGCTTGTTAAAAATATCCAAATCAACTCTAAAAAATCTATCGTAGTATTCTCTATAAACAAATTGTCCTCTTCCCCCAAACCCATAAGATTTGTAAGGTTTATAAATAAACTTAAATGTAGTCTTTTTCGCGTTAACTTTGAAAATTATAGTTTTCTCTGCAGAAATTAAAAATAAAAGTTTTAATAATCGATAAATCAATTGAAATGGATAATTTACTGCTAGATCAGATTTAATTATTTTTTGTATACGTTTGAAGTTCTTTTTGTAAGACATAATTTATTTTTATAAAAATTAGAAATCAATTTATAGTTTTTAACTCTAAAGTAATTTTAAGAAACTTACAAAAAGTAGGCATTATTTAATATAAGTACTTACGCCCTAGGTATCCCAAGAACCCATTTGAGGGAATTTTGAGGAAAGGTTTTTTTGAGGGAAATATATTATTATTAGCTGAGACTTACTGCTATAACAATTCTGAGCGACAGGATTCGAACCTGCGAACTAATGCTCCCAAAGCACTTGTATTTAAGAATGAGGAAAACTTAAGAATATTGACTATAACCTAGGTTTTCTTTGTTCTTGGAAAGTAATTGAGTCTCAAAATCATGCCTTGCGATCGCAAGAAATAGCATGAAATCGTCATCTAGGCCCTCTTTACAAAATAGTACCCTCTGTTAATTAGGCCGGACATTTGATAATTTCTTTAGAAAGTCGATCTACAAGAATGGGCAATTAAAACTATTTATTTTCAGTAATTATTTTTTTTGCTAGTAATAGAAAGTCAATAAAAATTAAAAAATAAAATGCTTTATGTTCAGCATTGGTCATTTAAGGCCGGATATCATCAAAAAGGTGCAGAAAAATTTCTTGGTGGTGGGGGAGATTATCCTGGAGTTGAGATGATTGGAAGATATCACGCTCCAGGTTCTTTAGAAGGTTGGATAGTTTTAAAGACTGATGATCCAAAAGCAATATATCAACATGCCGCTGAATGGGGTGAATTTCTTAATTGGGAAACTACACCTGTATTTACTGATAACGAAGCTGGTCCAATAGTTGCTAAAGTCTACTCATAGAAAAAGATTGAAATTCGATCTAAAATTGGGGAGATAAAATCCTCTTTTTTATGTCACCTAATAAAGGCCCAAAAGTCATCAAATACTGCGTTATTACATCTACAACTGCGATAGTACTCATTTTCATCTCCTTGATTCCTATTTCAAAAAAGGCATTTTATTGGAATCAATGCTTTAAAAAAACTTTTCAATGGATCGATAAATATGAGATGGAAATAAAAAATTGGGATAAAGCATCAAAAGAAAGTATTGCAGTAGCAGTTTGCAATGGTGCTGTTTACGAACCTGAACCTAAAACAAAATAATTTTATTGACAGTCGATTTACAATAAGGGGTAATCAGCTCCTTTTTTAATGTCAAATATTAAAGCCATAGAAAATTTAATTAATGGTTATGCAACAAGTGAAGATTCTTCTTTTCTAATTCCAAACGTAACTGAGGATTTTTTAGCTGTAAGACCAAGTGGAAATCCAATTTCTGCAAAGGGATTAGTGGGTATGTTTGATAGCAAAGATTTAGTTGCAGAATTATCAGAACTAGTCAAAACCCACAAAATTGAAATTTACGGTGAGATAGCTTACGCAGTTTTTACTTTAAATGAAATATTCAGTTATAAAGGAAATCAAAATAAAGATCTTTCAACTTACACCTGCATTTTTAAAAATGTAAATGGTACTTGGAAATATTCTTGGATGCAAAGGTCAAAAGGTACTACTGACTTGAAAACTTGGGAGTAAACTAAACTCCTAATACTCTCAAAAATAAATTCAAATTATGAAAAATAATCTTTACTTTGAAAATTCAAAAATTAATCCATTCAGAGACCCATCTGAAATTTGTAAAAGTATCAAAAATTATTCATCAAATCTTGATTTAGCAAAAAATTTATTGGAGGAATTTTCCTATGAAAATTTCCCATCTCTGAGATCGTTATCTGATATTGATAATCCAAGCTTTACTAAGCTTGCTACTAGAGAAATTATCAATCGAATTATATCTAACGATAAAAGAAATAACTTAATAAATAAATTCTTTATAAAGCTTTTTAAGAAAGTATTAAGAGAAATTAATACTTTTTCTTTTAAAGAAAGCGAAACTAAGCTTTTTAAGAGATTATTATCAGATGATATTTGTACTTTTACTTTTAAAGAGAGCGAAATCTTTAATTCTTACATTGCGAAAACAGGTTCAAAAGTATTAGAGGCATCTAAAATTAAATCCAAGATGAGAGATACTGGTCATTGTATTCAAAATTTAATGGACCTTGATACTTTAGATTGTGTAATAGAAATTTTAAAGAACAATAATTATCAATTGTCATCAGAAAAAAAATATCTTGATTTTGGATGCAATACAGGAAGATTTCCTATGACTCTATTTGATTATTTAATCCCATCTGAAGGAGAAATATTTGGATGTGACCCACAAATAAATAAAATAAAAAAAGCTAAAAACTTGGCTCCACACATATCTTATTTTGGAAGTCCTGTGAAGCCGCCCCTTAAGACTAACTCTAATTATTTTGACGGTATATTTAGTTTTTCAGTATGGACCCATTTTTCAGAATCTTCTGCAATATTATGGCTTAAAGAAATTTCAAGAATACTAAAACCGCAGGGATTCTTAATCTTAACTACAAAAGGTCCTGCGGCTTTACTTCAACATCTTTTACGTGGCAAACAAAGTGGAGGGGGATTAAATAATTGGCTTCAAAAATGCGAAAGAAATTTGCCAGGATACACAGACCAATTAATAAAAGATTTTATAAAAGATAAATTTTTATTTACCACGTTTTGCTATTCTGATCCTGTTTCATCTGAAGATTGGGGTCAAACATTTTATAGTTCAGAAATACTTAAAAAACATGCATTAAAAGCTAATTTGAAATTATTAGATACCCTTCATCTTGCATGGGGGGAACGTCGACAAGATATGCATATTCTTGTAAAAAATGATTAAGAATGTTAGTTGAAATCTAGTCTCTTTTTTGAAAATTTGCAAAACAAATAACAACTGATAATAAGCCATAATAATCACACAAAAGCCCACTATTTGACCACATTTCGAGTAGTGATATTTTTTAATAAAGTCGATCTAAAATTGGAGGGGTAAAACCCTCTTTTTTTTACTTTTTCTAACCGTTATTCTGCTTCTTCTTTAAATTCACTTGCGTTTAACTCTTCAGATTTTACTTCCTCTTCTTTTATTTCAACTACTTTTAACTTTGGGTCTTCCATTTTAACTTCAACTACTTTGGATGCTATAGATTCAAACTTTCCTTTAATAAAATTCACTATGAAAATTAATATTGGAACATGGGCTAGACCACCCATTATGATTTTAGTTTCTGAATAATACATTCGTAAGTTAATGAGAACAGAAATATTTAAGCATAAATTTAATTTGATAATTACTTATATTAAGTTGATATAAGAGGAAATAAATAATTGACAGTCGTTCTAACATAGAGGGATAAAACCCTCTTTAATTTATGAATACCTTAATAGTTTCTACTTTTGATTGTTCTTTTGAAGATTTCTATAAATTTGTAGCTGATTTCCACGAAAAGGAGGGACATAAATATGTCGAAGAATATGAACTCATCAAGGTAAATGAACATAAAAGTCATTTAATACTTAAAGTTAAAGATTTAGAAGGATTTGCTACTGCGACAAGTACTCCAGAGATGAAAAAGTGGGATAAAGAAAATGGTTATAATGACATTTGTTATTCACTTACTCCTGTTAAATAAATTGAAATGCTTATTTCTTTTACCTCTTTTATTTGGTTTTATTCCTAAAGCTAATGCAGGTATATATATTTATCCTTTTTTTAATCAAGGAATAGAAGTTCGTTGTGCAGATAATGAACCAAAACATTTAATTTCATTTAAAGCTGGCAGGGTTATGAAATTTGAAGATGATGGTGAAGAAAAATACAAATTCCCTAAAACTTATCTTTATCCTGAAAAACCTAACGATAAGTATTCATATTTTCCTAGTACGACAGGCTCAAAATGTAGTTATAGAAAATTGAGTAAAAAAGAAAAAAAGTTCTACATTAAAAAAGCATTTAAAACTTGTATCGCTACAAAAGAAATAAAAGAAAGCTGCTATGGGTGGAATTAAATGAAACGCTTTCAACTACCAAAAAATAAAGTTACTCAAGTTGCAATTAATGTTGCCTTTATAGTTATTTGGGAAGAGTTAGCAGGTTTAATAGTCGAAATAATTTGGAAAACGATAGGTGAACTTGAGTTTTTCAATCAAGACTCATTCCTAGTATTAATTACAGAAATTTTATTCTTGATTTTACCTATTTTGTCTTTCACTTATTGGATATGGTGGGGTAAAAACTTTATGGCAAAAAAGATTAAATGACGCTTACTAATTTTTTATAACACCAGCTACTTTTTCTTCCGCTAGTCGTTTTTTTAGAATTGAATAATTTTGTGAAGCCCATTTTCGAGAAATATCAAATTCAGCATCTAACTTCTCTCTAAGTAATTTACTAATTTTAAATACTTCTACGAAGCCTAGATAAATTATTACCAGAATCTTAGTTATGTTTACTGCAACTTCCGTTATCTTTTCAATTTTTTGATCTTGCATTTGAATTTATTGAAGCCCATTAAAATTAACAGTTGTAAGAAATTATGCAAATTAATTAGAGAAAAAATCTTATGGGTGTGATCATCATTTTTATTGTTTACTGTCTTAAGTTGAGAAAGGAGCGCTAGATGTAAATAAAAACTAAATATAAGTAGATACATACTGCGATATGCTGTCTATAATAAAGTCCACTAACTTACTTATATCCTAGTTATAGCTTGATTTTATTGGATATTCTTAAATGATCAAAGGAGTGCTTTGGGAGCACTATATCGAAGATTTGAATCCTGTCGCCCCGACTCTTAAAAACCAAGTCATACTAGCGAGTTACCTAGACTCGCTTTTTTGTTGGGGAAATTGACATCCCACCTCTGATGTCAATTTGATGTCAAAATATATTTTGAAAGTAATAATAAATTAATTGAAAATACATTTTGACTATAAAGAATGGACGAATTATCTAATCGATATTTAAAAAATAAATTTATTCTCCTACTCCTGTAGTCGTGTAGTAACTGTAGTCAGGTGTAGTCAGTAATGAAAAAAAGGAATCTCCTCAACTTGTCTTGGAGCATAATCACAAATGCCGAATTGCATACATTCCATTTGATCATCAGATAGTTTTTTTTCAACTGAGAACATATCAAGCCAATTATCAACTACTTTTTGAAGTTTATGTTTAATAGGATTTCCGCAAGTCATAATTAACCTCCTTTGATCTACTAGTTATCTAGTATCAGTCACATATAAAAATCAAGAGTGCTAATACTTAAAAAATTAAGAGGACATTAATTTGCCCTCTTCAAGCCGTATACACCTCTCTGTCCACAAAGTCGATGAAGTGCTTTTGACTCCTGTATTATTTTTACTTCAAATGAATTCAAAAAGATAGTCGTGACAACCACAAAGCACTTTTACTCGAGTAATAATACTCTATGAATTTCAAGTAAAAAGGAGGACAATATAGTTATAGATCTAGGAGGTCTTATGAAACTATTTAATCAATTTAACATTCTTCCAAGATACTTAACGGCGTTTAATTATGCAGGATTAAACCTTAACGAAACTCCAAAAGAACTTGAGAAATGTACTCCAGAGTTTCAAAACTTTTGGGAGAAAGAATGTAGAGAACATCCAACAAATCAAAATTGTTTAATTTACTGTGATTAAGTTATTAATTTTTATTATTTAATTAAATAAGGAGGTTTTTATGAAATTAACTACACCATTCACAATCCTCAAGCAAAACTTCCGAGAAATGGATTTTATCAAGGAAGCAATTAACAACAAAAGATTAGCGACTGAAAGATTGCATGAAGATTATAGAAAAATGTATAAAAACCACCAATTTGCTTATTATTAATTAATGGAATTTTTAAATGAGCTTTGGAATAATCAACCAAATATACTTATTGGAGCAGGTATAGCAACATTAGTATTCTTAGGGATTTATATAAAATTACTCGATATTTATCAATGAAAATTAACTCGCAAGGGTGGAGCTTAATTTTTAGTATTGGTTAAATTATTGTTTATTAGTTATTTAATGGAGAAATTAGAGAAATTTACCCTGATAAATAAAGATAGATCCAGAATTAAAGTATTTGAACCATTTGAAGATATATCTAAACCATCTCCTTCGATAGATGCAATGATGATTTCTTACGGATGCGTTTATAAACGATCAAGTAAACCAGTAATGAAAGGTAGCAGGGTAGAAACTGTTGAGGCTGCAAGAAAAGAATATAAGGAACTACTAAACGAAGGTTGGAAGAAAACTTCTATATTTAATAGCTATTTTTAATAGCCAATATTGTTCTTAGGGTTAGTTATAAAAATAATTAGATTTAAGACTAGGTTCGCAGGTAAATTTAAAGGCTTCAAAAGTAGTAAAGCCATGCCCTGAGTTATGTTAAAACCTTTCTCTTCCAAAATTGCAAAGTTAGGCAGCATCATATTCTTCATCTGCTAGCTCTCTCATAAATCTTTTATCTGTTAAGTATTCGTCTATAAGGTCTGCTGCCATCAGTATCTCAGCAGTAGGTTCTTTTAGATCGTTGTCTAATAAGTAATTGTCTAAAAGCTCTAGATTGCTATTTTCTTTTTCGCTGTCTAATAGCTCTCTTATGAGGTTATATACAAGCTTTTTATCGTACCCACTTTCTCTAATTTCTTTCATCATTTCGTATGGAATTTTCATAATCTTCAACCCCTATGTGACAGTTTTTTAGAGCTATTTAATTCAAAGTAACACTTCTATGATTGACAACCAACCTAGAATTAAATTCAAAGATTTTAATTAGATGCCTAGTCCGCACGTCATACAAATTTTGAGATCAAAAACACGTTTGAGCGATGAAGAAATAGGTTCAGCTTTCCCTCTCTCAGATTCTGATCTTCCAGCGGGATGGACTGAGGAAAGTCCTACAGTAATTGGTTACGATATTGGTTTAATTTATTCTTTTTAGAAAAAATATTCAGCTTATCTACCATCGACCCTATACTTTTATTGATTGACAGTCGATCTAAACTTAGAGGGATAAGACCCTCTTTTTTATTGAAAAATTAATAAGATAATCAAAACTACTTTTTATTCATGACAAATTTTGGAGCAGATACACCTTTTATCCTTCTAGCAAAAATCACAGTAAAAGAAGATAAAGTTTCTGAGTATTTAGAACTTGCAGAGAAAACAGATAAAGCCGTTGAGGCTGTTGAGCCAGGGATGTTACATCATACTTTTGATCAGGATCCAGAAAATCCTCTTATATTTGTATGGTCTGAGGCTTATAAAAATGATGAAGCTTTTATTACTCACTTGGCTAATCCAGCAATAGGTGAATATTTACAAGAGCATCCAAAACTTGCGGATGATTTTACTGTTGAAGTATATGGAACAGTTGGTGATAAATGTCTCGAAGTAATGAAAGGAACAGGTGTTCCCTTTAAAGTCTTTAGGTCAAAATTAGGCTATAGCAG
Organism: Prochlorococcus sp. AG-347-J21; assembly: GCA_003281455.1. GTDB lineage: Bacteria > Cyanobacteriota > Cyanobacteriia > PCC-6307 > Cyanobiaceae > Prochlorococcus_A. The sequence goes on from QCBX01000003.1 coordinate 99,694, forward strand.
ACTCTAATGAAATACGATTGACAGTCGATCTAAATTAAGGAGCAGTTAGCTCCTTTTTTAATAGCAAAGTACGCTATCCGCTTTAATTGATTCTTCAACTAGAACATCCGGCATCACAAACTCTGCTGAATATCCATCTAGAAGCTTCTCATCGTAACCCCTAGATTTAGCAGACATACCTGAAACATATATTGTAACTTTTGATTTCTTCAAATTTTGAAGATGTTCGTATAAATCTCCAGTACCTTGACCAACTATTTCACCAGCTTTTTTGCAATCTAATATTTGTACTCCGTCTCCTGCTAGAAAAAGAGTTACTTTATGATCGTTTTTTTCTGCAGTAAGGGCAACCAATAAACCTAAAGTTACTTTATCTTTGGATTCTAAACCGCTGTAAATATGAACTAACACTGTATTGTCGGTAATGATAGACATTTAATACTCCCGAAATTTTTGTTTTTATATCTTAAATAAAATCTATTATCATTAGCTGTTTTTTTGTGAAACGCTTACTACTTGCATAAAAAAAGGGACGACAGAAAAAACCCTTGAAAGTTACGCCATAAGTCGGGCAGAACCTAATACCAAATTTACTTCTAAAGTTGTACCAACTATTTTGGAGAAAATAACTTTTGGGTGCAATTTTGGTGCAACCTTTTTTGGGTGTAATTTATTATTAGCTGAGAGTAACTGATATAACTGATCGGGGCGACTGGATTCGAACCTGCGACCTAGTGCTCCCAAAGCACTCGATCAGCAAATTGCGACAGCACCCATTAGAACTAAGTGAGGCTATAACTTTAGTTTGAAATATTTGTTATCAAGATGAGTCTCAAGCATTGTCCTATATGCAGCAAAGTGTTGCAAAGTTAAGCATTTGATCGCCCGAGGATCGCCCGCTTGCGACCTAGTGTCTTTTAAATGTATTTATAAATGTAATCCAAATCCATTTTTTTTCTTTTCTAATTGATATCCAGCTCGTACGAATTGAGTATTATCAGTCCCTACATCATAGAGAGTATAGTTTTTACCTGCTCCAACACCTATTACAGCTTTTTGAGGAACCTTCTGCTCTTTCTTATGATTTCCGGCTAAATCCTGTACTTCCGAATGAACTATCCCCTCTGTTAATTCCAAATGAAATTGTTGTGTACTTCTCGCAGTAAATAATCTGTTTACTTGAAGACGTGTAAGTCTATCAAGGAGTGTTAAAGGCGGGGTATCTAATGTTAAATCGTCGCCAACATCTTTCGAGCTCCCGTGAATTAAACCACAGTCAAGTTCAACAAATCCAAATTGAAGTGATGCTATCCAATCAAGAAATGATTTATCAACAGCATTTATTAGAGATTTGACTACTTCTTCACCTTTATTTATTCTCAAGGCTTCAGCTCTTTGATTGCCACGGTAACCACTTTCTAAGAGAATTTGTTCTTCCCACCAACCATATATACACCATGGTTGTAAATCATTACTTTTTGGATTAATTAATCTATGTAGAAGCTTATTACAGTTTTTTTCAGGGCCTATCATATCCCCTAAAACAAAAAGGGTTATGTTCCCAGGAGTTTTTTTTAAATCTTTTTGAATAAGTTCATAAGTATCTAAATCCCCTTTTAGCCCACTTATAAGTGCCCAGCGTTCTATCATCTTTCACAAACATGAGAAGCATCTTCAGCTCTTTCAGCAAATTCAAATCCGTTTTTTAAACGCCATGCAAAAATCGGGGGAAGACCAGCATTTATTATTGCTTTGCAGGTAAGTTCGATATCGTATTCAACTTCTCTAATTTTTACGTCATTAGTGATGTCGTTATAAACCACATAAGTAGCTTTAGTTCCTCCATGCCGTGGTTCTCCCACTGAACCTGCATTTACTATTCTTCGCATCGGCAAATTCATTTCTTTCTTTTGAATATCTTTCGAACCACTGTTTTTGACCTTTACGGCAATTGAACCATTTGCTAGTTCACGTATATAAGGTTGATGAGTATGTCCACAAAATAGAATCTCAGCTTTGGCATTTTCAACTCTCTCAAGAGCTGCGAATGCATCCATATCGGGCAGCAGATATTCATGTTGACTATTAGGACTTCCATGAACAAAAAGACATTTATCCTTGCGAATTGAGTAGGGTAAATTAGCTAAAAAATCCTTATTTTCTTTTGTCAATTTTTCTGTAGTCCATTGATGAGCGAAATGACCTCTCTTTTCAGCAACCTGAGAAGGGTAACTACAATCGCAGGCATCTAATCCATCAACTACATCTTCGTCCCAACAACCCTGACAAGTGGCAATTTTTTTATCTTTGATTAACTCAATAACCTCATTAGGTTGAGGACCATAACCTACTAAATCTCCAAGGCAGGTAATATTCGTAATCCCTTGTAATTCAATATCTTTTAATACGGCCTCTACCGCAGGTAGATTTGCATGTAAACATGAAATAACAGCTTGATTCATTTTTAGTTAATTTCGAGAAGTTTGTAATTGTGAATTTCTAAGTGTGGCTTGATGATGATCTAGAACAGCATCACTTAGAAGGCAATTATTGATAGTAGATTTTATTAATTGGAAGTTTAAGTTTTTTCCCTGTATGACAATTTCAGAGTGTCTTTCTGGTCTTCCATTAAGAGGAGCAACTTGATTTAAGGTTTGATATTGAGATCCTTTCTGAGTCACTATCCAGTTAAACAAGATATAACGACCATCTGGTAAGTTCATTAATGCTTTTGCTCTATATACGTCTCCATAAGCACCGTTCACTAATTCAAACCAAAAAGTATTTAAGCTTGCAGGATCCCAAATATTTTTATTGAGGTCAATACTACATGATTCAATTGCTTTAAAATCTAAAGTATCCTTAATTGGTAATTCTAGATCTCTGCCAAAATGCAAATATTTATTTGGTTGAAGATTATAAATTTCAAGCTCTTTTATCAACCTCAGATCAATTCCACTAATACCCTGAAATTTAGGTATGAAAAATTGAGGAAATTCAATAATAATTAAAATGTTCTCTTTCTCTGCCTCTAAGAGCGATTTTGAACTTGATAAATCTAATAAATTAGGAATTTGATCTTTCAAAAAAGCAAAATCAATTTTTGAATTTATTGCTTGCTCTAAATTAATTTCTGAATATCCGCCAAGACGTACATAACCACAATTTCCAGAGTGATTCTTAAAAGTATTCAGTATCCAACTTGTCTTGCCGCATCCAGGAGGCCCTGATATTATCCAAGTCTGACTCATAAAAAACTACCTGATGTATAAAATTTACATCAAAATGAAAATGAAAATCATTTTTGTTTTTATTTTTAGATATTTCTTCTGACAGGAAATAAAAAATTTATTACTAGAAATTTTTGGTCTTCCTTGAAACGATTTAAGTTTTGATATTTATGCTAAATCTGAAGAATAAATTAATACTATATATAGGCTATATTTGAAATTGAAAATTAAATCTCAGGGTTGGAGTTTAATCTTTAGTATTGGAGCAATGGTCTGTTTAATATTGCTTATTTAGTTTTTTTAGCGGGCGATGCACCATTCAAAGTGCAGCAAGGTATTGCAAATGATCGCCCAGAGATCGCCCAGAGGATATTTATGAATCGTGAGAAGTCAATCGGGGCGACAGGATTAGAACCTGCGACCTAGTGCTCCCAAAGCACCCGCCCTCCAATTTGAGACAGTTACCTAAATAAACAAGTCAGGCTATAGCTTGTTAGTTGCTATATCTACAAAATTACGAGTCTTAAAAATAGGCCAAAGTTATACAAAATTATCCTTAGATATACAATTAATCGCTAAATAATCGCTAACCAAAGCCCTAGTGCTTTAGGAGCTGTAAAATATCATTGATTGACAGTCGATCCAACATAGAGGGATAAAACCCTCTTTTTTATGCAAGTAATAAGCGCTTAAAAAGAGCGAATAGGTCGTATATATCAATAATTATTGATTATATCAAAATATTTTGATGTATTTCTTAATCTTTGTATTTCGCTTTTTGTTTGATGCTATAAATAAATTGTCTTCAATCTAAGTGGCTAATGAGTATTTTCAAAAAAACTCTCATTTTATCTTCTGCAATTTCATTAATACTTTCTCCATCTGCGATGGCATCAAAAAGATTGAGTGGTGCTGGTGCATCATTTCCTTCAAAAATTTATACTAGATGGTTTTTTGACTTAGCTAAATCTGGAGGCCCTAGAGTTAATTATCAAGCAGTAGGTTCTGGATCTGGAAGAAAAGCTTTTATAGACGAAACTGTAAATTTTGGTGCATCAGATGATCCTATGAAAGAGTCTGATATAGAGAAAGTTAAAAGAGGACTTGTTCAAATACCGATGGTAGGTGGAACAATTGCGTTTGGATATAACTACGATTGCGACTTGAAACTAACACAAGAACAAGCTGTTCAAGTAGCAATGGGAATGATTAAAAATTGGAAGGAATTAGGATGTAAGTCAGGTAAATTAACTTGGGCCCATCGTTCTGACGGTTCAGGCACGACTAAAGCTTTTACAAATTCTATGGAGGCTTTCTCTAAAACCTGGAATCTAGGTACTGGTAAATCTGTTAAATGGCCTTCGGGAGTTGGAGCAAAAGGCAATTCTGGTGTTGCAGGTGTTATTCAAAACACTCCTGGCGCAATTGGTTATGTAAACCAGTCATACATTAAAGGTAATGTTAAGGCTGCTGCACTTCAAAACCTATCTGGTGAATTCGTTACCCCTAATACTAAATCAGGCGCGATAGCTTTAAATGGAATAAATCTTGATGAAAACTTGGCTGGTAAAAATCCAAACCCCACTGCTAAAGGAGCTTATCCAATAGCAACCTTAACTTGGATACTTGCTTATGAAACAGGTAATGGAAGGAATACTAAGGCAATTCAAGATACATTCTATAAATTGCTCAGCGATGAATACCAAGATAAATCTCCTGCCTTGGGTTTCGTTCCCTTGAAAGGTGAAATTTTAAAAAAATCAATTGAAGCTGTTGGAAGAATAGGAAGGTAATTTAGAACTAGTAAGCCAAGCAATAAAAATCAAAATAGATGAAGTATATAAACAATACTGCATACCAATAGTGGCATTTTTACCGAGCATAAATAATAAGCCCGATAGTAGGGTTCCAAATAATCTTCCCGCTGCATTAGCCATATAGTAATAACCAACATTTAAACTTACTTTCTCATTATCTGAATAAGCCAAAATCAAGTAGGAATGAGTAGATGAATTCATTGCAAAAATAAAGCCGAATATTATTAATCCAATAACAATTACAGGACCTAATGATTTATCACCGTTTAATGCTCCTGCAATAAATAAAGGAATAACCGTCAAGATAAGTCCCCAAAATTGAACGGTAGTTTTTGTTGGGCTATTATTTTTCCCCCATACTTTTCTAAGTAATGGAGCTAATACTTGAAAGAAACCATAGATTATTATCCATCCACCCAAGAACAGCCCTATTTCTAAATAATCCCATCCAAAAGAAATGTCTAAAAATACTGGAAGAGCTACTACAAACCAGACATCTCTTGCTCCAAATAAGAAAAACCTTGCACTTGAAAGAATATTAATACCTTTAGACTTTGAATAAAGGTCTTTAAAAATTGGCTTTCTTTTCATTTTCCCTGAATCTTTAGGAAGACATAAAGTTAAAAAGAATGCGAAGCATAGACCTAAACCCATTATTCCAACTGCATTATTAAAGCCCAATAGCTTGTATAAGAGACCCCCTAGGAAGAAACCAACACCCTTAAGTGCATTTTTAGATCCTGTTAAAATTGAAACCCACTTAAATAATTGTTTTTGACTATTTTGATTATTCTCTTCTGAATCTGGAACTATTGATTTAACGGCACTTTTTGCACTCATTTTATTTAAATCTTTTGCTACCCCACTAAGTGCTTGGGCTAACATAACGTATGAGACGCTAAAGATTATTGACCAATTCTCTTTGACTGGAATCAGCATGAAAAGAGCAAGAATTTGCAGAATCGTTCCTATCCATAAAGTAAGTCTCAACCCATATCTTGCTCCTATCCATCCTCCAAAAAGATTTGTAATTATTCCAAAAAATTCATAGAAAAGAAAAAGTAAAGCAATTTGCAGAGTTGAATAACCAAGTTCATGAAAATGACCAACAACTAGTATTCTCAATGCACCGTCAGTAAGAGTAAATGCCCAATAGTTTGCGGTAACGACACTATATTGTTGAAGGCTAGATAACTTCATAAAAACTAAAATTTATTTTCTTTCTCAATTACATAAGAAGTAAGATCTGCAAGCCTGCAACTATAACCCCACTCATTGTCATACCAGGCATAAATCTTTAATAAATTAGAATTTACAACCATCGTTGAAAGTCCATCAATTATTGAACTTCTACAGTCATTTAAGTAATCAGCGGATACTAAGGGCCTCTCCTCGTATCCAAGAATACCTTTTAAGTATGTTTCAGATGCTTTTTTAAATTCATTATTTACTTGCTCTTCAGTTACTTCCTTATTTAATTCAAAAACTATATCGGTTAATGAGGCGTTTAGAAGTGGAACCCTTACTGCATGACCATTTAGTTTTCCTTCTAATTCAGGGAAAATTTCAGCAATCGCATTAGCTGATCCAGTTGTAGTAGGTATTAAGCTTTGCATGCATCCTCTTGCTCTTCTTAAGTCACTTTTGTAAAAATCTACTGGAGATTGTGTATTTGTAACGTCATGAATAGTTGTTATAACCCCATGTTTAATTGAGAAATTTTCATTAACAACTTTTACGATGGGAGCCAAGCAATTTGTAGTACAGGATGCTGCTGTAATTAATTTATGTTTTTCAGGTTTATAAAGGGCTTGATTAATTCCATAAACAATATTAAGTGCTTGTTCCCCTCCCACAATTCCTTTCACAGGA
>QCBX01000004.1 GCA_003281455.1 Prochlorococcus sp. AG-347-J21
TTCAGAATCAGGTTCAGCAGTTAGTTTGTCAGCTGATGGTTCAGTTGTGGCGATAGGCGCTTTTTATAACGACGGCGGTGGTAGTAATGCTGGTCATGTACGTATTTATGAAAATGACAATGGAACCTGGACAAAAATTGGAGATGATATTGATGGAGAATCTTCTTATGACTACTCAGGGCATTCAGTCAGTTTGTCGGCCGATGGTTCTGTCGTCGCTATTGGTGCTAGAGGTAATGGTAGTAATGCTGGCCATGTACGTGTTTATAAAAATGTCAATGGAACTTGGACGCAAATAGCTAGTGATATAGATGGAGAAGCGGCGAATGATTACTCAGGTTGGTCAGTAAGTCTTTCTAATGATGGTACTGTTGTAGCTATTGGTGCTCCTTATGACGATGACACCTCTACAGATGCTGGTCATGTTCGTATCTATCAAAATATTGGTACTACCGCACTAACCTTTACTACTGATGATACGACTGCTCCAGTCTTAAGTAGTTCAACACCCGCAGACGATGCAACAGCCATAACAGAAGGCAGCAATATTGTTCTTAACTTCTCAGAAGTTGTAGATGTAGAAAGCGGCAATATCGTTATTTATAAATCATCTGATGATTCAGTTATAGAAACTATTGATGTTACTGGTAACCAGGTAACGGGATCTGGTACAACTCAAATTACAATTAATCCTACAAATAATCTTGAGTCCTCTACTGAGTATTACGTCAAGATTGATGCCGCATCATTCGATGATCCAACAGGAAATTCTTATGCGGGAATTAATGATAAAACTACTCTATCTTTCACAACAGCAGATACGACCTCTCCTAATGTTTCATCTGTTTCTTCTTCTACTGCTGATGGTTCTTACAATGTTGATGATGTTATCAGTATTACAGTTACTTTCACAGAGAATGTCACTGTTGATACGACAGGTGGAACTCCAACATTAAAACTAGAAACTGGTACACCTGATAGGAACGCAAACTATTCTTCAGGTTCTGGAACTTCTACGCTTGTCTTTACCTATACCGTTAGAGAAGGAGACATTTCATCTGAACTCGACTATAAATCAACTTCGTCACTTGATTTAAATGGTGGAACGATAAAAGATGCAGCAGAAAATGATGCGACTTTAACTCTTCCTTCTCCAGGAGAAGTAGGTTCTTTAGGCAGTAATAAATCCATAATTGTTGATACCGCTAACCCTACCTTAACTAGTGCTAGTCCTTCAGATAATTCAACAGGAATAGCCGTTTCAAGCGATATCGTCCTTACATTTTCAGAAGCCGTAGATGTAGAAAGTGGCGATATTATTATCAAGAGAAAATCTGATAATTCTATTATTGAAACTATAGATGTTACTAGTGACCAGGTAACAGGATCTGGTACTTCCCAAATCACAATTAACCCCACTGATAATTTTGATACTTCCACAGAGTATTACATTCAAATTGAGACAACCGCTTTTGATGATATCGCTGGCAATTCATATTCAGGTATTGTGGATAGTTGGTCACAAATAGGGTCAGATATAGATGGAGAATTAGCAGGTGACGAGTCTGGTAAATCAATCAGCCTTTCTTCTGATGGAACCACAATTGCAATCGCTGCATCTAAAAATGACAGTAATGGTACAAGTAGTGGGCATGTACGTGTTTATGAAAATGACAATGGAACCTGGACAAAAATTGGTGGAGATATAGATGGAGAAGCGGCTGAAGACCTCTCAGGTTCTTCTGTAAGCTTGTCTTCTGATGGCTCTGTTGTAGCAATTGGAGCTATAGAAAATGATGGTAATGGAGATGAAAGTGGCCATGTGCGAATTTATCAGAACATTAATAGTGATTGGGTAAAAATAGGAGATGATATCGATGGAGAAGCAGCAGGTGATCAATCAGGATTCTCAGTTAGCCTCTCATCCGATGGTTCTGTAGTAGCTATTGGTGCCAACCAGAACGACGGTAATGGTGGTAATTCAGGCCATATACGTGTTTATGAAAATAGCAATGGGACATGGACAAAAATAGGAGATGATATCGATGGAGAAGCAGCAGGTGACTACTCAGGATGGTCAGTAAGTCTCTCTTCCGATGGAACTATTGTTGCTATCGGAGGTGTTATTAATACTGGGGCCAATGGAGCTTCTTCAGGTCATGTTCGTATTTATGAAAATAGCAATGGGACATGGACAAAAATTGGAGATGACATTGATGGAGAAGCTGCTGCAGACTACTCAGGCTACTCAGTAAGCTTGTCTTCTGATGGTTCTGTTGTTGCGATAGGTGCCTTTTTTAACGACGGAAATGGTAGTAATAGTGGTCATGTTCGTATTTATGAAAATGACAATGGAACTTGGACAAAAATTGGAGATGATATAGATGGAGAGGCTAGCGGTGATCAGTCAGGTATCTCGGTAAGTCTTTCTGCTGATGGATCTACCGTCGCTATCGGCGCTCCCCAAAATGATGAGAATGGTAATGCAAGTGGTCATGTTCGTGTTTTTCAAAATACAAGCGGGACCTGGACTCAAGTTTCTGCTGACCTTGATGGAGAAGCAGCAGCTGATCAATCAGGCTATGTAGTTAGTCTTTCAGGAGATGGATCAACTGTCGCAGTTGGAGCCTATAAAAATGATGACGGTGGTACCGATGCAGGACATGTTCGTGTTTACGAAAGTACTGGTACAACAGGCCTGTCATTTACAACATTAGTGGATGGAATTGTTGAGGGGGTCGAATATTCTTCTTCATCAGGTATCTCTGGTTTAACAACTAAAGAAGGTTATTTTAATTATTTATTAGGAGATGACGTTAGCTTCAATATCGGTAATGTTTCTCTGGGTTCTGTCTCTTCAGAAGATTTAGCTTCTGGCAACATCTTCTTACAAGATATCGCGGATGTTGAACTAACAAATCTAAACGATGAATATGTAGAAAATATGGCTGTATTCCTTCAGTCATTAGATGAAAATAATGATGCAAGTGATGGTATTACAATCACAGAACAGACAAGAGATCTTCTCTCAAATGTTGATTTAGATCTAAGAACAGCTACTGAAGAGGATGTTAAAAATGTTATTAGCGAAGTTGGAGGATCATATATCAATGAATCGCAAGCAATGATGCACGTGCAGGAAATGTTAATTAAATATACTGATCTCAAAGTTGATGATTTTGAAATTCATCAACCTGATAATGACTTTTTAACTGAAGATTTAGTTACAAATTTGAATGACTATGATCCTATTACCGGGTTATCTTATTCAGAGGATACTCTGCGAGAAGTTGAGCCTGATAATTCCATTACCTCTGAGGAACTAGATATAATAACTAATTATTCTCCTGAACTTCAAATTGAAGATGATGGAATTCAAGATGATCAAATTACTCGCAAGATATTTACTAAGACCCAAGATCTCGAATTTTCTTTAAAAGGTGATATCGATGATTTTGATTTAATGAATGGTCAAAATAACAGTTCAATTAACACTTTTGATGAAGAGCTTCTAGTTTTAAGTGAGAGTGAACCTGATCCAATTAATCTTTAAAGTTCTCAATTTATAATCATCCTATTTCTTTTATAATGTTTGTAATTCAATATTTAATTGAATAAATTATTTGCATTAGATTAATCTCAAATTTTTAGCAAAGTTCGAGCAGAAATTTATCAATACTTTTAATCATATAATCTATTTTTTATTAGCCATATTCTTCATCATCCATCTAACCTATCTGCGTATTCTCTTAAAATTTCAGCCATTTTTTGTGGTGGAATTTCTTGTTGATATTCCTTACATAAATCAAAAAATTTTTCTAAGAAATCTTTCATTGAAGAGGACATAAAAATTAAATTAGCGTTTCATTTTAAAAGTAATGTAGGCAAACCCACCAAGCAATAAAAGACTTATCACTCCATAAGTAATTGCTATGCCATACATGTGCGTCATTTATTTATGAAGATATAAGCGGAATATAAATAAACTAAGAAAACTCCGATAGCTATAAAACTTCCATAAATAAAAAAGTTCCAAATTTTAGTTAATTTAGGTTTTTTAAATTCTTTTTCGCTTTCTTTAGTAATCATTTAGTCTCTTTTTCTTTTTTTCTAGCAGCGTTACCTTTTGCTCTTAACACAAGTGTTATTGTGATGGCAGTACTTAGAATTACAGCATCAATTAAAAGGTGAGGGGAAATAATCATTAGCCTATAAGAGAAATAAGAAGAGTAATTATTTTCTCAGCTATAAATCTTTTATCCATTAATTAAAAGAGGAGCGGGGGCATATGTCTTCCCCAGTTTAGATCGATGATCAACCAAATAAATATTTTAGCGAAGAAGGGGCTAAAAGTAGCCCCTCTTGGTGAAACTCTTCCAAAGAAACACCATTAATAATTTTACTTTGAAAGATGCAAAGTTTAACAAATTAGCAACATTAAAATTAAAGTTGGAACTTTAAGCGACTTTTTTAAAAGGATTTATATTCTTAAAAAAATTATTATTTTTGTGTTCGCTTATTTTTCTATATCTTTGATTTATCTCATAGATATATTTCCTGGCTTTTTTGTCACTTTCAATTTTCTGTTTTCTAAGACGCAAAGTTCTTAATTCTTCAATTGTCATGAGGCTATCTTCTTCGTGGGAATTGAAATAATCAAATTGCATTAGTTGAAGAAATCAAGTTTTTTCCTTAAGTGATAGGTTAACAATCTCATAGTTTTTGGCAATAGAGATAATTAACCAACTTATTTAAAAAAGTAGGTTAATTATCAGTGAACTATGAACTTTAATTTAAGTCCTAGCAATAAATAATTTTTTCTAAAGTCAAGAAAAATGCTTGATTGAATTAGATGGAACTTCAACTTTTACTAGTGATTCGCCGTAATGTGATAGAGCTGATCTCATTAACAACCAGTAAAAAAAGTTAACTAAAGCTTTCTCCACAAGGATTTAGCAACTAATCCAATTAACCTAACGATTTCTGTAATAGCAATATACAAATTAAATTTATTAATTAATCAAAATATTTATATCAAAAGACTATTTATTAATACCTATTAGAAACTGGAGGTGGAGCACTAAATCCTGTTGAAATATTAATTTTAATAAGTTTCCAAATTATTTTTTTTGTATCTATATGTTACCAAACTTTAGTTATACCAGTAGATTCAGTATTTTTGCTTATTGATATATGTAGTCTAAGAATAATATTATTACCATTGCCAAAGAATGTTTAATTTTGAAAAATTTTATTAAATTTCTGAAATCATTGAAGAGAAGAAGTGATGTTTTTATCATAGAGACTCAATTAAAACTTATATTAGAAAATTGATAATGGGATTAACACATTGCCCGATTTGTGTAGTCCTAGCATTTACATACATATGCATTGGAGTTACACGCAGCTGTATGTTCTTTTTTCTTTTTAAGGAGTTTATTAAAGAAGAATTTAAGTTTAGATATAAGTTTGGTTTCGCTTAAGGGTTGACAGCTAAGTATAAATACTTTATAAATGGGATGTAGTAAATGCTACAAAATCGTCCGATCTACCACTTGATAGACCGCAGTACGACTCAAGCCATAGGACGGGGACTTGAGCAAGCTCAGGAGCTGCATCATGGTAAACATGTATTTCAATGGCAAGTCATTCGTATATTGTAAGAAGCAAGTAGAAAAAACAATTAAGCTTAGATATAGAGGCTCTAGTTACTTGAGATAATTTTTTAAATCCTTCATTTAATTAAATTATTTATTAAGTACTATAAAAAATTTACTAATTCTACTTTTGTAATACTAGATAAGAAAATAAAGACAAAAAATTACTAAAAAAGAAATCTTAATATAGATAACTTTTCCAGAATAAAGTGAAAGAATCAACAAACTTCCTATGAATTCAATAATCAATTTTGAAATTAGTTGTCTTTATAAATTGGTACATTAATATCTTTGCTACTAATTACTAAAGAGAATCATTTTACGAATCCCATTAGACCTATTTCTAATGAATATTTGTATTTTTTTATAGACTTATTGATTAGAAGAGAAATTCAACTTAGGAAAGCTAGATAAATCAATTTCCCATAAATTAGTTTTAAATGGGATAGGCCTAAAATCAGGTTATATAGAATCCGGTATTTTTTATACTTTATAAGTAAAACTTATGGTAGGAATAGTTTTTGCCTATTTTAGAAATTATCCTTTCGTATATCTTGTAACTAGAAACTAATCATAAAATGATTAATTTGTAATCAAATATATAAAGTAATTATGCAACCAATTTCTGAAGAACTTTATAAAAAAATAATTGATAGTTCAAAAAAATGAGAAAGTTATTGATTGCTCTATTAGCTTTAAATATAGGTGTAAGTCTATCCAAAGTTTATATTTTCACTTAAATAATAAAAATAATCAGCTGAATAGGCTATGAAATCCTGTGGATTTTTTTATTTGTTATGGATCTTCAATTTATAAAATAAATAATTAAACCAATAAAGGAACTACCTAAAAGTATTAAGACCATTAATAGCGAGATTAATTTTGCTAATCCCATAGAGATATATCCGAATTTCCTGTTGACCTTTGCATCCAATGAATTTTCCAAACATTATTTACTTTTTTAAAAATAGAAGTAACTGTTGGCAAGTCATCATTAGGTGTCCCTTTGTAAGTAAATTTTGAACTTAGTGTAAAAATGCACATTACTATTTTTTCACTTAAAAATTCTAATCGATGTATTTGAGTAATCTCTGCCTTTTCTTGAACCACATCACCAGAAATCATTTGTTTAAATCCTTCTGCATCTATAGGATTACCACTTGGTCTTATGAATAAAAACTCTGAAGTAGCATTATTAACAAAAAAGGAAGCCATTTTTTCTGGATTTGCAAACTCATTTAGTAATGCAAGTATTGTTTCTTTATCAGCCATAAAAAAGGGATACGTTTGTACCTTGCAGTTTAGATCCACTATTTCAACTATTCAACTTTTTATTGGGATGATTAAAAAAAAATTCGTTAGACTAATTAGAATTATTAAATTTGTAATGCAAGCTATAGTAGATTATCTAAACAAACTATTGCCTATTGGCAAGAAGTTCAAAAGATATTTGCCCTTTTTTATTGGATTTAAATTACTGACATTTACTGGCTTTCTTACTTATATGATGAACCGGTAGATGATATTACCTTTAAATTAAATCTCATTATATTGGCTCCTAATAATTTTTTATCCAATCTATAATATTGAGTCTAGATTTAATTCACATTAATAATAAGATAAAGTAAAACTTGTGAACAAAAAAGAACGAACAAAAAGATTCAAGTCTATGTCTAGTAGTGAAAGACAGGCATTGATCTTAAAGAAAATGAAAGATAAAGGATTAGAAGTAGGGAGCGGAATTCCTAATAAAAAATATGATAGTAAAGAGGTTTATGAATTAATTCATATTGCTAATTGCTTCCCAGAATTAAGAGAAAAAAACTAAAAAAATTATGTCTACAAATTTTTAATATCCTTTTATATTTTTTCTTTTTTTTAAAGATATATTTTTTCATGGCTCTATTATTAAAAAAAAAAATCTTCTTGTATAAATAAATAATGAGTTTTTAAAAATTTAAGAATTTCCCTCTAAAACTTTAATTTAAATTTAAAGAAGTATTTTTGTTAATTGAAATTTTAAAAAAGAATTTAAAGCACTTTTTGAATTGTCTTTTGAATTTTATGCAATAATTAAATTAACTTTAAATAAAGATGTTTAAGAAATTAATTTTTACTTGTTTCTTTCTTTTTAGTTCTTTCATAAGTATTTATCCTTCAAAAAAAGAAAGTACTGATTTGTTTGATTATTGTTATTGTTTTGAAAAAATACTTTCTAGAAATTCAATAGAAAAAAGTAAAAACGTATCCAAAAAAGTTAAGACTATCGCAAAAGATATTACTTTATTTGGTACTGAAAAAACTAAAGGAGCATTGGCTAATAAAATAATTGATCAATATAAAATTTCCAATAAATCATTTATGATAACTTCTGTACCTAATAAATTTTATTGCTTGGCAGGATATTGGATTGAGGAGATAAATCCAGGAAAATTCTCATCAATTTTTTATGAGAAAAGCAAACAAAGAATTAATAAATATAAGGATGTTAAAAAGGATGTAGATGAATTGATTAATGACATTAACTCAGAATATGAATCTATAAAAAAAGAATTTAACGACTTCTTTTAGAAAATTGAAATGCTGCTTCAAAAAAGGCAAATTAATTCTTATTTTTATTAACAAACTAAATAAAAATTTTCTTTAAATTATTAAAATTTTTATACTTAAAAATTTTTTTATTATACATGTAAGTTCGAAATTTAAAAAGAAATTCACAGATATTATTTAATCGTTTTTAAGATATTTATAATTATTTTGCTTTCAATGAACGTCTACTTATTTTGGATATTATTTTTTGCATTATGGGCAATAGTTCCTTTAATGATTATTAAGGGCAGAGTCGATGAAATGCCTAAAATCAAGACATCTCCAGAAGTTAAAGCAAAGAAAAAAGGTTGGTTTAATTAAAAATATATAATTTCCACTTTTAATAATGCAAGCATTAGAAAAAAGGTTTCTCTATTTGGTTGTCCTTGGAGGAAAAGCAAATAAAGCTAATGTTGAATTACACGATGTTAGGTGGGTTGTAGGTTCTAAAATTGAGGATACTTATGATGCCTTGAGAAAGGACTGGTTTGGAACACTCGAGGGTTTGCACATTGATAGCTATAAAAAAATAAGATATATAGATGGTTATAAAATAAATATAAAAAAATTCAAAAAAACTAAAATCAAAAAAGAGCAATTATTTAATAAAACTAATTCTGAAATGAATTTATGGTTTGTAAATATGGGAGGCTATAATCCAAATTCTATGCAAGAAAGTCATGAATTTGGATTAGTTGTAGCTTCAAGTAAATCAGAGGCAAAAAAATTAGCTAACTCTAAATGGCTAATTGGTTTTAAAAAAAAACATCAAGATGATATTGCTTCTCTAGAAATGTTAATTAGTTGTGATAATTGTCAACTCATTAAAAAAATAGATAAATGGGAAATAGAATTAATACCACAAGATAATATAGTGGAAGAGACTAATTGTCCTGATTGGTATGGTTATAAAAGAATAGATTGTATATGAAAAAGTTTAAAGCCTGTTAACTCTAAAAACAATATTCTAATTTTTAAACCAAATATATATTGGAATAAACTAAATATTTTTTATAAATAACTTGATTTTCTTAAGAAATAAATTCCACCTCCTAAAGAAATAATAACAGGCAACCAAGCTGCAATAATTGGAGGTAATAAACCTTTTACTCCAAATGAACTAAATAGAAATGACATTACATAATAAATTAATATAAGAATTACACTTAGTCCAAATCCCTGACTTTTAGAAGACCTTAAATTAGATTTAGATCCTAAACTACTTCCTATTAAACCAAAGACAAGGCATGCACAAGGCAGAGTGAATTTTTCTTGTATACGAACTTGAATTCTTCTTGTCTCTTTAAGGTTCCCAGTTTTTTTATATATTCTCTCTGCTTTTAAAGCCTGTTTCAAGGACATTTCATTCGCATCTTTAGGCACTTTTGCTAAGTCTAAAGGACCCTCCACGAAAGGATATGTGTATTCTTTGAATTTAATGTTCGTAGTTTGTCCGTTTGGATCAATAGATACAATACTGCCTTCAGAAAATATCCAAGAAGATTTTTTTTTATCAAAACTTCCTGTTTTAGCCTTTAAAATTTGTTGAAAATCTTCTCTAGAAAAATCTAATAATGTCACTTTTTGCATTAAGTTATTTTCATACTTTGAAGCATAAAATATATGGGTAAGGTAATTATTTTTTTTCGTTGCTTTTTTCGTTGAGGAATTTATCTTGGAACCGTATTTTGAAAACATTATATTTTTTTTTCTTTTTTCTCCTCCAAAAGAACTACCCATACCTGACCTTAATGTCGATTCTGCTAATTTGTTACTTGCTGGGACTAAATTATCATTAAAGTAAAAAGTTAAACCCGTCATAAATATTGAAAGAGCAATGGCTGGAGCAATGATTCTGGAAGTTTTTATCCCTAAAGATTTCAAAGCTAATAATTCTGAATTGCTCGATAATTTTCCATAGGCTAATAATGTAGAAAGCAAAACTGCCATTGGGAATGACAAAACTAAAAAGCTAGGCAAACTAAAAAAAAGAACTTTTAAAGCTAAAAATAGGGGTAAACCAAATTCAACAATTTTTCTTATGAGATCGAACATTACCCCAACAGATAATGAAATAACGGTAAATGCAGAAATTGCAAATATCATAGGAGGGATGATTTGACCTAATAACCATCTATCTATTAAAGGTATTGAATACCAGGGAGCAATGATTTTACTGAAAGCTTTTTTAATGACTTGTTGATTTGCAAGTTTCAAAAGAAATTTATTTAATTTGTACTGTCTTTTCCAGCATTATAAAATATGAATGTTGTATAAACCAAAATAAAATTTGTATGAAAAGAAAATTTTAATTTGCCAATATTCAAAAAAATAGTTATTTACTTGCAGTAAAGCAAAAAATTTGGTTTCTTAAAAAGAAAGGGGTTAGGAATGAAAAATAAAACTTTCATATACGAATGTAATTGCATACACTGCCAACAAAAACTAAATCAAATTAATAATGCAAAACTATATTGGGACAAATTAATTTTAAGAAAAAAGTCGGTATAGTTTTTCTACTAAATTCTCTGTTGTTTTAAAACTTCATTATATTAAAGTACTTTTTTTCAGATCTATTATTTTCAGGAAAAAAGTTTTACGATGTCTAATCTTAAGTACTAAGCTTTTTTTAGAATAATGATATTATTTAACCTTTTGATTTTTTTTGTAGATCATATTTTCTCGATTTAAAAGAAAAAGGATAATCAAAATACAAGATGGAATGAGAATAAAATCTAAAGACATACATTTTGTTAAGTCTATTATCTATCTAGCAAATAAAAAAATCTTTGACATTAGTAGATAATCTTAAAGATTTAATTTAATAGTTCAAATAACTATCTTTATGCTTAATATATTTGCTTGCTTTTAAAATTGAAAGAGCCTGCGAGTATCCCACCGGCAAGCTCATGACGACCTAGTTAATTCAGATTTTCTGACTTAACCAGCTAAGCACTTCCTAAATGCTTTAACTATCTTACTAAGTAAAATTACTTACCGTGAGTATAAATGCTTATTTTTAAAAATTGATTGTGAATTTGATAATAAAAAAGTGATTTTAAAAATGTGACTTATTAATTTTTTAAACAGAAATGTCACATATTGACTCATAACATGAATACTCAGAGAAAAATCATGGGAGATTTTGGTTTACATAAGTTAATATTTGTGTTACTTTAATTAACAATTATTATCTTTTTAATGACAAAATCAGGAGTTACTACAGAATCAGGTGGAAGACAGAATATGTTCCCATCAGAAACTAGGCCTTATGTTGATGAAACTGTGTCTTACGATGGATATCCCCAAAATGCAGAAAAAGTAAATGGTAGATGGGCTATGGTTGGTTTCGTTGCTCTATTAGGTGCCTATGTAACAACAGGTCAAATCATTCCTGGAATTTTTTAGTACCCAAATAACCGTTTTTAAAAATTCTTTTTAAGATATATTTTTGCTTTTTAGAAAAAATTTAGATTTTTATTTTAAATTTGAAAATAAGAAAAACCAAATAAAAGTTATGGCATTTAAGCTAAATATTATTCCTAGAAATATATAAGCAAACTTTTTGCCAATGAATGCTGTCTCTGGTTCAAGCTTTACTCTCATTAAATTCTTGAATTATTTCGATAAAGATAGCATTAATTAACAAGTAAATTTAATTTTTAAAGAAGAAGAATAATCAGATTAATATTTTATACTAAAAAGTTAGTAAATGTTATCATTTTCCTCTCTCAGATTAAATCGTTTTTCGCAAATATAGATAATTAAATTAGAAAAAAATCCATAAAAAATAGCCTAATTTAATTTTAAACTAGGCTATTTAGATAATAAAAAATTTATTTAGATAAAACCAGGAATGATTTGACCTGTAGTTAAATATGCTCCAATAAGAGCAACAAAACCTAACATAGCAAATCTACCGTTAAGCTTTTCAGCAACGATTTTTTCTTTTTCAACTATTTTTGGTTCGTTATTTTTCATTAGAACCAGCCTGGAATGATTTGACCTGTAGTGACGTATGCACCAACTGCTGCAACGAAACCTAACATTGCTGCCCAACCATTAAAACGTTCTGCTTCTGGAGTCATTTTTTTTATGTAATTTGTAAATAAATATAACATATTTATTTAATAATGTAAAGTAAATTAGAGATTATCTCTATTTTTTGCCTGTCAAATTCAAAAACTGCTACAAATCTGTGTCGAAATATACTTTATCGATATTTTTATTTTTGTTTTGATTTTTTAAATTTGAAAAAAAAATATAAGCTTTTCTCCTTGTTTTTTTAGAGGTATATCCTCATTTAAAGGTAATTTAAATTAATATATTATGAGAGTCAGCTAGTAGGGATACAGGCTGACTCTTTTTTTTGAGAATTTTTAGTTTTTGACTAAAAGTAGTTTTTAGAATTCAAATAATTGCTATTAATAAATTAGATATATATATGAATTTATGTCATTCGCAACCTACTACATGCATTTAATTTTTGGAAGGATTCCTTCTCTAATGAGTTCTGATTTAGTACTTTATATCTTGCCTGCTCTTACAATTTCAATATTATTCTTCAGCCTTAAAATAATGTTTTTCAAGACTCCTAAATTGAGAAAGGTTAAATAATCATAGATTTTATAATTATTATTTTTACTGAAGCGCCCAATTTTTTTAATTTTGGATAATAGACTTTTTTTTTCAGCAACTCAAAGAAATAGAGACTGCATAGGTAATGTACTATCCCGAATTATAAAAAAAGGTTCAGTATTGGAAATCGGGAGTGGCAGTGGTGAACATGGAGTGTTTTTTCAAAAACTATTTCCTGGAATAATTTGGCAAACAAGTGACCCAGAGTTAGTGCATAGAAAAAGTATAAGTTCTTGGATTGAGTATGAAGATCTAACAAAGAAAATGCCACAGCCTCTTGAGATTGATGTAGAAAAAATTCCTTGGAAAATTCCATCGATATTAGCGAATTCTTTGCAAGGAATAGTCTCTATAAATATGATTCATGTAGCAGCGTGGTCTAGTACTGTAGCCCTCTTTAGAGAGTCAGGAAAATTACTAAATAAGGGACAATTTTTGATTTTGTATGGGCCATTTAAAATTTGTAATAAGCATACAAGTGAAAGTAATTATTTTTTCGATAATTCATTGAAAATGAAAAATGATCTTTGGGGTATTAAAAATCTTGAGGAAGTTTGTGATGAGAGTAAGAGAAATGGTTTTTCTCAAGAGGATATTATTAGTATGCCTGCAAATAATTTTTCAATAATTTACAGAAAAGTTTCTTGATAAGGCAAATAGAAATATCAAAAAGTAATTAAATTAATCATATTAGATGATCAACCTGATAGTTTTTTGCTCCATTCTTTATGCTTTTGATCTAAATCTGAAATTTTTTCGCCTAAACTTAATTGTCTTTCTAATAATTCGACTTTTGTCAGTGTTATTTTTTCCGAATAAAATTTAATAGGTTGCTTACCATGCAAATTGTCACCACTCATAGAATTATTTTATTTAGGTATTTTCTAAGATGAAAAATTTGTTATTGCTAATTCTTTTATATTCTTTTCAGATTTGCGTAAATTAATGTGATAAAGAATTGATGCTTATTATGTTTTTTAATCCACCATTTTGTATGAAGATTGCCATATATATCTTCCTCTCTTGATATCTGACTTAACAGCAACGCAATTGCAAGCAATATTCCATAGAGCTTTGTGTATTGGATCAGGATTAAAAAGATATGCTTTTTTAAAGGCTTTTTTAATTAAGACAGTTGCTTTTTTTGCATGATAATGAGGGATCGTAGGACATACATGATGAACGACATGGCTAGAACCTATATTATGGTGAAGAAAATTAAGGACTTTACCGTAAGGCCTGTCAATAGATAGAAATGCCCCTCTCATAAAGGAAAATTCCGTATTCGAAAGATGAGGCACATCAGAATCTGTATGATGAAGCCATGTATAAACTACTAGCCAGCAATTAACCACTAATAAAGGACTAAAATACAGAGCAAATACTGGAAATATTCCACACTTTAGAACTAAATAAAAGATTCCTAATAATGTCAAACCTACACCAATATCTGATATCCAAACCTTCTTGGCCCATATTGATGGCCATAATGCTTTAGAAAATGGTTTAATTGGCCAAAAATGATTTGAAGTCCCATATCTAACCCCTCCTGTACTTCCTGTAAGTAAATAAGCAGGCCAGCCAAATATTAGATGTAAAATGAGTTGAAGAATTCCATAATTTTTCTTACCTAAGGAATTTGAAAAATGTAATTCTTTTTCGCCGCCAACTTTTTCTGTAACTCCATTCCCTTTAATTACTAAAGGTACGTGAGTTTCGCCATTGGTTATGTTATTTGTGAATCTATGATGAACTGCATGAGAACGCTGCCAAGAAAAATAAGGCACTAGAAGTAATGAATGAAGTAAATAACCAGTTATAGATTCCAATGTCTTGTTTTTAGAAAATGCTCCATGTCCACATTCATGGGCAATTACCCAGAATCCCATTGCAGTGGTACCTGATAGTAATGCGTAAATAATCCAAATTGGGATCATTTTGGGGGTAAATGGAATAGATAACCCTATCGCAACTACTATTGATTGAATTAAAGCTGATTGTAAAAGATACCTCAATGAAGTTTTGGTATTGCACTTAAAGTAGTGATCTGGGATAACATCCTGAAATTCTTTTATGCTTGGAATATCTTTATCCTCTATTACAAGCGCTTGGCCTTTGAGACCTGAGAAATTTATATTACTCAAATGTTTTTTTGGTTAAGAATTTTGTTAAATAAAAGTGAATTTATATATTCTATCATTCATCGCAGGATCTCATAATGAAAAGAATTTATAATTTTTTTTTCGATAAAGTTTATAAGATTTTAATCTCATCTTTAAATAAAACTATTTGTGCTGAACATTTTTTATTTTATTCTTTTATCGCAATCTTATTTTAATTAATTATTTATTTATATCTTTTTTATCATTATTGTATTTGCTCTTATTTAAAGCTTAATTAATTTAAAGACCACGTATATACCTCTTTGAGACTCTGGATTGTTTACGTGGTTTTACTAAGATAGGTAATGTAATTACTCCTACCGTAAAAAGACAGATAGGAGCTACTACCATCAATATAGATTCTAAAGACATGAAGTGAACTTGAATTTATTAATAAATAGCAGTAATTTTTTTCAAAGTCATGCGTATTTATATCTATTTATTGAGAATTGAGTCAAAACTTTAATAAATTATTAAGTAAAAAAGAAAAAAAGATTAAAAAAAAGCAATTTTTTCAAAATTCATCCTATTTATTTATTCATTATTTAAATAGTGATTAGTTATGGATCAAGAAAAAAATTGGATGCTTATGACTTATTATTGTCCAACTCATGGTGATTCAGGATTAGTAAAACCGATTCAATTAACAAAAAAAGAAATTAGTAAAACATTCTTAAAGAAAGGTAGGTTTTCTAAAAATTAATTTTTAGAATAAAACTATAGTTTTATGAAAATGTTCTAAATCTTGATTGAAATCTGATTAATTAAAAACCTACAAAAATCCCATAAGCTGCTTTTTTATCAGCAGTATTACAAATATATTGAAAAACATATCTTAATTTGTATGAGAATCGCATGTTAATTCACATTGGCTAAGGTCATGAGATGATATCTTTTCTAAAATTCTTAACATATCAATTTCAGATAGCTCTCCATTAGAGTTCCATTTTAAAGTTGTTTTCCTTTGAGGCGATTTTTTTTTATTCATTTTGCTCACCCCCCTTTAAATGCACTTCTAAACAACGAGTAATACATTCTTGATGACCATCCACAATACTGCATTCAGTAATACACTCAAAATATGAATTAATAGAATCTATATCCGTGTTCTGGTTGGTAGAAACAAATGAATCATTCATAATATTGTCTAAATTTATTTGGAATAGAGATATAGCACGAATTTATGTTCAATAATTTAATTTATTAAGTGAATTAGAAAAAATAAGTATTATTTACTAAAGCTACATTTCACCTAGTTTGTCATTAAAAACTTAGTATTTTTATTCTTTTAAAAGATAAAAGAAAAAAACACTTTTGATTATTTAATATTAATTTATAAGGTAATTTTCTAAAAAAATCAGCATAAAGACTGATTTACTTTTCAGTAATTTAGTCAGAAGATAAAGAAGTACACTTTTAAATTTTCAAATGAAATCAGTAATTAATTGGCTTTCGAAAATGTTAGAGAGTATGGCAAATGCTTTTATGCATCCATTAAAGAATGACTTGCCGCCATCTATTGGTACCCATGCATATAGCAGTATTCCTCTAAAAAGAAAATTGAGAAGAAGGTTGAATTAACTATTAGCTTATTGGAATTAATTTTTCGTTTTTATTATCCCAGATAATATATTTGAAGCAGTTTGAAAAATCGCTTAGTTTTAAGAACTTGGATTTTTGAAGCAAATGAATGTTTGCTTTATGACAAGCTCTTAAGTTGTAATTTGGGATCCTCTCAGAGAGATGATGAATGCTGTGAAAGGATATGTCTGCTAAAAACCAATTTAGCCAATTAGGGATATCTAAATTGCTACTACCTAAAATCGCTCCATCGATGAGATCCCAATTTTTTGTATTTTTAGCATATGCATTTTCATAGTTATGTTGTACGAAAAAAACACATATTAAAATTGCTGCTGATAAGGTTAATATCACGGAATAAAATGATAAGAAAAAAACTAATCCCAACCATTTGCACATAAAAATCCAACCTATTATTACCACTATGTTATTGATTATTAATTCAAAAAGTTCACTAAAATTATCTCCATAATCAGAAAAAGGTGGTTTGACTCTTGAATTAATAGCTAGAAGTTGAGAAATTTCTCTGTTTTTTATTTTGATATAAGTCTCTTCCAATATATCTTTAGTGAAATTAAAAATAATAATAACCAGTCCTAATCTAGGTTTTAAAACTAAGTAAAAAAAACCGCCAGGGAAAAGCATAATCCAGTTTCGACTGACTTTATAAAATATTTGCTCTCTTTTTGTAAGGGAATTATAGTCTTCAAGACTTAAAACATCTATCGGCCCTTTGTAAATTTCCCAATTTCCATTATTTCTATGATGAAATGCATGATCAATTGACCATGACTTCTGGGGAATACCATTAACTAAGCCAAGTAAAAATCCAAAAAAGCGGTTTAATTTCCGTTTTGTAAAAAGAGAATTATGTCCGCAATCGTGCATTAATGAGAATGTTCGAGAAGAGAACAGAGTTAGAAGAACTATAAAAGGGACCAATAGGAATCCCTTAATCAATAATGGAAAAGGTTGAATTATTATTTGGTGGACAATTAACCAAATAGAAATTATTGGGAAGATGGTAGAAATAATTTGATAACAAGCTCTAATATTATTTCTTTTTAAAAATGGCTTTATTAAAAAATCGCTTCTGTTTACTTTAAGCATATTCCACTTATAATTTTTTGATACTAACAACTTTTAAAAGGTATTGATTATTTAAAAACAATAAAATTTTTGAAAATCATACTAAAGAATAAATTCTTTAGACATAGTTCTCAATTGATCTAGATTTAATCTTTCTAAGTAATTTTTAAAGTCACTAAGATTCTTAGTAGAGTCAGAATCTTTGCTCTCGTAAAGAAGACTATTAGAAATTAAATCAATAAGATGATCTTTATCCATAATTCCTTATAGACCAAAATTCCTGTTTAAAAAATTAAGGTCTTGAATTCGAGATCATTCACTCATCTCTATTTAAGAGTTATTTTTATAAATTTTTTAATTCTTGTTCTATTTTTTCTAATCTTTCATTTAATTCTTTTTGTTCCTTAATTAAGGATTTTTTCTTTTCTGCACGCTCTTTGTTCAAAGGAGAATTGAAATATTTTTGGTAAGAGACAAAAAAAACTGCGATTGCTACTGCAATGCCAAGAGCACCAATTATTAAAATTGGAGATGAAGGAAAGTCGTAAAATGGAATTGACAATGTACTTTACTAAAAATAAACTCTAGCTATCTTATAAACAAATAAATGAGTAATAAATACTTATTCTTTAAAAAGCTTTATGGTAATTAAATTATGTTAGTTATTTTGTAAAAAATAAATAAGGTTAATCTTTAATTGGTTTTTTAAAATAAGTATTTGTACAGCTGTCAAAGAATCAATAACTAATAATGATTAAACTAGTAAAAATATTTTCATGAAGAAAATCATAAACAAAAACCGTAATAAAAATGAACCATGGTTTAAATGGTTAACAAGAGAACTTAATTCTTATGAAGCTTTTAAGGATTTCGAATCAGGCAAGAATCCACAAGATGTAGCAGAGGATTTTATTTCTAGAAATAGTACTGCAATTTCAGAAGTTTTCGAGAATTTTGATGAAGAAGATAAAGATACTCTCGATCAGTTTCTTAAATTAACCGAATGCGAGATGCATGTGTTTAGAATTCTTGAAAAACAAATAGAATTAAGAAATAATGTAAGATTTGTAGATTTTAAAAAAAGAAAGAAATGAGGAATTAATTTCTATATAAGTTTATCTTTCCCATTACCAGTCTTACCAAAGCCTAACCAGACGAACCACAAGATCCATCCGAAGATAGGTATAAAATTAATAAAGATCCATTTCCAATCTTTTCCAAAGTCTCTTATTCTTCTTATATCAATAGCTATTTGAGGAATGACACAAACTAATCCATAAGCATTGAAACCAAAAGTTTTTAAAAATATTGGGATAGTTAGTAAAGAAATTATAAGATTCGCTAATTGAACTAGCCACCAGTCTGATCGAGATGTGAATCCTTTGAATTCTGTAGCTTTAATCCAAAACTCTTTATATGCATTAAAAAAGTTTTTAAGCATACATTAAAAATTCAAAATAATTTAATACTATCAATTTAATCTTCAATTTCTCAAAATGTTTTTTATTTACTAAATAGGATCAAATAAATTCATATCATTTGAATCTTGCTTTGGGAGCTCATCTCGATTTGGTAATGAACAGAATCCGTCTTTACAAATCATTTTTTCTTTTTCAATACTTGTAGTTTCTGAGAATATATTTTTGTTATTTGAAGATTCTTTCAGCATTGATATAAAAAATTAAATCCACTATTAAATTAATAACTCAATTTATTTTGATAAGCAATAAATTTAATATTAATTATTTATTTATTTTTTTTGATTTGGCAAGTCTCTCCAAAACAGCGCCATTATATAAATGAATAAAGATATAGAACAAATATAAAGTAAAGAATTTAGATGCATTTTTATTTATTAAAGTAATAACAAAGAGGGCCTTTCATAAAAATGGGATTTCAACAGATTGGTAATTTTTTGACTTGGCAATTAAACAAATTCTAGTATTTATTAAAGTTTTTTATGCTTTCCCCAAACTTTGAGAAGGAAAAGTTTTTAAATTTTTGGAATATATCTATTTAGTTTGTAAAACTTATAAATCCTAGGGTTCTATAAATTTTATCAAATTCTAAATTTTTAAATGTTTATTGTTTCACTATCTATCCTTATTTATTTCTGTTAAAGCTTTTCTTCCTTCCCTAAGGGTTCTTAAGACTAGCCAGGTTAGACAGGAAATCATAAGGATGGTAAGTGTAATTAGAGAAATATGAGTTGTATCAATATTGTTGGCCAATTTAATTAAATTTTTTATGAGTCTTTAATTTAAAAAATTCAAACGTTTGATCTAGAGTAAGCAGGTATTAGCATTCCACCATCTTGATCGTCATTATTGTCATCATCAAATCCACCCCCAAGAAGTAATTCAATAATTACAAGTACAGCTACTGGATAAAGACACCATAATATCGCTGTAATAGGACTTACTGAGGAAGAAGCTGAGTAAAATTCTGTCATAACTTGATATTAATCTAAAGAAACAACAATTGTGGATCCTCTGGGTAGTGTTTTATTCAATATTTCTATAAATATTTTTTAAAAACTTTTCTCTTTCTCACGAATAGATCTTTGGTATGTATTGCTATTTTTATTCTTAAAATCAATTTGAATAATAATTTTCTTGAAACTACTGAGAAACTAATAATGACATAATGAATCGCGCGATTGTTATTTTTTATACTTAACAATAATTGTACAATTTTGATTCAAAAACTATTATTTATCTTGATTTTATAAATTCTATGTTTTCTTTCACTTTTGATCCTTTGGCTGCGATATTTGGTATATCAGGAATTGTAGGCTTCTTTTTCTTCGTTTCTGCTGCTAAGGGAACTTCCAGTATCAATACAAAACCAAAAAAGGAATTAGATTAGAACTTATTGTGTCAGAAAACTAAATTGAAATTTTAAATTTAGTATTTAAAAGGCTTGTTAATTATTACTTATTCCATTGTTTAGAAATAAATTCAAGAAAATCTTTTAGATCCTCTTCAGGACAATTTGTTTGTCTTTGTAAATCAATGCAAATTTGCTTAATATTTTCAAAGGCCTTTTTTACTACTTCGTTTTTTTCAATAACCTCAAAATATTCTTGATCAGTAAAAGGCATAATATTAGTTTCCTTCTTGAAAATTATTTATTAACCATATTTTATCTACATTGACTTAACAGTAAAGAAGAAAAAATCTTTTTTCTTCAATTTAGCTACCCAATCGATAATGTTTTTTAATACTTTTGGTTACTTCCTATTCGCAGTTAAGTCCAGCAGGAAACTCAACTCGATCTCCAGCTTTAATCACGTAAATGTCACTGTTTTGGGGACATATTTTCGCTTGACCTTCAATAATTAAGCAAATTTCCTTATCATCATAATTCCAATGAAATTTGCTTGGCTCACATTCCCAAATAGGCCAACTTTTTATTCCATAGTGAATTATTACGCTTGCACTAGAGGGGGAAGATATTAGAACTTTCACGAAATAGTTCGGATGTATTTTTTCATTTTATAAATAAAATAAATATTTATTTTCGAGAATGTGTATTTCTTTACTGTCTTTTATTTTTTTTCGTTTATCATAAAAAAAATTCTAATTTATGGATGAGCTTTCTGTATTGTCAATTTCGCTATCTATAGCTTCTCTGGGAATATTTTTTTTATTTTTTGCTTCAAATGATGATGATGACCAAGATGGAGGTAAGTTGATTAAATCATTAGAGAGAATTAATTAATTCCAAGTAAATAAAATATTTAATAGAGATTTATAACCTATAAAGCCTGCATAAATGCAGCTTAGAAAAATAACATAAACCTCAAATGTGCCAAGTCTTTTTTTCTTTAAAATTTTCATTGTTTGTAGTGTTTACAAGATAATTTTATTTAATCCGATTTCTATTCACATGAGTATTTTTTACATTAATTCAGAAATTAAAGAATTATTAATGTTAAGCCAAAAAATAAAAAACAAGTAAAAAATATTATTTTTTTGGTAATTTCTCTTTCCTCATTTTTAGCAAAAAATAAGGAAATTACTGGAGATGTGCTTAATAAAGCCCATCCAATTCCTATGGGAAGGGTTTTAAAAACAACTTGTTGTAGCAATATGCCTATATTTGTTCCAAGAATTATTGAAATCAAAAATCTTTTTTGTTGTTTTTTTTCTATCTTTTTCAAGAAAAAATTAATCTTAAATCCTTTTAGAATAATCAAAAAAATTATTGCACCTAATAATCTTATTTCAGTTGTAAGGAAAGGAGATAAATTGCTTTGAAGGAAAACCATCCTTGATAAAAGACCTCCAAGAACAGCACATAAAACTGATAAAAAAGGAAAAGCAAAAATCTTAAAGTTATTTTTTTCTGAGAAAGAGGAGTTTTCCTCTTTAAAATCGTTCCCTTTTCTGAGAATTATGAATAGCGAAATCGTTACTATAATTATTCCAACCCATGATTTAGTTGTTAAATTTTCATTAATAAAAAATTCCCCTGAAAAAGCTGCCATTAACGGAGAAAGAGTTTCTATAGATAAAGTTTTTCTTGTGCCAATAGTTTTTAATGACTTTAGGTAGAAAGTATCACCTAAACCAATACCTATTATTCCACTAATTAGTAGGATAAATATGTTTTTTAATTCAGTTGTAGAACTTAGATTGATAAAAGCAGGTATAAAAATTAAAAAAGCTATTATATTTTTTATTAAATTAATATCTATTGTTTTATATTTTTGAGTTTGCGAGCGCCAAATAAAGCACGCATATGTCCAAGATGTAGCAGCTCCAAAAGCAGAAAGGATTCCAATCAAAACGAATAATTTTTAAAAATTTTATTTTATAAATTGAGTAAATGCTAAAAAGAATACATAAATAAGAATCAAGATTCCAGGTAAGTACTGAATTAATGATTTGAAATTATTTTTTTTCATATTTTCTAAAATGTTTTTATATCTTAAACAGTTTTTTTATTACTAGGGTACAAACTCTCTAGCTTCTTTCTTCTTTTAACTTTCGCATTAATTCTTTCTTCTTTTTCTTTTTTCTTGATCTCATCGTTTATCTTATTTTGTCTATATCCAAACCAAAGTAGTACCCAAATAACAGAAGTTATTAAAAGAAGAGCAGTATATTGTCCAGTCATAGTAAAACTGGCCTCAGAATATTTAACGTAAGAAAATATTAGACTCATTTAATTAAGTTAAAGCAAAAAAAAAACGACTGCGTTGATTTTTTTAGAAATTTAAGAATTAGTGAATTGCAGCTATTTATTATGTAGTTTTAAAGTTTTTATTTTTTTTTTATGGTTTTTGGGCTAATTTTTCTTTATAACTCCTTGCTATTATCAGATTGAAGCATATTAAATAATAAGTTTTTGGAACCTTTTGATTTAGCAGTCGTTGGAGGCGGTGCAGCCGGTTTTATGACAGCAATAACTGCTGCTGAAAATGGAGTAAAAAGAATAATAATTCTTGAAGGCACTTCAAAAATCATGGAGAAAGTAAGGATTAGTGGAGGGGGAAGATGTAATGTCACCAATGCGACATGGATACCAAATGAACTAGTTGAGAGTTACCCCAGAGGTGGAATTCAGCTCTTGGAATCATTTAATCGTTTTGCTCCTGGAGATGTATATGATTGGTTTGAGAAAAAAGGGTTAAAATTAAAAATTGAGGAAGATCTTAGAGTATTCCCAGTGTCTAATTCTTCTTCAGATGTTATTGATTGTCTGAGAAAAAGTGCTTTATCAAAAAACGTAGAGTTATTAACAAAATTTTTTGTAAAAGAAATTTCAAAAACACCAGATAATATATTCAATATTTTTAGTCTTAAAAAAGAAAAGGTAACTTCAAAAAATATTATTCTTTCGACTGGAGGTAATCCAAGCGGATATAAATTAGCTCAAAATCTTGGACACAATATTGTTAAACCTGTACCATCGCTTTTTACTTTTTCTACAAAAGAACCAAATTTGGATGAATGTATTGGGGTATCGATAAAGGGTATAGATATAGAAATTAAATTAAACAATAAGAATTTTCAAAATAGAGGTGATTTACTAATAACTCATTGGGGTTTTAGTGGGCCAGCAGTATTAAAACTTTCATCAATTGCAGCAAGGGAACTTTATAGCCAAAAATACAAATTTAATTTAATCATTAAATGGTCTGCTTTAAGTTATGAGGAGTTAAAAGAAAAAGTTAACGATTTAAGATCAAATAAAGGCAAGGTTAATTTAATTAACAGTAGACCTGTTCCACTATTAACAAAAAGATTATGGATCTTTTTATTAAATAAAATAGGCATTGATAAAGAGAAAAAGTGGGCTGATTTACTGGCGGATGAAAGAGAGAAAATGATAAATATTCTAATTAGGGACAAATATATAATTTCGGGAAAAGGACCGTTTGGAGAGGAATTTGTCACTTCCGGAGGCGTAAAAATTAATGAAGTTAATTTTAAAAGTATGGAGAGCTTAATTTGTCCAGGGTTATTTTTTGCTGGAGAAGTTTTAGATGTAGATGGGATCACAGGTGGATTTAACTTTCAACATTGTTGGACAAGTGGATGGATCGCTGGGATGGCAGTCTCAAAGTTAAATCAATCAATAATAAATTAATAAGTAATAAATCAGTAAGTAACAATTCAATAAGTTTATCTTTTTTTTATTAAGTATTAGACGGAAAAAGTTTTTTGGAGAAACTTTAATTTTAAAGTTTTAATTATTGGTGAAGATTAATGCAGAATCTTGTATCAAAAAAAGAAGATGAGGAAAGAAGATTAAAAGCTTTAGCAGAATATAGGATTTTGGGAACCAAGCCAGAATCATGTTATGACGATATTACAAAAATTGCTGCTACAACCTGTAATGTGCCTATTTCTTTAATGACTTTGGTAGACAAAGATAAACAATGGTTTAAATCCAAAATAGGACTTCAAATATCAGAAACTAGAAGAGATTGGTCTTTTTGTACACATGCAATAAAAGAAAATAGTCCATTAATTATTAATGATGCTTTCCAAGATGAAAGGTTTATAAATAATCCATTGGTAACTGGAGATCCAAAGATTCGTTTTTATGCAGGT
The DNA here is from genome assembly GCA_003281455.1 of Prochlorococcus sp. AG-347-J21. GTDB lineage: Bacteria > Cyanobacteriota > Cyanobacteriia > PCC-6307 > Cyanobiaceae > Prochlorococcus_A. Next base: position 24,784 of record QCBX01000004.1, read on the forward strand.
TTTCCCCTTAGAAATAGTGATGGTAATAAGCTTGGAACTCTGTGTGTAATAGATAGAAAGCCAGGAAATTTAACTACACAACAATTTAATATTATGGAATTATTATCCAAGCAAATAGTTTCATTTTTAGAGCTTAGAAAAAAGTCATTAAATTTGCTGGATGCTTTATCTAATTTGCATAAACAGGAAGGGATTTTATCTGTGTGTTCATATTGCAGAGAAGTGAAAAATAAGGAGGGAGATTGGATGCATTTAGAAAAATATCTTTCGAAAATTAGTGATATTAGATTCAGTCATGGGGTTTGTGATAATTGTATGGAAAAACATTTCCCAGATGTAATCGAAGTGTGGAATAAAAAGGATTTTTTTGAAGATGGACAAAAAAGGTTTTTAGAGTCCTAAAATCAATACGTTGCTTTTATTGTTTAATCTATTTTCTAAACAAATTCTTTATTTGGTAGTTAGTATTGTATAAATTTTGACTAGAAAATGTTATTAGGAACTTTATTGACAGGTGAAATTGCTAAAAGTGCATTAGTAGCATATGTTCATTATTTAGGAATTATATTATGTTTCGGTTCTCTTTTGTTTGAAAGATTGACTCTCAAAGTAGGTCTCAATAGAAATGAGACGATTTCAATGATAATTGCAGATGTGGTCTATGGTTTGGCAGGAGTTGCAATATTGGTTACTGGGATTTTGCGTGTTAAGTATTTTGGTCAAGGAGGTGATTTTTATACAGGTAATCCTGTTTTTTGGATAAAAGTTTCTCTTTATATTCTGGTGGGATTACTTTCTTTATATCCAACAACAACCTATATCTTATGGGCCATTCCATTAAGTAAGAACAAATTACCTGAAATATCTGAAAATCTAGTTAAGAGGTTCAGACTAATCATTACTACTGAATTAGTAGGCTTTGCAACAATACCTTTTTTTGCCACTCTTATGGCTAGAGGTGTAGGTTTAGGTTGAAAAATTTATTTCTAGAAAGAAATTGTTTAATAAGTGCTAACAAACTATATAGATGGAGTTTAAGTTATAAGATCTCTAAATCTAAAAAAGAGATTATCTTTATTGGTTTAAATCCCTCATTATCAGATGATGTTTTCTTGGACAACACAACAAAAAAGATAATTAAAATTTCTAAAAACAATAATTACGGCAAAGTAAAGTTAATCAATCTATTTGCTCTTATTTCAAACAAACCAGAAAAACTTTTTAAACATAAAAAACCTGTGGGTTATCTAAACAATAATCATATTTATAAAAACTTAAAACACTGGTCTGAAAATAAAAATTGTGATTTATGGTTAGGTTGGGGTAACAAAGGTAAATTTCTAAGTAGAAATAAAAAAATATCAAAAAAAATAATGCAATATAACTCAATTAGGAAAAATAATTTTGATAATCCTCTTGGGCCGCTTTTAATTAAGAAAACAATCAAAGATCATCCAATACACCCACTGTATTGTTCTGATAATTCCATTCTCCAATCTTATTTTTAGGTAGTAATGCTCAAATGCAAACCAGTATTTTTTAGCTATTCCATTAAATATGTGTTAATTTCTATTTGTTAAGTTAACCTAATATGAAAATTTCAAAGCAATTAAATAAACTAAAAAACTTGAATGTTGAGGCAGAAAAATGTTCTACAAGAGAAGAAGCAAAAAAAATAATTTATAAAGCAAATAAAGCACAAAGTAAAATCAACAAATAAATAAAAAGTAATTTACTTATTTATAATTTTCAAAAATATTTAATTTACACATATACACAGTATTTATTTCTTAGTATTTATGTCTTTGAAAATAATTAAAATAAGGAAATCGCACGAAAGATTTATATCTACTAGAGAATGGCTAAATTCGATGCATTCATTTTCTTTCGGAGAGCATAGAGATCCAAAATGGGATAATTTTGGAAAAATTAGAGTTATAAACGAAGATATTATTTCTCCTAATGCAGGATTCAATACACATTCTCATGCAAATATGGAAATAATTACTGTAGTAACAAAAGGAGCAATAACTCATAGAGACTCTTTAAACAATCTTGGAAAAATTCACAAAGATGAAGTACAAGTTATGTCTGCAGGTACTGGGATCTCTCATAGCGAGAAGAATGAAGAAAATGAGAACTGTAAGTTGTTCCAGATTTGGATAAACCCTCAAAAAGAAAATATCAAGCCTCGATATGGTCAAATTTCATTAAATGAAAAGTCGTGGGACAATCTTATTTTTAATTACAAAGACTGTAAAAATAATAAGCTTTTTCTAAATCAAAGTATCTCTTTATGGCGTTGTAAATATAAGCCAATTAAAGAAAAAAAATTGCCATTAAAAATCGATAAATATAATTGGATACAAATAATAGAAGGTAATCTTTTATTAAAGAGTAAAGAGTCTAAATCAAATATATTTCTCGAATCTGGAGATGGCTTGGGTTTTGAAGTTAATTATTATGATGATGTTTTTATAGATACTGAAAAAGACTTAGATTTTCTCTTATTTTCGATGCCTTCCTTATAATTTTATTCGTTACTTTTACCCATCAACTCCTTTATTAAATGCATTTAAGGCTTGCAAAGCCATATTAAGGTGAACTTCCATAGCACCAAGTGCAATTAAAGAATTTGGTGATTTATCTTTTAGTAAATTCTCTTTTCTTTTTGATAACTCATTAACTACCTTCTTAGTGGAAGCTTCCCAATTGTTAATTAACTCTTCAAATTCCATTTTTTCGGGGCTTTCTATTTCTGCTAATTCATCAGAAAAATGAGCATCTTTTTGTGCCTTAAGCATCAAGTAACTTAATTTTTTATGACTTATTGCTTGAGGTAAATTATTAGAATCACTCATTGCTAGTAGTTAATTTATAGACAAAATCTAACTAATTAAGTGAATATTTGCTAGGGGGTAAACGGTTGTGATGACCGACCTGAAAATTACGAAATGATACTTGAACAAAAAATGGATTTATTAACCTTTAATTTTTCACTTATTAGTTTCTTGAAATAATCTCCACGCTCTTCATAATTTTTAAATTGATCAAAACTAGAGCATGAAGGTGAGAATAATAATGTTCCAACCCTATTATTTTGTAAATAATGAAAAACAAAATTTAAAAGCTCTTTTAGTTCTGAAAATTCAAAAATATTTTTTTTAAATCCTTCATTAATAAGCGCCATTTTTAGGACTTTTGAGCTTTCTCCAAAAAGGAAAACACATTTAACTTTTTTCTTTAAAACTTTTATCCAATCACTATATTCATTGCCTTTTAATCTACCCCCAGCAATGATTATTATTTGACCTTCAATTGAACTTATTCCCGCAATAGATGAGTCAAAATTTGTAGCTTTACTATCATTAATGATTTCCAGATCATTATTTTTATAAATTGTTTCCATCCTATGTGGTAATTGTTTGTAATTAGATAAAGAATCTTTAATTTTCTTGCCAGATAATCCAACTTTTCTTGCTGCTGCAATTACCAATAAAAGATTTTGAAGATTATGCATTCCTTTTAAAGAAAAATGTTCAAGTTTGAATAATTTCTTCCCTCTCTCAACAATGTATGCTTGATTATCTATCCAATAATCGCAATGAATAAAATTTGATTTATCGAAACTAGTTGTTATCCAAACCCCTCTTGATAGTGAACTATATTGATTTCTTAGGTTTTTATCGTCATAATTATAAATTCTAAAATCAGATTTTTCTAACAAGCTTTTTTTTATGTTGAAATAGTTTTCAAGTGTTTTATGTCTTTCAAGATGATCTTCTGTGAAGGTTGTCCATATTCCAATATTAGGTTTTACTTCTGGAGATATTTCTATTTGATAACTGCTTAGTTCAGCTACAACCCAATCAATTTTTTCATGTTTTTTGGAGTGAGCATATTTACATAAAGGTGTACCAATATTTCCAGCAAAAGGAGCATATAATCCAGTATCGCAGAGTATATGGCTTAGTAGATGAGTAACAGTAGTCTTGCCATTAGTGCCAGTAATACCTATCCAATTTGTGTCATTTAAAATTCCCCATGCAACATTAATTTCTCCAATTACTTTAATTCCCTTTTTTTTTAATTCAATAATAGTTATATGGTCATATGGTATTGATGGACTTACAACAACAGATTCGATATCTTTCACAAAAGGTTGAATTTCTTCAAATACAAATTCTTTATTTAGAGAAACTATTATATTCAGCTTTTCTAATGCTGTTTTTCTTTCTAAGAACTCTATCCCATCTTTACTTTCCCAAACTATTACTCTCTTATTGATGCTTCTCAAATACTTGGCAGCCCAAAATCCAGATTTACCTAATCCAATTACAAGATTAATATTTCTTTTACTTGAATGATTATCTATCATTAAATTTATAATTGCATTTATATTAATTGTGTTTAAGGGGTAATTCAATCATGAGATCTTTCTTCAGTATTTATAGTATTCGCTCAAGAAAAGTTAATTAATGGAAGATAATACTGCAAAATATTGGTTCTCTTGGTTTTATCAAAAGTGGGAGAAAAATGCTCCAGGTGAATTAATTGAACAGGGTTTAACTCCGTCTCAGATTGCTGAGCGCTTTGTTAATGAAAACCATGATAGTCTTATTCAATTGTCAAAAAAAATTGATGAAAAAAATTATGATGCCTTAACAGAATTTATGAAACTTTCAGAGAGTGAATTACATATCTTAAAGTATTTTTTAAAGTTAGTAAAAATGAAAAATTTATAAGAAGTTATTAAGAATTTCAAGGCTTTTTTCCCATAAATTTTTTCTTTCTTTTTTATTCATGGCGAAAGGAGAAGTAGGGGATAGTTTTGGATGCCCTCTGAAATTAAATCTAGGACCATAATGATCACCTCCTCTTGCGTCTGGTGAAGTAGCTGCAAAAAGTTGAGGTAAAGCACCCATCTCAGCAGTTTGAAAAATAGGGCTAAATAATTCCAATGAGAATGTTTCTAATGGACCAGGGTTAGGTTTTTGAGCAGTAAAGAGATTTGTTTTCGCAATTCCTGGGTGAGCAGCTAAAGAAATTATGTTTTTTTGCTTTAAGTTGTCATTTAGCTCCAAAGCAAACATTACATTTGCTAATTTGCTATTGGAGTAAGATTCCCATTTGTTGTAATAGTTCTCGGCTTTCAGATTTTTCCAACCAACTTTGCCAAAAAATTGTGCTCCGGAAGTAACCGTCACTATTCTAGATTCTTCTTTTTTTTCAATAATTGGAAGTAGCTTTAGAGTTAAAAGCATGTGAGCTAGATGATTAACTGCAAATTGTATTTCATATCCCTGGGCACTAAGAGTTTTAGGAGGATGCATAATGCCTGCATTATTTATAAGTAAATCTAAATTTTCAAAATTATCAAAAATTTTGGACTGAACTTCAACAATATTTTTTAAATCTGACAAATCTAATTCTAAAGGTGTAAATAATCCTTCAGGATTAAGACCTTTAAGTTTTTTGATAGTTTGATTAGCTTTTTCAAGCGATCTACAAGCTATAACAACATGAGCATTCTTTTCTGCTAAGGCCTTTGCAGTATAGTATCCAAGACCACTATTCGCCCCAGTAATTAGCGCTGTTTTGCCTGCAAGGTTTGGAATATTAGATGTTTCCCAGTTAGAGATTTTTGGTCTTGAAATAGTGGCAGTCATTTAGTAATCCTGCAAATTGCTTTGGAAATTAACCAAAATTTAATTATCTCCCAGTGTAAATACTGGAAGTAACTATCGTGAGCTCTTTTTGAAGGTACTATTAATATTATTTTTGAATTGCATATTGCCATTCGTTATTTTGAGATAAACTTTTCTCTCTCAGTAACTGTAATTTTCTACTATTTATTTTTATAACTATCCCATTAGTTGGATATTTTGCAAATATTTTTCTCTCTAACCAATTTTTTATATATATTTGGATTTCGCTTGTATGATTTGTGAAGTAACTTTCAGGGGTGCTGAAGCCACATTTTTTAAGATAGTTAAGGGTTTCGTATTGATTAAGTCTTCCATTAAGTATTTGGAAACAGCAAAAGCGGAGACTTTCTCCAATCCCTTTCTTATCATTGAGGTATTTTCTCGTAATTCTTTGGGAAATGCCGGCAACTTGGTTTGTAGCGTATAGTTCACCTCTAATTTGAAAATCTCGTTTGATAGGAATATAATCGGGGACATTTTTAATTTGTTTAATTTTGCTTGAGACATCTAATCCTTTTTTTGTAATAGCTTTATTAAAATTGCCATCTATGTATCTAATTGCAATAGCACAGCCATCAATTTTTGGTTGAATGCTTAATCTTGTTTTTGTTAATAAACTTTTCAAAAATTCTTTATAGTTTTCTTTAGCTAATTTAGGCAAAAGCTTATTATTTTTTTGATTAAAATAGTCAGGCTCTGGATCAATAGGAATAAAGAGCCTTTCAAGTTGCTTAAATGCATCATCCGAAATTATGCCTTCACCTATTCTGTATTGTTCATCAAGATACTTAACATCTCTCACTAACAAATTATTCATAATAAATTAGATAAATATTTAAAAACCTTTTAGAAAAAATCATTTAAAAAAAGATTTGAAAATTTAAATTAGATCTAAAAAGTAATTGACCACTAAATATCCTCCTACTCAGAGAGCGATTTAAGAGTATAAAATGTACGAATTAGGAGTTTAAATTAAATACTTCAATCAAACATATTTACTTAAAAGTGAAATAGAAAATTTAAGGATTAATTTGCAGGCAAATTTTGAAATTTCTATCAATACAAAAAAAAATTTTTTAGAGTTGTCAGAAATGTCATTTTTATTACAAGCTCAAAATACCTGGGAAAATTTTGCGAAATACAAAATTAATGATTATGCAAAATTAAGAAATTTTGATTTTGGGCCAAATAACGAAAGTTCAGTTTCAAAATTATCGCCTTTCATTACTCATAGAATTTTATCGGAATATGATCTGATTCATGATATTAAAAGTAAGTACAAAATCAAAAATTCAACTAAATTTGTTGAAGAAATATTTTGGAGAGTTTACTGGAAAGGGTGGATGGAAAATAGACCTAACGTTTGGAGAAATTTTATTTCAGAAAACAATTTCGACTTTGATTATGAGCTATATGAAAGTGCAATTAATGGAAATACAGAATTAGATTTTTTTAATTCTTGGGTCCATGAATTAAAGCAGTACAACTATTTGCATAACCATACAAGAATGTGGTTTGCGAGTACTTGGATATTTAATTTAGGCCTTCCATGGCAATTGGGAGCAAAGTTTTTCTTTAAATATCTTTTTGATGGTGATGCTGCATCTAATCTCCTTAGCTGGAGATGGGTCGGAGGATTGCAAACGAAGGGAAAACAATATCTTTTTTCATCATCAAACCTCAGAAAATTTTCTAATAATAGATTTAATGTTGAAAAAATCAGTAATCAACAAATTTTTCTTGAAGAATCTAATCAAATACCATTAGAAGATGAGATTTATAAAAATGATATGTATCCTAAATCAGATAATCTGATTATGTTTGAAAATGATCTGCACCTTGCAACCCTTAAAAATTTACTTACAAGCTATAAAAAAGTATTTATCATCCTTTTAAAAAATGAACAAAGACAAATTAAATTTTCTGATTCTGTTTTGAAATTTAAACAAGATTTAGTCTCTGAATTTGTAGAGGATTTTGATAATGTTGAACAGATTGATCCTTATTCACTGGAAAATACCTTTAAAAATACCAACGAAATAGACATTATTTATCCTGGAGTGGGAGAAAATTATGATTTCATAACTGAGTTTAAAAATTTACACCATAAAAAAATTTTTAATCTTGTAAGGGATGAAGATTTATTTGCTTGGAAATTTGCTAAAAAAGGGTTTTTCAAATTTAAAGAAAATATTCCAAAAATAAATCAGAGAATATTAGAAAATTATTCAAAAAATAATTTTTAACTTAGTTGAACTCCCAATCAGAAAACAACCCTTTGGCAAGTAAGTATAAATACTTATTTAGGAACAACTTTTGCTCTTTAATCCACGATGGATACTGTGACTAGTTATTTTTACTTAAGGATAATTTTTTTATAGTGCTTTCAACAATTCTTACCAAGTCGTTTAGCAAAGATACTGCTTTATTAATTCTGAGAGTTATAACTGGAACCGTTCTCATTCATCACGGTTATGAGAAATTAGCAAATATAGAAAATTTCGCTGATGCTTTTGTCAGGCCATTACATCTTCCATTTCCAATATTTTTATCATACATAGCGGCATTCTCAGAAATAGGTGGTAGTTGGTTACTAATTATTGGCTTAGCTACAAGATTCGGAGCTTTGGCAATTGTTGGAACAATTTCTGTGGCTATATATCATGCACTTGTTACTTCAGGTTTTAATATTTTCTTGCTAGAGCTTTTACTTTTGTACTTTGCTTCAGCAACTTCAATTGCATTAACAGGGCCTGGTAATTTCTCTTTAGATGAAGTCATTATCAGAATCTTGAAATCAGAAAACGAAGATGAAATTATACCTTCATCAAAAGCAAAATTTTCCAAGCAAGTTGAAGTTAAAGAAGAAACAAGCAAAGGTGGTTTATTTCAATTTCTGCAAGCGAACATACTCTCAGATACTTCAAGCTAACTTTTTAGGATAGAGACTATCTATTAGTTCTAACCTTTTTCGATAACTGTTTCTCTTCTCAAGTTTTATCTTAATCGTTGCTTCAGAAAGACTTATAAACAGTCCTATAGCAGTCACCCAAGATAAAAAAATAAAAGGGTTTTTTGGAATTTCTGAGAAATTCATATAAATAATACTTCTTTTTTAAAACTGACTTATCACTATATGTTTTTCAACCTAAATATACAATTTAGAAATATTTAAGGATTAATTTCAACTTTTTCCCATTTCTTAACCTTTTCCCAAAGATATCTTTTATGAACAGGCTGTTCTAATTTAAGAAGATCTACTGAATCGATTTTAAAATTTAGAACCACAAAATTTTCTGACTTGGGTAGGTTGGATAATATTTCATGAGTAGATTGGACTTTTAGGTTTATTTTCTTTCCAGGAGACCCCCAAAACCAGGAAGATTTTGATTTTTCTGATAATGAATCCCAATAATTTTTGTTATCAATTAATTCAAGTATTTTTCCTTTAAATCTATATTGTGATTTGGATTTCAAAAAGAACCATAATATCTCTGCATTAGGGTTGGATTTTAAATGCCCAATTTTTTCAGTTCTTCTATCTGTAAAAATTATCATTGAATTATCTTTATGCCATCCTCTGAAAACAACTGTTCTTAATCTTGGCTCATTTTCTTCGCTAACTGTTGCAAGCTGTATCCATCTATTAGAGGGTAATTTCCCCTCTTTTTTTCTAGAAGATTTTAAATCTTGTCTCCAACTTGGTAAGTTTTTATCAAGCATTTAATTTAGGCAAAATAAGACCACTTTTCTTTTTGTATTCTTCGAATGAATCATATTTTGAGAGTGATTTATCTTTTTTTATCATTCTTGGGAGAAAAACTATAGAGAAAAATATTACAAGAATTGCTAATGGAACTAAACTCATTGAGAGGATGGCGAATGATAGATAAATTAGTATTTCTCCTAGATAATTTGTATTCCTTATATTTTCGAAAAATCCTTCTTTGATTAGATCTTTTTTTAATTTAAGAGAAAAATATTTTTGGGCATCACTAGCAAAGTGTAAAAAAACACCAATTATATTTATAGATACAGAAGCAGCTATTACAATATTTGGAACAGATTTCTGAGATGAGATAAGAATGTAAGGAGCTACCCAGTAACTTCCAAGGAAAATAAAACCAGTAATTGAAGTTAAAAAATTGATTTTTTCTTTAAAATAAGGATCTGGGAATATCTTTTCTTTTAAAAGCCAAAGTAATCCATAAGTACCGTGCAGAGCTAAATAAACGTAGGGAGCGATTGTAAAATTATCAAAAAAAATCATAAGACCTATCACTACAAATGCAGTGAGCCCCTTGTGAAGATTAATTATTTGATTAAGTTTCATCTTTTTGAATAATCTAAAAAATGAAATTATTTTCTGTGGATCTAACTTAAGTCGTCAAAAGTTTTTGATGGGCGATACTGGATTCGAACCAGTGGCCACTACCGTGTCGAGGTAGTGCTCTACCACTGAGCTAATCGCCCAAATTGAAGAAATTTTTTATTCCCCTTATAAGAAAATAGCAGGTTGCGTTTCATTTTCTAAGTAATTTAACTTTCCATCGTTCTCTTTTGGTTATTTCTAAATTTAGAATTTCAATAAATCCTTTATTCTCAAGTTCTAGTTTGTCGCCAATTTTTAGATTAATAGTTGGTTTATTAACTTTGCTTCCATTTAATCTGAGCATTCCATTTTCTATCCTTTCAATGATTTTGGTTCGTGATACCCTAAAGCCAGCTGAAGCTATAGCATCTAATCTTGTTGAAGCTTCTACTGTATTGACAAGTTTTTTTGTTCTTCTTGACGGTGTTTGTAATGCATCTATACCTACTACATTAATTTTTACTTTTACGTCTCTTAAATAAAAAATCTTTTCATCTAGATGCTCAATATCTAAATTATCAATTATCCCTTGTGCTCCTCTATCGCCAATGGTCCATATATCTCCTACTTTGCTTTGATTTACCCCATTTTCAATAAAGAGGGATCTAAAGTCATCTTGTGTAGCATTATCAAATAAAAAATTGCCATTAATTTTTATTCCTTGAGCTGGAAAATTACTTTTTAGCGCATCCTCTTCAAGAATGCTATCTCCTCTAAAGCAAGCTATCCTTGATCTTTGAGAAGAGGAGAATCCTCCATAAATAAAAAATTTGAAATCATTTAAATTTTCAAAATCTTTTAAAATCTCCTCGCAAACATAAGTTGAATTAAACCCAGTCCAATAAGTTTCCCAGTGTTTGTAAGCTAAGTTAGCAATATTTATTAATTCCTCAGTTTCTTTTTTGTAGTTTGAATTTATTAAGATTTCTTTTAAGTCAATCATTTATCCTTCTAAAAAAATTATATCTTTTGCTTCTGATTGTTTTATCAAAGCCCAAGGCAATTCAGTTCCAATTTGATTTTCAAGCAGAACAAGCCATTTACCCTCTTTATTAAAATTAATAATTGATCTCAACTCTTTATTTCTATTAATGTTGATACTCGCAGAAGAAACAACACTACCTAAATAGCCTGAACCCATTCCTAAAAGTCCTCCAATGAGAGATTCACCGATGTTATTCAAACCAAGAAAACTGAAAGTAGATAAATTTGTCATATTAGAAAAAGCAATTCCAGCTATAAAACCAAATGGCATTAGCCATCTACTCATTTCTTTTTGTCTAATCTTTCTGTCAAGTTTTGGATTTAAAATTCTTATGTCTTCAAATTTTTGAGATTTGAATAATATATTTGCTTTCGCATTTAGCAATTCTTTTTCTTCTGATGATATTTTCTCACTTTTTGGTGGGATCAAAATAGCTTCAGAGAGAATTACTGATTTTTCGTTGAAAATTTCAAATAGTTGGATACATTTATCAATGTCTTTAAATATCACAATACTTTTAGTCAAATTTCAATCCTCAAATGTTTGTGTGTTATTCAAATTAATAAAATAAGATACATACACTATAGATTAAGTTAAAGTAAAAGATTAAAGAACCAATCTTAAATGACAAAAGTTCTCATTACAGATCCTATTGATCAAACAGGAATCGATATTCTTTCACAAGTTGCTCAGGTTGATCAGAAGATAGGAATCTCAGACTCTGAGCTAGCTTCCATTATTAAAGATTATGATGCTTTAATGATTCGCTCTGGTACTCAAGTGACCGAAGAAATTATTAACTCTTCAAGTAAACTGAGAATTATTGGAAGAGCAGGAGTTGGAGTTGATAATGTAGATGTTAAGGCTGCTACGCAAAAAGGAGTTCTTGTTGTTAATTCTCCAGGGGGCAACACAATAGCTGCTGCTGAACATACTATAGCTATGATGTTGGCTTTATCTAGACATATTCCAATTGCTAATAGTAGTACTTTGTCAGGTAAATGGGAAAGAAAGAAATTTGTTGGTAATGAGCTTTATAAGAAAAAATTAGGTGTAGTTGGTTTAGGGAAAATTGGTGCTCATGTAGCGAAAGTTGCTAATGCATTAGGAATGGAAGTTTCCGGATATGATCCCTTTGTATCAACTGAAAGGGCTCAACAAATCCAAGTTAAGCTTTCTGAACTAGAGGATTTATTCAAACAATCTGATTATGTAACTTTGCATTTGCCTCGCACCCCAGAGACAGAGAATTTAGTCAATATGGAGGTGCTAAAAAGTATGAAAAGTAGCGCAAAAATAATTAATTGTGCTCGAGGAGGCTTAATTGATGAAGAAGCATTAGCAGAAGCTTTAAATAAATCAATGATTGGAGGCGCTGCAATAGATGTATTTTCTAAAGAACCCTTACAAGCTAATTCTCCACTGTTGAAGGTTGCAAAGAATCTTATTCTTACCCCTCACTTAGGAGCTTCTACTCGGGAAGCACAAGAAAATGTAGCTGTTGATGTTGCAGAACAAATCAGAGATGTTTTGCTTGGATTATCTGCTAGAACTGCAGTAAATATACCAGGTTTGAGCCCTGATATTATGGATAGCCTAAAACCTCATTTGCAGTTATCTGAAACAATGGGTCTACTTATAAGTCAGCTTTCAGGTGGACAAATACAGAAATTAGAAGTAAAGCTTCAAGGGGAATTTGTTCAACATCCTTCCCAACCATTAATAATAGCTAGTCTAAAAGGCCTTCTAAGTAAAGCTTTGGGAGATAGGATCAATTATGTAAATGCTTCTCTAGAAGCAGATTCTAGAGGCATTTCAGTAGTCGAGAGTAAAGATGAGGCAAGACCTGAATTTGCTAGTGGATCGCTTCAATTAACCACCTATGGAGATAATGGAGACCATAGCGTAGCAGGAAGCATTTTCGCTGATGGGGAATTAAGAATTATTAGTATTGATCAATATCCTGTTAATGTATCGCCAAGTAGATACATGCTGGTTACTAGGCATCGTGATATGCCTGGTATTATTGGCAAGCTTGGGTCTTTATTGGGTAGCAACAATGTAAATATTGCCTCAATGCAAGTTGGGCGCAAAATTGTTAGAGGAGAAGCTGTTATGGTTCTAAGTATTGATGATCCAATTCCTAATAAGTTGCTTGACACTATTATTGAAGTAGAGGGAATTACCAACGCTAATCCAGTTACTCTATAGATAGGCTTGCTCTATTAATGGCAATTAAAGATTGGTATAAACTAACTTTTCTGATAGAAAGTGATTCAGAGGAAATTATTATTTGGAAATTAAATGAGCTGGGAATATTTAGTTTTTCATTTGAATATTTAATCAAAAATGAAAATAAAAAAAAGGTGAATATATGGCTTCCAGTCGATGATTGGGGCGAGAGTTCTAGATGTGGTTTTGAAAAAATAATTAGCAAACTTCTAAACATTAATGCCCCTAAGAATCAATTTTTTGACTGGAGCATAATTAAAGAGGAGGATTGGTTGACAAGCTGGAAGAAATATTGGGCGCCAGAGTTAGTAGGAAATCATTTTTTAATATTGCCTTGTTGGATAAATTTAAATGAAAAATTTAAAGATAAAACAATCATAAAAATTGATCCTGGAGCAGCCTTTGGTACAGGAAGTCATCCTTCGACTTATCTTTGCTTAGAAAAAATGGAGAATATTTTATTTTCTGATAAAAAGATATTAGATATTGGTAGTGGCAGCGGGATTTTGAGTGTCGCTTCAAGATTGCTTGGTGCTAAAGAAGTTTATGCTGTGGATAATGATTATTTAGCTATAAATTCAACTAAATCAAATTTTCAACTAAATTTCGGTAATTTAGACAACTTAAATACATATTTGGGATCTTTTAATGAGATAATTTTAAAAAATCAACTGAAACAATTTGATTTTGTTTTATGCAATATTCTTGCTGAAGTAATAAAAGGAATGATTCCAAATATTTATAAGTGCTTAAGAAACAATGGGGAAGTCATTTTAAGTGGAATTCTGAATTCACAAAAGGATGAAATTGTAAAAATATTAATTCAGAATGACTTGAAATTATTGGATGTATCAACTAGAAAAGATTGGGCATGCATTTCTGCGAAAAAACCCAGCGATCCAATCTAAGTATAAGTTTTTCTTATAGATACCCTTTCATACATTTTATTGTGTCATTTTTTACTTCAAAATCTCACATATCGACCTAATCGATGTTAAAAATGTAAGTGATAGGTATTAATTACCAACAATTTTTTATTTAAATGGCTTCTTACAAAGTTACACTCATCAGCGAAGGTGAAGGTCTCAATTCAACTATTGAAGTACCTGATGACCAATACATCCTCGATGCGGCTGAAGAACAAGGTATTGACCTTCCTTATTCCTGCAGAGCTGGAGCATGTTCAACATGTGCTGGAAAAGTTACTACAGGTAGTGTTGATCAGTCTGATCAAAGTTTCTTGGATGACGACCAACTAGAAGCTGGTTTTGTTCTTACTTGTGTTGCTTATCCAACATCTGACGTAACAATTACAACTCATGCTGAGGAAGAATTGTACTAATTATAAAAAATTAACTTTTTAAGTTGATTATTGATTATTTATCTGCCACCCTCTATGAAGGTGGCTTTTTTTGTAAATGGATAAATTTGAATTTTTCAAGACTGGCAGTGTTCAATCAAGTTATGGAGGTCAGTACAGTTATAAGGTAATTGGCCCATGTTGCAGACTATATGATAGGGAAGAGTTACCTTGGCCTTGCTCAAGGCTTGCTTGGAGAAGTAAGGAGCCTAGTTGGAGAAGAATAGGGTCTAGGTTCGTTGCTGATATGGCTTCAAGAAAATGCCCATCTTACTCAGTTCAGATTTTGGAGCCTGGATCAAAACCTGTTGAGACAGTTATAACTCTTTTTTCAAAGAAATTTTCTTCTGATATACAAGAATGGTGGTATAGCAAAAAACCAGGCTCAAAAGAACCTGGTAATATCTTCCCTAATTAAGTTAGCTTCAAATATTATGCTTTTGGCTTTGGTGGCATGTAACCTTTTAAGCCAGTGCATTCAAGACTATCAATTGTATTAACTCCAGTTTGTGAGTTAGTTCCACTAGCTCTTTCACATAATGATTTTCTCTGAGAAAGATCAAGATTTGCATCAGTAAAGTCTGCCCCATCAATAATTGCTCCATCAAAAACACTTTTCATTAGCTCACCATTAGTAAGATTTGCATCAGTAAAGTCAGCATTATCGAAGCGTGTTGCATATGCAATGAGGTCTGTCATATTAGCTCCTTTAAAACTAGAGTTTTTTGCTGTAGTTACACTCATATATGCGCCTTGAAGATTAGCTTCGCCTAAATCTTGATTAGATAAATCATATTTAACATATTCAGTATTATGAAGGTCAGCACCGTGAAGATCATCTTTTAGAACGTCAACTGATGAAGGATCACTAGGATAGAGTGCATTTGCAGATATTGGATTAATAAGTAACCCAATAATTAAAGGAAGAAAAATAAATAGTCTTTTACAAGACTTATGTAGTGATGAAAAAATAGAGACCATTTCGATCGACATCAAATAGAAAAACCTAAGACTATTATTTCATGGGTTGGTCATTTACAACGCTCCTGCTAACGAACTGTTGCAGTTTATTTTATTTCTGCCGTTAGAAAATCTTTTGCAAGTTCAGTATTAGGAAAGACTTTTTGAGCCTCTTTAAGCAAATCCATTGGTGTGATTGCATTTTTATTGGTATATCTTGGACTTAAATGAGTAATAATTAATTTTTTTGTGTTAGATAATAATGCTGTTTTGGCAGCCATGATTGTTGTGGAATGTAATTTTTCATAGGCCATGCTTTCATCCTCTTCTGAGAAAGTCGATTCATGTACTAGTAAATTGGCATTTTTTGATAGTGAAACAGCTGATTCGCTAAACACTGTATCTGTGCAATAAACAAAACTTTCACCTTTTCTAGGAGGTCCACAGAATTCTTTCCCATCGAATGTCCTCCCATCAGCTAAGGTAATTCTTTTCCCTTGTTTTAGTTCTGAATAGATTGGCCCAGGTTCTATATTCATAGATTCTGCCTTTTTAATATCAAAAGTACCTGGCTTATCTTTTTCGCTTACTCGATAACCATAAGAAGGTATTTTATGTTTAAGACAGGCGCAATTCACTTTTATTTTATTATTTTCAAATAAAGTTTTATTTTTCAATGCGAAATTTTCAACCTCTACGAAATTCAATGGAAATGACAATTTACAAAAACTGCTATTAAGGGCAGAATTTATGAAACTTCTCAGCCCTGAAGGACCATAAATTTCAATACCCTTACTTTTACCTGATAAACCTAGAGTGGCCAAAAGACCAGGCAATCCAAAAATATGATCACCGTGCATATGGGTAATAAATATTTTTTTAATTTGTGAAGATTTGATATTACTTTTCATTAATTGATGTTGCGTTCCTTCTCCACAATCAAAAAGAAATACTTCAGAACTTTGAGATAACTTTAGTGCTAAAGAAGATACATTTCTTGTTAAGGTAGGCACCCCAGAGCTTGTTCCTAGGAATGTGATGTTCACTTATAGTAATATTGTTGTTTTATTATCTGGATTAAATCTAAACTTTTAGTGAAGCTAAGGCAATTTCAAAATTTGTTTTTAAAACAAAGTGATACTAAAAATTATAAAAAATTCTCATAAATTTTGTTTAATAAGCATAATAACTTTTTGTTTTCTTCAAACCAGCACTATTTCAGCTTCAACAGAGCCAATCATAAATGTCCTCATTTTAAAAAGCAAAAAAATTAGAATTAGATCAGATAGATCAATTCCATTAATAATTAATAGTCAAAGATTTTCGAATAGAAGAATAAAAGGTTTAATTTTAAAAAAACAAAAGAATAGAACTAATTTAATTTTTGATAAGAATAAAAATAAAATCTATGACTTGGAAAATGAAAATATACTAGTAGTGAGATCCTCAGATAGAAGAGGTATTTGGGTTGGTGAGAAAAGATATGCAGGTCAATTGAAGATTTTCATACGTGATAATGACATATTGGTAGTTAATGTTCTTGGGATTGAGAAGTATCTTGGAAGCGTTGTTGGTTCAGAAATGCCTGCAAAATGGCCTTTAGAAGCATTAAAAGCTCAAGCCATTGCATCAAGAACCTATGCTTTAAAGAAAAAAGGAAATCCTCTATACGATATAGATTCGACGAACAATAATCAGGTTTATACTGGACTTGAGGCTAGGACTTATAAAACTGCAAGGGCAGTAAACAGCACAAGATCATTAGTATTGACGTATAAAAATAAATTAATTAATTCTTTATTTCATAGTAGTTCGGCTGGTATGACAGAAAATAGCCAAGATGTATGGGAAAATAAATATCCATATTTAACAAGTGTCAAAGACTTTGATAAAAATAATCCAAAACTTCGATGGGAAAAAAAGTTTTCAAAATCTCAACTGCAAAAACTATTCCCAAAGATTGGAGGAATAAAACAAATCGAAATTTTAGATATAACAAGTACTGGTCGAATAAAAAATGTAAGAATTCAGGGTGATTTTGGAACTGATCAAATTTCAGGAGTTGATATTCGAAAAAGAATGAATCTTAAAAGTACTTTAGTAAGATTTAAATTTATTGAAGATAATGAAAATAAAAGTAGTAATGAGAGCGTTAAATTATTACCAACAAATTCACAAGAAAATGAACCTATTACTCATATTGTTAGAGTTGGAGAAAACTTGATAGTTATTGCGGATCAATATGACGTAAATGTTGATAAATTAGTAGCCTTAAATAATATTAAAAATTCATCATTAATAAATATAGGTCAAAGATTATTAGTACCAAGAAAGTCTCTTAATTCTTCATCTTCTTCAAAAGAGATTCTAGTAGTTTCAGGATATGGTTCTGGACATGGTGTGGGGATGAGTCAATGGGGAGCTCGATATATGGCCAATAAGGGACAAAAAGCAAAAGATATATTGAAACATTTCTATAAGGGAGTAGAAATAAAACCCTTTAAAAAATATTTTTTATAAGAATTATTTTGCATTGAGAACCAATTTAGGATTTATATTAGTATGTTCTTTATTTAAAAATCCAATGCCAAGAAGATTTTTCCTCTTATCAATTACTTTTATAGGTTTTTTATAATCAAATGCATTGCTTTCATTAAACCAATTAATATCAACCTTAATGGATCTTCCAGTTTGCCAATAATTGATTTCTTCTTTATTTAATACAAATGTTGAAATGTGATTAAGAGCAGAAATTGTTGGAATAATAAAATTTGAAGCGGTTTTTTTATTTTTTTCTTTTTCCATATCAGATATTTTTATGGAGTTTTGTTCGTCAAAGCCACAAGCTGAGATTCTTTTCAGTTGTAGAAGGCAACCTTCGGAATTGAGAACTTTACCTAAATCTCTTGCAATTGCTCTTATATATGTACCAGCTGAACATTTGATTTTTATTTCTATGATTCCTTTTATTTGGTCCCATTTTATTAGGACCAGTTCTTCTATTTTTACTTCTCTTGGTGCTAATTCAAAATTTTCGTTTCTAAATGATTTTTTATAAGCTCTCTCACCATTGACGTGCACACTAGAAACTGTTGGCGGAATTTGTTTAATTATTCCTCTAAATTTATTTAAATATTGATCTAATTTCTCATCACTAATTTTTGGCCAAACTTTTTGATTAATTATCTCTCCGTAAATATCATCAGTTTTAGTTCTTATCCCTAATTTAATTTGTCCTACATAGGTCTTCCCCTGAGGAAGATATTGAATAAATCTTGTTGCACTGCCTATAGCAATGGGTAAAGTTCCTGTAACCTCTGGATCAAGAGTTCCTGTGTGCCCAACTTTTTTTGTGTTTAGTAACTTTCTTATTTGTTTAACACAATCATGAGAGGTACATCCTTTATCTTTATTAATAACTAAGAATCCATCTTTAGTGTCCATTTTTAATATTAAGAATACTTTGAGAAAGATTTATTTCCACCCTATGATTTTTATATTAGAAATTTAAAGTAAGAAATTGAAAGATAATAACTTTATATTAAAAGAGTTTTTAGATAATGCTTTTAATGTGAAATCACATTTAATGGAATACTTAGCTATTAATGAATGTGATTTAGAGGGATTCCTCGCAAATGCAAAGATGAATTTGGCAAATTTACATCCTGGAGATGCTTTAAGTGATGTTTCAGATTTTTATACTGAAATTGTTGGAGATCGGCATCTAGCCGATTTAGCTGCTTGGCATATTACGAGCAAGGATTACATCGCTGACACTTTAAAGCTTCAGCAGAGATTTTCTAGAGATTTAGTTTTAGATTTTGGAGGCGGGATTGGAACACATGCCTTAGCAAATGCAATGTCTTCCAAAGTTGAGCATGTTTTTTTTGTTGATATTAATGAAACAAATAGAAACTTTGTTGAATACAGGGCAAAGGAATTAGGAGTCGAAAAAAAGCTTACTTTCTGCAGGACAGTTAAAGATGCACAAATTTCGAAATTTGACACGATAATTTGTCTTGATGTTTTGGAACATCTTGCAGATCCAGCTTCTCAAATTGAGGTCTTCTATGAAATTATGGATTATGATTCTATTGCTTTATTTAATTGGTATTTTTATAAAGGAGAAAAAAATGAATATCCCTTTCATATTGACGATGAGCATGTTGTTGAAAGGTTTTTTAAGACACTTCAATCAAACTTTTTAGAAGTTTTTCATCCTATTCTTATAACTACAAGAGCTTATAAGAAAATTAAATAATTATATTAACTCTTTTTCTATTTCTTAAATTTCTTTTAATACTTTCGAAACTTACTGTTCCTTCTTTGAGTGCAAAAAGGGTGTCATCTTTGCCTTTGCCAACATTGATTCCTGGTAAAAAGGATGTACCTCTTTGGCGAATTAAAATTGATCCAGCAGTTACTTTTTCACCGCCATAAGCTTTAACACCCAATCTTTTCGAATTGGAATCACGACCGTTTCTAGTAGATCCTGTTCCTTTTTTATGAGCCATGAGAAATGTTAAATTGTAGATTTTTTAGATTTTGGTTTTGTCTCCTTTTTAATAGTTTCCGCTTTTGAAGGAGACTTAGGAGCACTTTTACCTATTGAGATAGATTTTACCATAACTCTTGTAAGTTCTTGTCTGTGACCCATCTTTCTTCTTGTCTTTTTTTTGGGACGCATCTTGTAGACAAGAATTTTTTTATCTCTCTTATGCGAAATTACTTCTAATTCAATTTTTGCATCTTCAATATAAGGTTTACCAATATTTATTGAGTTTTTATCTTTTAAAAGTAAAACTTTTTCAAGTGTTATTTTATCTTTTTCTTTTACATTTAGTCTGTCGATATCATAATATCTGTCAACTTCGAACCAAAATTGTTGGCCTGAAGTTTCTGCAATTGCGTATAACTCATTACTTTTAGAAGAGTTTTTTGAAGTTTTTTTAGAATTTGTCATTTCTTGGGGACGCTTTAAGGCTCAAATTTAAAATTTGATTAAGCCAAATTAGCAATCATAAATATTTGTCTATTTTCTTATTTTGTAGTGTAATAAGTCAAGGGATGTTTTAAATCTTTTATGTCAATTTGACGAACTATAACCATGGCAGCGAGAAAAACTTATATTTTAAAACTTTATGTCGCTGGGAATACTCCTAATTCAATGAGAGCTTTAAATACTTTAAGAGAAATTTTAGAAAATGAATTTAAAGGAGTCTATGCCTTAAAGGTTATAGATGTGCTTAAGCAACCCCAACTTGCAGAAGAAGATAAGATTTTGGCTACTCCAACCTTAGCTAAAATTTTACCTCCACCAGTTAGAAGAATAATTGGTGATCTTTCTGATAGAGAAAAAGTTTTAATCGGTTTAGATCTACTTTTTGATGAATTAACTGAAACTGAATATAGTGGAAATAAATAAAATAAAGAAAACTTTTTAATTAAAAATAAATTTAGTGTTTATTTTATTTAAGTTTACTTAGCACAAAATCATGAAAGATAAGAAATTTGGCAAATCTAATAAAATGCAAGTACAAAAATTACCTACTGGTATAGAGGGTTTTGATGATGTTTGTAGAGGGGGTTTGCCGGTATCTAGAAGTACTCTCGTTAGTGGCACTTCAGGTACTGGCAAGACTGTTTTTTCGCTTCAATACTTACACCATGGAATTTGTAATTTTGATGAGCCTGGGATCTTCGTTACATTTGAAGAGTCCCCTTTGGACATTATTAGAAACGCTGCAAGCTTCGGATGGGATTTACAAGAATTAATTGATCAAAATAAGTTATTTATTTTGGATGCTTCTCCTGATCCGGACGGTCAAGATGTTGCGGGTAATTTTGACTTGTCTGGTCTTATTGAAAGAATTAGTTATGCAATAAGAAAATATAAAGCTAAAAGAGTTGCTATAGATTCAATTACTGCTGTTTTTCAACAATATGATGCTATTTATGTTGTTAGAAGAGAAATATTTAGATTGATAGCAAGATTAAAAGAAATAGGAGTAACAACAGTTATGACTACTGAGAGGGTTGATGATTATGGACCTATTGCTAGATATGGAGTAGAAGAATTTGTTTCTGATAATGTTGTCTTATTAAGAAATGTTCTAGAGTCAGAGAAGAGGAGAAGAACTTTAGAAGTTTTGAAGTTAAGAGGCACTGTACATATGAAAGGGGAATATCCATTCACTATGGGAATGGATGGAATCAGTGTATTTGCTCTTGGAGCAATGAGACTTACGCAAAGATCTTCAAATATTAGGATTAGTTCTGGAGTAAAAGATCTTGATGATATGTGTGGAGGAGGTTATTTTCAAGATTCTATTATCCTTGCCACAGGAGCTACTGGTACAGGTAAGACAATGCTGGTATCAAAATTTGTAGAAGATGCTTATAACAATAGTGAAAGAGCAATCCTTTTTGCTTATGAAGAATCTAGGGCTCAATTGCTAAGGAATGCTACAAGTTGGGGAATAGACTTTGAAAAGATGGAAAGTGATGGGTTATTAAAAATTATTTGTGCATATCCTGAATCAACTGGTTTGGAGGATCATTTACAAATCATAAAAACGCAAATAAATCAATTTAAACCAAAGAGAATGGCAATAGATTCTCTTTCAGCATTAGCTCGAGGTGTAAGTTTGAATGCATTTAGACAGTTTGTTATTGCAGTTACAGGTTATACAAAACAGGAAGAGATAGCAGGCTTTTTTACTAATACTGCAGAAGAATTCATGGGAAGTCATTCTATTACTGATTCTCACATCTCAACAATTACGGATACTATATTATTGCTGCAATATGTTGAAATAAAGGGAGAGATGGCTAGAGCTTTAAACGTTTTTAAAATGCGAGGATCATGGCATGATAAACGTATTAGAGAATTTATTATTACTAACAAAGGTCCTGAAATAAAAGATTCTTTTTCTAACTTTGAACAGATATTTAGTGGTGCACCTCATAGAGTTGTTCCTGATCAAAATGTTCAGAATGTTTTTAAAGGGTTAGATAAAAACTAGATAATTTTACTAACTTCAGAGCTTGAAAAATTTTCTGTTTTATTTATAGTCCTAGTCAATAACTCATCTTTATCTGATTGTGCTAGGGCTAAATCAAACCAGAAGGTTGTTCCAACTCCTAGTTCACTGGCCATTCTAATTTCTCCACCATGTTTTTCTATGATTCCTCTCACTATAGATAACCCTAAACCAGTTCCTTGCTCAGTATGAACAGCATTCTCTACCCTAAAAAAACGATCAAAAATTTTTTCTTGATCAGTTTGAGATATTCCTGAGCCTGTATCAGCAATCTCAATTCTTACTTTTGGTAAAGGTGAAATTAATTCGCATTGAGGCGCCCCATCATCGTTACTGCTTGGAGGAAGGGCTGGACAGGAATCTGGCCATGTATAAGCTCTTATCATTAAGTTGCTATTTTTTGGACTAAATTTCAATCCATTACCAAGTAAATTATCAAATACTTGTAAAAGTAAATCAAAATTACCAAGAATTGAAGGAATAGTCTCTTCTATATCGTGCGCTAATGATACGTTTTTTTCTGTAGCGTTTAGCCTGTAATTTCTGAGCGTCTGCTCTATTGCTGGTTTTATATCCATTTCCTCTAGTTGAATTATTTTCCCTGCCTCCAATCTTGATAAATCCAATACATCATTTACAAGTCTTGTTAACCTATCCGTCTCTGAGTTTGCAATCCCAAGAAATTCAAGTTGTTCTTCATTAGAGAGCTGATCTTTTAGGTCGTGTAAGGTCTCTACGTAACTTTTAATGTTAAAAAGCGGTGTCCTTAATTCATGAGACACATTACTGATAAATCGGTTTTGTGCCGCATTTAGTTCTACCTCTCTTGTTAGATCTTGAATTGTGACTGCAATACCTTTTAATT
Source organism: Prochlorococcus sp. AG-347-J21 (assembly GCA_003281455.1). Classification (GTDB taxonomy): domain Bacteria; phylum Cyanobacteriota; class Cyanobacteriia; order PCC-6307; family Cyanobiaceae; genus Prochlorococcus_A. The sequence continues at coordinate 48,309 of QCBX01000004.1, forward strand.
CAACTTTGTTTGTGTCTAATACTGATTGCAAGACAATTCTTAAAGTTCTAGCTGGTTCTCCTAGGCTAAATCTTAAATCATCTTTTTCCTTTTCTCTGTTTAAGAGGGATTCTACATTCGTATGTAAGTCATTAGATAAAATTTCTGGGATTTCATTTAAAAAATATTTGCCCTCTAAGAATCTTCCTTCCCAACGAAATAATCTTTTTGCTGTTGGATTCGTAAGTACAATTTTGCCTTGGGAATCCAATAATATTGCACCATCAGCCATAGTTGCTATTAGTGATTGCTGCTTTATTTGAGCGGCTTTAAGTTCTTCGATGTTTGCCTCGTCATAATTTTCTAACTGAGTAGCCATTCTGTTAAATCCATTTAAAAGTTCTCCTAAATCTCCAGTCATGGGTAAAGAAATTCTCGATTTAAAGTTTCCTTTTGAAATTTCCCTCACACCTCTTACTAGCTCCCTGACTGGTCTAGTAATAGTAAGTGCATTAAATACAGCTCCAAGTATTACTAAAACCCAAATAGATATAAAAACTGCAATTGTCACTTCTCTAGTTAAAGCAGCACTGGCTAGGGCTTTTTTATTAGGGGTAACTCCTAAAGCTAAAGTTCCAAGATATTTTCCTTTCCATAGCATTGGAACGAATACATCAGTTACTTGACCCTGAGGAGTAACATGCTGCCTAACTAAAGGGAATTGTGGTCTTTTCTTTAATTCTGATGGTAATTTTAGTTTTCTAGTGAGTTGGAACTGACTATCTGAACTTGATGGAGTGGCACTTATCGGTATTCCAAGTTGAACTATGTCTTGAGAATCCGTAAAAAATATGTAACGTAAATTGCGACTTGATCGCCAAAACTTTTCTGCGACGTTTGAAATTTCTTTTTTTTGGTTATTAGCAACTAATTCCGTGACATTCCCCGATAACAATAATCCGAGATCTCGAGCATATCTAGTATCATTCATTCCTGCATCTCTTTGAATACTATTTAGGGCAAAAAATGTTATTCCTGTCATTAGGAGGCTTACAACGAGAGTTGCTATTGCCAATAATTTTGTTCTTAAACTAAATCCACTCCACCAAACAAGAAGTCTATTAATCCAATAGTTTTCATTAAAATCCTTATCATCGGCGAAATTAAACTCTTTACTTTCTCGATTATTGTTATCTATCATAATTCTAATTTTTCTTTGAAAAGTTTGCCCTAACTTGATGACCAATATCACTTCTAAAATAGATACCATCAAAATTTATTTCTTTTAAGTTTTTGTAGGCTTTTTCAAAAACCATATCAAAATCTTTATCTTGACAGACAATACTTAGTACTCTTCCTCCATTAGTTAATAATTCCCCTTTTTTACTTAATGCGGTACCAGAGTCGAAAATTTGACAATCAACTGAATCAACTTCCCCTATTTTGATAGGGAGACCAGTTTTATACTCATGCGGGTAACCTTTTGAGGTGGCTATTACACAACCACTAACTTTGTCAGAATTATTAATTTTTTCATTACCACTTAAATTTCCCATGGAGCATTTTTCTAAAAGAAATACAAAATTTTGATCCAATAAAGGCATTATGGTCTGGCATTCGGGATCACCAAACCTACAATTGTATTCTATAACTTTGGGCCCAGATTTTGTGATCATTAGTCCAAAATAAATTACGCCCTTATAATCAATTTTTTTATTATTGAGTTCTTTTATTGTCGGTTCAATTATCTCTTTGATGATTTTATTAAGATAGTCTTCTGTTAAAAGTGGGGCAGGAGCATAAGCTCCCATCCCTCCAGTATTGGGACCTTTGTCTTGCTCATTGAGACGTTTATGATCTTGTGCAGTTGGGAGTAATATGTAACGTTCTCCATCACATAGAGCAAAAACTGAAACTTCTGGCCCCTGAATTTTTTCTTCTAGAACCACAACATTCCCAGAGTTGCCAAACTTACCATTGAAGATTGATTCTGCGGCTCTAAAACATTCATCTTTCGAATCGGGGATAAAAACTCCTTTGCCGGATGCGAGACCATCTGCTTTAACTACAAGTGGAGTAGATGATAAGTTAATAATTTTTTTAGCTTCTTCCAGAGAATTCACTTTCCAAAATTTAGCAGAAGGAATATTTGCTTTTTCCATGAATTCCTTTGCCCAAGATTTACTATATTCAAGTTTTGCTCCATCTTTACCAGGGCCAAATACTTTAAATTCTTTTTTGCGAAGAAAATCGGCTAATCCATCTGCTAGAGGTATTTCTGGTCCTATTACAATTAAATCTATTTTCAAAAAATTAAGCTTTTCGACTAATTCACTTTTATTGTTTATATTAATTTTTATTCTTTCACATTTATTTATCCTCGCTGATCCAGCATTACCAGGGATTAAATAAACTTTTTTGACTAATTCATTTTTTTGAATAGCCCAAGCCAAAGAGTTTTCCCTTCCGCCATTTCCAATTATTAGTATATTTTCTAATCTATTGAATTTTTTAGAACTTTTTGGATTAATACTCATAAATTTGTTTTTTGAAGGTTATGAGGTTTAGATGGATAATCAGTTAAAATGTATGAAAATAGTTTGAAAAGCCGATCTCTAATAAACATGTTAATTACAAATCGTCCTTTTAGTCATCAATTGAGGTCTTTGATTAATGAATAATAAATATGAATTAATTTATGAAGGCAAAGCCAAAAAAGTATTTTCTCATGATGATGCAGATAAAGTAATAATTGAATTTAAAGATGATGCGACAGCTTTTAATGCCTTGAAGAAAGCCAAATTTGAAGGGAAGGGAAAATTAAATTGTCTTATAAGTTCTAAAATTTTCGAAATTCTTGAAGAGAATAATATTCCAACACACTTTCTTGAAATTAAAAATGAAAATACAATGATTGCCAAAAAAATAAACGTTATTCCTCTAGAAATTGTTCTGAGGAATATTGCTTATGGCTCTTTGTGTAAACAAACGACAATTGAAACCGGTACAGTCCTGACAAAACCGTTAATAGATTTTTATCTTAAAAATGATGAACTTAATGATCCGCTAATAACAAAAGATAGAATTGAATTGATGAAGATCTTGAGTTCTAGAGAATTAGATTTTTTAATAAAATTAACTTTAAAAATTAATGAAATTATGAAAAGTTTTTTTAAAAATATTCAGCTTCAACTTGTAGATTTCAAGTTGGAGTTTGGTTATGATTCAAAAAAAAACATATTACTTGGTGATGAAATAAGCCCCGATAATTGTAGGTTATGGGATCTTAGTCAGAAAAATGATACAATTATAAGTCTAGACAAAGATAGATTCAGAAATGATTTAGGGGGTCTAATTGAAGCTTATAGTGAAATTTACAAGAGAATAAACAACTCATCTAACTTAATGAAATAATGCTTTATTTGGCTTAAACAAAATACTATGCAAAAACATTTTTTAAAATCTATAAAGTTTTTCACAAATATTATTTGTCCTCCTGTTGTTTTGATATCAAATAATGCAGAACTGGCTGCAAAATACTTGCTAAATGATGTTGATCAATCAATTACAAAGGCAGAAATAAGCGAAATTAATAATCATTTATTGAGAAGGTCTCATATCAATCAAGACAGTAATGTATTGATTGCAGAAAATAAAAAAAATATTACTCAAGAGAGTGTTCTTATCTCAGAAATAATTATTGAAGGATGGGAAAATCATCCTGAAGGAAGAAAATTAGAATTGGCTGCATATGATTCTATGAGTATAAAACCAGGAAGTATTATTAATAATCAAATTTTAAATCAAGATTTAAATGCAATATATGCTAGTGGTTGGTTTTCAGCAGTTAAGATAAATTCCAAAGATGGACCATTAGGAGTAAGACTAATTGTAAATGTAGTTCCTAATCCAATTTTGAGGAAAGTTGAATTTAAACAAAAAAACTCCGTAATATCTAATGCATATGTAGATGACGTTTTTAATAATTATTATGGTACAACTCTCAACCTAAATGAATTTCAGAATAAGATAAAAATAATAAAAAAACGTTATGAAAATGAGGGTTATTCTTTAGCTAGAATTACTGGTCCAGAAAGAATTTCAGAAGATGGAATAGTAACATTGAATGTTGCTGAAGGCGTTATATCTGATGTTGTATTAAGGTTTCCCTCTTCTGATGGTGAATCATTTATTGATGGAAAACTTAGAAAAGGTAAGACAAAAGACTGGGTAATAAAAAGAGAGTTAAAAACTCAACCTGGTTCGATCTTTAATCGAAAGACTCTTGAAGCCGATATCAAAAGACTATATGCAACATCGTTATTTGATGATGTTAAAGTTTCTCTTGGACCTGACAGTTCAAATCCTGGACAAGTCATAATTTTTTTAGACTTGAGTGAGCAAAGAACAGGATCTTTAACTGGAGGACTTGGTTATAGTAATAGTTCCGGCATTTTTGCTACCATTGGATTGCAGGAAACAAATGCTTTTGGTAGAGCTTGGTCTACTAATCTTAATTTAAATTTCGGAGAATATTCTACTACTTATAATTTTTCTTTATCTGATCCATGGATTAAAGGAGATAAACATAAAACGTCTTTTAGAACAAATGTATTCTTAAGTAGAGATTATCCTCAAGAATTCAAAAGCAGTGAGAATGGAAGGATTTATGCAGTTGATGATACAACAACTGAGAGTACAGATTCATTTTCTTCAGTAGTTCTAGAAAAAACTGGGGGAGGTTTCTCTTTCTCTAGACCTCTTAACGGTGGAGATCCATTTAAGACTGCTAAGTGGAGAGTTCTCGCTGGGATGAATTTCAAAAAAGTTAGCATGATTGATAGCAGTGGGAATATAAAGCCTCACGGTGATAAGACACCTACAACTGGAAATAATAATGAAATTATTTGTATAGGATATTCTCCAAATGATGGCTCATGTCCTAATGAAAATACCTTAGTTAGTTTTATTGCTAGTACCTCAAGAAATAATCTCAATAACTCTATTAATCCAACTTCAGGAACTAAATTAAGCTTTGGAACTGAACAGTTTTTTTCAGTGGGTAATGACTCTCCAACTTTCAATAGAATGAGAGCTTCATATTCATACTTTATACCCGCAAAATTTATAAATTTAACCAAAGCATGTAAGTCTAGTAATGCTTCTAGTGAAGATTGTCCTCAAGCGATTGGGATTCAATTTAAAACGGGAACTATTTTGGGAGAAGCGCCACCTTATGAAGCATTTTGTATGGGAGGAACTTCATCTGTAAGAGGTTGGGGATCTTGTGATTTAGCCGTCAGTAAAACTTTCGTTGAGGGGACAGTTGAATATAGATTTCCTGTTTGGAGAATGATATCAGGCGCTTTCTTCGTTGATGCAGGGAGTGATTTAGGGTCTCAAAAACAAGTTCCAGGAAAACCTGGTAAATTATTGCAGAAATCAGGTTCTGGTTATTCACTAGGTGGGGGAGTTGGAGTTAAGACACCAATTGGTCCATTGAGATTAGATATTGCAAGTAAGGACTTAAGTGGAGATTGGAGATACACACTTGGGGTTGGATGGAAGTTTTAAGTGTTTTCTTGGCCTACTAATTATGATTCTTGTTATACCATAGCTGGTGTTGTCACCAGGGAAGGTATAGGCCTTCACAGTGGAGAAAAAACAAGAGTTACTATATCTCCTTATGAAAAAGAAGGATATTATGTTTCTTTTAGTGATAGACCTAATCATATTTTTAAGCTGACTCAAGATTTAATTGGAAGTACAATGCTTTGCACTGCAGTTAAATTAGAAAGTAGAAATTTATATACTATTGAACATTTATTATCTTCAATGGCTGGGTGCGGGTTAAGTTACATACATATTGAGGTTGATGGGAAAGAGATCCCACTTTTAGATGGATCGGCAATTAAGTGGGTTGAGGCTTTTGAAGAAGTAGGAATTAAAAAAGCTCCTAAACCAGAGAATTTTCTTCGAGAGATTAATAAATCAATAATTTTAAATAAAGATGATTCCATAATAGTTGCAACCCCTTCCGAAAAAACTACAATTGTATCCACTATTAGTTTTCCCTATAAAGCAGTTGGAATTCAAAGTTTTGAGATAGACTTGAATCCAAAAACTTTTGTTGAAATGATTGCCCCAGCAAGAACATTTGGTTTTAAGGATCAATTTGAAGAGTTAAGTGAACTTGGATTAATAAAGGGGGGTAGTTTGGAAAATGCCCTTGTTTGTAATGGTGATAAATGGGTTAATCCACCATTAAGATTTGATAATGAACCAATAAGACATAAAATTTTAGACCTAATTGGGGACTTAGCTTTGGTAGGGTTACCTAAGGCACAAATTTTAGTTTACAAAGGATCACATTCTTTAAATGCTTTATTGGCCTCATCGCTTAAAAATTAACTTTATCTTTAATAGTCTTGGAAAAGAAATTATCTAGTGAAAATAATCAACTCTCCTCTGAGCAGATATTAGGTTTATTACCTCATAGATATCCTTTCGCTCTTGTGGATAAAGTCATAGAGCATGTTCCAGGGGAGAGAGCTGTTGCAGTAAAAAATGTAACTATAAATGAACCACAATTTCAAGGACACTTCCCTGAAAGACCTTTAATGCCTGGAGTTCTTATTGTTGAATCAATGGCTCAAGTTGGGGGGATTATAGTGACGCAAATGCCCAATCTTCCTAAAGGACTTTTCGTCTTTGCCGGAATCAATAATGTTAAATTTAGAAAACCTGTTGTACCTGGAGATCAATTAATAATTTCTTGTGAGTTATTGAGTATTAAAAGACAAAGATTTGGCAAGGTTAAAGGTGAGGCACACGTAGATGGGAAGTTGGTTTGTGCTGGGGAATTAATGTTTTCATTAGTTGATTAGATAAATGGAGAATAAATTTACTGAATTAAAGTCCAATTTAAATGGTCCAAAAGTTCACCCAAATGCTTTTGTTGATCCTAATGCTGTATTACATGATAATGTCATTATTTCTCAGGGAGCCATTATCGGTCCTAATGTGACTATCGGGAAAGGAACTCAAATAGGACCGAATGCGGTTATTACTGGAAGAACTCAAATTGGTAAAAACAATAAAGTTTTTCCTAATGTCTTTATAGGCCTTGATCCTCAAGATTTGAAATATAGAGGTGCCTCGACTGAAGTAATTATTGGAGACAATAATACTTTTAGAGAATGCGTAACTATAAATAAGGCCACTGATGACGGAGAAAAAACTATTATTGGTAATAATAATTTATTAATGGCTTATACTCACATTGGTCATAATTGTGAACTTGGTAATAGGATAGTTTTATCAAATAGTGTTCAAGTTGCAGGGCATGTAAAAATTGAAGATAAAGCTATTATTGGTGGCTGTTTAGGTATTCATCAATTTGTACATATTGGATATTTAGCAATGATCGGAGGAATGACTAGAGTAGATAGAGACGTACCTCCTTTTTGTCTGGCCGAAGGACATCCAGGAAGATTGAGAGGTTTGAATAGAATTGGAATTAAAAGAAGTGGTTTAATGGAAAATAAGGAATTTGATTTAAAACTTTTGCAAAGTACTTGGAATTTACTTTTTAAGTCTAAAAATGTAATTTCTAACGCATTGGATATAGCATTAAAAGGTAATTTGGATATTTCTTCAACAAAATTATGTGATTTTATAAAAGATTCAATATCAAAAGAAAGACGCGGCCCAATGCCTTTGTTAAATGAATGAATAGAAAGATATTTATCAGTACCGGAGAAGTATCTGGAGATTTGCATGGAAGTTTGTTATCGAAAGCATTATTAGATGAAGCTAAAAAAAAATCTATTGATCTAGAAATTTGTGGATTAGGTGGGGAAAGGATGAAGCAAGAAGGCGTAAAAATTCTTCAAAATACTACATCCATTAGCGCAATAGGAATTTGGGAGGCTTTACCTCTTATTCTTCCAACGATAAGAATTCAAACAAGATTTTATAAATTATTAAAAAAATATCCTCCAGATTGTTTAATTTTGATTGATTATATGGGCCCCAATATTAAAATTGGAACTAAATTAAAAAAATCGAAGATTAAAATTCCAATTTTTTACTATATTGCTCCTCAAGAATGGGCCTGGAGAATTGGAAATAATACCACGACAAATTTGATAAATTTTTCTGATAAAATTTTTGCGATTTTCAAGAAAGAAGCAGCATTTTATAAAAAAAGAGGTGGAAATGTATCGTGGGTTGGACATCCAATGATTGATTTAACAAAAAAACTTCCTCTTAAGAAAGATGCCCGAACTGTTCTAAGCCTTCGCCCAGATCAAAATATTCTACTTTTAATGCCCGCTTCAAGACCTCAAGAATTGAAATATATATTACCTACTTTTATGTTGGTGGCTAGAAAATTACAACAAAAATATCCAAGTTTAGTTATCTATATACCCTCCTGTAGGAAAGTTTTTGATGAAAGATTTAAAAAGGCCCTAAGAAAATATCAAGTTAAAGGAGAAGTGATTTCTCAAAAAGAAAGTGCAAGATTAAAGCCTTATATTTATTCGCTTACAAAAATTGCTCTTTGCAAATCTGGGACGGTTAATATGGAATTAGCTTTACAAGGAATACCACAGATTGTTGGTTATAGAGTAAGTAGGATAACAGCATTTATTGCTAAAAATATTCTCAATTTCAAAGTAAGATTTATTTCTCCAGTAAATTTGTTAGTTGATAAGTTAATAATCCCTGAATTTGTACAAAAAGAGTTTAACGAAAAGAAGATCTTCTATAAATCTTGTAGAATTCTGGAGGGGAAGTCAGAAAAAATAAAAATTAAAAAAGGTTATGCTTTTTTAAAAAAAGAATTAGGTGAAAAGGGCGTAGTCCAAAGAGCTGCCAAAGAGATTATTAATTCTATTATTTGAACTTTATAATAAAAAAATGAAATACTTATTATCTATAGTGATTACCCTTTCACTATTAATTAACCCTGTATCCACTTTTGCAGAGGAAGTGATTCTTGCGGGAGGTTGTTTTTGGTGTTTAGAACATGATATAGAATCCTTAAAGGGAATAAATTTTGTACAAAGTGGCTATTCAGGAGGAGAGTTACAAAATCCTACCTACGAAAATCATGTAGGGCATCAGGAAGTGGTTTTGGTTAACTATGATTCTCAATTGGTAAGTTTACCCGAGATACTTAGGCTATATTTGAGAAATATTGATCCTCTCGATGGTAATGGGCAATTTTGTGATCGTGGAGATTCTTACAGGCCAGTGATCTTTTACAAAGATTCAATCGAGAAAAGTGATGCAGAAAAAGCACTTTTTTCGGCTTCGAATGAATTGCGAGTACCATTAGAAAAGATATCTGTAGAACTAAAATCGAAAGGTCAATTTTGGTTGGCTGAGGAATACCATCAGGATTTTGCTGAAAGAAATGAATTAAAATATAAGTTCTATAGATTCTCATGTGGGAGAGATCAGAAATTGGATAAGTTATGGGGGGATAACTCCAGATCAACGAATCTTTGGTCTGAATGATTTTAAATATAATTATTTATTTTTAATCCATTGAACTAGAGTTTTAACCCCAAAGCCAGTTGCACCTGATGGATTAATCCCTTTATTTTTTTCAGTCCAACAAGTGCCAGCAATATCAATATGAGCCCATTTTATATCTTCATGAAAGAATTCCTCTAGAAACAAAGCAGCAGTTATTGACCCACCTGCTCTTGGTCCTGTATTTTTCATGTCAGCTATATGAGACTTTAAGCCTTCTTTATAGGATTTTTGTAAAGGCATTTGCCATAATTCTTCTCCAACCTCCGCTGATGCAGTTTTCAGATCATTTGCTAAATCGTTATTATTGCTCCAAAATCCAGCCACATCATTTCCTAATGCAACAACAATCGCTCCTGTTAAGGTTGCAAGATCTATGATTGAATCCGGCTTTAAATTGGATGCGTAAGTTAAAGCATCAGCTAATGTGAGTCTACCCTCAGCATCAGTGTTATTTATTTCAATTGTCTTGCCATTAGATGCCTTTACTACATCTCCGGGATGTACTGCAGATCCATTTATCATGTTTTCGCAAGCTGCAACAATAAAATGTATTTCTAGTCCCTTTGGTTTTATTGCTCCAAGTGCCTTTGCTGCTCCTAAAACCGCAGCGCTTCCGCCCATATCATATTTCATCATCTCAATTTGAGAAGCTCCTACTTTCAGGTTGTATCCTCCAGAATCAAAGGTTAAACCCTTTCCAACAAGCGCAATCTTTTCTTTTATAGGTCCCTCTGACTGTAAAGTAAGATGTATAAATTTAGAATCTAGATCAGAACCTTTTGCTACAGCTAAATATGCACCCATACCTAAATCTTCACATTCTTTTGCCTCTAAAATTTTTACTTCCAAACCATGATCTTTAGCTATTTGAGAAGCTTGCATAGACATTTCCAGGGGCGTTAGACTATTTGGAGGGGCAGCTACTAGTCTCCTTGCTAGTTCTACACCTTCACATATTTTTTCTGTTTCTTCAAAGCTAATATTCTCAAATTTTTTTAAATTCAAAAACTCTATTTCTTTAAGAACTTTCTTTTCATCTTTTTTCTTATTAAATCTATTGTCCTTATAAGCAGATAATCTGGCTGACTCTGCTAATTGATTTATTCCTAGATGTGAATTTATTAATTCCCAAGGTAGCAAGATGCTGATTTTTTCATTTTTGTCAACAGTATTCCTGATTAGATTTCCTATGGAGTTTTCTATATCACTTTTATTTAGGTCTTTCGATTTACCAAGACCAACCATGATTAATGTTTCTAATTTTTGATCTAAAAATTCAAAGCTTAAAGTTTTTCCTTTCTCTCCTTTGAATTTTTTTTGAGTAACTTTTTTCAGCAATAATTCTGGATCAATAACAAATTTTATTTTTTCAAGTTGGATTGCAATTTCTTCCTCTAAAACTCCAAAAATTAATGAAGCACCTTGCCAGTTATCTAGATTTTTTTGGAATGTGGAAAATTGCATTTTTAAAATGGATTTAATTAACTTTTAGTTGTTTGTGAAAGTAGTTGCCCACCTATCTCGAGTTTCTTTATTGAAAGGTGGTAACCATAAATATATCAGCTGCTGTTCTAATTTACGTCTTAATTTTACTTCTTTAGGTACATCTAAGAAGAAACGAATATCTTGGTGACTTGAGAGGTTGTTATGAGCTAGGGCTTCTTTATAGTTTATGAGGTAATTTTTACAGTCATGTTCTCCCTTCCATCTTTTATTTGCTGAATTTGTCTCTCCTATATAAAGGATTATTTTAGAACTCTCCATAGAATCAATTACAAAATACATTGCTGGACCATTGTGTATATATTGATTGGTTCTCCAAAAATTCAATGATAATGGTTGTAGGGAAAAAGGATCAATTTTCCTTTCATTAGAAATTGTATTTATAGGAAGACTTGTTTGGTTCAAAGTTTCATCCTGAGTATCGTTTGAAATTTTGAATTGGTGATTATGGATTCTATTTCTCCATTCAGTTAGGATTTTTGCTTTGATTTTTAGATTATTGGAGTGTTGGAAATTAATTGATGTATTTACATTTGGACCAAATAATTCAAATTGTCTGTTTTGGTTTGAAATATTATTTAAGTTGAATTTTTCCAATATTAATGAAATATGTTTATTAAATTTTATTCTGAAAAAATATAAATCAAAGAATTATTTATAAACTAAAATTTATTAATGTTCTAATCAATTTAAAAGATTCTTGTTATCTTGTAATTGAGCCTTAATCTTGCGAAGTTAAAAAATAGAAATGGGATTTTTTGAGTCAGACATCGTTCAAGAAGAAGCTAAAAAGCTTTTTACTGATTACCAAGAACTTATGAAACTTGGATCTGATTATGGAAAATTTGACAGAGAAGGTAAAAAAATGTTTATAAAAAAAATGGAATCTCTAATGGATCGCTATAAGGTTTTTATGAAGAGATTTGAATTGTCTGAAGATTTTCAAGCAAAAATGACAGTAGAACAATTAAAAACACAGTTAAGCCAATTTGGTATTACTCCCGATCAAATGTTTGATCAGATGAATAAAACCTTAATAAGAATGAAGGATGAACTTGATAAAACTTCTTAAATTTAACTGTTAAAGCTAAATGTCTGATCAATTAATATTGCCATCATGGCTGTCAAGAGGAATAGAAGAATACTTTCCAATTAAGGGAACAGATCACACTTTTTCTGAGATAATTGATAATGCGAAAAAAAATAATAAAAAATTAAGGGTTAAACTCGGAATCGATCCAACTGGAACAGATATTCATCTTGGGCACAGCATATTGTTCAAAAAACTTAGGGCATTCCAAGATAATGGACATGTTGCAGTTTTAATTATTGGAGATTTTACTGCTCAAATTGGAGACCCAACTGGAAAAAATAAAACAAGAGTACAGTTATCGGAAAAACAAGTTAAGGATAATGCAAAAACATACTTAACCCAACTAGGAATGGGTAAACCAGCTAATGAATCTATTTTAGATTTTGATTCAAAAGATAGAATAGAAATCAGGTATAACAGCGAATGGTTAAAAGGATTAGATCTTAATTCGATAATTGAATTAATGGGGAGTGCAACAGTGAGTCAAATGCTAGCTAAGGAGGAATTTAATAAAAGGTATACTTCACAAGTTCCAATTGCTTTGCATGAATTCTTATATCCACTATTACAAGGTTATGATTCCGTGGTTGTTCAATCAGATATTGAACTTGGAGGTACAGATCAGAAATTTAATATCACAATAGGAAGAGATCTTCAAAGGCATTTTAAACAAGAACCTCAATTTGGAGTTCTTTTACCAATTTTGACAGGTTTAGATGGAATTAAAAAGATGAGTAAATCTGAATTTAACACCGTCGGTTTAACCGAAGATCCTCTTTCAATGTATTCAAAATTAGAAAAAGTACCAGATAATATAATACCAACCTATTTTGAATTACTTACTGAATTAGATTTAAGTTTGTTTGATAACTCAAATCCTCGTGAATTACAGAGAAGAATGGCTTTAGAAGTTACTACTTTGTTCCACGGAGCTGAAGAAGCATTAAAGGCGCAATCAAACTGCGAAAAATTATTTCTTGGATACAAAGAAAAAGTTGGAGAAATTCCAGAGATTTCATTAAAAGAAATAGCTTTTCCAGTTAAGTTTTTTTACTTGCTAAGTGCGCTAAAACTTTTCAGATCTAGCAGCGAATCTAAAAGATCTATTAAAGGTGGGGGTGTAAAAATTGATAGTCAGAAAGTAATAAATCCTGATTTAGTTTTTAATTCAAAAAATGATTTGGAAGGGAAAATTTTGCAAATTGGAAAAAAAATAATTAAGAGGTTTGAAAACTGAAAATTGATGAATAATAGATTTAATTCAGAAGATAAAATAATATTGGCAATTGATGGATTAGATGTAAATCAAGCAAAATTACTTTTGGAAAAATGTCCTAATATCAAGTGGGTGAAAGTTGGTTTAGAGCTTTTTGTTAGGGAAGGTCCAAGAGTTATTCAAATATTAAAAGGTTTAAATAAAAAAATTTTTTTAGACTTAAAATTTCATGATATTCCAAATACAATGCGTGCAGCATGTTTCGAAGTTTCAAAATTAGGAGTTGATATAATTTCTATTCATGCTTCAGCAGGTTTAAAAGCCCTTAAGGATTCGAAGAAAGCATCTTTAGAAGGAGCTACCTCAGTCAGTGTTAAACCTCCATTTGTTGTAGGAATAACTGTTTTAACAAGCTTTTCTCTTAAAGATTTTCAAACTGATCTTGATAGAAATAATTCAATTGAAGAAAATGTATTGAGACTTGCAAAATTGTCTTTTGATGCTGGATTAGATGGATGTGTTTGTTCCCCTTGGGAGGTAAAAATGTTGAGATCTATTTATAAGAATAATTTTGAACTTATTACACCAGGCATCAGATTAAATATTGATAGTAAAGATGATCAAAATAGAATTATGACTCCCCATGAAGCTATAGATAATGGAGCTTCTAAACTAGTCATTGGTAGATCAATATCAAAAGCTATAGATCCTAATAAAGCTCTAATAGAAATATTTAAATCTATTGATTTTGATTAATTTTGGATTCTTCTCCCTTAATTAATCTTTTTATGTTTGTTCTATGTTTCCAGATTACTAATAAAGCCACAATTAAACTTATAAAAAAATATGAGTGCATAAATTGACCTAGGTAAAAAAACATAAAAATAGGAAGTAAAATTGCAGCTGAAATACTGGATAAAGAAACAAATTTAGTTTTTGTTAGGACTATTAGAAAAATTCCAAGAGATGCGAGTCCAACTTTCCAAGAAAGAGCTAAAAACATACCTAATCCAGTCGCGACAGCTTTTCCTCCTTTTCCTCTAAGCCATATTGGCCAAATATGTCCTGAGATAGCGCATATCCCTGCTATAACTTCTATTAATCCTTGATCGGTGTAATATTGAGCAATTTTTACTGCAATAAGGCCTTTCCCAACGTCAATGATAAATACAAAAAGTGCTGGCCATTTACCAACATTTCTTAAGACATTTGTGGCACCTGTAGATCCAGAACCTATAGTTCTTAGATCTATATTTTTGAGATATTTTCCAATTAAAAAACCTGTCGGAAGTGATCCTAAAAGATAACTTGTAAAAATTATTAAGATATTCATAAGGCTTAGTTTAGTTCAAGATCATCGTAAATTTCATTATCTGAACCAGCAAATGCAACCCATAATGGGAATTGAAGTATTGGAATTTCAACAGAGGTTTCTGCTGCATCAATGATAATAAATGGCAATTCTTCATCTGCCTCTAATCTATCAGCTCTTTCGATGACACCTTCAGGCCTTTCAAAAAGAACAATCCCACTATTAGGTCCAAAGTCATCCCTTGTGAGGCCAAGTGAATCTTGAAGAATTCTTCTCCATTCACCTAGTCGTTCAGGCTGAGAAGCTAAAATAAGAGTCTGAAACTGATCTCCATATAATTCGCCAAGAATAGATATTAAACCTGCTGATAATAAGGCATTTTTTTGTCGAGATCCTCTACTTTCAAGAGAACCTCTTCCGCCCATGTTAAAGAACCAATCATCCATAATTTCTATATCTGACGAATCAAGACTCCTTCTTAATTTCCAGGGTTCTGCATAAAAGTCAGGTTGTTCTGTGAAACTTGAAAAGCAAGTTTTTATAATATCTTCATCTGGCTTAAATGTTTCAGAAAGAGCAGGAACATTAACTATATTATTTGTGCTATTGTTTTGCTTTTCCTCATCAAGGGGAGAAGGCTTTACGATTATTGGTTGAGAAACTAATTCAAGTTTCTCTACGTTTTGTGAAAGATTCTGCAAAGCTCCAGTTAAGTACTCTTGAAAGCCTTTAACTCTTTTTGCGATATTATCTGACTGTCCTTTAAAATTTGACTCAATATCTTTTTCTATCTCATTTTTTTTTGTTTCTAACTGTTTTATTTCTTTAACCAAAGAGTCTTTTTTTGCAACGAGATCTTTAAAAATTTCATTAGAAATTTCATCAAAAGATTTTGTTGATTTGGCGTTTTTTGGTGTAATTTTTTTATTTTGCGTTGTATTTTTCTTACTAATTTGTTTGGTTTTATCATCTGAAATTGACTTATCTATTATTAATTCCTTTTCAGGATTATTGTCGGAAATTTCTGTATTGGTCATTTAAATAATTTTGATGATTAGGCAAAGTCTGAATTTTAAGAATTTTTAATTTCCAGGGAGTCAACTTTTTTTATGAGCTCATCTTTTAATTGCTTTGGATTAAATAAAATTGGTAATAAATGAGGACTGGACTTTTCTCTAAAGTAAAAAATACCTGGGATTATAGGGAAAAAGAATTTCCATGATATCCAGTGCTTGAATGGAAAAGTTCTTATCTCTTTCCCTAATTGTAAAACGATAAAATCATCATTAGTTATTTTAATTCTTAAGGTGAATGACTGAAGTAATAAAAAAAAGCTAAAAGAAGCAAAAACGATTGTTGGCAAAGAACCAATATTCAAAAACAAAAGCATAAAACTTAAAACTATTAAAATGATTGGCAACTGAAATGAAGGAGATATTATTACTGGCTCCTCTTTTTTTGATTTAGTATTAAACATAGAATCAACCAAATAAAATTTGCGTTAGTAATACATCCATTAAAGATACAGTAACGAGAGTCATTACAACTGCACCTGTTGTACTTGTACCAACTTCTTTGGGACCTCCTTTAGTTGTGAGTCCATATCCACAAGCAATGATTGAAATAAGTAATCCGAACACTACAGATTTTATTAACATTGAAGTTAAGTCTGTACTGGTTAAACTCACATTTCCTGATCTTACAGATGTCCAAAAAACTATTGGAGGAACTTTATAAAAAATTGTGCTCCAAATTTGTCCACTCCATAAAGCTACAGATAAAAACAAAAGACACTGTATTGGAGACATTATTACCATCGATAGTAACCTTGGGACTACCAAATATTGGACTGGTTCCGTCCTTAACATGGTTATTGCCTCAATTTGTTCTGTGACTTTCATAGTGCCCAGTTGAGCAGCATAGGCAGTGGCAACCTTTCCAGTCATTAAAGTAGCAGTTAGAAGAGGGGCCATTTCTCTCGCCATGCCTACTGCTAATAAACCTCCAATTTCACTTGAAACCCCCATACTTGTAAGTTGTGATGCAACTTGAATATTAAAAACTGTACCTGCGGCAATTCCAGTAATTAATACAATTAATAAACTGCCAGGACCTGACTCCATAAGTTGGTCAAAGAGATCATTTTTGGAAATTTTTCCCTTAAAGATAAAATTAATTGCTTGCCCTCCAATGATTAAGCTGCTTAGAAGTCTTTTGAAAAAATTTAGGTAATACATATCTTTATATTAGTTTGTAATTAATTTTCGATCCCATTTTCTCATGATTAAAAGACCAATTATTACTAATACTGAGGGTATAAATCCAATACATAATCTAATAGTTAATTGTGCTGAGTAGCATTGTTCAATAATATTTAGACTATCTTTATCAACAAAGCATGATTGATAACCTGATAAATATAATAAAAATCCTAATAATTGAACACTAAGCGCGATACCAATCTTCTGAATAAGTACCATCCAGGCAGTATATAATCCTGCCGGTTTCTCAGGGTCTTCGTCTATTGCATCAGGAAGTAGTGACCAAGGGATAAGAAAAGCTGTTGAAGCTCCAATGCCAATAAGACAGATTATTAAAATTAAAAGAATGAACAGAAATATGTTGCCGGCATTTAGGAATAAACTATCTCCAACTCCTGAAATTTTTGATAATGAAGGTAAAAATAAAGCTGCAGTACATGAAATAATCCACATAATTGCTCCATAATTTAATGCTGTAATCCTATTCAATTTATTTGATACTCTGGCCCATATTTGTAAACCCACTAAAGCGCTAATTTGGAAAGGTATCGGGATCCACTTCGCAATATATGTAGGCACATTCAGTACATCCTCTACATAGATTAAGGCTACTGTTTGCATCAATTGTAAGGCGCACCAGAGAAGAATATAAAGCGTAATAACTTTTAAAAATTTTTTATTTCTGAAGATCCTTCTGAATTGAAGTGTTATGGCTTCAACTTTACCGGAAGGCCTTCTTGCTTTTTTTGCGAATGGAGCCAAACCCCAACAAGAAATTAATGTTGCAGCAACTGCAATACATCCGCTTATTTTACCCATTAAAAAATATTCATTACTAACTGATCCTTCAGAACCTAATACAACTCCTGCAATTATTAGACCAGTTAGTCCTGCAATTATTGAGCCAGTAAATCTAGATGCGTTTAGCCTTGTTCTTATTGTTGTTTTTTCAGAAATTTCAGTAGATAGAGCTGCAAATGGGAGATTAATACTTGTATAAGCAGTCATTACGATTATGGAAATTATGGCATAGTAAATAGTCTTGGTGAGCACGGAACCAGTGGGTGTCCACCATATCGCAGCCAAAGAGAAACCAAGAGGAACAGATGCTACCACCATCCAGGGGATTCTAGGCCCCCATCTTGATTTAGTACGATCACTTAACCATCCAATTAACGGATCATTTATTGCATCCCATATCTTTATTAACATTAATAATGAACCTGCAATTATTACTGGTAAACCAGCAGAAATAAAGAATTTGAATAGAAAAAAACCAAATTGCGTCGCTACTAAACCTGTTCCTGCATCTCCCAACCCATAAGAAAACATTAATCTTGTTGTTGATCTAGTAATATTTTTTTTCGAGTGTGAGTTTTCCAATCTTTTTACTTTGTTGATCGTTTGATAATGTATTATTGCAATGGTAATTCTATTACTTAATGCGGGCGTGGTTTAGTGGTAAAACCTCAGCCTTCCAAGCTGAAGATGCGGGTTCGATTCCCGCCGCCCGCTTCTAGAATCAATTATTTTAGGCCCCAAACACTTCCTCTGCAATGATTAATAAAGAGCTTCTACTCTTTATTGAAACAAATTTTTCATTAATAGTTAAGGGTTCAAAAGTATCATTCATACTAGTGTCAATAACTTTTAACCAATTATATTTACATTTCGGCAAGGGGAAATCGATGCTTTTTGAATATGCATTTAAACCTATCCAGACCACAGGATTGGTATTGCCTTTATTAATGCTAAATGTAACTGTGTGAGACCAACTACTCCAATCGGGGCTATCTAACTTTGTTCCATGCCAATGATATGTTGGAATCTTTTGGTTGGGTTGATTGTTAGGGAAGAATGATGGATTAAAAATATTTATTAGTTTTTTTCGGATTTTAATAACGTATTTAAAATATTCTAATAATTCCAAATCTTGTTGACCGTGATCCCAATTCATCCAGCCCAATAAATTATTTTGGCACCAAGAATTATTGTTACCGCCTTGTGACCTTCCTATCTCATCACCCATAAGTATCATTGGAACACCTTTAGAAATAAGTAAACTAAGAATAAGATTTTTTTGTTGTCTTTTTCTTAAATCATTTATTAATACGTTTGTAGTTGGCCCCTCTGTACCATGATTCCAAGAATTGTTATGGTTATCACCATCTCTATTTTGTTCATTATTGGCAAAATTATGTTTTCTATTGAAAGTTACTAAATCTTTT
The DNA here is from genome assembly GCA_003281455.1 of Prochlorococcus sp. AG-347-J21. Taxonomy (GTDB): domain Bacteria; phylum Cyanobacteriota; class Cyanobacteriia; order PCC-6307; family Cyanobiaceae; genus Prochlorococcus_A. The sequence continues at coordinate 67,450 of QCBX01000004.1, forward strand.
AGAGTGAAACCATCATGTGAAGTGATGAAATTTATTGATTTTGGGAAAATATTCTCTTTTTTATAAATCGATGGAGTACCTTTTATTTTATCGCTCATTTTCCAAGCTGTATCTTTATCCCCTTTCCAAAATCTCCGCAAGTCATCTCTAAAATGACCATTCCAAGTGAAAGTATTCTTAGATGGGAAATCACCTAATTTATATAAACCACCACAATCCCATGGCTCACTTATAAACTTTATATCAACAAGCTCTGGTTCACATTCTATATCTTCAAAAATTGGAGGATTTTCAAGTGGCGAAAGATTTTCTCCTCTAGAAAGGGCAATTCCTAAATCAAATCTAAAACCATCTACTCCAAATTCACTCGCCCAACATTTTAAAGATTCAATTATTAGTTTTCTAACTAATCCTCTGTTTGCTGCAATAGTATTACCGCACCCTGAGACGTCCTGATAATTTTTATCTTTTCCTATAAAGTAATAAAGATTTTCATCTATACCTTTCCAAGATATTGCAGGTCCTTGAGAATCTCCCTCAGAGGTGTGATTGTATACAACATCTAAGATGACTTCAATATCTGCTTTATGACATTCCTCTACTAATCTTCTAAATTCCTCTCTATTTTTTTCGGCGGACTCATTAGAAAGATATTCAACATGAGGGGTAAACCAATTGATTGGACTATAACCCCAAAAATTCTCTAAACCATTTGGTGCATCAGTTGGATCAAAACAAAAAATTGGAAGTAATTCAATTGTTGTAATGCCGAGTTCTTTGAGATACGGAATTTTTTTTAAAAATTTCTTGAAACAACTTTCATTTTTATGAGTTGATTCAGTAAAGGATTTGATATGGAGTTCGTAAATAATTGTTTCTTCCCAAGAATGTTTAGGTCTTGGATAATCCTTAAAATTAAATAATTTTCTATCGCAAACAACGCTTTTAAGACAAGAATTAGTATTTTCGTGCGTTTTCAATGCATTTTCCCTTTTATAACTTCCCCATCCCGTAATACCCCTTGAGCATGGATCAAGTAATACTTTTTTTTCATAGTTATTATTAATTTCATTATTTTTTTGTTTTACTCTAAAAGCATAAATACAACCTTCATTAAGATTTTTTATTTCCGCGTGCCAGTAGGGACCTGTATTATGTTGCTGATCTAGTTTCAATATCCTTTTTGGCGAAATAGAGTCCTCTTCTTCAAACAATAAGATTTCTACATATTCTGCATTTGTGGCTACTAGGGAAAAATTAACCCCTTGTGTAGTAAGAGAACTTCCTAAAGGAAATGGCTTACCTTTTTTGATATGAGTCACTTTCTCTTTATCATTGATTAGTTAAATATTTAGATAATTTATTTAAATTACTGATATTTGAATAATAGATGTAAAATTCCAAAAAAAAATCAAATTTAAGGTTTCACTAATCAACTTTATTAGATCTTAGAGAGAATTAATTTTTTAATGAATTACAATTTATTCATCCACCTATTCAGTGCATAAAAAGACTTAGAGGGAAAGTTTAATAATGAGAAAACTAGATTTTTCTTGATTTCAAAATACAAATTATGCTTTTTCATGTGATGAGAAGGAAATATATCTGAAAATTAATAAAACATAATAAATAGCTTAAATTCTTAAAGTCATTCACCTTTGTCTTTTTTCTTTTTGATAAATAAAGTTAGATTTTTTATGGTTTTATCTAGTGATAACAATGGTTTTGACTTTTTTTACTTAAAGAGGATCTTTTTTATATAAGAAAAATGCAAGGCTTTAAAAATTAACAATTAAGCTAAAAATGTCCTAATTTTTTGTATAAAGCTTTGCGCCGCCGGCATTTTCGGTTGCCGTATTTGTATTTGCTCCATATGATATGCAAGTTCGAGGTTTTTAGGCTTGATTTAACTCTTGTCTTTAAATTTCTGCTTTACAAACAATTCAATGAACAAAGCTGATTTAGTTAATCTTGTTGCTGCTCGTACAGAGCTCACAAAAACGGATGTTTCTTTAGTTGTTGATGCAGCTATTGAAACTATTGTTGATTCAGTAGTGGAAGGCAAAAAAGTCTCCATACTAGGATTTGGTTCTTTCGAGCCAAGAGATCGTTCTGCAAGACAGGGATTAAACCCTAAGACAGGCGAAAAAATAGCAATACCTGCTAAAAGAGTTCCAACATTTTCTGCGGGTAAACTTTTTAAGGATAGAGTTCAAGGGTAATCTTTTTAATCTATTTCCTCTTTATATGCCAAGGTGCTCTTTTAGAGCATCTTTTTTTTTAATTACAATAAAATGAAAGTAGCTAAATGACCAAAACTATTAAAATGGGATCTCAAATTTTGAAGCCTTAAGAAGTAATGAAATATTTAACTTTTTTGTTACTAAAATTTTTGTTGTTATCTAATTTTGTTATGGCAGAAACAATACCAACAAAATCCAAGATTTTAAAAGAAGCAAGTTATTGTATTAAAGATTCTCAAGCCCAAGTTTGTAGAGAGTTAGTCTCTGAAATAGAAAAACTTCAGTTACTTGTATATGACCAAAATAGATTCAAATGTCAATCAAGCTTATTGGGGATGCAGTCCGCAATTATTGAAGCTTATTTTTATAAAAATTCATCAAATGAGAGAATTTCATTAATGATCCCATATGTGATTAAAAATTGTTAATTATTAAAATAATTTATTTTTTTGGAATATTATAAATTTGTTATTTAATTTGTAATGGTAAAAGGTTTTTCTGATAATGAAGTTAAGAATAATACTCAAAATACTCAAATAAAAGAAACAAAAAAAGAAAAAAAAGGCTTAGCTAGTTTTCTTAAAGGCAAGAAATTTACATATACTTTGCCAGGTAAAAAACAAATAAATATTTTTGGATCAATAGTATTAGGCTTAAACTTGATTTTGATATTGCTAGTCATTCTTTATTTAAAGAATCAAGAATTTCATGACTTTGTATTTAATGTTGGTCGTTAACAATATTTTTAGATCGAAAAAACATTTTTTAAATGATATATTTAAATTTTAGAAATGCTTATGAAGGTAGTAAATTTAGTTTTTCAAGTATTTTTTTTGTTAGTAACCCTTATATTTTTGATATATTTTTTAACAGGCTATGATTCTGCTTTTGAGGCAGATCAGAATTGTCATGCATATCTTGCAAGTTACGATAACTCATTGGGAAATTATGGTTGTGATCATGATACTGAGACGCATCAGTGGATACTTTACGAGTCAAATGAGAACAAAGAACCAGCTAAAATTATTAAGAAATTTAGGTACAAATTTTTATAAATCAAATTTTTTATAAAAAAACTTTGCACTAATTATGGATATTATTGCTGTAATTGTGAAAGTAAGATACTGATATATGCTCCCTTCTAAGTAAATTTTATTTTTATAAAGTGGATAATCTATGAAAGAACCTAATGTTCCCCAAATTATTACCCATACAGATATGTATAAAAATACCTTTATTGGATTGGATTTTTTTTCTTCCATTTTTAATTGATACCAAAAATTGAGGAAGTCACAGGTCTGCCGCTAAAAACCAACTCGGTTAATATGAGCATTAGGAAGCCAATCATAGCTGCTCTACCGTTAACAAGCTCAGCGCTGCTATTAAATCCAAAAACATTCTTTACTTCATCTCCCTGATTATCCACCCATCTTGAGTCTTCATTATCGGTGGATGGCTTATCAGTAAAATCATCGTTTTGGTTTTCCATTGAAGAGTCCTTTTCTTGCATAAAGTTTTTTATTTATAGTAATGGTTTTTAAGTTAATTTATTATTAGATTAGATTCGAAATTACAAAATAAATTAAGACAAAAATTATTATCCATAAAAATTGTAATTTCACAATTAATTGACAAATTAAGTTAATTTTCTCGCTAGTGCAAATACCACCATTTTTATTAATTATTGGTTTTTCAATAATTTCATTTTTATATTTACTTTTGCCTCCCAATTTAATACCGGCAATATATGCAAATATAGATTCTGAGATTCCAGAATTGGGGGAATCATACTTTTTGCCATCAAGATAACTTTTTTTGATTATTGATATATAGTTATTAAATTTTGAACTGACTAAAGGTAATGTGATTAAGACTAATCTCGAAGGTATAAAAGTAAAAATGTCTTCAATTTTTGCACTGAAAAAGCCTAAATATCTAAAGGGATCATATTTGTAACCTATCATTGAATCCAAAGTACTTATTGCTTTATAAGAAAAACCAAGTGATAAAGGTCCTGGGAGAGAAATAGAAAAATTCATTAAAATAATACCAATAAAAATCCAAAATAACGGACCAAATATTCCATCAACAGAATTTTCTGTAAGACTTTCGGTAGTTGATCTCAAAAGATGTTCTTTAGAAGATGAACTTACATCCCTACTTACTATTCGTTGAACTTTTTCTTTAATTATTCTTTCATTTTCTTCATTAATTTTTCTGTCCTCTATTAGCTTTACAATCTCCTTCACACTTGAAATAAGTCCTTTAGTAGCAATACAACTTGAAAGTCCTAAAAAAATTAACAACCCAACAAAAAAATTATTTCTTGATTGCACATAACTTAGTTCTATCAATTTTCCTAAACCAAAACTTATTCCAATAGTGGATATAGCTACGAAGAAACCACCCCAAAACAATATATTTTTATTTTCTCCAAAATTATTTATTAGGTAATCAGATGTTTTTTTTATGTAAAAGCCAATTACTTGAACAGGGTGGATTAAGAATCTTGGATCGCCGATCAATAAATCAAAACCAATCGATCCAAGAAATAGTAAAAATAAATTTATTTCAGCCAACTGAACATAGAGCGCAGACCTTTACCCACTTTCTCAATTTCATGTTTTGAGTTCTCTTCTCTTAATTTTGTCATTAAGGGTTTGTTTTTATCGCATTCTTCCACAAAATTCTTAGCGAAAGTTCCATCTTGAATATCCTTTAGAATTTTCTGCATTTCTTTCTTTGTATCACTATTGATAAGTCTTTTACCACTTACATAATCTCCATATTCTGCAGTATTTGAAATGGAATCTCTCATTTGAGATAAGCCTCCCTTCACCATTAAATCAACGATAAGTTTTACTTCATGTAAGCATTCGAAGTAAGCAAGTTCGGGCTGATAGCCTGCCTCTACAAGAGTTTCGAAGCCTGATTTGACGAGTTCTGATAATCCTCCGCACAAAACCGCTTGTTCTCCAAATAAATCAGTTTCTGTTTCTTCTTTGAAGTTTGTTTCAAGAATCCCAGCTCTCGTTCCGCCAATCCCTTTAGCGTAAGCCATCGCCAATGATCTAGCATTTCCGGAAGAATCCTGCTCTACTGCAAATAATGCTGGAACTCCTTGACCATTCTGATATTCCCAACGAACAGTGTGTCCAGGCCCTTTTGGGGCAATCATTACAACATCCACAAAACTAGGAGGTTTGATAAGTCCGAATCTTATATTGAAGCCATGAGCAAAACTTAATATCTTTCCTTCTTTTAAGTTTGGTTCTATTTCTTTAAGGTAAACATCTTTCTGAAACTCATCTGGTAGCAGAATCATAATCCAGTCTGCTTTTTCGCAAGCTTCAGAAACGCTAAATACTTGTAAACCATCGCTAATAGCTTTGCTTTCAGACCTACTTCCTTTATATAATCCAACAATTACATCCATACCGCTATCTTTAAGGTTTAGGGCATGAGCATGACCTTGTGAACCATATCCAATAATCGCTATTGTTTTATTATTTAAAAGACTTAGATCTGCATCTGTGTCGTAAAAGAGTTGGGTCATTAGTTGTAGCTTCTTTGCATTTGATAATTAATATTTTAGACATTAAAGGTGTAAATAAACCAAAAAATTATTAATTTAAAAATTAAAATTAAAATATTTATTTAGAAAATTTAGGACTGATTTGCTTCGCTTGGATGTGTAATTACTCTATCAATTAAGCCATAGTTTTTTGCTTCTTCCGCACTTAGAAAATAATCTCTATCAGTATCCTTTTCAATTTTCTCAAATGATTGGCCTGTCATATCTGCCATAGACATATTTAACATATCTTTAATTCTTAGAATTTCCTTAGCTTCTATTTCAATATCACTTGCTTGACGTTGAGAAGTTCCTCCAAGAGGTTGATGAATCATTATTCTGCTATGAGGCAAAGCAACTCTTTTACCTTTTGTGCCAGCGGCCAATAGGAACGCTCCCATTGAGGCTGCGAGGCCTACACAGATGGTTACTACATCACTTTTTACATATTTGATAGTGTCATATATAGCCAGGCCAGCAGTAACAGATCCTCCTGGGCTATTTATATATAGATAGATAGGCTTGGAATTGTCATCAGAGTCTAGATAAAGCATTTGCGCAACAAGGCTATTAGCAATACCATCATTTACTTCTTGTCCAAGAAAAAGAATTCTTTCAACACCTAGTCTTGTATATATATCAACCCATCTTTCGTATTGACTTCCTGGAAGTCTGTAAGGCACGCTTGGAGTTCCTATTGGCATGATTTTAAAATAGTTTTGTGAAGGTTAAATTTTATTTGGTAAATCTTTTTGACTTGTGAGTATTCTATCGATAACTCCATAATCTAGTGCTTCTTTGGGGTTGAGATAACTCATCCTGTCAGAGTCTTTTGAGAGTTCTTCGATAGTCTTTCCAGTATTACGAGATAAAATCTCCAGCATTGATTTTTTATTTTTCAAAACTTCCTCAGCTCTTATTTGGATATCGGTTGCTTGGCCTCTTGCGCCGCTTATAGGTTGATGTAAAACAATAGAAGCATGAGGAAGAGCTGCCCTTTGTCCCTTAGTGCCAGATGAAAGGATAACTGCGGCAGTCCCCATTGCTTGTCCGATACATATTGTGTGTACTGGAGGCTTGATATAGCTTATTGTATCGCAGATAGCGAAAGCTTCTGTTTCAAAACCAACTGCGTCACCAGTGTACCAACTTGTCCCTGTTGAATTGATATAGAAATAGATTGGTTTTTCAGGATCCTCAAACTCTAGATAAAGAAGTTGAGCAATGATTAGCTCAGTTACATCCATTCCTAGTTGTCTTTTCGCATCATCATCTGAAAATAATGGTAAACCAAGATAAACGATTCTCTCTTTTAATAAAAGAGATGGGAGATCAGGGGGAGGAGTCCTCATAACGGTGTTTTCGCCGTAATAAGGAGCAGATACAGTCATTTGTATCACAAAATTAAGAATGAACTGATTCTAGCTAGAATTAGCCCTGTGTCGCTGGTGATTTAAGAGATTTGTTTGACTCAGGATTATTTATTAGTTTTCCAAAGACCATTCTTCCAGTGGAAGTTTGTAATGCACCTGTGATAATAATATCTAATCTGCTTCCCACAAAATTCTTTGCCTCGTCAATTACAACCATTGTGCCATCATCTAAATATCCAATACCCTGCATTTTTTCTTTGCCTTCTCTTACGATTTTTATATTAAGCGATTCTCCTGGTTGCACTTCTGGCCTTAAAGCAATAACTAAATCACTTAAATTCATAACTTTTAATTCTTTAACTTCAGCAACCTGAGAAAGATTATAATCAGCCGTAATTAAAGTTCCTGTCATATCCTCAGTAATTTTTAAGAGTTTTTCATCCACCCCATTACCTTCATACTTTGTTGGGTTTATTACAAGTCTTCTCCCATATAGATCTCTTAATTCTTTCAATAACTTGAGACCTCTTCTGCCTTTCGACCTTTTTTCATTACTGCTTGAGTCAGCTAAAGTTTGTAATTCGTCAATTACACTTTGAGCAACAATTAATTGCCCTTCTAATAAGCCACAATTTAATAAGCCATTGATTCTTCCATCAATAATTACGCTTGTATCCAGAATTTTTGGACTTGCAGCAGGAAGGATTCCTTCATTCACTAGATATGCATCAGTATTATTTGGATTGAATAATCTCAATAATGTCCTTCCATGGGTATCTGCCAACTTATAACCAAGAGCACCAAAGAAAATGTTGCTTAATATAGCTGCTAAGGGTTTTGCGAAAAAAACTTCTCTAGGGAATGGAATTAATAGTATTGGAGCAAGTAGGAGATTCGCAACAAGTAATCCTAAAATTAATCCAACTGATCTACTTATTAGTAAGTCCGTTGGCATAGTTCTTATTTGATCAAGAAACGTCTTTCTAAGTTGAAGGAATACAAAACCAGCGGCTAATCCAACAAAAAAACCTATTATTGCTAAAACAATTCTAAAACCTTCTACATTAGATACCTGTTTAAGTATGTCTACAGGCAATAAATCAACACCAAGCCATCCGGAAGCAGCCCCAGATAATACAAATAAAATTAATACTAAGATATCTGTCATATCTATAATCTACTAGGATTTATTAATTGAGTAAATAAGGATTTTATTTTTTTCGATCCTTAGTACTTTTTTTGGAGCTTAAAATGAATTTAGATTATGAATAAGTTTCCAAGAAGTGCTTATGTGCACATTCCTTTTTGCCACAGAAGATGTTTTTATTGTGACTTTGCAGTTATCCCATTAGGAAACGAAGTTGAAACTTTACAAGGTTATGGGAGCAAAACTGTTAAAGAGTATTTGCAATTTTTATATAAAGAAATATTGTCAATTAAGCATAAATCACCTCTATCCACAATTTATGTGGGTGGTGGTACTCCATCAATTTTGAATCCTACCCAAATTAAAGAATTAATTGATCTTTTTAGAGAAAATTTTGGAATTGACTATGGTGCTGAAATCACCATGGAGGTTGATCCAGCTAGCTTTACTAAGGATGATCTTGATGGATTCATAAATGCTGGGATAAATAGATTTAGTCTCGGAGTACAAAGTTTTAATAATCAGATACTTCAAAAATCGGGAAGGCGTCATTTGAGAGAAGATGCAGAAAAATCTTGTTTATGGTTGAAGAGAGAATATGATTCTGGGTTAATAAAAAGCTGGAGTTTAGATTTAATTCAAAATTTGCCACTTAGTGGATTTAAAGAATGGCAAGATGACTTAAAAAAAGCAATAACATTTTCACCACCGCATATATCTATTTATGACTTGAATATTGAAAATGGAACTGTTTTTAAAAAATTAGTTAATTTAGGAAAATTAAAACTCCCAAGTGATGAAGAAGCTTTTAGAAATAGTAAATCAACTCATTTAATTTTAAAAAACTCAGGGTATTCAAGATATGAAATCTCAAACTATTGCCTCCCGAGGCATCAATCGAGACATAATAGAGTTTATTGGAGTGGTTTAGGCTGGTGGAGTTTTGGGCAAGGTTCCACAAGTTCACCTTGGGGGGAGAAGTTAACTAGACCAAGAGTTAGTAAACAATATAAAGAATGGGTAATGAGACAGTACGAACTTAATTTAGATTCATCCCTTATTAATAAGAATTTTGTCTACAAAGAACTTGATGAGAAAATAATGTTGGGATTAAGACTTAAAGAGGGTTTAGATATTAAAGAAGTTTTTAAAGAACAAAACTGGGAAAACAAAAAATTTGAAAGAAACTTTAGTAAATTACTTGAAGAATGGGGAAGATTTATTGAAAGTGGATTATTAGTCAGAAAGGGGAATAGATTCTTTTTAAGTGAGCCTGAAGGAATGGAACTAAGCAATCAAGTTCTTGTCTCTATGTTTAAGTGGTGGGATGAAATTAATTAAGTCTTTCATAGTCTACCCATTCTTTTAATTTATCTTTCAATAATTTCTTTCCTTGAATAATAGGTTGGCAAAATGGTGGTTGATCATCATTAAGGCCTAACAAATCTGCAGTTACTCTCACTTGCCCATCGCAATAATTACCTGCACCAATACCTATTATGGGGATTGTTAAATTATTTTGTATTTCTTTTGCAAGCAAATCAGGAATATGTTCTAGAACTATTGAAAAACAACCCAATTTTTCAAGAATAGAAGCCTCTCTCTTAATTTTTTCTTGGCTTTCTAAGCTTTCTCCTTGTTTCTTTAATCCTATATTTAGATAGCTTTGTGGGGTAAGACCTATGTGACCCATAACAGGTATTCCCATTCTTATTAATCTAGAAATAACTTTTTGTATTTCAGGTTCAGCTCCTTCTACCTTTACAGCTTTTGCATAAGTGCTCTGAATGATTTTCCCTGCATATTCAACAGCTTTGTCCTCTCCACATTGGTAAGTCAAAAAAGGCATATCTGAAACAACCATAGGTTGTTCCTCAATTTTCTTTTTAAATCCCCTTGAAACAGCATTAGTATGATAAATTATGTTTTCTAAAGTTAATGGCAGTGTCGATTTGTATCCTAAGCAGACCATTGCTAAGGAATCTCCTACGAGGACGAGATCAACATTTGCTTGTTCTGCAATAGAGCCTGAAATGGAGTCCCATGCAGTTAATGCAATTATTTTTTGAGATTTTTCTTTATATTTAACGAAGTCTGAAGGTAACATAATTATTTCAGTATCTTTTTTAATAAAGAATTGCTAATATATTTTTGACTCGGCCTTTCGCGGTTTTAACGCCTAAACCTGGTCAGGACCGGAAGGTAGCAGCCACAAGGGATGCTTGAGGCAGGCGAGATAACCGAGTCACTTTATTTTACCTTTTAATCTATATCTTTTTTATTTTGCCTTAATCTCAAAAACTCAGGGATACTAGCGCCAGATTCTTTGTTGTCGGAAAAATTATATAAGGTTTGATTTGATAATCTGTTTTTAATTCTTTGTTGGTTTAAAGGTTGATTAGTTTCAAAACCGGTCGCAATAACAGTAACTTGTATCTCACCTTCCATTAATTCGTTAACCGCTTGACCAACAATTATATTTGCATCCTTGTCTACAACGTTACTAATAACTTCACCAACTGCAGTAACATCGTCAAGAGTCATATCTATTCCTCCAGTTATATTTACAAGACAACCTTTTGCTCCATCAATTCTTCCTGCTTCTAGTAGCGGACTATTAATCGCAGCTTGAGCAGCCTCCATAGCCCTAGATCGACCAGATCCAATCCCCATTCCAAGAAGTGCTGTGCCAGCTTCTGTCATAACTGATCTTACATCAGCAAAGTCAAGATTAACTTCGCCAGGGCGTGTAATTACTTCACTTATACCTTGAACTCCCATTCTTAAAACATCATCAGCATTCCTGAATGCTTCTTGGATAGAGGCACCTGCAGAAACTTCTTTTAAACGATCATTTGGTATAACAATAAGTGTATCAACATTTTCTGCTAATCTCGCAATTCCTTCTTCTGCTTGACGCATTCTCCTTTTCCCTTCAAAAGAAAAAGGTTTAGTTACTATTCCAATAGTTAATGCACCGCTTTGTTTTGCTATTTCAGCAACAACTGGAGCTGCTCCTGTGCCAGTACCTCCACCCATTCCTGCAGCTATAAAAACCAAGTCGGATCCTTCTAGTGATTGTTGAAGCTCCTCTCTAGATTCTTCTGCAGCCTTTTGACCAATACTTGGATTTCCCCCCGCTCCAAGGCCTCTTGTTAAGTTCTGACCCAATTGCACCCTTCGCTCTGCCGAAGATTGTAATAGTGCTTGTGCATCAGTGTTGAGAACTCTAAATGATACACCTTCTAGATCACTATCAATCATTCTGTTTATAGCATTACTCCCACCACCGCCAACGCCAATAACTTCAATTTTGGCGTTTTGGCTTGGGAGGATTTCTCTCGATTGATCAAAGTTTGGATTGTTACCGAAGCTCATCTCTTAATAGGAATCTAATACTAGTATTGGGTGCATTATGAACTTACTGAGCTCATCTGTAGGAATTTGTTGAGGAAAATCCTAAAAATATTTAATTATTAAATATTTTGTTTTAAATGCAAAACCCATATCAACACTACAATAATTAAAAAAAATTATTCAAAATCCTTTTTTGAATATTAGGGTTTGAACACTTTTATTTTTGGTTTATTTGGATCAGTAAGATCAATATTATCTATTTTTTTAGAAAAACTATTTTTCTTGAATTCATTTTTTAGGTTATTGATTATTTGTAATTGATAGTTAATTAAATTTGTTTTAAATCCTAAGAAGATTGTCTTTAAATCTTTTTCCTCAAGAGTTAAAAACCCGTTGGGTGAGAACGTTATTTTTATTATTTCAAATTCATAGTTCTCTTGAGCAATGAAAATTTCAGATAATATTTTTTTAAATTTTTCTTTCCATCCAAAAACTTGAATAGTTAATTTGTTCAAATTTTTTTCGTCTGCATTTTTTTTATCAATGAAAATTCCAGCTTTATCAATATAGCCAATTATTTTTTTGTCATTTAACGTTCTCTCGCCGTAAGCTATAGGAATTCTTGTATTAACATGAATTTTCAAACCAAAAGGAAATATTTGTCTGCTGACTGAAACATTTTTTAGAGATAAATTTTGTTTTAACTCTTTTTCTAAAAGATTTGTCTTAATAAAAATTAACCGGTTCGGAAATTTTAAAGATGAATTTTTTACCACATCATTCTGCGAGAACAATTCACTACCAGAAATTTTAATGTCTTGAATATTTATTTTTTTCAGAGCTTTTAGGCTTATTAAACTTGTTGAAAAAAAAAGTGAGATTAGAAAAAAAAAGCTTCTATTTTTAATTTTTTTCTGGTAATTCACAAATCACATCTAGCTTTTTCCATCAATTGGTCCATCCATTTCCTCGCTAGCTCTGCATCTGAAAATGGTACATCCATCTCCTTCCCATCACCTACCAATCTCAACCTACACTTACCTTGAGATTCACTTGTTAGAGGAGCTTCTCCTGAAGTTAGTGCCATTAATTCAACTAATTCCAGCTTCTTGATTGTAAAACAGTCTTTTTCTTCAAATTTACCAGCTTCAAATGCGCTCCACTTTAATTTCCCATCTTTTAAGGATGCTGCACCTGAACTATCTAACTTGCACAGTTCAGAATCACTCGCCCAACTTCTAAAAAGATTTTGCCTTCTTCTTTCTAACCATCCAAGTGCAGTTAATAAAATGAAGATTAAAAGTAATGGTAACCAAAGTAGTCCATGCAACATTTGATTTTAAATTACAAATCTAAAGATATATCTACCAGTTTAGCCACAAGTTGTTCGATTTTTAAACCTGAAGCTTCCCAAAGCATTGGAAACATACTTTTTTTTGTAAAACCAGGTATTGTATTTATCTCATTTAGAAAAATTTTATTTGAAGATTTTTCTAAAAAGAAATCTACTCTTGCAAAACCGAAAATATTTAGTGCTCTACAACTTTTAATAGCAATTTCTTTAATTTCTTTTGTGATTATAGAATCTATTTCGGCTGGGATAATTATTTGATTATTTGAATGATATTTTGAATCGTAATCATACCAATCACTTTCGTAATTTACCTCGCCTATCTCAGAGGATAAGAGTTTTGAATTCCCAATTATTCCGCATTCAATCTCTCTTACTTCTAAACCTTCCTCTATTAAGATTCTTTTATCTATTTCTCTTGCCTTTTCTAATGCTTTTAATATTTCTGATTCATTTTTGACTTTGGAGATGCCAAGAGATGATCCAGAGTTCGATGGTTTAACAAATACAGGAAATTTTAAATTTTTTAAAATTTCATTAATTACTTTATTTTTTGCTTGCTTATCGTTGAGATCATCATTTTGAAAAACTAGATAATTAACTTGTGGAAGTTTAAGATTTGAGAAAATTGTTTTCATCAATATTTTATCCATCCCAAGTGCAGAGCCAACTATTCCACATCCGACTAAAGGTTTCTTTGTAAATCTAAGTAAGCCATGAATTGATCCGTCTTCACCATTAAATCCATGTAAAAGAGGAAACCAAACATCAACATTTTGAAATTCAATTCCGTCAAGGAAGTTAATTTTTTTTTGATTAAAAATTTCTTGTTTATTTGTTTTATTGTTTTCAATTCCACCAATTAATATCTTTTCTGAGAGATGACTATTAAGCCAATCTCCATATTTGTTTATGTAAAAGCATTTAACTGTATAAAGTTCTTTGTTTATTTTTGAATTAAATGCTTTATAAACTGTTTTTGCAGAGGATATTGATACTTCGTGTTCATTGGAATTACCGCCAAATATTAACCCAATACATTTTTTCTTATCCCCGGTCATTTAGAAAAAAATCATAAATAAAGTTCGCCTGTTAAAGAAAAAGGTCTTGCTTCATTTATTCTGACATCTATTTCATCTCCCAATGAAAAATTAAAGTTAATGTTTTTGGGAATCTCTACGAAAGTTAATCTATTTGTTCTAGTTCTACCCATAAGTTGCGAGGAATTCTTTGGATTTAAACCTTCAATTAAAACGCTTTCGATATTGTTGATATATCTTTGATTTCTACTCCTAGCAGTTTTCTCGACCAAATCATTAATTTCCTGTAATCTAGCTTTTTTCACTTCTTCCGAAAGTTGATTCGCCCATACTGCTGCAGGCGTGTTTGGTCTTGGAGAGTATGCTGCTGTATTAACTTGATCAAAGCCAATTTCTGATATTAGCTTTAATGTATCTTGATACTGTTGTTCGGTTTCTCCTGGGAAAGCAACTATTGCGTCAGCTGTAATTGATGCATCTGGCATTAATGATCTTATATTCTCGATAATGTTTTTATATTTTTTGATAGTGTATCCTCTGGACATTTGCTTTAAAATTTCATCATTTCCACTTTGGAAGGGAATATGGAAATGTTCACAGACTTTATCAAGTTCATAACAAGCTTGAATCAACCTTTTTGAAAAATATCTTGGATGACTAGTAGCAAATCTTATTCTGCGAATTCCTTTAACATCATGAATATAATACAAAAGATCAGTTAGGGTATTTTCTTTTCTCCCCTCTTTTGAAGTTCCTGGAAGGTCTCTACCATAAGCATCAATGTTCTGACCCAAAAGAGTAATTTCTTTAAAATTATCATCAGCTAATTTTTGGATCTCACTTTTTATCGCATTTGGATATCTTGATTGCTCTTTTCCTCTGACAGAGGGGACTACACAATATGAACATCTTTCATTACATCCATAGATGATATTAACCCAGCCACAAATAGAGCTTTCTCTTCTGGCACTTGTTATATCTTCAGAAATGAAGGTTTCTTCTGTAGCAGCAACTTGATTTCCTAAATCAACTTTCCCCAGAAGATTCTCAAGATTATTTACGTGTTGAGGCCCCATAACCAGATCAAGTTCTGGGACTCTTCTTAGTAAGGATTCTCCCTCTTGCTGAGCAAGACAACCTGCAACAACCAGTTTTAAGCTAGGTGTTTTGTGCTTTCTTTTTGCTTGTCTTCCTAGAAAGCTATAAACTTTTTGCTCTGCATTATCTCTAATAGTGCATGTATTGTACAAGACCAAATCGGCATTTAATTCATCATCTGCTCTTGTGTATCCCATTTTCTCTAATGTCCCAGCCATTCTCTCAGAATCAGCCTTGTTCATTTGACATCCAAATGTGGTTATCCAATAACTGCCAATAGTTGAATTCTTTTGAGTTTTTTTTTCGTCTGATTTTGTTTTTGTTAGCACTTTGCTAGGAATTTTTTATGATTCTTTAATTCAAAATTACAAGTTAAATAATTTTGCTGCAATATTATTGAGGGCGAGCGAGGGGATTCGAACCCCCGAATAGCGGCGCCACAAGCCGCTGCCTTAACCACTTGGCGACGCCCGCCTCACATTTATAAATTTAACAACTCAAGGGGAATTTTTCATAGTTATTTTTATGTTTTAGCGAAATTTGAATTATTTTCTAATTCAGTAAAGTTTTCTTATGATTTAAAATAAAAGAAAATTTAAAAATTTGAGTAATTCCGGCACAGATGAGGTTCTTATTCCCAGAAGCCTTTGTTTAATAGAAGATATAGATAACCTCATTATCGATATAGAGGATTTATGTTCAGTTTCCATTAGTTGGGAGGATGGATTTGTTTCTGAGTTAAAGCCTTTAAAAAATAAAGTTACAAAACCAAAAAATATTTTATTCCCAAGATTTGTTGAAACGCATTCGCATTTTGATAAATCTTTTACATGGGCAGACTTTCCTAATCTGGGATCAAACTATGGAGGAGCATTATCAGTAAATCTTGAAGAACATAAAACTAGAACTACAGATAAGGTTCTTGAAAGAGTGGAGAAATCATTAAAACTTGCCATAAAAAATGGATACCGAGCTATTAGAAGTCATATTGATACTTTCAAAAGTCAACCTATTGATATTTGGATTGAACTTTATAAATTACAAAAAAAATTTTCATCTGAGTTGACTTTACAATTCGTTGCTCTAGCTCCATTGGAATTCTGGGATACAACTAATGGAGAAGATTTGGCAAAAATATTTTCCTCTAATGGAGGTATTTTAGGAGGTGTAATTGTTCCTCCTTTCAATAAAAAAGATACAAGCAAATTTCTCGCAAAGATGCTTCTTCTAGCTAGTAAATATAAATTAGAAATTGATTTGCATATAGACGAATCGATCAATGAGCCTGGAGCGGGAATAAAAGTTTTATTGGAGACAATCGAAAATTTAAAAATTAATAGTATTCCAATTACTTGTAGTCATTTGAGTAGTCTTATTTCTCTGAGTCATAGAGAGATTTTAAATTTAGGAGAAAAAATGGCTGAGAAAAATATTAAAGTTATTGCTTTACCCCTAACAAATTTTTGGCTGCTCAATCGAAGTAATAAAACTACCTCATTAAAAAGACCAGTTGCTCCAATAAAGCAATTACAAAAATCACACGTGGATGTGTCTCTGGGTAGTGATAACGTTCAAGACCCTTGGTACCCATTTGGTAATTTTGATCCTTTTTATATGTTGTCTTGCTCGATACCTATGCTTCAACTAAATCCCTGGGACAGAATGACTCTATCTTCTATTTTTTTAGCTCCAAGCAGATTATTAAACTTAAAATGGGATGGTTTAATTAAAAAGGGTTGTCCTGCTGACTTTGTGATTTTAGATGCACAAAATTGGGCAGATGTTTTTTCGAGTACCTTAAAGAGAAAAGTGTTTATAAAAGGCGATTTATATTGCTAATCGTCTAATTTATATACAAAATAATAAAATTTTATTAATGAAATCAAATAGTTTCAAATTTATAGACAAATTGAGGGAAGTCAACAACTTAGAGATTATTGAAAGCCAATCTGACATAAGAAGACTTTCAAAAGATTTTTATAACTACTCTCCAATCCTTACTGAAAAATTAGACGAATGTATTGCTGATTTGGTGGTAAGACCTATTGATCACAAAGCGGTAAAGGAAGTAGCAGAAATTTGTTGGGAATTTTCTATCCCAATTACTTTAAGGGGTTCAGGTACAGGTAATTATGGACAAGCTGTCCCATTGTTTAAAGGAGTTGTAATGCAGATGAGTCACTTTAATAAGTTAGAAGAATTTGATCCAGACACAGGTTTTGTAAAAGTACAGTCTGGCTGTGTTATGGGAGATTTGAATAAACAATTAGAGAAGTATGGAAGGGAACTGAGGTTGCTTCCTAGTACTTGGAAAACTGCAACAATTGGAGGTTTTATTGCAGGTGGATCAGGAGGTATTGGGTCTATTAGGTGGGGATTTTTAAGAGATCCAGGAAATCTTATTGGTTTAGAGGCAGTAACGATGAATGAAAAACCTAAATTATTAAAATTTGACGCTGAAGAATCCGAGCCTCTAAATCATGCTTATGGGACTAATGGAATAATTACTTCTTTATTACTTGCTACTGATATCAAACGTAAGTGGTATTCAATAGTTATCGACTGTATTGAATTTGAAAAAACAATAGAAATATTGAAAACTCTTACGAGTGCAGCAATTGATCTGAAATTAGGAGCAATTCTTGAAGAAGAAATTGTAGATCAAATGCCAAAATGGTTTAATAGTAAATCTAGAAGTCACAAGATATTAATTCAATCTACTCTTGGAGGAATAAAAACTATTGAGCTAATTTGTAAAAAATTTAAAGTCGAATCTTCCCTACTTGGGGAAGAAGAAAAGCTTATCAATGGAATTTCTGAAGTCGTATGGAATCATACAACTCTTCATATGAGGTCTAAGGATAAAAATTGGACGTATTTACAGATGCTTTTGCCGCTTAATAATGAACTAGAATTAATTAATTTTTTGAGAAAAAAATGGGGTAAAAAAGTTCTTTGGCATTTAGAGGCAGTTTCTCAACAAGGATCACCGCGATTAGCGGCTTTGCCTTTATTAAAGTGGAATGGGGCAGAAGAACTAAATGAAATAATGGAAGATTGCAATAAACTTGGTGCGTTTATTTTTAATCCTCATGTTTTAACAGTTGAAGGCGGAGGTCTCGGAGTAGTGGATGCAGATCAAGTAAAAGCGAAATTAAGATTTGATCCTAAAGGGCTATTAAATCCAGGAAAATTGGAAGGTTGGGAAGTAAAAGAACAATTTAAAATTTAACATTTCTGTTTATTTGCAAATTTAATAAATTCAGCAACTAAAAAAATAGAACCTGTTAGAACAGGATGATTAGGTGGCCATTTTTCCAGGGAAAATAAATACTCAATGGCAAGTTCAAATTTTTTAAATTCAATTGTTTTTTGAAAGTTAATTTCTTTAATCTGAGAGAGATCATTTAATTGCCAACTAGGTTGGTTTGGAACTGGCACAAGTAATAAGCGATCATTTTTCTTTAGAAGTGTTTTTAATATTGCGTAAATATCTTTTTGTCTTTGGACACCTAAAATCCAATATATTCCTTTATCTTCATTCTCCCAATTGCTTCGCTCATTAGAGAGTGCTTTTGCCGCAGGATAATTATGCGCACAATCTACAAGAATTTCTTTGTTGAAATAATTTATTATTTCTAGCCTTCCGTTCCAAGTTGTCTTTTTAAGACCTTCAGATATGTGTTTTTCTTTTATATTAAATCCCAAATTATTCAGCGCTTCAATTGCTCCAACAGCTACTGAAGCATTTTGTTTTTGAAAAATTCCTTTTAATCCAAGCTCATAGCTTTTTGAAATTGAATCTTTCCAAAAAATTTCTGCTCCTACCTCTTTAACTTTTTTGGTTATTAAATTTTCAACTAGACTATTTTGATTGCATGAGATGACAATTGAGTTTTTTTCAATAACTGCTAATTTTTCTTCGGCAATTTTTTCAATCGTATCTCCAAGAAATTCTTTATGGTCTAAGCCAATATTCCCAATAGCTATTATTGGTCTAGATTTATGGGCTGTTGTCGCGTCTAATCTTCCACCTAAGCCAGCTTCAAGAATGAGTAATTCAACTTTTTGATGGTCAAAAAAATTTAGTGCGCAGCAAATGATTTTTTCAAAAGGAGTTAATTCAAATGCTGAAAAATTTTTTTCTATTAATCTATAGATTTTTTCAAAATCAGTTTTATTAATATTTTTTTTATTAACTCTAATCCTCTCGCATATATCCAAAAGATGAGGAGATGTCGTTACACCGAAATTCCTTTTAGCTTCAAAAAGTATACTTTCTAAATATGCTGCGATTGATCCTTTCCCATTTGTTCCAATAATCTGTATCGCAGGGATGCTCTTGCAAGGATTACCAAGTTCTTGAAGTACTTTTTTAATTCTTGATAAACCTAACTTGATATTATCCCTTTCATATTTAGGAGATAATAATTCAAAAGTTTTTAAATTTGCATTTTTCAAAATTTTAATTGCTATAACTCTTCAAAAATTGAATTTAGCTTATCTAAAAGAATATTAATTTCTCTTCGAGAAATAACTAATGGTGGGACAATCCTTACAACATTTCCTCCTGCAGGAACTACCAGTAATCCTTTATCAAAAGCTTTTAATGTAATTTTTTTTGCATCAGCATAATCATCATTGATCACAAGACCTTGTATTAAACCTAAACCTCTTTTCCCGCTAATAATATTTGGAAATTTTTTTGACAATTCATCAAACCCAGCACTTAATTGTTCCCCTCTTAGATAAACATTATTGATAATATTTCTTCTATTTATTTCTTCTAATACAGTTAGGGCAGCTTTACAAGCGAATGGGTTCCCACCAAAAGTGCTTGCATGATCCCCTGGATAAAAAATGTTGGCTTTTTCTTTTACCAATAATGCTCCAATTGCATGACCTCCTCCTAATCCTTTAGCAAGGGTGAATCCATCAGGTTCAATTCCTAAATTCTCATAACCCCACATTTTCCCAGTACGACCTACTCCACTTTGGACCTCATCTAAAATAAGAAGAGAATTATACTTATTACATATATCTCTCAGGCTTTTAAAAAATATTTTACTCCCAGGAATTACGCCACCTTCTCCTTGTATTGGTTCAACTAAAACGCCGGAAATTTTTTGATCATTATTTTCACACTCTTCAAATAATTTTTTTACAGAATCAAAATTGTTAAATTTAAAAAATTTGAACCCTTTAATCATTGGTTCGAAACCTTTTTGATATTTTGGCTGACCAGTCGCACTCAAGGCTGCAAATGTTCTGCCATGAAAGCTGGACTCTGCTGCAAGAATAATTGACTCTTTACCTTCATTTGTTATATTTCCAAATTTCTTAATTAATTTAATAGCTGATTCATTTGCTTCTGCGCCACTGTTGCAGAAAAAAACGCTTTCAGCGCAACTCATATTTGTTAAAGTTCTACTTAATTGTTCTTGTTCTTCAATGTTGTAGAGGTTTGAAATGTGTTGAATCTTTTTTAGTTGAGTAGATAACCTTCTTCTTAAAACTCTATCGCTATGGCCAAGGCTACAAGTCGCTATACCAGCAACCGCATCAAGATACTTTTTACCTGTATTGTCCCATAGCCAACAACCTTTTCCTCTTTTAAAAGATATATCGAATCGACTATAAGTATTCATCAAAGTGGGAGCGGTCGGACTTGAACCGACATACCCTAAGGTGCCGCATTTTGAGTGCGGTGCGTCTACCAATTCCACCACGCTCCCAAGGCTTTTGAAAAATAATGAACTTCATTTATTATAACAAAAATCATTTTATTGACTATGCGTTAGGTAGTTAAAGAATGATAAACCAGGCCACATTTGCTTTTAGTTAAGACTTTTTCATAAAAACATAGAGTTATATTTATTAAATTTGCTGTCCAGAATTAAGATAAGGGGTAAATCGTAAACATTTATGGAACAGTTTTGTAAAATAATTACTAAAAAAGCCTTATTTTTGAGATATGGCTTCATAATTAGTAATATTATGTTATATTAGAAGAAAAAAATTATGTCTAAGACTAAAGCTAGAAAATTATCTCTAAAGTTTGTGCCTTATCTTTTTGTTGTAGTTACTATATTGACAGCATTTGGTACCAACAATGGAAGCTGGGTATGAACCGAATGTATCCTAGTGGTTTAAATAAAATTTGGTCTAAACGTTTTTTAGTTTTGTTTTTATTATTTTTAAGTTGTATTTCACTAATAAATATTGCTTACGTTTGAATAAATTAACTTAAATATATTTTTAAGCAACTCTGGCTTTGGGAATATCATCTGGTTCAGAAGCAATTTTATATTCTTTCTCAGTGAAAGTTTTTTTAATGAATTCTCTAGTTATTTTAACACCTAAGATTTTTAGTTTTGATTCAAAATTTTCATAACCTCTATCCAAATGCTCTAGACCATATATCTTACTATTTCCTTTAGCGATAATCGCAGCAATTATTAATGCAGCTGAAGACCTTAAATCTGAACCAATTAAATTCATCCCTTTCATTGTTTTAACACCTTTGATGTGAGCTACGTTTTTATCTAGTTTTATGCTTGCCCCCATTTTCTTAAGTAAATCAATGTGATTCATTCTGTTCTCAAAAATTGTTTCAGTTATCTTTGATTCACCATGGGCGATTGTCATTAAGGTTGTAAATGGCGCCTGCAAATCAGTAGGAAATCCTGGAAAAGGTGCCGTTTCAATGTCTACTCCTTTAAGCTTTTTGCTCTGAATTGAAATGGAATTACCTTGAACAGTGATTTTACTTCCACTCTCTTTAAGTTTATTAGTGACGGCCTCAAGATGATGTGGAATCACAGGAGAAATTGTTATTGAAGAGGAAGTTGCAGCAGCAGCTATTAGAAAAGTCCCAGCCTCTATTCTGTCTGGAATTACTTTATGCTTACAACCACCTAGTTTATTAACACCATCAATAATTATTGTTTCTTTACCAGAATCGTAAATTTTTGCCCCCATCTTATTAAGCATTTGACATAAATCCTGAATTTCAGGTTCTCTTGCCGCATTCTCAATAGTTGTTCTTCCCTCTGCTAGAGATGCAGCCATTATTAAAGTTTCAGTTGCTCCTACGCTTGGGCAATTTAATTTAATATGAGTTCCGCATAGTTGTTTTTTCTTTCCTTTTATTTTTGCTTTGACAATTCCATCTTCAATAAGTATTTCTGATCCTAATGCTTTTAGTCCTTTAATGTGTTCATCTATTGGCCTTAAGCCAATATTACAACCTCCAGGTAATGGAACTTTAGCCTCTCCAAATTTACTTAATAAAGCACCGATACAGAAAAAACTAGCTCTTAGTCCATTAACAAGTTCATATGGAAGTTCTTTCATGGAAATATTTTTTGAATCTATTTCTAAGTTATTGTGTTTGTGTACTAAATTAACTCCTAAATTCTTGAGGATATTCCCCATCTTTTCAATATCAGTGAGACGAGGGACATTTTCAAGAATTATTCTTTCATTAGTTAGTAATGAAGCTGCAAGTAAAACCAAGGCTGAATTTTTTGCCCCACTTATTTCAACTCTTCCATTTAATTTTCCTTGGCCAAAAATCTTTAAATTTTGCGATTTAAGATATGACTTATTTTTGCTTTCGCAAATCATTAAGACTTAATTTATTAGATTCATAATGACAAACTAATACTTGTAAGTCTACCTTATGTAACGTCCTAAATATTAATTAAAAGTAAAAATGTATTATTCAATTTTTAGGAAATTAAATCTTAAAAATTATTGATCAAAACTTTAATGGAATTAAAATGTGAATGTTAACTAAATTTTTAAATTTCTCATAGAAAATAATTTTTTAAGAATAACTAGTAAAAATAATAATCTAGTTAAAAGATTTAGATCATTTAAAAGCGGATCTTCTCGCAAAGACAATGACTGTTTTTGCATAGAGGGCACTCATCTCATAGAAGAATTATTGAAGTCTAGAAATGTTCCCTCCAAAGTTTTAGTTACTGAAAAATGGCTTAAAAAAAATCAAAATCTCAGGAAAAAGTTAGATAAATCATTAATGACTATTGTTTCAGAAGAGGTTTTGGCTTCTGCGATTTCAACAATTAATCCAGATGGGATCGCGGCGTTAGTAGAGATTTCATCAATACCTAATTATCAATTTGAAAGCAAAGATGATTTTATTCTTATTCTCGATAGGATTCAAGATCCTGGGAATATGGGTAATCTTTTTAGAACGGCTCTAGCTGCTGGAGTTGATGCAATTTTTTTAGCTGGAGGTGCGCACCCATTAAGCCAAAAGGTACTAAGAGCATCATCTGGTGCAGTCTTTCATTTGCCATTTCAAAGATTTGAGGGTAATGAAGAAGAAATAATAAATTCCTTACTAAAGTCTTTATCTGAATTATCAAATTTAGGATTTAAGATTTTTTCAACTAGTAGCTATAATAAAAGTTCAAAAAATCCAACAAAACCTTACTGGGAAATTGATTGGTCTAGACATACCGCATTAATTTTGGGCAATGAAGGTCAAGGTATTCATAAAAAAATTCAAGAAGCTTTTAATGAAACAATTACAATTCCGCATAGTGAGCTTGTAGAATCATTAAATGTGGCTTGTGTTGCAGTTCCGTTATTACTAGAACGAAAAAGAGTCGCATACACCTCTAATAAATAAATAAAAAGTGACTGATTCAAGTTTTGATTTCGATTTAATTGTATTAGGAGCAGGTTATGGAGGTTTTGATGCCGCTAAACATGCTGCTGGTAAGGGACTGAAAGTCGCAATTGTTGAATCTTCTAAAATGGGAGGCACTTGCGTTAACAAGGGTTGTGTCCCCTCTAAAGCTCTTTTGGCTGCTAGTGGAAAAGTCAGAGAAATAGCTAATTATGAACATTTAGCTAAATTTGGTATTCATGCTTCCCCAGTAAGGTTCGAGAGATCAAAAATTGCAGATCATGCGAATAATTTAGTTTTAAGTGTTAGAGAAAATTTAACAAAAACTCTTAAAAGGAGCGGAGTTGAAATTATTTTGGGCATTGGCAGAATTGAAGGTAATCAAAAAGTAGGTGTAAGAGATAAAAACGGTATTGATAAAATTTTGACATGTAAAAATATTGTTATAGCAACTGGTTCTTCTCCTTTTGTGCCCCGTGGAATAACTTTGGATAATAGAACTGTATTTACTAGTGATGATGCGGTTAAACTTGAGTGGCTTCCAAGATGGATAGCAATTATTGGAAGCGGATATATAGGACTAGAATTTGCTGATGTTTATACCGCGCTTGGTTGTGAAGTTACCATGATCGAGGCTTTGGAAAATATTATGCCAACATTTGATCCGGACATCACAAAAATTGCTAAGAAGAACCTTATTCAAGCAAGAGATATAGACACAAAATCAAATGTATTTGCGACAAAAATAACACCTGGATGCCCTGTAAAAATAGAACTCACAGATGCAAAATCTAAGGAAGTTGTAGAAACTTTAGAAGTTGACGCTGTACTAGTTGCAACTGGCAGAAGTCCTAATAGTAATAACTTAAATCTTGAGTCGGTTGGTATCGAAACAGTAAAAGGTTTCATTCCTGTAGATGATAAAATGAGAGTTAAGAATGGGGATGAAATAATACCTAATATATGGGCTGTTGGAGATATAACAGGCAAACTAATGCTCGCCCATACAGCTGCAGCGCAGGGTACTATTGCTGTTGATAATATTTGCGGTGGTGATGTCGAAATTAACTATAAAAGTATCCCTGCAGCAACCTTTACTCATCCTGAGATAAGTTCAGTTGGCCTCTCTGAAGCTGAAGCTAAAGAGATATCTGCAAAAGAAAATTTTACTTTGGGAGTTGTCAAAAGTTTCTTTAAGGCTAATTCAAAAGCATTGGCTGAATTGGAGAGTGATGGATTACTAAAGTTGATTTTCAATAAAGATAATGGGAAAGTATTAGGTGCTCATATTTTTGGATTACATGCAGCTGATTTGATTCAAGAAATTTCGAACGCTATTTCAAGGAACCAAGATGTAATTGAGTTATCTAAAGAAGTTCATACTCATCCCACTCTTAGTGAAGTAGTAGAGGTCGCATATAAACAAGCGGCTTCTCAAATAAAATAATATCTAAAATTAATGGAAATAAGACGCAGGCCACCAAACCCAACAGTAAGGGTAGAAAATTTAGAGTATGCTGTGCCTCATAGAGAAGCACAAGCAAAAAATATTCTGGAAGAAATTGTATGGCACAAGGATATTGAAATAAAAAATTTTAAAAAAATAGTTTCTTTAGAAGATCTCATCAAAAAGATTGAAAATCTTCCTGCTCCCAAAGATTTTTATAAAAATATATTGGAGTCAAAAATAAAACCAGGAGTAATTGCTGAAATAAAAAAAGCTAGTCCAAGTAAAGGAGTTATTAGAAAAGATTTTAACCCTGAAGAAATAGCATTTTGTTATGAAGAATTAGGTGCATCATGTATCTCAGTACTTACCGATAAAAGGTTTTTTCAAGGTAGTTATGAAATACTCGAAACTGTAAGGAAATCGACTAATCTCCCACTACTCTGCAAAGATTTTATTATTTCTGCTTATCAGATTTATAAAGCAAGGGTATCTGGTGCTGATGCAATATTATTAATCGCTGCGATTTTAAGTGATGATGATTTAATTTATTTAAAGAAAATAGCTGATAATTTAAAGATGAGTGTTCTTATTGAAGTCCATAACTCTAATGAATTAGAAAGGATTCTAAGGTTAAAATCTTTTAATTTGATTGGAATAAATAATAGGGACTTAAAGACTTTTAAAACGGATTTAAAAACATCAAAAGAATTGATGCATACATATGCAGATATATTTTTAAAACAAAATATTATTCCCATAAGTGAATCTGGAATAAATTGTGCCGAAGATTTAGAATCGCTTAAATCTATTGGAATCATGGGAGTATTAATTGGTGAAACTTTTATGAGAGAAACTGATATTGAACAATCGTTCAAGAAATTATTTAACTCAATTTAATATTGACTTCAAATCGTGCTATAAAATTGAATAAACAGAGTTGTTCTGAATATATATGCAGACTGTAATTTTAACAGGTATAGTCGCAGGATTTGCGCATGTAGTTAGTGGCGCTGATCATCTAATTACAATGGCGCCAGCAGCGATTAATAAGCCCCAAAAAGCTCTTAAAAATAGTTTCTCATGGGGCTTGGGGCACTCTTCAGGAGTCCTCTTGTTAGCTTTTCTAGCGATTTTTATTAAGGATATTACGCCATTAAACAAATTTTCTAGTATTGCCGAATTCCTAGTTGGAATTTCACTTCTAATTGTTGGAGTATTTGCTATAAAAAATTCTTTTCAATTAAGTATCCACTCGCATTCCCATAAGCATGAGAATGGGATTGACCATCGTCACTTTCACTTTCATGTTAAGGAACAAAAAAATAATAATAAGCACTCACATGCTTTGACTGGTTTAGGCTTGCTACACGGTATAGCTGGAGGTTCACATTTTCTTGCAGTTCTTCCTGCTTTAGCACTACCTTTAACAAGCGCTTGCTTATATTTGATTTCATATTTGATTGGTTCACTCATAAGTATGAATCTTTTTACTTGTCTAATATCTTTTACTACCTTTAAAGCAAGTCAAAAATTTATTAAAAGATTAATAGCTGTAGCAGGAGGGCTTTCCTTTTCTTTGGGATTATTTTGGATTCAAAGAAGTGCTTCTGTTTTTTTGAATTAAAAAATATTTTAATTTAGGAATAATTAATTTTGATGTGACAATCCCGATTATTTTTTCGTTATTGATTAATCCAAATTTATTACTATCTTCGCTAAATTCAATATTGTCGCCAATAACCTCAATGTTATTTTGATTTACTGAATTTATCCTTTTTATTAGGTTTTTATTGTTAATTGGATGATTAAAAATAACTATTTGTCGATTTTTAAGTATTGATTTATTCTTTTTATATTTTTTAAAAAATACAATGTCACCATCTTTTAGGTAAGGAAACATCGATTCACCACTAATAATCGCAGTTTTTCTTAAACCTAAAAAAAATAAAATAAAATCAAAAAAACTTTTGAAAATAACTCTGATTAACTAGCTTTTACAAAAGCGTCTGATCTTCCTTTTGAAGCCCAGAAAATATTATGAATTTTTTCTACATAACTCATGAGTTCTTCAGCTTGGGTTAAGTCAATATTAACTTTGCATGCACTGCATAATTTGGCCGCCTTCCAAATGGTTTCATGTAAGTCTGGATAAGTTTCTAAGTGAACTGGTTTAAAGTAATCTGTCCACAAAATTAGAATCTCTTTCTTTGTTTCTTTGGCTTGCTCTTCTTTAACTGCAACATATCTAGAAAATGTATTACTGTAGGCAGCCCACTCTGCTGAATCAGTGCTAGTAGGAGCCTCTAATGCAATAAGTTTTTTTGTCATTGATAAAACTGCTTCAGCTGCAACTCTCGTAGATGCTGGGTCGTAAACACCACAAGGACCATCGCAGTGAGCATGGACTGTCATTGGTGATTTTTTATCTAGAAAAGGATTGATGAATTTACTTAACATTTCAAATATTTGGTGTTGTATATATATTACTTGGAGATTAACTAAATTGAAAAGTCTTAGATATTTTTCTTACTTAATTTAATTGACTTTTAATAATTCAACTTCAAATATTAAAGTCGCATTAGCAGGTATTACATTTCCAGCTCCTCTTGATCCGTATCCAAGTTCCGGAGGTATTGTTAATTTTCTTTTACCTCCAACTTTCATGCCTGCTACACCTTCGTCCCAACCTTTTATTACTCGTCCAGCACCCAAGGGAAAGCTGAATGGAGCTCTGCCGATACTAGTATCAAATTGTGTTCCGTCTTCTAGTGTTCCTGTGTAATTTACAGTAACTGTTTGACCAGCATTAGCCTCATCTCCTTCCCCGTTTACGATATCTGCAATAATTAGACCACTTTCTGTAGTCCTTGAATTATTGTCTGATGGTGTTTCTTCTGCCATAGCGAAAAGTATAGGATTTGGATCAGATGGGTCTAGTTCAAATAAATTATTATTTGAGACATTTGATGATTTTGCAACAGGTGTTCTTTGAACTGACTGAGTTTCTGATTCAGCAGCGTTAACAACTTGAGGTGAATTAAATTGACTGAAAAGAGTTAATGAAACACAAAAAACAAAAACTGCAAAACTGATAAAGACTTCTTTCACTTAAATTTTGAAAGTTACTAAACTTAGTTTACAGAATGAAGTTACAATAAATGGGTGATTATAAATTTAATTTCGTAATTTTAGATTGTTAATCCCAACTCAAATTAAAAGTCTAAGACGATATTTTTGCCCTTGTTTAGGAGGGATATTAGGAGGAATTTCAGTTTCAACTTATTTTTGGCTGATTTTTATGCCGATATCATTATTTATTTTATGGAAGGGAAGTGAAAGGAGAATAGCAAATTTTTGTTGGGGATTTTTCTTTATCTTGATAAGTCATTCTTGGCTTTATGATCTTCATCCATTGACATGGCTTGGGTTTTCATGGCTTACAAGTTTAATAATCACCATCTTAGTATTATTATTTTGCGCTTTTTTGGGTGGGATATTAGTTTATTTATGGGGATTGTTAGTTGAAATCATTCTCTGGAAAGAAGATGTTTTCAAAATGAAAATATTATCTTTAACAGTAAAAGTATTTTTTTTATCTTTGACTTGGGGTATTGGTGAATTGATACTTTCTCAAACACCTTTTTTTTGGATAGGTTTAGGAGAGAGCCTTATCCCAGGTGATATTTATCTTGCTGGTTTAGCAAGATGGATTGGTGCAAGTGGTTTATGTGTATTACAAATATTGATTGGATTTTGGATTTTTTATATTCAAGGTAGATGGGAAAGAAAACTTTACTTTAAAAAAATATTTCTTTTAGGACTTTTGGTTTTTATTTTCTTACATTTATTTGGAGGTTTAACAACTCCAATTAAAAGAAATTATGAATATCCAGTAGCTATTTGGCAAACTAATATACCAACAAGAGAAAAATTAAAAATAAATGATGAATCTATTGAAGAAAAGCTATCTAATGCTCAAGAATATGCTTTAGCCAATCAAGCAAAACTTCTTGTTGCTCCTGAAGGGACTTTAAATAGTAATTTTTATTTATCTAAAGGCTTTAAGGTTAATACCTTGGCAGGAGGTTTTAGAAATTCTAATAATGAGTTAAGAAGTTCTTTACTCGGATTTAAAATTGGAGATAAATCTTTTACCTCATTTATAGATAAACATAGACTTGTTCCATTAGGTGAAAAAACACCTAGATTTCTAGATAGTTTTTCAAGAGGATTATCTGCTGTAGGAGGAATTCAACCTGGCTCTGATTCAAGATTGTTGGATCCTAAATTTACACAACCTCTAGCAGTGGCTATTTGTTATGAAATTAGTGATGGATTTAAAATAAGAAAAGCTATTAATAGCGGTGCAAAACTAATAATAACTGCAGCAAATTTAGATCCCTATCCAACTAAGCTTTATAATCAATTCCTGTCTTTGACAAGATTGAGAAGTATTGAAAATAAAAAAGATAATATACTTGTATCTAACACTGGTCCTTCGGGTTTAGTTAAAGATGATGGGAAAATAATTCAACTCCTAGATTTAAATGTGGAGCAAAATAAAGTAGTTTTCCCTAATTTTTCATCCGACAAGACCTTCTATACAAAATTTGGAGATAAACCTATTTTGTTATTGTTTATATTTTTTATGGGATTAAATTTCTTTTGGAAAATTAATTAATTAATCCGCCACCTAATAAAATTTCTCCTTTGTAGAAAACTGCAGCTTGTCCGGGTGTTACCGAACTTTGACTTTCTTCAAATATTAATTTAAATGTTTTAGTTGGATTATCTAAATTTTTCAAAGGGATTAAAGTTCCTTTTACTGGATGACTTCTATATCTGATTTGTGCTTCTACTTGTATCTCTTGCTTAGGTTCTTCGATTGAAACCCAGTTAACCTTAGTAATTATTGCTTCTTTATTAAATAGATCACTTTTATCTGCTACATAAACTATGTTTTTTACCCTGTCTAAACTTTTTACATATAATGGTTCAGGCCAAGCGATGCCCAAACCTTTTCTTTGACCTACTGTAAAGTGCTGAATACCATTGTGCGTTCCTAGGACTTTCCCATTTACATGCACTATTTCTCCTACATTGGGTTCAATGTGTTTGTCGATAAATCTCTGCATTGATCCATAATGCTCAACTAAACATAAATCTTGACTTTCTGGTTTTTGAGCAGTTCTAAGGCCTAATCTCAGGGCTTCCTTTCTTGTTTCTTCTTTTTTCATTTCACCAAGAGGAAATACTAATCTGCTTAGTACTTCTTGTGAAAGAGAATAAAGAAAATAACTTTGGTCCTTGTTTTCGTCAGCACCTCTTAGAAGAAGGAAGTCCTTAAATACAAAGCTCTTGCAATCAAGTGTTTCAGCATAAGATGATTTTTTTATCCTTGCGTAATGTCCGGTTGCAATATGAGTAAAGTCTTTTTTGTTTATTGCGTAATTAAGCATCTCTTCAAACTTCACATTCTTGTTGCACATCGAACATGGAAGTGGAGTGAATCCTTTCTCATAGCTTTCAGTAGTTTTTTTAATTACCTCTCTTTCGAAAATTTCTCTTGAGTCTATTATTTTATGATTAATTCCCAAATCTTCACAAAGGCCAGCAGCATCTACTAATCCTTCAGAACAACACGAGCCTTGTCCTTTCATTAGCCAAAGAGTTAGTCCCTCAACATTCCAGCCTCTTTCTACAAGAAGAGCAGCTGAAAGGGAACTATCTACGCCACCAGAAAGTCCTACAATAATATTTTTCTTCTTTTTAGTTTTATTATTAGAAGAAAAAAAGTTCTCTAATTTTTTATCCTTTTGTGTCTTTAACATGGAAGTTTAAATTTTTGAACAGTACTTCATTTGCTTTGTACTAATTATGAACGGAATTGTATGGCCATCAATTGACTCTAAACATTTAATTGTTGATTCAAAGCAAATGTTGATATTAGAGAAAGAAATGTTTTCTGATGGAATGCCTCAAGAAGCATTAATGGAAAAAGCTGGTATTCAAATTAGTAGGTGGCTCTTGAAAAGGAAACCTCTTCTAAAGTATGGAATAACTGTTTTTATAGGCCCTGGGCATAATGGTGGGGATGGTGCAGTAATAGCTAGAGAGCTTTTTTTGAAAGGTTTTTTAGTAAGGGTCTGGTGTCCATTCCCGATAAAAAAAACATTAACAAATAACCACCTTAATTATCTTACATCTATTGGTGTCACAAAATTGGTAGAGCCTCCTAATGCAAATGGGAAAGAACTTTGGATTGATGCCATTTTTGGTAATAATCAATCAAGAAAAGTTGATAATAAATTAATTAAACTTTTTAATCAAAAATTTCATAACAAATATGGAAAAGTAATAAGTATTGATATTCCAACAGGATTATGTCCTGATAAAGGTGAGCCTTTTTTTGATAACGCTGTAAAGGCAAACTATACCCTGGCTATTGGTCTTCATAAGATTGGTTTGACGCAAGATTCTGCTTTGCCTTTTATTGGAAAATTGCACCATATCGATATTGGGGTGCCTTTTTATAAGTTATTTAATATTGAAAAAAAAGTTTTTAAGGTTACTTACAAAGATTTAAAAAATATTGATTTACCTTCTTTACCAAAAAATTCCAACAAATATAAAAGAGGCAGAACATTATTAATAGCCGGAAGTAAAAAATATCCTGGCGCTGCATACTTAGCATTAAAAGGGGCCATATCAAGTGGAGCAGGTTTTATTTCTGCTGTTCTGCCTGAGTTGGTTGCTGAATCTATTTGGCAAGTCGCCCCAGAAATTGTTTTAAAAGGGACTATGCAATCTAACCATAATGGAAATGCATGTTTATATAGTGCATTAAAGAATATTGATTTAAGTTCATTTGATTCAGTAGCTGTCGGTCCAGGAATAGGAATTGATAATGATGATTGGCAAAAATCAAAAGATTACCTTATTGGTTTTGAAGGATTATTGCT
Source organism: Prochlorococcus sp. AG-347-J21 (assembly GCA_003281455.1). Taxonomy (GTDB): domain Bacteria; phylum Cyanobacteriota; class Cyanobacteriia; order PCC-6307; family Cyanobiaceae; genus Prochlorococcus_A. The sequence goes on from QCBX01000004.1 coordinate 99,707, forward strand.
ATTGGATGCAGATGCACTCAATAGAATTTCGGAATCTAAGTTAGGGGCAAAATTCTTTCTAGAGAGAAAATTTAATACATGGATTACACCACATATCAAAGAATTTCATAGGTTATTCCCTGATATTAGATCTGATAACAATTTAGGGTTAGCACGAGACTCAGCAAAAGAATTTAATATTAGTGTTTTGTTAAAGGGAGCTAACAGCGTAGTTGCTGGTGATGAAAAGGCATGGCAACTTTTTGGTACCGATTCCAATACAGCTAGAGCTGGATTAGGTGATCTTTTATCTGGATTTATCGCAGGCAGTTCTGCGATTGATTTAACCTTCAATAGAAATATCACAACTGATTTTTTTTCAAAATACGTACTTTTGCATTCATTTGCTGCATCAAAGTGTAAAAAAGGTTCAAATGCATATGCTATTGGTGATGAATTATCAAAATTAATGAGGGATAAAAAAACGAGACAAATATCTTGAAAGAAACAATTTAAGAGTGTTTTTTTTAGTTTTGAACACAAAAATATACAAATATTACATGAAATCTGAAGCGCGTATTAAATATTTGGCGATTTTCATAAAAATGTAGGAGAGTTTTAATACCTTTAACAGGTCAAATTAATGGTTTCATCTATACCAGCCCAAGCAGAACCACCAAAAAGAAAAAGTAATGATCCAATAAGTTGGTATTTACAGAATATTGGTAGGGTCCCTTTGTTAACTCCAGCTGAAGAGATTGAATTGGGTAATCAAGTTCAAAAAATGATGATTCTTACAGAAGACGGTCAATTAACAGAAAAAAATAAAGAATTTACCCTTCAGGAAAAAAGAACAATAAAAATTGGAAGAAGAGCTAAAGAGAGAATGATGAAAGCTAATTTAAGGTTGGTTGTAAGCGTGGCAAAAAAATATCAAGGCAAAGGTCTTGAACTTCTGGATTTAGTTCAAGAAGGTTCCCTTGGTTTGGAGAGGGCTGTTGAAAAATTTGATCCTACAAGAGGATATAAATTTTCTACTTACGCTTTTTGGTGGATTCGTCAAAGCATGACAAGAGCCATTGCTTGTCAATCACGAACGATCCGTTTACCAGTTCATTTAAGTGAAAGATTAGCTTCCATAAGAAAAATTAGTAGGGATCTAGCTCATAAACTTGGTGCTATGCCAAGCAGAATTGAAATTGCAGAAGCAATGGAAATTGATGTGGAAGAACTTGATTCTGTTTTAAGACAAGCTTTATCAACAAGTAGTCTAGATGCTCCAGTTAATGGTGATGACGGCAGAAGCTTCTTAGGAGATTTAATTGCAGATAGTAATAATGAAGAGCCTCTAGATCAAGTTGAGCAGAAAATGCACCAAGAGCAACTTGGAAAGTGGTTAAGCCATTTAAGCGAGCAGGAGCAACATGTTCTTAAATTAAGGTTTGGTCTAGATGGCAATGAGAGACATACACTTGCTGAAATAGGAAGGCTATTAGAAGTCTCCAGGGAGAGAGTGAGACAAGTTGAATTAAAAGCATTAAGAAAATTAAGAAACTTAACCAGAAAATTACCGAGCGGTATTTAATCTAATCTTCAGCCCAAATATATTTAGTTAATTCTTCTGAAGGTGGTTCAGGTGCTTCTAGAGCATTTCTAACTGACTCTGAAACCTCTTCATCTATTTTCTTTTCAATATGTTTTAATTCTTCTTCCGTTGCGAATTTACCATCAATAATTTCTCGAGCTAATTTTTTAATAGGATCTCTTTTCCCCCAAAACTCCTTCTCTTTCTCAGACCTTAATTCATCTGGATCTGCAAGAGAATGTCCTCTGTATCTATAAGTTAAACATTCTAAAAGTGTGGGACCTTCTCCTGCTCTTGCTCTCTTAATTGCTCTTTGTGCCGCTCCTCTTACTGCTAATACATCCATCCCATCAACTTCCTCACCATGCATTCCAAAAGCAGAGGCTTTTCTCCATATTTCAGGGTTGCTAGTTGCTCTATCGTGAGCCATACCAATAGCCCATTTATTGTTCTCAACAACAAAAATTATTGGTAATTTCCACAATTGAGCCATATTTAGACATTCAAAAAACTGTCCATTATTGCAAGTTCCATCACCAAAGAATGCTGCTGTAACTGCATCACTACTTTTGTTACCAGCAACTTCCTTTTTATATTTACTTGAAAAAGCTGCACCCAAAGCAACTGGAATGCCTTCCCCAATAAAAGCATATCCTCCTAATAAGTGATGATCTCTTGAAAATAAGTGCATGGACCCTCCACGGCCTTTACTACAACCTGTCGCTTTACCAAAAAGCTCACTCATAACTTCGAAAGAGGGAACACCTGCACTTAGTGCATGAACATGATCGCGATAGGTGCTACAAAACCAATCATGTTTTTTTTTCATCGCGCCAATTACTCCAGTGCTTATAGCTTCCTGACCGTTATATAAATGAACGAAACCAAACATTTTTCCCCGGTAGTACATTTCTGCACACTTATCTTCAAACCTTCGACCAAGTGTCATATCTTCATAAAGAAATAATCCGATTTCTCGATCTAATTTGGCTTTTTTAATGTCTTGAAGATTTGTGATTCTCTCTACGTGTGTTTCCAAGAAAATACCTTAATGAAGTTTTGATTTGTTAACATTCTAAGCTGTGAAGGTCAATTTTCATGATTTTTTTTAATAACTCTGTAAGACCTTATGAAAAAATTTTTTAACTTGATAAGATTTGTCTAGGATTTCAATGGGATATTTGTTTGGAACTTCCTTTAGACCATTTTCGTTTAATTGGTGTTAGCCCCTCTGCAACTTCTGAGGAAATATTAAGAGCGTTTCAATTGCGTTTGGATAAAACGCCTGATGAAGGATTTACTTATGAAGTTTTAACTCAAAGATCAGAATTGCTTCGCCTCACTGCTGATTTACTTACAGATCCAGAAAGCAGAAGAGAATATGAGAATTTGTTACTTAATGGAGTATCAGGTTTAGAGTTTCCCTCAAATAGAGAAGTAGCTGGGTTAATACTCCTTTGGGAATCAGGATCTCCAAAAGAAGCTTTTAAAATCACAAGAAAAGCTTTGCAGCCCCCTCAAACTCCAGCTTTAGGAAGTAGTAGAGAAGCAGATTTAACTTTATTGGCTGCATTAACAGCTAGAGACTCTGCAATTCAAGAACAACAACTTAGATCCTATTCAAACGCTGCAGACTTTTTACAAGAGGGTATACAACTCCTTCAAAGAATGGGCAAACTTGGTGAATTAAGGAAAGATCTTGAAGAAGATTTAGTTTCTCTTCTCCCCTACAGGATTTTAGATTTACTTAGCAGGGATTTAAATGATCAGGAGTCTCATAAAAAAGGGTTAAGCATGTTAGGAAATTTAATAATTAAAAGAGGAGGATTAGAAGGCAATAATAAATCTGAGTATCGTGATTATTTGAATCAGCATGAATTTGAAGCCTTTTTTCAACAAATAAGACCATATTTGACATTGCAAGAACAGATAGATTTGTTTCTTGAATTACAAAAAAGAGGATCATTAGAAGCTGGATTTTTAGCTTTTTTATCCTTGACAGCGATTGGCTTCTCAAGAAGAAAGCCGGAAAAATTATTTGAGGCGAGGAAGATTTTGAAGAAACTAAATTTATCAGGTCTTGATTCAATGCCTCTTATAGGTTGTTTAGACTTGCTTTTGGCAGATATTGAGCAGGCCTCTGCAAGGTTCTCCAGCAGTTCTGATGAGAATTTACGAAATTGGCTTGATAATTATCCAGGAAATAAGTTAGAAGCTATATGTGAATTTTGTAAAAACTGGTTAGAAAATGATGTTTTAGTTGGTTATAGAGATATTGACTCAAAAGAAGTGGATTTGGATTCTTGGTTTGAGAACAGAGAAATTCAAGAATTTATTGAAAAATTAGAAAAGAAATCACAAAAAAATATAATTAAATCAAATTTTCAGAACCAACAGTCTAAAAAAGAATCTTCCTTAAAAGTTACTGAAGAAATTTATAACACATTAGATAATTCTGATGATAGGAGATTGCCTTGGCCGGGTGGCATAAAAGAAGAATATGAAAAAACTGACATACTAGAAAATAAATTAAATGAGGAAATTCTCAAGAATAAACCAATCGAGTTTTATAGATACCTTATTGAAAAGATTGCTGAATTAAAGTTTAGTTTCGGGGAATTTTTGAATGATAAAGGGATTATTGGTAGGTCACCTTATTTGATTTATCTATATGCGTTTTTGATCTTATTTATATTTGGTATAGGTATTGGATTTTTAAGAAATATTAGAAATTCAACTCAGGATCAAGTGGTATCTGATAAACCTTTAATTGCTGTAGACAAAAATAAAAAGGTTATTGAGAAAGATATTATTAAAGAATCTAAAAGAAATACTTTAAATGATTCGAATTCTATGCCTGGTAAAATAACAGATATTAGTACTTCTAAATTAAAAAAACTCACAACAGCCTCTCCTTCCTTAGAAGATATTAGAAATTTAATTAATGTATGGCTTCTAAGCAAAAGTAATTACTTGGCTGGAAAAAGTGAAATTAATCTTTCCAAAATTGTTAATATTGGATTAATCAATAGAACAATCGAAGAAAGAGAAAATGATATAGAGAAAGGAATTTATAAACAAATCAATTCCCAAATACGAAAAATAGATTTGGAATCACAAACTTCTTCTAGAATAGCTGTTTTAGTGGAATTAGATTACATAGAGAAAATTATAAAGAATTCTGGAGAATTTGTTAGTGAGACATCATTGACTCCTCTGAAAGTTAAGTATATTTTTGGTTTTTCTAATAAGTCTTGGAAATTGGTAGATTTTGTAAGTGGGTTGTAATTATAAATTCAAGATCACCTATAATAATTAAAATTACTTTTTTATAATGTTTGATGAACTTTCATCACGCTTTGAAGACGCAGTTAAAGGTTTAAGAGGCGAAGCAAAAATTAGTGAAAATAATATAAACGATGCCTTAAAGCAAGTAAAAAGAGCATTATTAGATGCCGATGTTAGTTTATCTGTAGTAAAAGAGTTTGTAGCGGATGTCAAAGATAAAGCAATTGGAGAAGAAGTAGTTAGGGGTGTAAACCCTGGGCAAAAATTTATAGAAGTTGTAAATAAAGAATTGATTAATATCATGGGGAATGAAAATTCACCATTAAACGAGAATGAAAATAGTCCTACAGTGATTCTGATGGCTGGGCTTCAGGGAGCGGGTAAAACAACAGCAACAGGAAAATTAGGACTTTATTTGAAAGAAAAAGACAAAAAAGTTCTTTTGGTTGCTGCAGATATTTATCGGCCAGCAGCTGTAGAGCAGCTTAAAACATTGGGAAGTCAATATGACTTGGAGGTTTTTTCAGCTAAAGATGCAAATAGCAAACCAGAAGAGATAGCGAAGGAAGCATTGAAATTTGCTAGTGAAAATGATTTTAATTCGATAATTATTGATACCGCAGGAAGACTGCAAATTGATAATTCGATGATGAGTGAAATGGTTCGAATAAAAGAAGTTTCTAATCCGGATGAAGTTTTGCTTGTTGTTGATTCAATGATTGGGCAAGAAGCTGCGGACTTAACAAAGTCATTTCATGAAAAAGTAGGAATTTCAGGGGCGATATTAACTAAGTTGGATGGAGACTCAAGAGGAGGTGCTGCTTTATCAATAAGAAAAATAAGTGGTAAACCAATCAAATTTATTGGTGTAGGTGAAAAGATAGAGGCACTTCAACCATTCCATCCAGAGAGAATGGCTAGCAGAATTTTAGGCATGGGTGATGTATTGACACTTGTTGAAAAAGCCCAAAAAGAAGTTGAACTTGCTGATGCAGAAGCGATGCAAAAGAAACTTCAAGAAGCAACTTTTGATTTTAATGATTTTGTTAAGCAAATGAGATTAATTAAAAAGATGGGATCACTTGGCGGATTGATTAAATTGATTCCTGGAATGAATAAAATCGATGATGGGATGATAAAAGATGGAGAGGACCAACTTAAGAAAATAGAATCTATGATCTCATCAATGACTCTTGAGGAAAAACAAAAACCTGAGGTTCTTGCTGCTCAGCCTTCAAGAAGACAAAGAATCGCTAAGGGTAGCGGTTATCAAGCAAAAGATGTTGATAAAGTATTAGCTGATTTTCAAAGAATGAGAGGCT
>QCBX01000005.1 GCA_003281455.1 Prochlorococcus sp. AG-347-J21
CGCTCAACAACTTTCAAAAGCTGGCGCAGAACTTGGAATCACATATTTGCCTGATGATAAAGGAAGATTCGAGTCTAAAGTTAGAGAACTAACTGAACCTTTGAACCCATCGTTGTTTTTGCCCCTTGATGTTCAAAATCCAGCTCAAATTGAAGAAATCTTTAAAAATATAAAAGACAATTGGGGGCAAATTGACGGATTAGTTCACTGTCTAGCATTTGCAGGACGCGATGAATTGATTGGAGATTATAGTGCTACCACTTCAGAGGGTTTTGATAGGGCTCTTAATATAAGTGCGTATTCGTTAGCACCTTTATGTAAAGCAGCAAAACCACTTTTTAGTGATGGTGCTGGAGTTGTCTCATTAACTTATTTAGGTTCAGAAAGGGCGATTCCTAACTATAACGTGATGGGAGTTGCAAAAGCAGCTTTAGAAGCTTCAGTAAGATATCTTTCTGCAGAACTTGGTCCCGAAAAACAAGTAAGAGTTAACGCAATAAGTGCTGGGCCTATAAGAACACTTGCGAGTTCTGCTATAGGTGGCATTTTAGATATGATTCACAATGTTGAAGAAAAGGCTCCTTTACGCAGAACAGTCACCCAAACAGAAGTAGGTAATACAGCTGCTTTTTTATTAAGTGATCTCTCTAGCGGCATTTCAGGCCAAACAATTTATGTTGATGCGGGTTACTGCATTAATGGAATGTAAACTAAGTTTTTTGCATAAAAATGTCATCTCTAAGGCAATCTGAAATAAAAAGAAAAACGAATGAAACAGATATTTCTGTATTTATAAACTTAGATGGAAATGGAATTTCTGAGATTGATACCGGGATACCATTCTTAGATCATATGCTTCATCAAATATCCAGTCATGGTTTGTTCGATTTAAAAATAAAAGCAATTGGAGATACCCATATTGATGATCATCATACAAATGAAGATGTAGGAATCGCATTAGGCAAAGCATTTTCAAAAGCCTTGGGAGAAAGAAAAGGAATAAGCAGATTTGGACATTTCTTTGCCCCATTAGATGAAGCATTAGTTCAAGTCACTTTAGACTGCTCTGGTAGACCGCATCTATCTTATGATCTTCAATTAAAAGCCCCTAGAATAGGAAATTATGATACTGAACTAGTAAGAGAGTTTTTTATTGCCTTTGTAAATAATAGCGGTATTACTTTGCATATTAATCAAATACGAGGAAGTAATTCACATCACATAGTTGAGGCGTGCTTTAAAGCTTTTTCAAGAGCAATGAGAATGGCTACCGAAATAGATCCAAGAAGATCTGATTCAATTCCAAGCAGTAAAGGAATGTTAGAAAAACAATAAAATAGGAATTTTTTCGAATCAGCCACAATTCAGTTGATTTTTGGCGAAAATAGATAAAGTGACTATTTTGTTGTGACTAATTTACAAGATAAAAAAATTGATAAATTTAATATTTTTAAAAAAGAAGATTGGTCAAGTGCTTATCAAAATGTAGAAAAGGAGCTAACTAAAGAGCCTCTAAAAATTAGCAAAGGTAATAATATTAAAAATTTAAATGGAACATTATTAAGAAATGGACCAGGAATATTAGAGAGAGGTGGACAATGGGTTCATCATCCATTTGATGGTGATGGGATGATAACATCAATAAAATTCGAAGATGGTCAGCCATTCTTAACAAATAGATTTGTTAAAACTAAGGGCTATTTGGAAGAAGAAAAAATAGATAAATTTATTTATAGAGGTGTTTTTGGAACACAAAAAAATGGAGGAATTTTAAATAATGCATTAGATCTAAAATTCAAGAATATCGCTAATACACATGTCATTAAATTAGGAGATGAAATTCTCGCATTATGGGAAGCAGCAGGTCCACATGCAATGGATCCTGATAGTCTTGAAACTATTGGTTTAACAACATTAAAAGGAGTACTCAAGCCTAACGATGCATTCAGTGCTCATCCCAAAACAGACCTAAACTCAAATGCATCTTCAGAACTTTTAGTCACTTTTGGAGTACAAACCGGGCCAAAAAGTACCATTAGATTAATGGAATTTGATAATGCTGGTTCAAATTCTGGAGAGCTCATTTTTGACAGAAAAGATACCTTTAATGGCTTTGCATTCCTTCATGATTTCGCAATTACAACTAATTGGGCAATATTTTTACAGAATGCTATTGATTTCAATCCTCTTCCATTTGTAATGGGTCAAAGAGGAGCAGCACAATGTCTAAAGTCAAACCCAAATAAAAAGGCAAAGTTTTTTATCATCCCCAGAGAAAGTGGATTATTTAGCGGGCAGCCTCCTTTAACAATAGATGCTCCAGAAGGATTCGTTTTTCATCATGTAAACGCATTTGAAAAAGATTCCAAAATCGTATTAGATAGTATTTTTTATGATGATTTTCCATCAGTTGGTCCAGACGAGAATTTTAGGGATATTGACTTTGATAAATATCCAGAAGGAAAACTGAAAAGATCAATTATCGATCTAAAGACAAAAACTTGTGAACTTGAAACTTTCAGTGAACAATGTTGTGAATTTGCTGTTGTTAATCCTAAAAACTTAGGATTAAAAGCAACTTTTAGTTGGATGGCAAGCACATCTCAAAAGCTGGGGAACGCTCCACTTCAAGCAATAAAAAAATTAAATTTAACTTCTAAGGAAGAGATTTTCTGGTCAGCAGGTCCAAGTGGATTTGTTAGTGAACCAATTATGGTTCCATCAGAAAACTCTTCAAAAGAAGATGAGGGATTTTTATTTATACTTCTATGGAACGGAGAAAGAAGAGGAAGCGATTTAGTAATATTAGATGCAAAAGACTTAAAAGAATTAGCTGTTTATGAATTGCCCATTTCAATTCCTCATGGCCTTCATGGATCTTGGGTTAATTGAATTTAAGAAAAAATTTCAATTAAATCTGGAATAATTTTTTTTAATGCTTTACCTCTATGACTACAAGAGTCTTTAATATCATTATTCATTTCTGCGAAAGTTAATCTGGTAGAACTCTCCTCAAAAATTGGGTCATACCCAAAACCACTTTTGCCTCTGGGGTTTAAAATTATATTGCCGTGACATTTGGCCTCAGATTCAATAATCACTTCACCATGTGGGGAACAAACACAAATATTAGCAATAAAGAAAGCACTTCTATTTTGAACTCCATCAAGTTCTCTTAAAACTCGTTCAATTCTCTTCTGATCATTTTCTGCATATCTTGATGAGTAAATGCCAGGCTTACCACCTAGTGCTTCAATACAAATTCCTGAATCATCTGCTATTGAAAAATTATTCGTTTTTGTCGAAACTTCACTCGCTTTTTTAATTGCATTATCTCTAAATGTTAGACCATCCTCTTCAACTTCTAATGATTCTGGCTGGATCAATAATTTACAATTAACTCCAGCAAGCAACTTCTTATATTCTTCAATTTTACCTTTATTCTTACTAGCTAAATATAAATTTTTCATCCTTATTTTTCTGCCAAATTTATAAATATTTGACCCCATTCTAATAACTCATCTAAATAAGATTCTTTTGGTGCTTCACAATATAACCTTAAAAGAGGTTCCGTTCCTGAAAACCTAAAAAGAAGCCAAAAATTTTTATCAATTCTCATCTTTATTCCATCGATCTTTGAGAAGCTTTTTAACTTATGATTATTAATATTCTCAGGAATATTATCTATGATAAATTCTTTTACCTTATTTTTTTCTGACTGATTTGGAAATTTAATATCAATTCTTTTATAAAAACTTGGCCCAAAATCTTCTTGAATTTCATCTAGGGTTTCATATAAATATTGAGACTTGTCAGCAATTCCATTTAATAAAACCATCGCAGCATATAGAGCATCTCTTTCAGGCATAAATTCACCAAAACCAACTCCCCCAGATTCCTCTCCTCCAATAAATATTTTCTCTTTAATCATTTTTTCAGCAATATATTTAAAGCCAACTGGAAGTTCAAAAACATCTCTTTTTTGACTCTCTGATATATTTTTAATAATATCTGAACCACTAACAGTCTTTAAAACTGGATAAGAATTATTTTTAATTTTGCCCAAATAGCTAATAAAGTATGGAAGTAAATCTTGAGTACTAGAGTATCTTCCTTTTTCATCAATTGCCGCAATTCTGTCACCATCACCATCAAATATAATACCTAGAGTTTTCACTTCATTTGTTGAATTTCTCATTAGTATTTGATTTAGATCATCTGCATAATTTAAAAGAGGTTCAGGAGGTTTTCCTCCAAAAAAAGGATCAGCATCTTTCCTGATTTCTGAAATAACTTCTAAATCATTAGAAGCAAAAATCTCAGTCATACAATTTGCAGCTGAACCATGCATAGAATCTACAAAAATTCTCAATTTCATTTTTTTCAATCTACTGGAAATAAAGTCAATATCAAAAAGGGCTTTTATTCTATCTAAGTGAAATTTCTTAACATCTACCAATTGATTAACACCATCTATTTTTTCAATTGAATTTCCAAGCATTAATCTTTTTTCAACTTCACTTGTAAAAGATTCGTCAACAGAACATCCATTGAAGCTCTTTATTTTTAGACCTAGCCAATTATATGGATTATGACTTGCTGTAATTACTAACGCTCCAAGACAACCGACCTCTTTGGCATAGAAACTACAAGAGGGTGTTGTAACAAAGCTATCAGATAAGATCGGTTCGAAACCACATCCTCTAACAAAAGGCACTATTTGCTCGGCGAATTCACAAGCCATAAATCTACGATCATATCCAATAATAATTTTCTTTGAATTAATTTCTTTATAGTATTGATAATGCAACTCCTGGCATGCAGCGACTACAACTCTTGAAAGATTTGATAAATTAAAATCAAATCCAATAATTCCTCTCCACCCATCAGTTCCAAATTTTATCGTATCTAATTTATCAGCTGTCAAATTTAAAATTTCCTTGATTTCCTCTAACTATCTATACTAATTTATATGAGTAAATTTTAAAACTTCCCTTAAAAAAATAATTTGAATTCTCTTCATTTAAAAAGTTTTACAAGATGCAAAAGAAAAGCATGGCTAGATTTTAAGGGTAAAAAATCTTATGAAGTTTGGTCTCCCCATAAAGCTATAGATAAAATTAATCAGTTCCAAATTTTCTCTAAATTTTGTAATAGTGAAATATATACAGGATTAAAAGCCTGTAAGAATGGTTATCAAGGGGTAATTGGATTAAAAATCAAAGGGAATCTTTTCCAAAATGTTAACGCAGAGATACGTCCACAATTACTTGTAAAGACTAAAGGTAAAAGTAAATGGGGACAATATAAATATTTACCTGCTGTTTTTAAGTTAGGCCATAAAACCACTAAAGAACATTTATTCGACTTAGCTTTTAGTTCTATGATGTTGGAATCTTTTCAAGAATCTAAAATTGAGAAAGGATTAGTAATTTCAAGTTTTGATAAAAAAGTTAATGTTGAAGAAATTTATTTAAATAAAAAATTAAGAAAAAAAGTTTCGAATGTTTTATTAAGTTTGAATGAATGCTTGGAGGGATTTATGCCAGAAATAACTCAAGATAGGAAAAAATGTACTATTTGTTCATGGCAAAAATTTTGTGACAAAGAAGCCAAAGAAAATGGATATCTAACAGATATAGATGGAATAGGATCCAAAACGGCATCATTACTCATAACAAATGGAATATCTGATGCCCAAACATTAGCTTCGTATAGCGAAAAAAAACTTGGAGAGAAATTATCTAAATTCAACGATCAAAAGTATCAAAAAGCGTCCTTATTTGTAAAGCAAGCACAAGCTTATATTTCTGGGGAACCATATCGCATTTCCAATGAAAATGATACTAACGATCTACTAGAAAAAACATGTTCGGGATTTTATATATTTGATATTGAGTCAAGTCCAGATGATAAGCATGACTTTTTATATGGTTTTTTAAAAATAAATAATTTGTTTACAAAAAAAGAAGATCTTATTTATAAACCAATTTTTAATCTCAAAAACAATAAAAGAGACTCTTACAGGAAAATTATTGAAATACTTTTTTCTCAAAAGGAATGGCCAGTTTTACATTATGGAGAAACTGAAAAGATAGCAATAATTAATATTGCTAAAAACCTAAATTTTAGTTTTGAAGAAATTGATTCACTTACCTCAAGATTTCTAGACTTACATACCTTAATAAGAAAGTCTTGGATATTACCATTAAAAAACTATGGCTTAAAAACTGTTTCTAATTGGCTTGGATTTGAATGGATGCAGAAAAATGTCAGTGGCTCGAAAGCCCTTTATTGGTGGATTCAATATCAAATTACAGAAAACGAAATATTTTTAAAAAAAATTATTCAATATAACAAAGATGATTGTTTGGCTACTCTACAAATTGCAGAATATTTAATCAAAAATCAACTAAAGAAAAATTGATCCTACAGATTTATTAATAATAATTTTTCCAAAAATTTCTGAAAAAAAATAACTTCCTTCCTCTAAATATTTTCTTTTTATCATTGCTAAACCTTTTATTTGAGAATCTGTCTTGAAAAAACTAGTGATTTTGCCTACAGAAATATCCTTGGCAGAATTTATATATAAATTTTTATCTTCAAGATCTAAATTCAAATTAGATTCAATTGATTTCCAAATTCTTATTTCCTGTTTTAAAGAAGAAACATTTTTTATTTTTGACATTGTTTCTTGTCCTAAATAACAACCTTTATTAAAGTCTATAAGATCTTGTAATCCAAGCTCAAGAGGATTATTTTTTCCGTTTATTTCCATTTCTAATGAGGGTATTGCCTGATGAATCTTCCAAAGTTTTAAATCATTAGGATTTAGTAGATTTAGTTTATTTTTATATATTTCAAATTCTTTATCTTCTGTTTTGAAGAAAATAGGCTGGTAAGTTCTCCATGAACTAGATTCATCAATTTCCTGAATTCTATTTATCAAGAAAGGTTCACTTAGAAGTACATCGTCCGCTGGAAAAATAATTTGATTAAAATAATCAATTATTGCATTAGTGTTGCCCGCTAAGATAATTACTTCTAATTTTGTTTCTAAAAAAATAATTTCAATTAATGACCTTAAAACTCCATTTGGAGTTAACCAACAAGTTTTTATAACTTTATTTTCTGAATTTAGAATATTGCTAGTTGTTATTCCATTCAAAAATTTTCTGGCATCTTTTCCACTAACAGAAAAGCAATCAAAATTTTCAAGCCAAAACTTTTTTGTTATATCTTCCATTTTGAGATTTTTATAGAAAGTCTTTTATTGTAAAAAGACTCTTTAATTTAACATTTTCATCATTAAGGGCTTCACATCCCCCTTCTTGCCTATCAACTATAGACAAAACTTCCTCAACAACATAATTATTTTCTCTTAACTTTTTTATAGCTTTTATTACTGAACCAGCAGTTGTCACTACATCCTCTAAGACAGTTACCAAGGTACCTTCTTCTAATATAGGACCCTCTATTCCAGCTTTGGTGCCGTATTTTTTAATTTCTTTGCGAATTATTAAACCATTTAGGTCTAAGCCTTGCGAAGCTGCTTTGACAATTAATCCACTTACTATAGGATCTGCGCCTAATGTCAATCCTGCTACAGCCTTTGACCTTGAGTCTTTTAACTCTAAAAATAAATCACTTATTAAGTTTAGGCCTTCGCCATTTAATGATACCGGTTTACAATTCAAGTAATGAATGCTTTTTTTCCCTGAAGATAAAGTGAAGTTTCCTCTCTTGTAAGATTTTTCAATTAACTGTTTAAACAATTTTGCTTTATTTAAGTCATACTTTTCAGAAAAATTACCCATTAGTAAAAGTTAAATTTATATTTAAAGATTAGAAGAAAAAAAAGAAATCTCACAAAAACCTACTAATGAGGTGTTTTTTGAAATATTATTTTTATTATTGTATATTGAAATTCAATGTAATTAGAATTACATAAACACCCTTGGGGGTGTAGCAATCTGGTGAATGCACCAAACTCATAATTTGGCTAAGGCGAGTTCGATCCTCGCCACCCCCATTATTCATTTGTCATTGAATGAAAATAACTCTACTTTTATTTCTTTTATTTTTCCCAGCTTTTTTCGCAGCGAGTGAACTCTCTTTTTTATTAATAAGGCCAAGTAAAGTTTTAAGGTTAATAGAAGAAAAAAAGAAAGGCGCATTTTCAATTTTGAAAATTCAAAAACGCTTTAGATCTTCATTAATTGCTTCTCAATTTGGAGTAACAATTTCATTAATCGCAATTGGATGGCTTAGCAATAACCTGGCTAATGATTATTGGAAAAGCAATATTTTGTCAAATAGATTTTATGATCTTCTATTGTTTTTACTTGTTGTTTTAGTTGTTACTCTTGTTTCTGGACTAATTCCTAAAGCACTAGTAATTAACAATCCAGAATCTGCTGCATTAAGACTTACAACAATATTCGATGCCGTTAGAAAAGCTATGAATCCTATAGTGAAGATAATGGAATTCTTTGCTAGCGCATGTTTAAGCTTGTTCAATTTAAATAACAAATGGGATTCTTTAAACTCGGGTTTATCCGCAGGAGAATTAGAAACTCTTATAGAAACAGATAATGTAACAGGTTTAAAACCAGATGAGAAAAATATTCTTGAGGGAGTTTTTGCTTTAAAAGATACACAAGTTAAAGAAGTAATGATTCCAAGATCTGAAATGGTAACTTTGCCAAAAAATATAACCTTTTCAGAACTTATGAAACAAGTTGATAAAACTCGCCATGCTCGCTTCTTTGTGATTGGTGAGTCTTTAGATGATGTATTAGGTGTATTAGATTTGCGTTATCTAGCTAAGCCAATTTCAAAAGGTGAAATGGAAGCCAATACATTATTAGAGTCATTCCTTTTACCAGTTACAAAGATAATAGAAACATGTTCATTAGCAGAAATACTTCCAATAGTAAGAGACTACAATCCTTTCTTACTAGTAGTTGATGAACATGGTGGAACAGAGGGGCTAATCACTGCAGCTGATCTTAATGGAGAAATAGTTGGAGAGGAAATGCTCAACAATAGAATTTATTCAGACATGAGAATGTTAGATAATTTCTCTAAAAAATGGTCAATAGCTGGAAAATCAGAAATTATTGATATCAATAAGAAATTAGGATGTTCAATTCCAGAAGGCGCAGATTATCATACTCTTGCAGGATTTCTGCTAGAAAAATTTCAAAAGGTTCCAAAAATTGGGGACGTTTTAGATTTTAATAACATTAAATTTGAAGTTATCTCAATGTCAGGTCCAAAAATTGATCGTGTTAAAATAATTCTTCCCAAAAGCTAAATGTGGCCCCCATGGAGGATAATGATAATAAATACATGGATTTGAAATTATGCAACCAACCTCATCACCCGTAAAGGTTGGAGTCATAGGTATAGGGAATATGGGATGGCATCATGCTCGAGTACTAAGTTTACTCAAAGATGCAAATCTCATCGGAGTCGCTGATCCAAATGAAGAGAGAGGTAAATTAGCTATTGAACAATTTCAATGTGAATGGTTTAAAAATTATGAGGACTTAATTCCAAAAGTTGATGCAATTTGTATCGCTGTCCCGACACTACTTCATCATAAGGTAGGACTAGATTGTCTAAATGGAGGTAATAACGTTCTAATTGAAAAACCAATTGCAGCTAATGAGCTGGAGGCAAAATCCTTAATAGAGGCCGCTAATGCAAGTAAATGTCTATTACAAGTTGGGCATATTGAAAGATTTAATCCTGCTTTTAGAGAATTAAATAAAATAATAAATAATGAAGAAATTGTTGTTTTAGAAGCAAGGAGGCACAGTCCTCATGCAGAAAGAGCAAATGATGTATCTGTAGTAATGGATTTAATGATTCATGACATTGACCTTATTTTAGAGCTTGTAAACTCAAAAATACAAAAATTGGCAGCTGTTGGAGGAAGAAATAGCCAAGGATTAATAGATTATGTAAATGCTACTTTAGTTTTTAAAAATAATGTTATTGCAAGCTTAACTGCCAGCAAAATGAGTCATAAAAAAATTAGAAATTTAAGTGCTCACTGCCAAAATAGCCTTGTAGAAACTGATTTCTTAAATCACTCTTTACAAATCCATCGAAAGTCTCATGAATCATACACAGCAGAGCATGGAGAATTAGTTTATAGAAATGATGGATACGTCGAAGAAGTTAGCACAACCTCTATTGAACCTCTTTATGCAGAATTGGAGCATTTTCTTAAATGCGTTCAGGGAAAAGAAACACCTGAGGTGGATGGTGAGCAAGCCTCAAGAGCATTAAAAATTGCTGATTTTATAGAGAGTGCTGTTGATAATTCTGGAGATGCAATTTTACTTGAAAATCCCTTCTAATACAAACAATCTAAACTAAAATAATTTTATTTAAATCCAACTGCAGCTTGCCAAACAAATACCAATAAAAAGAAAAATAAAGGAATAAGTGGAAGAACATCAACAGTTGGAGCAAAGGCCTTGTAAGCCTCGGGCAATTCAGCGAATGTATTAAATAGAGTGAGCACCTTTTTTAATAATTTAATTAATTATGATAAGACGTTACCACGTATAGTGAGCAATAGAGGATGTTTTCCAAGGAGCGAAATCATTTGTAAAACAATTATCTCTAATTGCAGTAGAAATTGAATTGGTAAATCTTATTAAGTGAGCAATATTATGCAAACTTATTAGAGTTAGGCCTAATATTTCGTCATTTCTAATTAGATGATGCAAATATGCTCGAGAATATGATTTACAGGTCTCGCATTTACAAGTTTTGTCAATAGGAGAAAAGTCATTTTTAAATCGAGCATTTCGCAAATTCAATCTTTCATCATTAAAAAATGCAGTCCCATGTCTTCCTAGTCTTGTAGGCAAAACACAGTCAAATATATCGAATCCATTAGCAACAGCTAAAGAAATTTCTCTTAAAGAGCCGATTCCCATTAAATATCTTGGTTTATTTATTGGTAAGAATTTCGGGACGTAATTAATTACACTATGTATTTCTTCTACTGCCTCTCCAACACTCACACCTCCTACTGCTATTCCAGGCAGATCAAAAGAACTTGTATATTTTGCGCTATATTCCCTTAATCTCGGATACTTACCACCTTGAACTATGCCGAATAATGCTTGATTTGATTTCTGATGTGTCTCAACACATTTTTGCAGCCATAAATGAGTTCTTTCTAAAGAGTCCTCAATATCATTTTCGTTAGCTGTATGCGGAGGACAATGATCAAAAGCCATCGCGACATCAGATCCAAGATCCATTTGAATCTGCATTACTTTCTCAGGTGATAAGAATACATGGCTACCATCTCTTGGATTTTTAAATTCAACACCTTTATCAGAAATATGATTTAATTTTGCCAAACTAAAAACTTGATATCCTCCTGAATCAGTAAGAATAGGTCTAGGCCAATTCATGAACTTGTGTATTCCGCCAGATTCTTTAACTAATTTTTCTCCAGGTTGTAAATGAAGATGAAAGGTATTTGAGAGAATCATTTCTGATCCTGTAGAGGTTAACTGCTTAGATGAAATTCCTTTAACCGTTGCCAAAGTTCCCACAGGCATAAATTTTGGTGTATTGACCTCCCCATTTGGAGTATGAAATATACCAGTTCTTGCCGCTGTATTACTGCAATTCGATGTGATTTCAAATTCAAACACAATAATTTATAAAATTTTTTGATCCTTTTTCATTAATCTAACCTATTATTTAATATTGAATCTATTTTTATCTCATCAAAAAATATTTAATAAAAAATTTGGCAGGCTCTTGGATTTTCTATACGACATTTCCAAAGATACCTTTAATTAATCCCGAATTTAAAAATATTGCACAATTTGGGCCGCCTTTAGGATTTTTTATTGGAACAATACAAAGTTGTGTTTTTCTTTTTTTAAGAACAAACTCTTGGTCAATTTATGCATCTGCATTAATTTGTTTGGCTTCGGGATATTTGATTACTGGTGGTTTACACCTCGATGGTTTAATGGATACTTTTGATGGTATTTTTGCAGGTAAAAAGAGACGTTTAAAAGCCATGAAAGACAGTAAAGTTGGTTCCTTTGGCGTTCAAGCTTTAGTTTTTATAACTTTAATTCAAATTGCTTGCATACTGAAAATTCAAAACCAAATAATTTTTGTTTTACCTATATGCTTATTTTGGGGAAGATTTTCAAATTTATTTTTTATAGAAAAGTTTAAATATATTAGTTATAAGAAAAAATCTATTAGTCATAAAAAGTTTTGGAATGGATTTAAAAAAGAATCATTAATCTCCATTATTTTTCTTTTAATTTTCATTGCATACCAATTTTTTACAATTACATCCCAAGCAATATTAATTAAATTTTTAATTCTTATTTTGATTGGTATTTTTCTAAGCTATTCTATCCCAAACATACTCGGTAATAAAATTGGAGGCTTCAATGGAGATGCCTGCGGCGCAAGCGTAGTACTAGTTGAAACTGCAATGTTGTTTATGCATGCAATTCTTTTATAGGTAGTTCCAAATAGAAAATATTTTTCTTCTTAAGATTAATTGATTTCTCATTATTAACAATTGAGTTATTTTCCAGCAATCTCAAATCTCCTCCAATTTGTTTTGCTAATCTCCTAGCCAAAAAAAGTCCCACGCCCGTGCCTTCTTTCTTTTTAGCGGCAGATCCTCTAAAACCTTTTTCAAAAATTTTCTCGTTTTCAATTTTGGTTATTTTTTTACCATCATCAAATATACAAAGTCCATTACTCGTAATTGCGAGTCCAATTTCAGCATCTTTTTGGGCATATTTAAACGCATTTTCTAATAAATTGGCCACAATTTCAGCAATTACAGCATATTTTCCCTTTAATGGCGAAATACTCCAATCTGGCCAAAGAGAAGGTTCAGTCCAATCTCTATTCTCTAAGTCCGCATTAGCTTTACCCCTCTCTAATATTGGCCTCAATAAACTCTGAACAGTTATTACCTTTTTATTATCTAAATTTGGTGGTAATAATAATCTTTCCTCTCCAATTTCCAGAGGAAGTTGAATAGGTGAATTAAATTGCGCAAAAGAATCCATATATTGATTAATTTGTTTTTGCTCTATTATCATGCGTTCGACTATTTCAATAGAATCATCATCTGAACCAAGTCTTTTTATTAATAATTTTGCATATGTCCTAATAGCAGCTAATGGATTCCTTAATTGATGAATTATGACATTGACCTGATTTTTTAAATAGTTAATTTCTTTATTCTTATTTTGGCGTTCTAATTCAATAGAAACGCATTTAGCCAATGATATTGAAAGCGCTTTTAATCTAGAATCAAGTATTACTGGCCAATTTCCCCCTTTCAAATCAGTTTCAACCCTGAGGACACCAAGTAGAATATCATTCTCTTGAAGCGGGTACCATCTTCTATTAGGAGAAGAAACTTTTAGTGAAGGATCATCTTCTATTGACATTAAAAACCTATCAATTTTTGGCCATTGACCAATCATTTCAAAAGATGCTTTTGTTCCTCCATTAGCTGAAGCAAGATACATAACTAAATGAGTCACTCCCATTGAGCATCCAAAACTTTCAAGTTGTTTTATTATTAATTCTTCAAATTTTTTTGAGAGATTCATAATTAATATAATTTTTAGAAATTTATAGAAAAAATTTGAAAAAGGCTTGTAAAATATGAAAAAAGTATTAAGATAATAGAGGTCTGACTACAGACAGCCTTAAAAATGAATATTACATCATATTTTAAGCTACATAAGAGGTTGATGGGTCCTCTATGTAATTTGAAGTGAATTCAAAATCACAAATATAAGATTAGTAAAAATAATAAGACTAATCTCATTCATAATTTCAGGAGTACCAATCAATGTCAAAAAAAAGAAAAAGAATCAGCAGAAGAAGATTGGCTGGCCAAAGAGTAATGGCACATGTACCTATTTATCATATCGAAACCGGTAAGCATAAACCAGTTACAGCTGCGAGAAGGTTTATAGCTGAAAATCAGTTATCTGCGCCCTCAGTTTTCAACGTTCGAAGAAATGAACATACAACTGATAGATTTTTCTGGGGTGAAAAGGGTTTATTTAGTGCGCAATATGCAGAAGAAAATCATTTCCTATTTCCTTCATTAAAAGTCGTAGTTGAGGGAATTGGTGAAGAGAAAATATTTGAAGGTCTAGAACTTACTGCAGATGATTGGGAAGAGATTGAAGAATATGAATATGCTTTCGTTTAAAAAAAATTACTAATATTTGAGCTAATAAAGCTAATTAAATGTGAATCAATTTGATGAAATCCATCGAATTCTAATAATTCACAAAATTTAGAAGACTTACTTTTTACCTTTTCATAAATAGTCCTAGAAGCATCTATAGGCACAACGTCATCAAATAAACCATGACTAATAATCAATGGCGAGAATTTTTCTCCCGGGTCCCAGTTGGGGTGAGGATAACCACTACAAGCAACAATTAATCCAAAATTTAACTTAAATCCCGCATCAATTGCCATTGCCGCCCCCTGAGAAAACCCCAACAAAATTGTTTTTCTTAGTGGAATCTGATCAGTATCAAATTTTTTTAATGTAACTAAAAGTTTATTTACTTCAATCTCAGCTCCATTCCAATCATGTGGGTATAATCCATACCACTGTCTTCCCTGACCACTTGGGTGTAATCCAGGAGCCCTTAAAGAAATTACCTCAAAATCAAGACTTATTTTTTCAGTCATCTCCTTTCCAAATGTTAAAAGGTCATCTGAATCAGCTCCCCAACCATGCATCAAAATAATTCTATGAGTTGCAGTTTGAGAGCTAATCGAAACAAATTCATGATTGATAGCATATTTCATGTTTATATTCTTAAGTAAGTAAACTTTCCCATAATGTCTCCATTAGCTTTAGTAAGTGTCTCTGATAAAAAAAATATAATCCCATTTTGCAAGGAATTGATAGAACAATTTAATTATAAAATTCTATCAAGTGGAGGAACTGCCAAACATCTTATAGAGGCTAAAATTCCAGTTATTAAAGTTGCTGATTTTACTAATTCTCCAGAAATTCTTGGAGGAAGAGTTAAAACTTTACATCCAAAAATACACGGGGGGATATTAGCTAAAAGAACTGATGAAGAACATAAAAAAGATATAGAAGCTAATAATCTTGAGTTAATTGACTTAGTAGTTGTAAATTTATATCCTTTTAAAAAAACGGTCAATCAGGGAGCTAAATGGGAAGATGCTATTGAAAATATCGATATAGGAGGGCCATCTATGATTCGTTCTGCAGCTAAAAATCATAAAGATGTTTCTGTTTTAGTAGATCCTAGTCAGTATCAAAATTTTCTTGAAGAAAGTAAAAAAGGTGAATTGAAAGACTCATATAAAGCAAAATTAGCCCTTGAGGCTTTTCAACATACAGCAGACTATGACACTGCAATATCTAATTGGATAAGAAAAGAAAGAGATTTACAATCTGCCAAATATATTGAATCTTATCCACTAATCAAAACCTTAAGATATGGTGAGAATCCACATCAAAAAGCTTTCTGGTATGGTTTAAGTGACATTGGATGGAACTCAGCAGAACAATTACAAGGAAAAGACTTAAGTTATAACAATCTATTAGATCTAGAGTCGGCACTTTCAACAGTTTGCGAATTTGGCTACACAGAAAAAGATGAGCTTACAACCGACATGTTTGCCTCTGTTATTTTAAAACACAATAATCCTTGCGGTGCCTCTATAAGTAATTCAGCTTCTAAAGCATTTTTAAATGCTTTGGAATGCGACTCTGTTAGTGCATTTGGAGGAATAGTTGCTTTTAATTCAAATGTTGATTGTGAAACCGCAATTCACCTCAAAGATATTTTCTTAGAGTGTGTCGTCGCTCCATCTTTTGATGAGGAAGCTTTAGAAATTTTAAAAGTTAAAAAGAATTTAAGAATTTTAAAGTTTTCAAAAGATCAACTTCCACAAAAGAATCAAAATTCTACTAAATCAATAATGGGAGGATTACTAGTTCAGGAAATTGATGATAGTGAAGACAAAACTGAAAGTTGGATTTCAGTTACTAAAAAAAATCCGAGTAAAGAAATGAACTTAGATCTGAATTTTGCATGGAAAATTTGTAAACATGTGAAATCAAATGCAATTGTTATTGCAAAAAACCAAAAAACTATTGGGATTGGAGCTGGACAAATGAATAGAGTTGGAGCCGCAAAAATTGCATTAAAAGCTGCTGGAAGTTTATGTTCTGATGCAGTCTTAGCAAGCGATGGATTTTTCCCTTTTGCGGATTCGGTAGAACTTGCAAATGAGTATGGTATAAAAGCTATTGTCCAACCTGGAGGAAGTCTAAGAGACCAAGAAAGTATTGATATGTGCGATTCGAAAGGAATCTCAATGATATTTACTCAAAAAAGGCATTTTTTGCATTAAATTAACTTGATTTTGGATAATATGTAATCTTGTTAGTCTTTCTAAATAAAGAGAGCCTGCCTGGACCAGCGCATAGAAAGTATAGAGAAATTGCCCCATATATAAAAGACAATTCGAAAGCATAATTATGTCCTTCAACTACTGCAAGAGGAAAACCTTCTAAGCCGGTATCAAGGATATGAAAATAAACAGCAAATGCCATTGTAGAGAATAACCCAAGAGAAGAAAGCCTTGCAAATATGCCTAAAGCTAACCCTACTGGGCATACTAATTGAGTGATCGCGGCTCCAAAAGTCCAGATAACAGGATCGCCCGGCAAAAATGGGAAGTACTTTCCAACTACAAACTCAGCAAAACCCTCAGGATCCTGTAATTTCTCTAAGCCATGATGAATCATCAAAGCACAAAAACCAATCCGTAAAACAAAAATTGATAATTCTCCAAGGATATTTACTTCTGACCCAGAAGATGGATTAGCCACTACAACTTCAACTTTTTGAGGAGCTTTAGTTCTATTCATGCTTGCAGTTTGAACCTGATTAGATTGAGCTTTGTCTTCCATACTTCATAAATTTTTTATTATTCTAATTAATAAAGTAGATATTTTGGAATTATCTGACTAATAATTTAAAAAACTAAGTAAATTTATAAATGACCTAATAAATTTAAGAAGCAATATCAACTAACTTCTCAATAACATCAGCAACAACCCTATCAGGAGTTGATGCACCTGAGGTGATTCCAACATTAATTTTTCCACTAGGTAAAAAATTATTTTTTAGTTCTAAATCTGATCCTAGTGGCTTATGTAATATTGAGTTTTCTTCAACTGATATCCTCTCTGGCGTATCTATGTGAAAAGAAGAAATATTTTTAGTAATTGCTATTTCTTGTAAGTGAGTAGTATTGGAAGAATTGAAGCCTCCTATAACAACAAGAATATCAAGGTCTTCATCAACCAAAGAGAACATTGCATCTTGTCTTTCTTCAGTTGCATCACAAATAGTATTAAAAGCTAAGAAGTGGCTATTTAAGTTTTCTGGTCCGAATTTTTTTAACATCGTTCTTTCAAAAACTTTTCCGATTTCTTCCGTCTCACTTTTTAGCATAGTTGTCTGGTTAGCAACTCCCACTCTATCTAAATCTTTATCAGGGTCAAATCCATTAGAAAAAGCTTTAGCAAATTTATTCATAAATTCATTTCTATTACCTCTACCCATAATGTATTCAGATACATAATTTGCTTCTTCTAGATCAAGTACAACTAGATATTTACCCGCAAATGAACTAGTAGCAAGAGTTTCTTCATGCTTAAATTTTCCATGAATAATGGATGTAAAAACATGTTTTTTATGTTTCTCAACGGTATGCCAAACCTTAGAAACCCATGGACAAGTTGTATCAATGATATGACAACCTTTCTCATGAAGGAGTTTCATTTCTTGAACAGTGGCTCCGAAAGCAGGAAGTATAACTACGTCCCCATCAGAAACTAACGAAAAGTCTTTAATTCCATTTTTAGCAGAAATGAATTTTACATTCATTTTTCTTAAATGATCATTAACCGATGGATTATGAATTATTTCGTTTGTTATCCAAATATTCTCATTGGGATAATGTCTTCTAGTCTCATAAGCCATTGCTACAGCTCTTTCAACTCCCCAACAAAAACCAAAGGCTTGTGCCAACTTAATATTTAATCTCCCTTTAGTGTAAGTAAAACCATTATCTCTTATAGAACTTATCAAATCACTTTGGTAGGCTTCTTCTAAAGCTTGCGCTCTTTTTGTTGGAGAATCGAAACCCCTTCTATTGTACCTATCAGAATGATGAAGAGATCTTCTAAAAGCTTGAGTATCCATTTTTTGATATTACAACATTTTAAATAATTTTTTGTAAAAAAAAAGAAACCTGACACAAGTCAGGTTTCTAAAATAAATTTTAAATTAGATTATTTAGCAGATGCAAAGTCTGGATATGCTTCCATTCCATGCTCTCCTATATCTAGACCTTGAGTCTCTTCCTCTTCAGATACTCGGATTCCACCGAATAATCCTCCAATAACAGACCAAGCAATCCAGCAAGTAACTAGTGTCCAGATAGCATAAGCTGCGGCACCGAGAGCTTGAATTAGAAGAAGGCTAATACCTCCACCATTAAACAATCCCATACCAGCACCATCTCCTTGAACAGCTGTCCCCCATAGACCGATAACTACAGTACCCCATACACCACAAACTCCGTGTACGGAGAATGCACCTACAGGATCATCGATCTCAGCAGCATCTAAGGCCGCTACAGAGAATACAACGATAATTCCACCAACTAGTCCTGCAAACCAGGCTCCAGCAAGTGTCATATCGCCACAACCAGCAGTGATACTAACTAATCCAGCAAGGATTCCGTTAATAATCATTGTAAGGTCAGGCTTCCCAGAAGTTAATGTTGAGACAATAGTTGCTCCAATAGCACCAGCTGCTGCTGCCAAAGTGGTTGTTACAGCAACATATGGAACCCATTGGTCCATAGCAAGTTGAGAGCCGGGGTTAAATCCATACCAACCTATCCATAGAACTAATGCACCCAAAGTAGCTATAGCCATATTGTGACCTGGCATAGCCTGTGGTTTTCCATCAGAGTATTTGCCAATTCTTGGTCCAAGAAGCATAGCTCCTACAAGACCTGCCCATGCTCCAACTGAGTGAACAATTGAAGAACCGGCAAAATCAACAAAACCTAGAGAGTCAAGCCAGCCACCATTCCATTTCCAGCTACCAGCAATTGGATATATAAATGCAGTTAATACAATCGCAAAAACAACAAATTCTCCAAATTTAACTCTTTCAGCAACAAGACCGGAAACGATAGTTGCCGCAGTTCCTGCAAATGCAGACTGGAACAAGAAATCAACAGTTGGGACTAAACCAGCATCAGTCACCATATCTGCAGTGACTGTTGGATCAAAAAATAAGCCTCCAAAATAAAGCCATCCGTCAGCAACACTTCCTCCGTACATTAATGAATAGCCGATAAACCAATAAGAAGTTACAGCTAAAGCAAATACAAAGAGGTTTTTAGCAAGAATGTTAACAGCGTTCTTAGAACGGCACATACCTGCCTCAACCATAGCGAAACCGGCGTTCATAAAGATCACTAGGATAGTAGCGATCAAAAGCCATAAATTGTTAGCAAGAAAAGCTGCATTCAACTCAGGTAAATCAGCTGCGTGAGCTGAAAGATTAAAAATACCTAAACCAAACAAAGCTAGGGGAACAGTTGCAAGCCACAACATTGAGCGGTTTGAACTAAATCCTCGAATACTCCTCAAAAGGAGCATAGGTCCATTCACAAGACTTGCATCTTGAAGTTTGGACCTAGAGCGCCTTTGAGGCGTTTGCAAAGCAGTGGTCATAAAAAAAAATTAGATCTGCAAAAAAACAGTTTGTGCTGTTTCCTTTCAAATTTAAATTTATTCAAAAAACTTATCCGTGTCTAGTAGTTGTTTATACCATTTTTATACTTGCACCCCAAAAATTTATTTGTTAAATTAAAAAATTTTTTTTTTGAATTTCAAAATATCAAGTTTTTTATTCATTTCAAAGGTTTAATTCCATTCCATGTTACGTGGTCTTTATGAAATTCAAACGAACATGGTATGGATATCATTCCTGCTCTTAAAGATTCTCTAAAAAGGTTGCCATACAAGGGATCTGCCTCATATCCAGGTGCAAAGAAAAGAGCGTCTTTTCTCGTAATACAAGGAACTAAAATACTTTTACTTTCAGGAATTAATTCTTTTAATTCAATAAGGTGTTTTTGGCCTCTTTTCGTTACTGTATCTGGAAATAGAGCCACATTTTCTTTAATCCAAGTCGTATTTTTAACCTCTATGTAAATGTTACGTTTATCAGGATTTGAAGATTTTGGAGTTAAAAAAAAGTCAATTCTGCTTTTTTTATCTTTTCCATAAGGAACTTCTGATTTAATCGTCTCTATTTCTCCAATGATTTCCCTTAGCAAATTTTTCTCAATAACCTTTTTAATTAATTTATTTGCAAACAGAGTATTAATACCTACCCAAACCTCCTCATTTTTTGCATTTAAAACACATATCTGTTCCCAAGTAAAAGGTAATTTTCTTTTTGGATCAGGGGAAATACTGATTCTTACTTTTGCTCCCTCAGTCAAAAGTCCTTTCATTGGGCCTGTATTAGCGCAATGAGCAGTTACTACCTCTCCACTATCTAATTCAATATCTACAAGAAACCTTTTATATCTCTTTATTAAAACCCCTTCAATTAATGAATCAAATTCAATTATTCGATCATTCATAAATATGTCGTTAGTTAAAAATCAAATATAATTGAAACTTAAACTTCTTGAAAAATTTAGACAAATCCAAATGCATTCTTTTTTAAAAAATAATGTTTTTTCAATTTCGTTTGGAACTAGTCTTAGCAAATTAGCTGGATGTATAAGACAAATATTCATAGCTGCTGCTTTTGGGGTTGGAGTAACTTACGACGCATTTAATTATGCCTATATAATTCCTGGTTTTTTGCTAATAATCATTGGAGGGATTAATGGGCCTTTACACAATGCAGTCGTTGCAGTTCTAACTCCACTTAACAAAAAAAATGGGGGAATTATATTGACTCAAGTAAGCATAAAACTTTCAATATTATTATCTATTTTAGCCATATTGATTTACTCGAATTCCAGTTTATTAATTGAATTATTAGCCCCCAATTTAAGTTACGAAGCTAAATCTATTGCCACTTACCAATTAAAAATACTTACACCTTGTATCCCTTTATCCGGGTTCATAGGTTTAAGCTTTGGCGCCTTAAATTCCCAAAGAAAATTCTTTTTATCAAGTATAAGTCCAGCAATAACAAGCGTAACTACTATTTGTTTTATTTTATTTAGTTGGATTTTGAACCAAGAAAACACATCTTCTCATTTCATTACTTATTCGGGGTTACTAGCTTTTGCAACTTTGACAGGAACTTTAATTCAGTTTGTTGTTCAAATTTCGGAAATAAAGAGAAATGGTCTCTTGAGATTGGATTCAACATTCAATTTATTTAAAGATGAAGAGAAGAGGATTTTCAAACTAATCATTCCAGCATCTATCTCATCGGGTCTAAGTCAAATTAATGTTTTCATCGATATGTTTTTTGCTTCAAGTTTTCAAGGAGCAGCATCTGGACTAGCTTACGGAAACTTTCTCATACAAGCTCCTTTAGGCATATTATCTAACTCTTTGATTTTGCCATTACTTCCAAAATTCTCTAAATTGAGAAGTGAGAAAGACGATAGAGGTCTCCAAAAAGAATTGATATCTGGGATAGAGTACTGTTTCTTGACAGCTATTTTTTTAACCGGATTTTTCATAACATTCAATAATCAAATAGTACAATTAGTTTTTCAAAGAGGATCTTTTGATTATTCAGCGAGTTTGAAGGTAAAGAATATATTAATTGCTTATGCAGTTGGCATACCTTTTTATCTTTATAGAGACTTATTAGTAAGAACCTACTATTCAATAGAGAAAACAAACTTCCCTTTTAAGTCTTCATTTGCAGGGATAATATTTAATATTTTTTTTGATTGGTTTTTAATTGGGGCGCCAGTTAAAAATTTTGGAAATCTTTCTCCATACAATTTGGGAGTTATAGGAATAATTTTATCTTCAGTTATAGTCAACATGATAGTTTGTATTTTACTTTCTTTTAATCTGCGAAATGAAGATATCCATCTGCCTAACTTGGATTTATTGAGGAAAATCAGCCTTATGTCATTAGCAGCGTTTATAGATAGCACACTTTGTTTTACTATTCTCAAAACTACGAATAACTCCAATTCAAATCTGGGAGAATTTATATTATTAATATTTGGTTCTCTAACTTTTTTTGTAATTTATTATTTACTTACAAAGTACTTGAAAGTAAATAAATATAAAGTTTATAAAAAAAAGATTTAGTTTTCAAAAAAACTTTCCAAAATTTCCTCTAATTCTAGAATTTGTGAATTAGTGATTAAATTAATCAGTGGAATACTGTTAACACCGTCCCCTACTTTTACATTTATTGCTTTCAAACTTATTTTTGCAGCCTCAAATGGGCCTTGCTCTTTATTGCTTATACATTCAATAGCAAGATGTCTAGCTAGGCCAGCATCTCCAAGATACAAATTCCATTTTTCTATTTTTATAAAAACCTTTTCGGAAATGATATTTTCTAAATCACTTATTCGTATCTGAGATTCCATAAATATAAAATTGATTTAAGATGATTGTTTTGAAATATCTTTAGGTTTTTTTATAATTACGAAAAGTAAGTGGGAGGCCAAAAGAATTGACCAGAAAATTGCAAAATTATTAAAGTAGGCTATCTCATATTTAATTTCTTTAAAAAGCCATGTGCCACTTACAATCGCAGTAAATATCATGCAGTGAATAACAAAATTTACTATTCGAGAAAAATGTTTATAGATAGGATCTTCTAAATCACCATTTCCGTACCACTTTATAGGCATATTTAAGAATTAGATTGTGAATAATAGATATTTTACCCGAAATCTAGTTGACTAAGAGACCCTGAAACAGAGATATTACATAATTATGCGCCTGTAGCTCAGTGGATTAGAGCACCTGACTACGGATCAGGGTGTCGGGAGTTCGAATCTCTCCAGGCGCGTTTCAAATTCTGAAATATTCTTTTTATATTTTTCTTAAAAATATCGTCTATATTATGGTTATTACTTATCAAATTCAATGAATATCCTTCTAAATCTTAAAGAAAGTGATCCAGTAATATCCAATTTTATTAACTCTGAAAAAAATAGACAGGAAACTCATCTTGAGTTAATCGCAAGCGAAAATTTCGCATCAATTGCCGTCATGCAAGCTCAAGGATCAGTCCTTACAAATAAATATGCAGAGGGATTACCTCAAAAAAGATATTATGGAGGATGTGAATTTGTTGATGAAATCGAAGAATTAGCTATACAGAGAGCGAAAAAATTATTTAATGCTAATTGGGCTAATGTTCAACCCCATAGTGGAGCTCAGGCAAATGCTGCTGTTTTCCTAAGTTTACTTAAACCTGGCGACACAATCCTGGGGATGGATTTATCTCATGGTGGACACCTAACTCATGGATCCCCAGTAAATATGAGTGGTAAGTGGTTTAATGCAGTTCATTATGGTGTAAATAAAGAAACTAGTGAATTAAATTTTGAAGAAATAAGAGAGATAGCACTAAAAACAAAACCAAAATTAATCATATGCGGATATTCAGCTTATCCAAGAACAATCAATTTTGAATCATTTAAAAAAATTGCAGATGAAGTTGGTGCATTCTTAATGGCTGATATTGCACACATCGCAGGTCTTGTAGCGAGTAAACTTCATCCAAATCCAATTCCTTATTGTGATGTAGTAACTACAACTACTCATAAAACATTAAGAGGGCCTAGAGGTGGACTTATCTTGTGTAAAGATGCAGAATTTGGAAAGAAATTTGATAAGTCTGTTTTCCCAGGAACTCAGGGTGGGCCCCTAGAACATATTATTGCAGCGAAAGCAGTTGCATTTGGAGAAGCCTTACAGCCAGATTTCGTTAATTATTCCCAGCAAGTAATAAAAAATGCCAAAGTTCTAGCTTCAACTTTAATAAATAGAGGTATTAATATCGTTAGTGGAGGTACTGATAATCATATTGTTTTACTCGATTTAAGAAGTATTAATATGACTGGTAAAATTGCTGACTTGCTCGTAAGTGAAGTTAATATCACTGCAAATAAAAATACTGTTCCATTTGACCCTGAATCACCTTTTGTAACCAGCGGGCTAAGGTTGGGTACTGCTGCATTAACTACTAGAGGCTTTAATGAAAATGCTTTTGCTGAAGTTGGCGAAATTATTGCTGATAGATTACTTAACCCAAACGATGCACTGATTGAAAGTCAATGTAAAGAAAGAGTATTAGCCTTATGTAATCGTTTTCCTCTTTATGAAGGCAAACTTGAAGCATCAATTAAATGAGTCCTAATTCCAAGGGAGTTGAAATTCTTTCTATTGGAACAGAGCTACTTTTAGGAAATATCATAAATACAAATGCTCAATGGATTTCTGAACAGTTGTCGCTATTAGGCTTAAATCACTTTAGGCAATCAACTGTAGGTGATAATTGTGATCGAATTATAAAAGTAATTCAAGAAATATCTAAAAGAAGTAATCTTCTAATTATAACGGGTGGCTTGGGACCCACCCCAGATGACTTAACTACTGAAGCAATAGCCAAATCTTTTAATGTATCTCTTTTTGAAAGACCTCACTTATGGGATGAAATTAAACAAAAACTTCCAAACTCAAAGCTCAAGGACGATTCCTCTATCTTAAGGAAACAATGTTTCTTCCCAAAAAATGCTCAAATAATTAATAATCCTAGGGGCACTGCCCCAGGAATGATATGGGAACCAATAAAAGGATTTACTATTCTTACTTTCCCGGGAGTACCTAGTGAAATGAAAAATATGTGGGAAGAGACTGCGTATGATTTCCTTAAAACCAAATTCTCAGATAGTTATTCTTTTTTTTCTAATACTCTTAAATTTGCAGGAATTGGAGAATCTAGTGTTGCAGAAAAAATTAGCGATCTGTTAAATCTTAAAAACCCGACTGTTGCTCCCTATGCAAACTTAGGAGAGGTTAAACTCAGAATCACAGCGCGAGCAAAGAATGACCTAGAAGCAAAAAAAATAATTCAACCTGTAAAAGAAAAATTACAAAAAGAGTTTCCAAAGTTTATTTTTGGAGAGGATAATGATACTCTTGCTAGCGTTTTAATAAAAGAATTAACAAAGAGGAACCAAACTATAGTTCTTGCTGAATCGTGTACTGGAGGCCTTCTATCTTCATCGCTAACATCAATATCAGGATCGTCTAAAGTTTTTCAAGGCAGTATTATTTCGTATAGTAATGAGCTAAAAAATTCATTATTAAATATTTCGGAAGAAAGGCTTAACAAATATGGAGCAGTTTCTAAGGAAGTTTGTGAGGCTATGGCAATTAATGTCAAAAATAAATTAGGAGCAGACTGGGCGATTGCTATTAGCGGGATCGCTGGTCCCAGTGGGGGAACTCAAGAAAAACCTGTTGGACTAGTATATATTTCGATTGCAGGGCCAAATAATAATATTACCAATATCAAAAAAATATTTAACTCAACCCGAAATAGAATTGAAATTCAAACACTAAGTGTAAATGTATGTTTGAACAGCCTTAGATTAATCCTATTATCAAAGAGTATTTAGCTTTTTTACAAATTGAGTCAGGATACCTTATTTGATAAAGTTTGGGATTTACACAAAGTTTCATGTCTTCCTGGTGGATCTGATCAAATATTTATTGGTCTTCATCTCATCCATGAAGTAACAAGTCCTCAAGCATTTGGCGCTTTAAAAGACAAAAATTTAAAAGTAAAATTCCCCAGTAGAACAGTCGCTACAGTTGATCATATTGTGCCAACAGATAATCAAAGCAGACCTTTCAAAGATAATCTTGCAGAGCAAATGATTGAAACACTCGAAAAGAACTGCTTAGAACATAAAATAAAATTTTTTAATATTGGCAGTGGCAATCAAGGAATAGTACATGTAGTAGCTCCAGAATTGGGGCTTACTCAGCCTGGCATGACAATCGCTTGCGGAGATTCGCATACTTCAACTCATGGAGCTTTTGGCTCAATTGCATTTGGTATAGGTACAAGCCAAGTAAGAGATGTTCTTGCTACCCAAACCATAGCCATGAACAAATTGAAGGTAAGGCAAATTTGGTGTGAAAATAAATTATCTCATGGGGTTTATGCTAAGGATCTTGTGCTTCATATTATTAATGAACTTGGTGTAAAGGCTGGAGTAGGTTTCGCGTATGAATTCGCAGGGCCTGCGATCAATGCATTATCAATGGAAGAAAGAATGACTATATGCAATATGTCTATTGAAGGGGGCGCGAGATGCGGCTATATAAACCCAGATGAAACAACCTTTAGTTATATCAAAGGAAGATTATGTGCTCCTCAAAATAAAAATTGGGATGAAGCTATAAAATGGTGGAAATCACTAAGAAGTGATCAAAATTCAATTTATGATGATGTAATTAAACTAGATGCTTCAAAAGTAGAGCCTACTGTTACTTGGGGAATTACTCCAGGTCAAAGTATTAGCATCAATGAAAAGATCCCTCTCTTTGATGACTTATCCCCTAATGACAAATTGGTTGCCAAAGAAGCTTATGAATATATGGGTTTCAAACCTGGTCAATCAATAAAAAATACTCCAGTAGATGTTTGTTTCATAGGCAGTTGTACTAATGGGAGAATAAGTGACTTAAGAGTTGCCGCTAAAGTATTGAAAGATAGAAAAGTATGTAAACAAGTAAAAGCATTTGTAGTGCCTGGTTCAGAAAAAGTAGCCAATGAAGCCAAAAAAGAAGGTCTTGATAAAATCTTTAAAGACTCTGGATTTCAATGGAGAGAACCAGGCTGCTCAATGTGTTTAGCAATGAATTCAGATAAGTTGATAGGTAATCAAGTTAGTGCTAGTTCTAGTAATAGAAATTTCAAAGGCAGGCAAGGATCTCCAAGCGGAAGAACACTTCTAATGAGTCCAGCAATGGTTGCTGCTGCTGCAATAAATGGCAAAGTAAGTGACATTAGAGAATTTATAAACAAATGAAATCAGAATTCACTCCACCAGTTGGCAAAATTTCACAAATACATGGAAAATGTATCTCATTGATTGGTAACGACATTGATACAGATCGAATAATTCCTGCACGTTTTTTAAAGTGTATAAACTTTGATTCATTGGGAGAATCTGTTTTTGAAGACGATAGAAAAACTTTAAAAGGAATTCATTCTTTCGATCTAGAAGAAAACAAAAATGCCTCAATACTAATTGTTAATAGCAATTTTGGATGTGGTTCTAGTAGAGAACATGCTCCGCAAGCACTATTGAGATGGGGTATAAAAGCAATAATAGGTGAGAGTTTTGCTGACATTTTTTATAGTAATTGTATTGCGATTGGCATTCCATGTTTTACTCTTCCTAAAAATTCAATACAAAATATTCAAAATTATATCGCTAATGGAATTTTATTCTTAGAAATTGATTTAAAAAATTCCTTAGCAAAATCAAAAGATTTAATTCTTAATCTTGAGATTAAGGAGAGCTCAAAAAAAATGTTTTTATCAGGAGAATGGGACGCCACTTCAACATTACTTGCTAATAAAATTCTAATTGAAAAAAAATCTAATGATTTACCCTATCTAAACTTTAATAAACATTTCTGTTAGTTATTTAAATCCGAATAAATTAAAAGAGATTCCTCCTGCTTGATTATTAGGTTGATAAAAGATACCCAATTCATAAGATCTTTTTTTCCAATTCAATGAAATTTTAGAATTAATAAATTCACCATAATTATCTGAATCACCTGTTAAGTTCAAAGTCCCATTACTTTTGAGAACAATTGGTCCAAACAATTGCTGATCAAAAATTATATTTAATATGAATTTATCATTATTCTGGTCAAATTTAAACACACTTTCTCCACTATTTAATTTATAGAAAGGGAAAAAACCTATGCGAGTATAGTCAAAAATTTTATTTTTAAAATTTCCTAGTATTAATTCTGGCCCCATACCTAAACCTAAATACTCCTGATGATTTCCATTTTCGTAGAAAGAAAATGATGCTTGTAATCTTGTATTCAGACTTAATCCTTTAGTAATTGGCTCAGGAACATATCTATATGAAATATCAATAGATTTATTTTTAAGATCTTTAGCACCAATTGGAATTTTTTGACCCAGGGAATAAAAAAAGTTCCCTTTCAAATTGGTTAACAGATTCTTTGTATTTAAACCCTCCGCTGTTAAATTAGCCAGACCTAAAGAAAAATATTCAGTCTTTTTAATATCATCAACAAACCAAGTATTTTCTTTTTTTAATCTTGAACCATAACCTGAGTAAATTTCCGCTTCACCCAATGAACCGTTCCAAACCCTCTCTCTATATGTTCCATAAAAGCTTTTTTCCCATTTAGAATCTAAAAAATTTATTTTTTTACTTAAATTAGTTTTAAATCTAAAAGCATCGGAAAATTTATTAAAGTCAAAAGTGTTTAAACTCTTTTCTATTTTTAAATTCCAATTATCTTTTCTGCCTTTTATTTGGGAATTGAGAGCAAAATAATCTTCAAAACTTGTATTTCGCTTAACCTTCTCTGAAGTAATTGAATTCCCCTGCTTCACAAAACTTTTTGTATAACCTTTTAATGATCGTTGAATCAAAAATTGCGGCTCTAAATCAAGAACAAAATCATCAGATATATCAATTGAGTTAAATTTCCTGCCAATAAAATACCCGTCCTTATCTAAATTTTCATATCCAATGGTCCATCTATTATCAATTTGAGAATCATCATTATTTAAAGGTCTATTACCTAGCCAAAAAGGTATTGATACTTTTTCTTCAAGAATTAAAAAATTAATTGAGGACTTAAATCGTAATTCTTTATCAGATGGAAAAATTTCTAGTGAATTAATTTCTAATTTTGCTTGTTTTAATTCAAGTAAATCATTACTAAATATTGCCTTCTTACTTTTCCATTTCTCCCCATCTATAGAAATTTTATCAGTCAAAAATAACCAATTTTCAACATTACCAGGAGTATGTAAGACTTCCTTTTTTCTAAAATCTAGTAAATTCTCAATCTTATTAAGATCTGATAAGGAGAAATTCGAAGATAAGTCATTCATTAAAGTATTGGAATTAATATGACCCTCAACATTTAATAAATACCCTTTTTTACTAATAAAGTTATATTCAAATTCTGAAAGTCTAAAGATTTGATCAGCGAATATCAAAGTTATATTTCCTTGAGCACTAATTTTTTCATTTAACTTATCGTAAATTAGATTATCAGCTTTAAGCAGTTTGCCCCTGAATGAAACAACCACATTACCCTCTGCATAAATAATGTTATTTATTTCTGACTGCTTATCTGAATTTATTATTAACTCTTGTTGTTCATTACTATTTTTAGATAAAAGTAGCTCAGATTTATTTTTAAAAAATTTTTTTTTGTTAAAAATATCAAAATTACTAGTAAATGATATTTTTGAAGAATCAGTAATTTTCTGATTTTTTGTTACTTCTAACCAATTTGGTTTAGTGAGAGAATTATTGTCATTTTTATTAATTTCCTGAAAATCAGCAGATTTTGATGTCTCAATAGAATTATAAAGCAAGAAAAAAGAAAATATTAATCTTTTTGAAATTCCTAAAATCAATGAATTAATAATTTAATAGTCTAATCTTGAGGACTTTCTAAGTCTTTCCTGTTTGGTGTTCTTGTTGGATCACTTGCTAAAAATCCGAATAGAAAAATTCCTACGAAGAAAAAAACAATAGTGTAAACAGAAATTTTTAAGGCAAGCATGGATAAAGTGTTATGAACGTATATATCTTATTAAATTTATATTTAAATCATGATAAAAGGTTTACTTTTTGTAGTTTTAGTAAATTTTGAAATACTTTATTACGAAAATATTAGAAAATAATTTAATCAATCGTCATGATCATCCCAAGGGTCTGTCAACTTTGCCGCCTTGGGACCAAAAGCTGTCCAAAGACCAAAACCGGTTAAAGCTAGTAATAATGCGAGTATAGTCACTGCTATTGAAACGGCAGGATCTGGTGCTGATGATAAAGTTTGCATCAATTTTGATAAGTTTGTAAACAATTTATGTATTAGTTCTTATACAATAGCGAAATAATATTCGATTTAGTGAATTCATCATGGGTCAAAAAACTGCTTTAGGAAGCCTTTTAAAAGCAATTGGCAATTCAGGTCAAGGGAAAGTCGTTCCTGGTTGGGGGGCGGTTCCTGTTATGACTGTTATAGGACTACTTTTGTTGATTTTTCTGGTAATTCTTCTACAAATTTATAACCAATCTCTGCTATTGCAAGGTTTTTCTGTAGACTGGAATGGAAACTAAATTTCCAAAATTCTCAATTAGATATCTAATCCATAGAAATTTTATTGAAAAATTTTTTAGAATTTTTAGCTTTAATTTATTAAGTTGTAGTTTGTTCTTATATTTATAATTCTCAATGAAAAGGAATTGAGAAATAAATCATGACTGATATATATTTAATAGGATTGGGAAATCCTGGGAAAAAATACTCTAATAACAGACATAATATTGGTTTCCTTTTACTTGAACAGCTCTCAGAAAAATATAGTTCAAGTTTTTTATTAAAGGATAAACTTAAAAGTTCTTGCGCAGAGTTTAAAATCAATGATTCCACTTACAGATTATTTTTGCCAAATACCTTTATGAATAATAGTGGTGATGCTGTCCGAGCAATAGTAGATTGGTACAAAATTAATTTAGATCAGATTTTTATCATCGTCGATGATAAGGATCTTCCCCTTGGAAAAATAAGATTTAGAAAGAAAGGGAGCTCTGGCGGACATAATGGACTTAAAAGCATTATTGAAAAATTAAAAACTAATAATTTCAATAGGATAAGAATTGGTATTGGGTCACCTCCGTTAATTGAAGGAACAAACAAAATTAATACTATTTCTCATGTTTTAGGTAATATTTCTTTGGAAGAAAAATCCATATTGGATAAAGTATATAAAAGGGTAATAGAGAGTATAGAACAATTAAATACTAAAAAAGAAGAATTTATAATAGATGAATTAAATTCTTTTAATAAAGACCAAATTTAAGAAATGCGGTCAAAACCAGAAACAATTGCCCATGTAAGTGTTAAAGAATATTGCTTCTCAAAAAAACAAATTAAAGGAATTGTAAAAGCTAGTCAATTTGAATGGTCTTTTGTATGGTCTTTTAATACAGGTTTATTATTAGTGAATCCTCCCCTGGGAAGAGCATTAATTGAGGATGCCTTATTAAGATTCTTAATCAAAAAGGATTATGAACTTGAGGCTGGTAATGAATATAAGTTCACAATTTCAGCCAAGTTTTAATATCTATATTTTTGTTCAAAGTAAACTTTATTTTGGAATAATCCTCTAAAATTATCAGGGCTGATATCGCATCAAGATTTTTATTAAGAATAAAAACTTCTCTAGGAATTAAAAACTTCAAACCTCTAATTGGAAATAGCTCAAAATATCTTGCTTTTGCTCTAAAGGTAGTATTTTTTTCTTCAAAACTTATTATTTCTTTTTTAAAAAAATTAAGCTTTTCTATAATCTTTTCACTGTTCGTACCGTTACCAATGATAATTTGTGAAATATCTTCAACAGTATTTAATTTTCTGACATAATTCTCAAGTAATTCACTTTTAATAATAATGGCTTTATAAATTTTGTTTTCACTTATTTCAGCTAAGACTAAGCCACATTTACTTTTCCCAGGGTCAATACTTAATACTTTAGCCATTTAAGATTCTATCTTTAAAATATTTATTTCAACAACTATAGGTTCAGCAGTTTTACTATCTCTCAGAGAGACTACTTCTAACTTAAATTCAATATTTTGATTTTCTTTAAGAAAGTCTCTAACTTTTTTTACAAAATTTCCTCTAGTGTTTATCTCACTAACTTGTGAGCCTCTTAACTTAATTTCATCTCTTGTTTCTCTGAGTAATGATTTAATTTTTAAATTTATAGATTTTAAATTTAAATCACTTTTTCCTAAAATTGAACTTGTAAGAACATTTCCTTTTCTGACTATAAATTTATTCTCAAATAAATCAGGCAACACAAAGACATAATTATCACCTTTTAAAACATTTGTTGCTGATTTGATTAATAAAATCCAATTACCATCTTCAGCTGCTTGACTCTCAATTTTTGTAATATCACTAGTTCTCCATAATAAGATATTTTTTAATTGTTTATTATTTGGGATTACAATTCTCCGAACAAATTTATCGGCTTCATTATAAATTTTTGCCAGTTCTGATTTAATGTTTTCACTAGTATTAATCTCAGCAATAAATAAAGTTTGGCCTCTTTTAATAACAATATTACCTCTTCTAAATTCTTTAATATTATTTTTTAATTGATTAAGTTCCTCTTCTTTCTGAACAATTTTGCCTTCAAGCTCCTTTCGTTCTTCCTGCAAAGGTACTAGAGCCTTTTTACTTTCATCTAATGTCCTTTGCAAAAAAGGAATATCTACAAAAAGTCTTTGTCTAAATTCTTCACTTACCAAAATCAATAACCCTATTGATATTGAACTAATAAACCCACCAGTTA
The DNA here is from genome assembly GCA_003281455.1 of Prochlorococcus sp. AG-347-J21. Taxonomy (GTDB): domain Bacteria; phylum Cyanobacteriota; class Cyanobacteriia; order PCC-6307; family Cyanobiaceae; genus Prochlorococcus_A. Next base: position 32,781 of record QCBX01000005.1, read on the forward strand.
TTACTGTTATTATTGTTGCTGTTTTTTTCGGTCTTAATTTTAGGATACTAAATCTTGCTTTACCAATCTTTGTACCAAGCAGATCGCCAAATGGCGCAATTAAACCTCCGAGTAATATCAAAAAAACAATTAAAACCCAAGCCACACTATTTCAAAAACTCAATCCATCATAATTAATGATGAATCAATTAAATCTTTTTGCAAGAGCTATTGGATCAAATACTGTAATTTTTTTTCTTTCAATAGTAAGGAGCCCAGAATCTTTTAAATCTCCTAATAATCTTGTAATTGTAACTCTTGTAGAACCAATAGCTTCAGCAATAGCTTGATGTGAAAGTCTCAAGTCAATTGTAATACCTTTTTCACTTGCGACTCCAAAGTCTCTACAAAGAACCATTAAAAAGGACACTAGACGAGAAGACATATCTCTATGAGTAAGAGTTTCTATCATTGTTTCTGTCTGTAGGATCCTACTTGATAGCCCCTGTAATAATAAAAGTCCAACTGATGCATCTTCTTCTATTGCTCTTAACACTGAATTAGCAGGAGCTGTTATCATTTCAACTCTTGTGAATGCTATAGCATGATAAAAACGATCAGATCTATGGCCTGTTAGAAGAGATAAAACACCGAAGAGACTATTTTCTCTCAGAAGAGCAACAGTTATCTCTTCACCTGACTCATAAACTCTGGACAATCTTACAGCTCCTCTCCTTATCAGATAAACCCTTTCAGCAGGGTCACCTGGGAAAAATATTGTTTTAGATCTTTCAACCATTTCTGTGTTAGCGCCCTCTAGACCTTTAATTACTTCCATTAAAGATCTATTGATTGGGAAACGTTCTCCAACAGACTGGATTTTACTTTGTCCAGACTGTTGAGAACTAAAGCGACTGAATCCTCGAGAAGCAGGTATCATAAATATCTTTATTAATAAAAAATTTAAGAAGACACCTCAAAATATCTTGTATCAACAGTAACATTTTTCAATTCTTATCAATTTCTCTTTAAATTTTTTTGCAATATTTTTAACTTTCAAGGGAGTACTTTAAGTAAAATTACACTATATGCAGCGTAGTAAATTTCAAATTATACTTTATCTAGAAAAGAAACTTAAATAATGGTACTCAGTTCATCTAATAATTATTTCAAAACTAACAATGATGTTGTAAAAATAAATACTTCTAACAAAACTAACTTAAAAAGATTTTCGCAAAACGGGCAAATTCAAATCTATCAATCTTCTCATAGAGGAAGTTATTCATCTGTAATTAGTGACTCTATAAGAAATGCGGCTCTTGGTAGGAAAGTACTTTTAGTGCAATTTATGAAAGGAGGGGTTAAACAAGGAGTTTCTAATCCAGTAAAGCTTTGTGATAATTTAACTTGGGTAAGATCATCACATTCCTTTGATCAATATGATTCTGAAGAAATTGAAAATAATAAAAATTTAAAAAAATCTATCCATGAATCTACTGATCAATTATGGAATTTTTGCAAAAAAGAATTACTTTCTGGTGAAAATGATCAAATAATACTAGATGAAATTTTTCTTGCTCTTGAATTGAAGATTATCGATAAAGATGACTTGATTTCAACACTTGAAAACAGATTTATATCAGGAGATGTAATCCTTACTGGTACAGATATTCCTAAAGATTTATTATTAATGGCCAACCAAATAACTGAACTTCGATCATAAAACAATGCTTAAAAATGATCTCTGGATAAATCAAAAAGCTTCTGAAGGAATGATAAGACCCTTCCAATCCAATTTAGTGAGGCATCTTGAGCCTGATAATCAACAAAAACCAGTTTTGAGTTTCGGATGTTCCTCTTACGGTTATGATTTAAGACTTTCATCAAAGGAATTCCTAATTTTTAGGCATATCCCAGGTACTGTGATGAATCCCAAAAAGTTTAATCCTAAGAATTTAGAAAAAACTGTTCTACATCATGATGATGATGGAGATTTTTTTATCCTTCCTGCTCACTCCTATGGCTTAGGAGTAGCCCTGGAGAAGATGAAAGTACCAGAGAATATAACTGTAATTTGCATAGGTAAAAGTACTTATGCGCGACTAGGGATTATAGTCAACACTACGCCAGCAGAGGCAGGATGGGAGGGGCACTTAACTTTAGAGTTTAGTAATAGTTCGGGAGCAGATTGCAGAATTTATGCTAATGAAGGTATATGTCAATTGCTCTTTTTTGAAGGGGATCCTTGCTCTACGACATATAACGATAGAAAGGGTAAATATCAAAATCAGCCAGAGCAAGTAACTCTAGCAAAAATATAAAATGAGTAAAGTTAAACTTATTTCGCTAACTCCTGATGCAGAAAAAATAATGGCTTACGTTGCAAGAGTAAGTAATCCAAAAAATCAGAAAAATGAAGATTATTCAAAATTATTGAGTTATTGCATTAAAAATGAACATTGGAGTGTATTTGAGCAGTCCTTTATGACCTTACAAATAGAAACCAATAGAGGAATTGCAGCTCAAATTTTAAGACATAGATCATTTACTTTCCAGGAATTTTCACAGAGATATGCAGATAGTTCTCAGTTAGGTAACATTCCTTTACCAGATTTAAGAAGACAGGATTTTAAAAATAGACAAAATTCTATTCCTGATCTCCCTGATGAATTAAAAAGGAGATTCAATACAAAAATTGCGTCACACTTTAAAGCGGCATCAGAATTATATGAAGATTTACTTTCTGAGGGAATAGCTAAAGAATGTGCAAGATTTGTTTTACCACTAGCAACTCCAACGAGAATATACATGTCTGGATCATGCAGATCATGGATTCACTATATTCATTTAAGATCAGCTAATGGTACACAAGAAGAACACAAATCTATTGCTCAAAATTGCAAGTCTATTTTCAAACAAAGTTTTCCCATCGTATCAAAATCTCTAGATTGGTAGAAATTACCCATGACTGCGAGGAGTAACCTCATAATTTTTATTTTCTTTAATTACTGAAAATTCAGCATTAATAATTTCTCTGTGAGATTCTGCCTCGCTATCGAGCTGATCAATAGAATTTCTTATTGTTATTTCTTCTTGTTTTCCAATAAAAGTGGATATTAAATTACCTTTTCTATCAAAAAGATTAACTTGAGGAATACCATTGACATTAAATTTTCGGATGTAATTATCCCATTTTGGATTGTCAACATTTAAAAAAACAAAATTAATATCTTTCGCGTATTCATCTTTTAAATCAGATACTTTTGGGGCCATTTCTTTGCAAACTTCACACCATTCAGCATAAAATTCAAGAAAAGTAGGTTTATTGTTTTTAAAAGCTATTTCGGGCTCAACAGAAGATTCTCCGAAACTCTTAAGAAGATAAGTTGATTGAAACGAGGGGGTTCTAATTAAAACAAAAGAAACAAAAACAATAAAAATAAGTAAGACAATTATCGCCTTGAAATTTGTAATTAAAAGTGGTCCTCGATTCTGAGATTGCATTTAAGATAATCGCTTACTTAGAACATCTTAAATAAGCTAAACTAATAAATTGACTTTAATATACTTTACCTTTTAATTAACTGATAAAATAAGAACTGAATAATATAAAAATATTTTTAATTCCTGAAATCTAATTATGCAATCAATCTTTGGAACTGATGGAATTAGGGGAAAATTTAAAGAAGATATAACTTACTCTTTAGCATACAAAGTAGCATATGCTTTAGGTGTGAATTTAAAAAATAATAATCCAATACTAATTGGAAGAGATACTAGGATTAGTGGTGATATTCTGCTTCAAGCAATAACGAAAGGTATAAATGCAAGTGGAAAAAAATTTATAAATATTGGAATCTGCCCTACCCCAGCTATACCTTTTTTAATCAAAAAAGAAAAACTCAGCAGTGGAATTATGATATCTGCTAGTCATAACCCACCCGAATATAATGGGATAAAAATCTTTGATCATAATGGTGAGAAAATTAACAAGAATCTTGAAAATAAAATTCAAAAATTAATTGAAGAATCAAATCAAAATATATCAATTCCCACAAAAGAGATCTCTTTAAACACAAATAAAGATCTTTTAGATATTTATATGCATAGCCTAATCCAAACAATGGATGGAGAAAATTTAAATGGTATGAAAATAATATTGGACACATGTTACGGATCAGCCACAACTTGCGCAAAATCAATTTTTCAATATCTTGGCGCTGATGTAACGGTTATCAATAATTCTGAAAATGGCTTTAAAATTAACTTGAATTGCGGTTCTACTAACCTCAATCCACTTAAAAAAGCATTAAGAGATAATTCTGCTGATATGGGATTTAGTTTCGATGGAGATGCCGATAGAGTAATTGGAATAGATTCTACAGGGAACGTATTGGATGGTGATCATATCCTTTTTCTGTGGGGAAGGGAACTTATGAAGCAAAAGATTCTCACAAATAATTTATTAATATCAACTCAAATGGCAAATTTAGGTTTTGAAAAAGCCTGGAGGAAAATCGGAGGAATTTTATATAGAACTGATGTAGGAGATAAACATGTTCATGACGCAATTAAGGAAAAAGGGGCCGTTTTAGGAGGTGAACAGTCAGGTCATATTCTTTCAAAAATTAACAACTATTCTGGAGATGGGATATTAACTGCGCTTCAAATTTCTAAATTTTGTAAAAAGAAAAATATTAATTTAAATAGTTGGCTTAAAAGTAGTTTCGAACCTTATCCTCAAAAACTAACCAATATCAATTTAGGTTTTAATATTAATAAATTAAATCCAGAAACCAAAATCTTGATTGATCAAACTATAGAGTTTTTTCAGAAAATATATTCGGATAATTGTAGAGTTTATATAAGGCCTAGCGGCACAGAGCCTGTTATGAGAGTTCTAGTTGAGGCCAATAATCGCAAGAAAGTTCATTCTTTATCAAACGAAATAACAAACAAACTCTTTTTAGAAATTGATAAAATAACAAATTAAAAATAAATTAAATTTTTATATAAATCCTTTCAAAAATATCAAGTTGGTTAACAATCACATATTTTTCCCGATTAGTTTTAACTTTATTTGGATTAAAACTTTCGGAATAATTAAAATCTTTTTTATCTATTGTTTTAAAATAAAAATTACTTGATATGGTGTAATCCATATAATCGAATAAATCCTTTACGTCCGTTTTTATAAAGATTAAGGTCCCTTTTTGCAATGAATTTGAGAGAAAATTAATAAATTCTGGCTGAATTATACGCCTTTTATAATGTCTTTTTTTAAACCATGGATCAGGAAAATTAAAAGAAAGACTTTTTAGATTTTTGATAATAAATTTACTTTGGACATCATTCAAAATATTATTAGCATTACCGAATATAAAATATAGATTTTTGAGTTCTCTTTCAATCACTTTTAATTTAGCATTTTTGACTAATTTCTCACGAATTTCAATTCCTAAATAATTCCAACTGTTATTAACTAAAGCTAAATCAAATAGAAACTCACCAGCAGCACAACCTATATCCAAATGAATATTCGATTTAGAATCACCAAACATTTCGATCAAGGAAGGTATTCTCTCAATTTGATTGAAATTACTACTAAGGGGATTAACATGCTGTCTCATATAATTATCAATATATTCCTTGGCAATAATATTAAGGATGCATAATATTCATAACTATGACAATAGTAAGTTCAAAAGTAACAGTTTAATATTTAATTATTATGTGTTTAAAAAGAAAAAGTTTTGAACGTTTTTAATCAACTTTCTGTTTGGCTATCCTTTCAACTTTCAATAATTTTCCTTATTGGTATGCCTATTACTCTATCCTTCTGGTCAATTAAAAAAAGAAATAAACCAGTTATTAAACTTCTATCAATTTATTGGAAAGTATCCCTTTTATTTTTTATTAGCCTTCTACTTTTAATAGGAAAGTATAATTATGCTCTTGTGATAACAAATATTTCAACATTATTAATGACAGTTTCAGTTTGGTTTTGGAACGATATTAATGATGAATTAAGAGAATATGATTTTTCTTACTCCCTTACCACAACAACAAAAATATGGAGATGGACAATAACTTTTATATCTCTCAATTTCTTTATTCAGAGTTTACAAAACTTCTACTGCTTTTCTTTTATTAATTCGGATGCGTGTGCAATATGGCTTCAGCCTTCTTCAAATTTATATACTATTATAAAAAATTTATTTAATTTTTTCTTTGGAGCTAACTTTACACAGCCGATATCAAAATTCTTAGGATTATTTTCATTATTAATCTATTTTTTAGGCCTTATTCAATGGTCAATAATCAAATTACCTAAAAATGGAAGAAACTCCTGCTTCTCAGAAAATGGCAAAAATTGATTTAATAAATAGTCTTGAAAAAATAAGTTCCGAGATACCTGATAGGATACTTAAACTAGAGGGATATATTCTAAAAGAAAATCAAAAAGAACAATTAGAAATACTTATTTTCAGAGGTTACAGTAGCTCAACAACTCATCCAATTGAAATAGATTTAGAAAAGAAAGTTATAGGATTTACTTATGTACTTACAAACTTTAAACTTTATAAAGCACCTTTAAAAGAAACCGAAGAAAATTTTATAAAAGAAAATCAAAACTCAGTTTTCTTTTTAAATCAAAAAAATTGGATTTAAATAAATTCAAAATTAATAATATTTGAACATCTTTTGCATAATTTTGTATTTTGGATTCCATTAAAAGTTTCTTTTTGATAATGCCAACATCTATCACATTTTTGACCTTGAGCTTTATTTATTTGAATTTTACCAAGTGCATTGTTATCAATAATCAGAGAGTTCTCCTCCAAATCAGATACCACTTGGAAGTTTGATACTATAAGCCAATCTCTAAATAAATCTACATCTTGATTGCCAAATTCTTTTAGCCAAGTAAGTGAATCTTTTAAAGCTTTATTTTCAGGTAAATAATTAACTTCACTTTCCAAAGCTGCTCCAATTAGTTGTTTGTTCCTACATCCTTCTATAGCCTTATTAATTTCAACTCTCAAATTTCTTAAATTTGCAATGTGCTCATTAAGTATTTGATTTTGCCATGACTGCGAAAATTTTGGCCATCCTCTTTGAAAGACTGATTTTTCTGTAGTTGAATATGGAATATTTTGCCAAATATCTTCAGCCATATGACAAAGCACTGGAGAAATAAGTACGGCTAAATTCTCAACAACTTTTGACATAACGAACTGACAAGATCTTCTCCTAAATTGTGATTTAGAACTTACATATAACCTATCCTTCGCAATATCCAAATAAAAATTTGATAGATCTACAACGCAAAAACTTTGCAAGATTTGGAAGAATTTTGAAAATTCATAATTTTCATAAGCATTTGATATTTGATCTGTAACCTCAACTAATCTGCCTAACATCCATTGATCTAAGAGAGGCAATTGATCAATTTCAAAACTATCAATTTTAGGATCATAATCATGAATATTGCCTAGAAGATATCTTGCAGTATTTCGAACTTTTCTATAAACGTCTGAAAGTTGCTTGAGTATATTTGAACCAATTGGAACATCTACTGAATAATCTACAGAGCTTACCCATAACCTTAAAACATCAGCACCATAAGCAGGGTCAGTTTTTTTATTATTACCTCCGTTAATAATTATATTTGGATCAACAACATTTCCTAAAGATTTGCTCATTTTTCTACCGTTTTCATCAAGTGCAAAACCGTGAGTTAAAACTTTCTTATATGGAGGTTTATTATTGACTGCAACAGATGTTAGCAAAGAAGACTGGAACCATCCTCGATGTTGATCTGATCCTTCTAAATAAAGATCTGCTGGATACTTTAATTCACTTCTTAGTTCACATACTGCGGCCCAGCTAGATCCTGAATCGAACCAAACATCCATTGTATCAGTTCCTTTTTTCCATAGATTCGATTCTTTTGCATAATTTTCTGGCAAAAGATTCTTAACATCCCAATCCCACCAAATATCTGCTCCATGTTCACTAAAAAGTTCTTGAATATGATTAATTATCTCTTTGTTAAGGAGAATATCTTTGCCATTTTTTTTATAAAAAACTGGGATAGGAACTCCCCATGACCTTTGTCTAGAAATACACCAATCTCCTCTTCCAACAACCATAGAATAAATTCTTTTCTTTCCAGTCTCTGGCATCCATTCAACATCTTCGATTGCCTTTAAAGCAGATGATCTAAAGCCATTTACAGATGCAAACCATTGTTCTGTTGCCCTAAAAATAGTTGGTTTTTTGGTTCTCCAATCATAAGGATATCTATGCTTATAGTTTTCTTGTAATAGAAGCAAATTATTTTCTTTTAAATGTTCAATAATTAAATCATTTGCATCTTTCAGGACATTTGATCCTTTGAATTGGCCAGAATATTCATTTAAGTTACCTTTTTCGTCAACGACACATGTTATCGGTAAATCATATTTTTGCCCCACATTAAAGTCATCTATACCATGACCAGGCGCAGTATGAACAATTCCAGTCCCTGATTCTGTAGTAATATAATCTCCTCCAATTACAATTCTGCAATTTTTATTTTTAGAGGGATGTTGATATTCAATATTTTCCAATTTTGAGCCTTTAACCTCTAAAAGTACCTTGAAATCTTTATTAAATTTCTTACTTATTTCAGAAAATAAATCCTTAGCAAAAAGGTAAATTCGTTTCTCTTCATCGATAGCAAAAACGTAATTTATTTTTGGATTTACCGCAACTGCTTCATTTGCAGGTATGGTCCAAGGAGTTGTGGTCCAAATAGTTATGAAAGAATTATTTTGAAAAAAATCTTTTTTGATATTAAGGTTTTCTTGGATGAAATTTAATAGGATTTCCTCAGTTATTTTTGTGATTTTTAATGAAACATAAATACTTTTTGAATAATGTTCATCAGGGTATTCTAATTCTGCTTCTGCAAGAGCAGTCCTTGAACTTGGACTCCAATGCACAGGTTTAAGACCTCGATATATGTAGCCATTTAGAAACATTTTCCCAAATACTCCGATCTGAGCAGACTCATAACTTTTCTTAAGAGTTAAGTAAGGGTTATTCCAATCTCCCCATATTCCCCATCTTTTGAAACCCTCCTTTTGATTATTAATTTGGATATGGGCATAATCTGTTGCTTTTTTTCTTAAGTTGAGAGTGTCAAGATTCTTTCTTTCATCAGATTTTAGATTCTGAAGAACTTTTAATTCAATAGGTAATCCATGACAGTCCCAGCCAGGTACAAAATGAACCCTAAATCCTCTTAAGGTTTTGTACTTATTGATTATGTCTTTTAAAACTTTATTAAGGGCATGACCCATATGAAGCGCTCCATTTGCGTAAGGAGGTCCATCATGTAATGTAAATATTTCGCCTGAATTACTTGAACCTAATTGAAAATCAATATCATTGTTAGCCCAAAAATTCTGAATCTCAGGTTCTCTTACAACTGAGTTAGCACGCATTGAGAAATCAGTTTTTAGTAAATTTAAAGTTTCTTTATAAGAAAAGTCTGATTTTTGTTCTTTGCTATTTTGAGATTTCATTCGACGATATAAGAAATATTTGTGATCAAAAGAATTATTTTAATAAATCTAATTCATTATATTCTTTCTTAATTGACCTGTAGTTTTTTTGGGATGTTTCAAATAACCAATCTACTTTATTTCAGACTTTTATATTATCATTTTTATCATTTCTTACCCACTTTTTTTGGGTTGTATTTTTATTATTGCTAACAAAATTAAAAAAATTTGAAGGTTTCGTAAAATCACCAATTCCCAAATTAATTGATTCTACTAGTTTCGAAAAGTTATTTTTAAACTCCAAAAACGTGGTTAATTTTTTCTTTTCGTTATCTGTCAATTGGTACCATCTAGATAAAAAAAGTTCTACTACGTAAAAAATAACTAGTACTGTTAAAAAAAAGAAAATTACAAAAAATGATTGATCTAATGTTTTATTTTTAAATATTAAGATCAAACCTATCATTAAATTTAAAAAAGCTCTTATTAAGTCTTTTGGTTTACCGAGCTCAAGATAAATTAACGGTACAGTTAGATAAATGGTCCCAACTAAAATATAAAAAGTTCCCAAATAGAATACCAAACTATTCATCAAATTAACTATTTAATTAAAGTATAAGAGTTGATATGGATCAGCAAACTATCTATTAGAATTTCCTGAAGTGCGGTCGGGGAGACTTGAACTCCCACACCCGAAGATACGAGTACCTAAAACTCGCGCGTCTACCAATTCCGCCACGACCGCTCAAATAAAATAATAATTGAAAGAGGTATATTTTAAAAATTTTTTTTCTTAAGATGATTAATTTGACACATTAAAATTAAATTAAAAATCTCCTAAAAGAAATTTTTTATGTTTGTGCATGCAATCCTCTTAAAATATTAGTTATATTATTTAAAGAATAAAAGAACCGATTTCAAACTTAACCAGTAAAAATACAACGAAAAATACTAATTCATCAAAAACATTTAATTGGCAAAAAGAGATTAAAAATTACGTAGATCCGCCAAGTTTTTGGAATCCAACATTAGGTTTATTTTTTGGCGGTTATTTTCTTGCTTTTCTTAGCATATGGCAATGGTATAGGGGTGTTTGGCCTTTACCGTTGCTTGTAGCCACTGCGTTTTTAGCTTTACATATTGAAGGTACAGTTATTCATGATGCATGTCACAAAGCTGCTCATCCAGTTCCTTGGATAAATCAAGCAATGGGCCATGGCTCAGCTATTCTATTAGGGTTTAGCTTCCCAGTTTTTACGAGAGTTCATTTACAACATCATATTCACGTAAATCACCCCAAAAATGATCCAGATCATATTGTCAGTACTTTTGGTCCAATTTGGCTAATTGCGCCAAGATTTTTTTATCATGAGGTGTTTTTCTTTCAAAGAAAACTTTGGCGAAGATATGAATTACTACAATGGGGAATTGAAAGATCCATATTCATAACAATTATCTTGGCAGGTTTGAAATTTGACTTTATGAATTTAATTTATAATTTATGGTTTGGCCCAGCATTAATGGTAGGTGTCACTTTAGGAATATTTTTTGATTATTTACCCCATAGGCCTTTTCGATCAAGAAATAAATGGATAAATTCTCGAGTTTATCCAAGCAAATTTATGAATTTATTGATAATGGGACAAAATTACCATCTCATTCATCATCTTTGGCCTTCGATTCCTTGGTTTGAATACAAAATAGCTTATGAAAAAACTAAGCCTTTATTGGATAAAAAAGGCTCACCTCAAAGGGTTGGGATATTTGAAAGTAAAGAAGACATTTTCAACTTTATTTATGATTTATTAATAGGTGTAAGGAGTCATAGCAAAAAGAGGGGGAAAATACGAAAAATAATAAATTTATATCCAGGCTTTAAAATAAAAAAATTTTTATTAAAGATAGTCAACAAAACATTTATTGGAAGTAACTAACTTACTCATTCATTAATAATTTTTGGTACTTTAAAATATTTATCTTCTCTCGATGGACCTAATTCTAAAAGTTCTTCATTGCAATCCGAATTTTTCTTTTCGTCTTTTCTAAATACATTTACAACCTCTATAGCTCTGGTTGTACAGGGGACATCATCTGTATTAATTTTTTCAAGTTGTCTTATATAATCCAATATCTTTTCTAATTGTTCTGCATGATTAGTAATTTCATTCTCGTTAAGTTCTAATCTCGCTAAATGAGCAACTTTTTTAACTTCCTCTTTAGTTATTTTTGTCATACCTTTAATATCTTTCTTATTAAATAATAGTTTATTAAAAACAACTTTTTCACATATCCTTTGAATTTCAAATAATTTATAAAATAATCACATCTTTTTGAAAATCAATATCAATTAATAGCCTTAATTATTTTTCTCAGCTAAATATGTTATTAGATAGATATTTAAAAATAGAAGAATTATTTCCAAAAAATTTTTTTTATCGGCACTCTAAACTTGTTGCTCCTGATTTAATAGGCTGTCACCTCATAAAAAAAAATAATGAGATAGATCGAGTTAAAGGGATTATTGTTGAAACTGAAGCTTATTCGCAAGAAGAAGAGGCCTGTCATGGTTACCGCAACATGACTGAATCGAACAAATCATTATTTGGCAAACCTGGCACATTTTATATTTACAAATCTTATGGGATTCATCATTGTTTAAACATAGTTACTGATAAAGAAAATTTTGCGAGTGGTGTTTTGATAAGATCAGTTTTTATCTCTAATAAGAATGAAAGATTAGCTTCTGGACCTGGACTAGTAACTAAGACATTCAGTGTAGACATTTCATTTAACTCACTTGAAGTTATTAATAACAAATCTTTATGGATCTCTCCACGAGACTCCACTCTAGAAGAAAAAGATCTTATTCAAACTACGAGAATTGGCATATCAAAGGCAAAAAATATAAAATGGCGATGGTATCTCAAAAATAGTAGGAGTGTAAGTAAAAGATTAAGAGGTGACAGAACACCTAAATTTCAATAATCATTTATTTTTTAAGCGTAATGCAAATTTGGCCTCATAAACATATCCACACACTAGCTAATTTTTCAATTAAAGATTATGAGTCAGTATTTGAATTAGCTAATAGATTTGATGCACTAAACAATGCAGGAACAAAAAAGATACCGGCCTTACAGGGGACTTTGGTAACGTCTTTATTTTTTGAAGCTAGCACAAGAACAAAAAATAGTTTTGAACTTGCAGCAAAAAGACTTTCTGCTGATGTCCAAACGTTTGCACCATCATCCAGCTCTTTGACAAAAGGCGAAACAATAATTGATACAGCCATAACTTATTCTGCTATGGGGGCGGATACATTAGTTATTAGACATTCATCAAGTTACATAACCTTTGAGATCGCAAAAAAACTTGATGCAATCAATTCCCGGACTTCGGTTCTTAATGCCGGAGATGGATTACATAGTCACCCCAGCCAAGGATTGCTTGACATCTATACATTAATAAAATTCTTTTCCCAAAAAACACTGAATCCAGAGGTTTTAAATTCCAAGAAAATTTTAATTATTGGAGACGTTAATCATTCAAGGGTTGCCAGGTCAAATCTTTGGGCTTTGAGTGCATTCGGCGCCGATATAATTTTATGTGGTCCTAAGACATTAATACCTGATGAATTTATCAATTTTTTAAAAACCCCCGCGCCAAATCAAACAGAAGATCCTGTTAAATCAAGAGGTTCAATAACAATTTCTAGATCATTGGAAGAATCAATAAAAATTGCAGATGCGATTATTGTTTTAAGACTCCAGAAAGAGAGAATGATGGAAAATTTACTAAGTAGCATTGATTCATATAGTTTGGATTATGGCTTAACCCCAGAGAAATTATCTTTAAATAATAAAGAAATTCCAATTCTACATCCTGGTCCCATTAACAGAGATATTGAAATAAGTAGCAAAGTGGTAGATCGATATCCTAATTGCTTAATTAATAATCAAGTTGCAAATGGTATCCCTATAAGAATGGCTTTGCTTTATCTATTACAAAAACACAACAAGTAAATTTATAGCAACTTAAGACTTTCGGTAAAGAAACCATAAAATAATCCCAACCTTAAAGAATCTAGTATAAGTACTAAAAATTTCTTTTTCCTTTCAAATCTAAAATTTCTTCTTAGAACTATTAAAAACTCAATAAAAACTACTGCTAAAAAAGCGGCTACAGGATCCATGAGCTCCACAACGGCACTTACCATACCAAGAGAGCTTCCAAAAAAGTAGCCGATTAAAAGAGTAATCAATGATATTGAATATCTTCGCCATGGATTATTAGCCCAAATACTTAATGTCTGAATATTTTCCACAATTTTTAGCTGAAATTTTGTCTTTTGAGGTTTAACAACCATTTTGCATTAAACTAAGCAGCTTTAGAATTTGATTGAATTTTAGTATTTCCTTCTATTAATTCAAGTAATGCTTCGAACTGAGCCATTAATCCTCTTAATTCGCCTGGTTCAGGGAAAAGGTCATCTTCTTTTATTCCTAAATGCATTTCTCTGAGCTCTTGCCTTAAATAGCGTATGTGACTAATGACTTGCTCTCTTTTGGTTTGCGACATGATATAAATAATTAGAGAAACATCTTAAGAAAGAATATTTTTGAAAAGGAGAGTTTGCATATTAATGACTGAGAATGAAGATAAATGACCTAACAAAAATTTGAAAATATTATAGAAATTGCAAATTATCATATCCTTGAAAATATGTACTTAATTCCAATATCAATTTTAAATAATTACTTGAGGCTTTATTATTAGAGTATATTGACTTTACTCAATATGAAATTTATTTCTGAAAATAAAATAAGTGAGGAACTAGTAAATTCTTTTGATGAAGAAATGACCCTTGAGCTCGCTAAAAGGCTAGAGGAAGATAATTATAATACTCCATTTGATGGTTTAAAAGACTGGCACTTGCTGAGGGCTCTTGCAATCAATAGGCCTGAATTAACAACTAATTATACCCATCTCCTCGATCAGGAACCTTTCGATGAAAACTAAAACTAAGGACTCCAAAATAAAGGTTCTTTTATTAGTAACTGGGAGTATTGCAGCTGTAAGAATTCCATTATTAGTTAGCCAATTAGCGAAAGAAAATTATGAAATAAGATGCGTTTTATCAAAAAATGCAGAAAAATTAATAAAGCCCCTTTCTCTTTCTATTTTAAGTAGAAACCCGTGCATTTTAGACAATGATCAATGGTCTGATAGTCAATCAACACCTCTTCACATAGAACTAGGTAATTGGGCTGATATTTTAATCATCGCCCCTTTAACAGCGACAACATTAGCAAAATGGGTAACTGGAAATGCTGAGGGATTGATCCCAAGCATCTTAATAGCAAATATAAAGCCAATTATTGTTGCACCAGCAATGAATACACAAATGTGGCTAAATAAAGCTGTCCAAAAAAATTATGAGAATTTACAGAATTACGGAAATGTTTTGTCTTTGCAACCAAGTGAAGGTCTCTTAGCATGTGATGCTGTTGGCATCGGTAAGATACCTCCAAATGATCTAATCCAATTAGCTCTTGAATTTCTTGCTTCACACAAACAAAATGAATATCGCAAAGACTTACTCAATAAAGAAATTTTAATAACTGGAGGGTGTACCTCAGAGAAAATTGACGCGGCAAGACATATTACTAACAAAAGTTCTGGAGCTATGGGCCTGCTTCTTTCTCAAGTAGCGAGGTTCAGAGGAGCACAAGTAAAATATGTTCATGGGCCTCTGAAAATCGATAAGAATCTTACTGATGGAATAAAAAGATATGAAATTGAAACTAGTGTTGATTTAATTAGGGCACTTGATAATGAAATATCAAATTGCGATTATTTTTTCATGAATGCAGCAGTATCTGATTTCAAGATAATCTCTGATACTTCAGCTAAAATTCCAAAAAACCAAATTAGTGCTCATTTGAATCAAAACTTTGAGCTGGTCCCAGATATTTTAAAAACAATTAGTAAATCAAAAAAAGATAACCAAGTTTTTGTAGGCTTTTGTGCTTTTACAGGATCTATCAAAGAAGCACGAATGACAATTAAAGAAAAGATTATCCAAAAAGGTTGTGATTATCTATTCGCAAATCCAATTGATCTTGAAGGACAAGGATTTGGCTTTTTGGCAAAAAATGAAGGTTGGCTATTCGACACTAACAACATGGAACACTACATAAACAAAACATCAAAAATTGATTTAGCAAATAAATTAATAACCCAAATTATTTCATTAAAAAAATAAAAAAAATTTTTAATTTGTATTTTTTTGTAATCTTAATCATTAAAAATAATGTGATAGCTTAAAATAATTCCAGTTTTTTAAAATCTAAAAAGCTACGGGTTATTTCGAAGATTTAATAGTCCTATCTTTTATGGTCCTTTCCCTTGTAATATCCGTACTAAACTTATTAGATGACCTTTAATCTATCGTCACAGAACTTTACTGCAACTTTAATTATGAGAATTCGTTCTTTCTTAGCTTTTGTTATTTCAATTTGTATAACTTTTGCTTTCGTACCTGTTAAAACATTTGCTTTTTCTGAAAGAGGAAATGCACAATTCACAGATGTTGTTAACACAGGAAAAGCTAATGATTGCCCTGCATTAGACTCATCTCTTGTCGGATCAATATCTCTAGGGAATGGAGATAGCCTTAAAGGAATATGCATGCATCCAACAGAAGTTTATGTAAAAGTGCCAGGGACAAAACGAAAAGCTGCAGAATTTGTTTCTACAAAAATTATTAGTCCTAGAAATAACACAACAGTGACAGAAGTTTATGGAGATATAGATTCAGGAACTTTCACTGAAAAGGGTGGTATTGATTTTCAACTTATTACTGTATTAACTCCTGGTGGTTTAGAGGTGCCGTTTGCATTCTCAGCAAAAGATCTTACAGCTGATTTACCTTCATCTATTGAACCAGGCACTGAGGTTAGTGGTTCAACATTTACACCTAACTACAGAACTGGTGACTTTCTAGATCCTAAAGCAAGAGCTAAAAATACTGGTGTTGAATACGCTCAAGGTTTAGTAGCATTAGGAGGAGATGACGAAGAACTTGCAAAAGAAAATATTAAAGTTGATGTAAATGGTACTGGCGTTATTACTCTTTCAATTAACAATGTAGATTCTGACACAGACGAATTTGCAGGTACTTTTGAAGCTATCCAACCTTCAGATACAGATATGGGTTCAAAGGATCCACTTGATGTAAAAATAATTGGGGAGCTTTACGGAAGAAAGGCATAAATCCTATTCAATAGAAAAAGGGGGTTAAACCCCTCTTTTTTTTTCAAAATTTTTCTTTATCAATTTAAAAAATGGAATTACAACAAAAAACTAAAACAGATACTAATGGACTAATACCGCCTTATGGAGGGAAACTAAAAAATTTAATTATCAAAGATAAAAACCTTAAAAATGATCTTATCTCTAAAGCTACTTATGAGTTTGAATGTAGCGAGAGAAATGCATGCGATGTAGAACTTTTGATGGTTGGAGCTTTTTCTCCATTGGAAGGTTTTATGGATGAAAATAACTACAATTCGGTAATTAAAAATAATAGAAATACAAACGGTTTGCTTTTTGGCTTGCCTATTGTATTTGATTCAAATAATGAAAAAGTAAAAGCTGGAGAGACAATATTGCTTACTTATAAAAAACAAAAAATAGCAATTTTAGAAGTTATCTCTAAATGGGAGCCTGACAAATCCTTAGAAGCTGAACTTTGTTATGGTACTAATTCTTTAGATCATCCTGCTGTTAAGATGATTTTTAATGAGAGAGGGAGATTTTATATAGGAGGAAGAGTTTATGGTTTCGAACTACCAATTAGAGAATTCCCCTGCAAAACCCCAGAAGAAGTTAGATCTACACTGCCACCAAATCATGATGTAGTTGCATTTCAATGCCGAAATCCAATTCATAGAGCACATTATGAATTATTTACTAATGCCTTACTTTCAGATAATGTCTCCTCTAACTCAGTTGTTTTAGTTCATCCAACTTGTGGACCAACTCAACAAGATGATATCCCTGGAAAAGTTAGATATTTGACCTATAAAGAATTAGAAGAGGAAATATCTGATGAAAGAATAAAATGGGCTTTTTTACCTTATTCAATGCATATGGCAGGGCCAAGAGAAGCTCTTCAACATATGATAATCAGAAGAAATTATGGCTGCACCCACTTCATTATTGGTAGAGATATGGCTGGTTGTAAGTCGTCATCAACTGGTGAAGATTTTTATGGTCCATATGACGCCCAAAATTTCGCTAATAAGTGTGCAGATGAATTGATGATGCAAACTATACCTTCAAAAAATTTAGTTTATACGAAGGAAAAAGGATATATAACAGCTGAAGAAGCCAAAGAATTTAATTATGAAATTATGAAACTTAGTGGTACTGAATTTAGAAAGAAATTAAGGAATGGCGAACCAATTCCTGAATGGTTTGCATTCAAAAGTGTAGTAGATGTTCTAAGACGCTCTTAATATTGTTTTATTATTAGTATTATAGATTTATTAAAGATTTTTTATCGTGAACAAACGTTGGAGAAACGTAGGACTTTATGTCCTAGCTGTTATTACTGTAATTTTCATTGGTACTTCAGTTTTTGATAAACCTAGTACTGAAAGTTCTACAAAGACCTTAAGATATAGTGATTTTATAGAGGCAGTGCAAGATAAAGAAATCAGTAGAGTCCTAATATCTCCAGATAATGCCACAGCCCAAGTTGTTGAAAATGATGGGAGCAGGTCTGAGGTTAATTTAGCCCCTGACAAAGATTTATTAAAAATACTTACTGAGAATAATGTAGATATAGCTGTAACTCCTACAAAATTAGCCAATCCATGGCAACAGGCCGTAAGTAGCTTAATTTTCCCAGTACTTTTGATTGGAGGCCTATTTTTTCTTTTCAGAAGATCCCAAAGTGGTAACGCTGGAGGTGGTAACCCTGCAATGAGTTTTGGCAAAAGCAAAGCTAGACTGCAAATGGAACCATCCACACAAGTAACCTTTTCAGATGTTGCTGGTGTTGAAGGTGCAAAATTAGAACTTACAGAAGTTGTAGATTTTCTTAAGAGCCCAGATAGATTTACTGCAGTCGGAGCAAAAATTCCAAAAGGAGTTCTTCTTGTTGGCCCTCCTGGTACAGGAAAAACATTGTTAGCAAAAGCAGTAGCTGGAGAAGCAGGTGTACCTTTTTTCTCAATATCTGGTTCAGAATTTGTAGAGATGTTTGTAGGCGTTGGAGCTAGCAGAGTTAGAGATCTTTTTGAACAAGCTAAAAAGAATGCTCCTTGCATTGTATTTATTGACGAAATAGATGCAGTTGGAAGACAGAGAGGAGCTGGTATGGGCGGAGGAAATGATGAAAGAGAACAAACATTAAATCAACTCCTAACCGAAATGGATGGTTTCGAAGGGAATTCAGGAATAATAATAGTTGCTGCCACCAACAGACCAGATGTCTTAGATTCAGCTTTAATGCGCCCTGGAAGATTCGATAGACAGGTAACTGTTGATAGACCAGATTATGCTGGAAGATTGCAGATATTAAATGTTCATGCGAAAGATAAAACCCTTTCAAAAGACGTGGATTTAGATAAAGTTGCTAGAAGAACACCAGGATTTACTGGTGCAGATTTAGCTAATCTTTTAAATGAAGCAGCAATACTAGCAGCTAGAAAAGATTTAGATAAAGTAAGTAACGATGAAGTCGGTGATGCCATCGAAAGAGTTATGGCTGGCCCAGAAAAGAAAGATAGAGTCATCAGTGATAAGAAAAAAGAATTAGTTGCTTATCACGAAGCTGGTCATGCACTAGTTGGAGCATTAATGCCTGATTATGATCCAGTAGCAAAAGTTTCAATCATTCCAAGAGGTCAAGCTGGAGGTCTAACCTTCTTTACTCCAAGTGAAGAAAGAATGGAATCTGGTCTTTACTCTCGTTCTTATCTTCAAAATCAAATGGCTGTAGCTCTTGGTGGAAGAGTTGCTGAAGAAATAGTGTATGGCGAAGAAGAGGTAACAACCGGAGCTTCAAATGATTTACAACAAGTTGCCAATGTAGCAAGACAAATGATCACTAAATTCGGTATGAGTGACAAAATAGGTCCAGTCGCTTTAGGTCAATCTCAAGGTGGAATGTTTCTTGGAAGAGATATGAGTTCTACAAGAGACTTCTCTGAAGACACAGCAGCAACAATTGATGTAGAGGTTTCAGAACTTGTTGATGTTGCCTATAAAAGAGCCACAAAAGTTTTAACAGACAATAGAACTGTTCTTGATGAAATGGCTCTAATGCTAATTGAAAGAGAAACTATAGACACTGAAGATATCCAAGACTTGCTCAACCGATCAGAAGTTAAAGTAGCGAATTACATCTAGTTTAAAAATAAATATTTAATGAATATTAAAGAAGATTCTTTTTCTGACTTGCTGCTAAAAGAATCTTTTTTTTTACTTGTAAAACCGGAAGATAATATTTACTCAAATACTCCTTTAAGAAATTCATTTTTTGAAGAATTAGGCAGCTTAGTAAAATTAGGATTAAAAAATATTGAAATAAGTTGGTCAAACAACGAAAAGTGGTTAGATTTTGTATCCGAAATCAAACTCAATTTTCCACAAATTAATTTAGGCTCTGCCTCCATAGTTAATAAAAAATCAATAGAAGATGCATTAAAAATTGGATTAAATTTTTCTATGATGAAATTTTGGGATAAAGATCTTTTTAATTATTCGAGATCAAAAAATTATTTATTAATACCCGGAATTAAAAATTTAAAAGATCTTGAGGAAGCGATAGATTTAAACTGTAAGATTATTAAAATTTATCCAATAAAAAGAAAAGATAGTTTGATAAATATACTCAACTTTGAAAGTATTGATTTCATTGCTGCTGGAGGCCTATCAATCAATGATGTAAAAACTTATCAATCTCTAGGATATAAAGCAATCGTGATTGGAGATAAAGGTATTTTTAAAAGAAAATTTGATCCAAAAATATATGAATGGCTCAAAAATAATTAAATCAAATATAAATATAATTTATTTAACAAAACTACTAATTATCGATTAAGCCACATTGAGCTTGATTCAGTAGTAAATGATCAGCAAGTACTAAAGCCACCATAGCATCAACCATAGGAACTGCTCTTGGGAGAACGCATGGATCATGTCTCCCTTTTGCTTTCATCAAAACTTCTTTTCCTTCAGCATTTACTGTTTTCTGTTCTTTCCCAATTGTTGCTGTAGGTTTAAAAGCTATCTTCATCTCAATATTTTCGCCATTACTTATTCCTCCCTGTATACCGC
The DNA here is from genome assembly GCA_003281455.1 of Prochlorococcus sp. AG-347-J21. GTDB lineage: Bacteria > Cyanobacteriota > Cyanobacteriia > PCC-6307 > Cyanobiaceae > Prochlorococcus_A. The sequence continues at coordinate 53,666 of QCBX01000005.1, forward strand.
CTGAATTATTGGACATTGTTCTTAACTTCCTAATATCATCAGATTTAATGAAGGCATCATTATGTTCGCTTCCTTTTAAATAAGTTCCAGAGAAACCTGAACCTATTTCAAAGCCTTTCGTAGCAGGCAAAGACATCAAAGCTTTCGCTAAATCAGCTTCTAATTTATCAAAAACAGGCATTCCAAGGCCAGAAGGGACATTTCTTACTAGACATTCAATAACACCGCCGCAAGAGTCTCCTTGACGCTTTAATTGCTTAATTCTCTCTATCATTTCTGCTGATACCTGTTCATCAGGACATCTAACAATATTAGAATCTATTTTGTTGAGAGAAATTTTTTCTTTATTTATATCAGAATCAATATCATGTATACGCTTTACCCAAGATAATATTTCAGTGTTACAGAAGTTTTTTAATAATTGTTTTGCTACAGCACCAGCAGCTACTCTTCCAATTGTTTCTCTTGCAGAGGCTCTTCCACCACCAGAACTTGCTTGAATTCCATATTTGAGATGATATGTACCATCTGCATGAGAAGGTCTAAATACTTGCTCCAAATTATCATAATCTCCTGGTCTTTGGTCCTTGTTTCTTACCAACATCGCTATTGGAGTTCCAAGTGTTAAGCCCTCCTTTATTCCACTTAATATTTCTATTTTATCTTCTTCATTTCTGGGTGTTGTAATGTCACTTTGGCCAGGTCTGCGCCTATCTAATTCATTTTGTATCAAATTTATATCTACTTTTAACTTAGGGGGACATCCATCAAGGATAACTCCGACTGCGCCACCATGTGATTCTCCAAAAGTATTAACACGAAAAATTTTTCCAAAACTACTACTCATAGAAATATCAAATGTTTTATCTATATATAAACATTATATGAAACCAATTGAAAATTAAACAAAAAAAAGCCCCCAAAAAGGGGGGCTTGTAAATTTAAGAACTTTAAGCTTAACCGATAGCTGGAGCTGAAAGAGCTACTGTTGTAGACTCAGCTGCTGCTAGATCAAGTGGGAAGTTGTGAGCGTTACGCTCGTGCATTACTTCCATACCTAGGTTTGCTCTGTTAAGAACGTCACCCCATGTAGGAACAATCTTACCGTTTGCATCAACAACTGACTGGTTGAAGTTGAAACCGTTAAGGTTGAATGCCATTGTGCAGATACCCATTGAAGTTAACCATACACAAACAACTGGGAATACAGCTAGGAAGAAGTGAAGACTTCTGCTGTTGTTGAAACTTGCATATTGGAAAATCAAACGACCGAAGTAGCCATGAGCTGCAACGATGTTGTATGTTTCTTCTTCTTGTCCAAACTTGTAACCATAGTTCTGAGATTCTGTCTCAGTTGTTTCTCTGATTAGAGATGAAGTAACAAGTGAACCGTGCATAGCTGAGAATAAAGATCCTCCGAACATACCAGCAACACCAGCCATATGGAATGGGTGCATTAGAATGTTGTGCTCTGCCTGGAATACAAACATGAAGTTGAAAGTTCCAGAGATACCTAAAGGCATTCCGTCAGAGAATGAACCTTGACCGAATGGGTATACAAGGAATACTGCGAAAGCTGCTGAAACTGGTGCAGAGTATGCAACACAGATCCATGGACGCATACCTAAACGGTATGAAAGCTCCCACTGTCTTCCCATGTATGCTGAAATACCAATTAGGAAGTGGAAAATTACAAGCTGGTAAGGACCACCGTTGTATAACCACTCATCTACAGTAGCTGCTTCCCAAATTGGGTAGAAGTGTAGACCAATAGCGTTAGATGAAGGAACAACTGCACCTGAGATGATGTTGTTTCCATATAGGAATGAACCAGCAACTGGCTCTCTAATTCCGTCGATGTCTACTGGTGGTGCTGCGATGAATGCAACGATGAAGCAAGCCGCTGCTGTAAGTAGGCATGGGATCATTAAGACGCCGAACCAACCAACATAAATTCTGTTGTTAGTTGATGTTACCCACTCACAAAACTGTGGCCAACCTTTTAACAGCGAAGAACGCTGCTGCTGAATAGTTGTCATGAGTTCGTAAAATATGTCTCTAAAGTGAGACGTGTAATTAAAAACGGAAATAAATTCCGCTTCGAAGATTTTAGACCAAAATCGCTAAAAATGTGTAATTTTTTTTCTTTAAGTAAACTTATTTTTTGCAAAATCAAAGAAAAGAACCCCCATGTCTTAATATTTTCTTTGTTATTGAGGATTTAACTTGGTAATAATCGAATGGCTTCTTAACGGAAAAAGATCGAAAGAGGTGGTTTCCTTAAAAGATGCTAAGCATAGAAGACTGCAATTAGAGGCTTTTGGAGCTGTTATTTATTGGAGCGAAAGAATTTAAGTTTTTAAGGGTTAAGACTTAGCAAAAAAAACCAAAGCATTAAATATTAAATAAACTTATCTATTAAATAAAAAATCCTTATCAATATTCAGTATTTTATTGTTCCGGTTTCTTAATTTAAAGACTTTCAAACTCTTGAACCCATTGTTTTTTGGAACAAATCACTTCTTTTTTTGTGTAGCTCATGGCAATTTTTTTTTCCTTGTAGGCGACTTCTCCAATAAAAACAGGCCAAATCAATTGCTCTCCATCATATTTGTGAATTATTCCTTGGCTATCAAGAAATAATGGATCTCCTTTTTTAATCATTTTCCAATCTTGGTTTATTCTCTCAGGATGAATTAAACCATCAATATCTCCTTTTTCATCTCTTGGATAATCTATACTGCCTTGATGAACGTGAACAACTAATTCCTTTGGCAGTTCTATAAGGTTGTTTTTTAATTTATCTATTTCTTTCCTTAGGGAGCTAATTATTATCAAGAATCTATCTATGATTTTTGGATTATAAAAATTTTGTGCTACAGCTCCTATTTCAATAACCAGACCACATGGCCAAGCTTCTACAAGAAAGCCTGTTTGAGCTTTATCTTTTTCGTGTAAATAAATAGGCAATCCAAATTTGTTCTGTAGTAATGCAGCCAAACATAAATCTTTGAATCTCCTCCCATACATGACAATACTTGTACCCATATTTGCAGTAGTAGTATGCAAATCGATGGCAATCTGACATGGCTTAGATCCATGGATCCCAAATTGATCGACTAAAAAATTAGCTCTATTAAATTCATAAACACTATTCTTGTCTTGATCATGATTTTTAATTTCTTTAAAAGATCTATTTAAATCTTCATCTATATATCTACACCCTTTTTCATAGGCAACAGGATTGCCTATGATGTACTCATACTCAATACCATTCTTTAAACTATTTTCCTCCCTATTAAATTGCTTTACAGCCCAAATAGGATTAATTTCATTCCCATGAGTGCCTGAAACAATAAGTATTCTTTGAACAGCCATTTTCTCTTTAAAAATAAAATTTCATGCAAAATAAATACCTAATTAAGGCCTCCAAAAAATTCTGGTTTTGGTTTTGGACCCAATTAATGAATGGCTTCGCACCATCAGATTTACATGGTAATTATAAAAGGCCTAAAGGTGTAACAATTGATAGTGAATACAATATTAATAATGAAAATGGACAAATTTATTTATTGGTAGGGAATTCTTGTCCATGGTGTCAAAGAACTTTACTCGTCCACGAAATAAAAGATTTATCTAACAAAGTTAAAGTTATTTTCTTAAAAGCAGATGTTGAGCATGGCGAATGGATTTTCAAAACCAAAATTAAAGGCTGTATAAGACTTTCTGACCTCTACAAAAAAGCAAAAAAAAAGATAATTTTTAGAGCAACATTACCTCTTTTAATTAGTTTTGTAAAAGATAAAGTAAACATTTTGTCTAATGAAAGTTCCCAGATAATAAGACTACTCAATTCAATAAAAAATGAATCAAAATATCAGAAATTAATTATTAAAGACTGTAATCAAAAGTTTTTAGATTTAATTAATAAGAGCATTAATGATGGCGTATATAGATGTGGTTTCGCCAGAAACCAGTCAGCGTATCAAAAAGCAAGTCAAAATCTTTTTGCAGCTATAAATGAAGTTGAAAATTTACTACAGAAAAATAAGGGTGACTGGATATTTGGAGATGAGTTAACCTACGCAGATATTTATCTTTTTCCAACTCTCATAAGATGGGAATTGATATATAGCAAACTTTTCAAATGTACTGAACAAGAACTATCAAATTTCGAGAAAATTATTGAATGGAGATTAAAATTTTTTAAAATACCTAATGTAAATAAGACTTGCTACGACAATGAATGGAGAAAAGATTACTACAAAGCTTTATTCCCTTTAAACCCAAATCAAGTAATCCCAGTATTACCATCCCTAGAGGAAATAATGAGATTGGAGTCTTAAAAAATAAAAAACAGAATTTCGAAAAAAAAAATGATGTTGTAATGAACACTTATTTAGTTCATAGATAATGCAATTTAATTAGAAATTAACTATGTTATGTATGTCTACTAAAGTACGAAAAGCTTAAAATGAAATCCATTGACGAACACATCAAAAAAGATCAATCGGAAATCGAATCTGCAAAAGCAGAGGGCAATCTTCCAAAGGTCAGACATTTAACTGAAGAGCTAAAAGAACTCGAAGAATATAAGGATCATCATCCAGAGGATAAACATGACCCTAATGCTTTGGAACTTTTCTGCGATGCCAACCCTGATGAACCGGAATGTCTTGTTTATGATGATTAAGTTTTCTTTTGATCAATAATGCACAATAAAAAAAGGGCTCTAAAGCCCTTTTTTTATTTGTTTAATTCTTCAGTAATCTCTATTAAAGTCGGATGGACTTCCTGTAAGTGAACATACAACCGACTCCTCATTTTTCATTTCCTTGACTTCTACAATTGGTCTTCCCATTTTCTTCAAAACCTCAATATCTTGAATGGTTTGACATCTTGCTATTATTTTTCCTTCTTGATCAAAGCATGTATAGAAATTCATATTATTTTTAAAGAAGTATCTTATTTATGACTAATTTTCATTATTAAATCAAGTGTATTTTTTTACAAAAAAAATTTTTAATTTAAGTTAAATTCTTTTCCATACTTCAGAAAGCAGTGAAGATAACCCTTTTTTTAAAAGTGAAGAAATAACTAAAACTTTCTTTTTAGATAAATCTTCTAACTGTTTTGTAATTATTTTCAAATAATCATCATCTACCATCTCCATTTTATTCAATACTATTATCCTCTCTTTATCTAAAAGACCCTTACCGTATTTTTTTAATTCCTGCTCAATAATCTCAAAATCATGTAAAGGATTTTCTGAAGTTACATCAATTAATTGAACAAGTATCTTCGTTCTTTGGATGTGCCTTAAAAAATCATGTCCTAAACCTACTCCATCAGCTGCCCCTGATATTAATCCAGGAATATCCGCAAAAAGGCAACCATTCCCATCAATTTTTCTTACTACACCTAGGTTAGGTATTAGAGTAGTGAAAGGATAATTTGCGATTTTTGGACGGGCTGATGATACAACTGAAATCAAAGTACTTTTCCCAGCATTTGGAAGGCCTATAATCCCAACCTCTGCAAGAAGTTTTAGTTCTAATTGAACCTCCCATATCTCACCATCTTTTCCTTCAGTAAATGATTCTGGGGCTCTATTTTGATTACTTAAATAGTAAGCATTACCATGTCCACCTCTTCCTCCAATGGCAATAGTTAAACTCTGTTTATCTTTAGTTAAGTCTCCTAAAATAATACCGGTTTTAATATCCTTTATTTCTGTACCGCAAGGAACTTTAAGGATTGTATCCTCACCTGAAGCACCTGATCTCTTATTAGGACCTCCTTTGCATCCATCTTCAGCAATTATTTCGCGTTTGAATTTGAAATCTAATAATGTTTGGAGATTATTATCAGCCATCAAAATAACTGAACCGCCTCTGCCACCATTTCCCCCCGAAGGTCCTCCAGCAGGGACGAATTTTTCTCTTCTAAATGAAACTATTCCATTTCCACCTTTTCCAGCTTTAAGAATAATGTTTGCTTGATCAATAAATTGCACTTAATACGCTTATTAAATTGTTTTCTAGGTATTTTAAATTTTATTTTATCCACGCAATACTGCAACCAGGTCCACCTTCGTTGTTGGCTGCATCTTCAATCTTATCAACATAATTTAAACCTGATAGCCAATTTCTTAGTCCTTTTTTTAATTTCCCTGTTCCAATTCCATGAACAATCCATAACGGTCCATGAAATTTCCTAATCTTCTCTTCAATAATTATTTCGGCTTCATGAACTCTTAGCCCTCTTACGTCAATTGTATTTTTACTCGTTCTAATTTTAGAAAAAGAAAAATCTTCTTTTGTAGACTTGATCTCAATTTTTGACCTTTTGAAATTAGGTTTTTCTCCATTAATACCTTCAAAGTCATTTAAAGATAACGTGCTTCTGAATGAACCACATTTAACTTCGTAAAAACCAACTTTTTTATCTAAATCTATAATTTGTCCCGTACTATTTAGACTTTTAATTTTTACAAAATCGCCTACCTGAGGATTCCATGATATTGACTTTTCAAATTTTTTTTGGGTTAAATGTTCCGTCTCAATTTCCTTTAATCTTTTTCCAATAATTCTCGTATCCTCTCCATTAACGTTTTTATCTCTTAATTTTTTAATCAAATCTATTACCTCTTTTTTAGCAGATACAATATGTTTTGATAATTTAGACCTTTCAATTTCTTGGATTTTTTCAGCATTTATTTTTTGATATTCATAATTTCTCTTCAGTTCATCATGTAATATTTCAGTCCTTGCAATCAGTTCTGCAGCCGCTTCTGCAGAGTTTTGTTGTTTAATCCTCTCTTCCTCAAGTCCTTTAATAATAATGTTAATATTATCAACTTCTTTTGGCTTTAGATAATTTGCAGCTTCATTTATTATGCTTTCATCGAGACCAATTCTCTTTGAAATTGACAAAGCATTACTTCTCCCAGGAATGCCCCAATTGAGTATATACTTTGGTTTCAAAGAATCCTCATCAAAGGCAACTGATACGTTCTCAAATCTGGAGTCATTATATTTTAAAGCCTTAATATCTCCATAATGTGTAGTTGCCAAAGTAATATCAGATTTATTTGCAAATTCTTTTAATAGAGCCATTGCAAGAGCACTTCCTTCAAGAGGATCAGTACCAGATCCAATCTCATCTAACAAAACAATTGATAATCCTTTCTTATTATCAAGTGAATCTAAAATCTCTTTTATGCGAGATATATGCCCACTGAAGGTAGATAAATTTTCTTCTAATGATTGATTATCGCCTATATCCACATATATATTTGGACAAAAAGGGATAATAGGATTATTAGTTGAGGGTATCAATAATCCTGCTCTAGCCATAAGTAAAGACAAACCTAAACCTTTTAATGCTGCAGTTTTACCTCCAGTATTTGGACCTGTAATAGATACAACCTTAATATTTCTATTTATGTGGAAATCAACGGCCACTGGGGGAGGAGCTCCTTTTTTCTTATATTCCCAAATCAATAACGGATGAGAAAAACCAATTAAAGAAATAATGGGATTTTTCTCAAACTTAGGAGTTTTACCTCCAATCCATTTCGAATATCGTGAACGTGTTAGAGCATTTTCTAATCTCAATAAAATGGATGCCATTTCAATGAGATTTTCTGAATTATCACTAACAACTTGCGACCATTTCTTAAGTAATTTAAATTCTTCTGCAGTGATCCTAGCCTCTAAAGAAGCAATCTTATTACCTTTAGTTACAACACTATCAGGCTCAAAATATACTGTATTTCCTGAAGATGAAGAGTCATGAATTATTCCTTTAAATTTATCTACATAATTAACTTTTACTGCTAAAACTGGCCTACCATATCGATCTCCAGTAGTAGTATCTTGCAAATAAGCTAAATTCTTTTGAATAAATTTCTCAACTAATATTTTTCTTTCAAGTTTCTTAGATAATAATTCTTTTCTAAGAATAGATAGTTCATTACTTGCATTGTCTGAAATCCTTCCATTAGATTCAATTCCTTTTTTAAAAATCGTTTCGATATTCTGATGGTCAATTAAATTTTTTGTAAATGATGAAATATGAGGCCTTTGTTCAAAATCTAATACGATTTTTTTTAAATTTCTAGCTGCAGCAATTGTTTTCGCTATTTCTAACAATTCAGAAGATGAAATTACACCACCCTTAGAACAAATTTCAATATTTCTTCTAATATCAAAAACACCAGAAAAACTAATTGATTTATCTAAATTATTTTCTAGCTCATTTATTTCAACAGTTTCATTCAAAAGTCTTTTAGATGATTCGTATTCTGAAGGAATACCAAAACTTAAAATTGCTCGTTTACCCATTTCTGTAGAGGCAAATGAGGCTAAATGAGTCTTTAATGAATCCCACTCTAAAAGGCTTAAAGATTCTTCTTCTAAGGTCTTATCTGAGTATGATTTTTTAAAATTACTTTTCTCTTGCATACCAAAAAAGAATCAAACATTCGATTGAATCCCTTCAGGAGGAACATAAAGCATCTCGAGCCAGTTTCCTTCAGTATCTTTCATATAAAAAGATGCTGTTCCATCTCTGTGTTCATGTAAAGGACCAACTTTTACACCAGAATTTTTTAAATCATTTTGAATATTTTCCACTTCTTTTTTATTTTCAAAATGAAAAGCAAAGTGAGGTCCCGCAGCTTTGTAGCTAGGGCCTAACAACGCAAGTCCATCTTTCCCTTTACCAGCTTCCAAATAAGACCAATCTTTATCATCCCAAACCAAATTCATGCCCAGCTTAATATAAAAAGATTTCGCCCTTTCGAGATTCTCTACTCTTAGTGCGATGTGACCAATTCTATTTACTCCTTGTGAAAACTTCAAAACAAAGCCGGGAATTTATTATTAATTTAAGAATAAACCAAATTTTTGTTAATAATGAGTTTTTAAGTATCCTGCAACCATTGAGACGCATCACAAGCATGATAAGTGAGTATTAATTTTGCTCCTGCTCTTTTAAAACTAAGCAACGTCTCTAAAACAATATCTTTTTCATTAATCCAGTTTTTCATAGCAGCAGACTTTACCATGGAATACTCCCCACTAACGTTGTATGCAGCTATAGGTTTATTTGAAAAAGTGCTTAGTCTATAAACAATATCCAAGTATGAAATTCCTGGTTTTACCATCAAAATATCAGCTCCTTCATACTGATCCAATGCAGATTCAATTAAAGCCTCTCTTGAATTAGCAGGGTCCATTTGATATGTAGACTTATTATCTGGAATTATTTTCTTACTATTTTCTCTTGGAGCTGAATCTAAAGCAGTTCTAAATGGACCATAATAAGCAGATGAATATTTTGCGGTGTAACTAATAATACCTACATCACTAAATCCTTGATTATCAAGAGCAGTTCTAATTGCTCCAACTCTCCCATCCATCATGTCACTTGGGCCAATAAAATCTGCTCCAGCACTTGCTTGTGTTAAAGCTTGTTTTTTTAAAATTTCGATTGTTTCATCGTTCAATATTTTTCCAGTTTCATCAACTAATCCATCATGACCATCACAAGAGTATGGGTCCAAGGCAACATCTGTCATTATTGCCATTTCTGGAATCTCTTTTTTTAAAATTCTAATAGCGTTAGGTATTAAACCTTTTTCATTAAAACACTCTGCCCCATCTTCAGTTTTTAAGCTATCGTTAATTTTTGGGAAAAGAACCACACACCTTATTCCCAATCCCCATGCCCTAGCAACTTCTTTGATTAAGCCATTTATATCCCATCTAAAAGTTCCTGGCATTGCCGAAATTTCCTCTTTAAAATCTTTTTCATGAATAAATAATGGATAAATAAAGTCCGAAGCCATTAGATGGTTTTCTCTAACCATTTCTCTAATTGCCTCAGTTTTTCTTAATCTTCTGGGACGAATAATAGAATTCATTTGAATATTATTTAAATTTGAAAAATATTTATCTAATACATTAATCGCTTGCCTCGCACATAAATCAATCAGAGACTACTTTTGTTCAGGAAAATTAACTAAAATTTATTTAATAAGAGCAAAAAAAGTTACAAAAATATTTTGCACAATCTTCATTTTTCACAAATTTACATCATTAAGAGATAATATCTTTTAGTTAAGTATTTATTTTTAGGAGAGCATCTTTGAAAATAATTAATGGATTTCATCTGAAAAATATAAGAGGCGATATTCTTGGAGGCATCACAGCCGCAGTAGTGGCTTTACCTCTCGCTCTTGCTTTTGGTAATGCTGCGTTAGGACCTGGCGGAGCAATTTATGGACTATATGGAGCAGTGGTAGTTGGTTTTTTAGCAGCATTATTCGGCGGAACACCTGCTCAAGTTAGTGGACCTACCGGTCCCATGAGTGTAACTGTTGCTGGTGTAGTAGCAGGCTTAGCAGCAGTAGGGGTTCCAAGAGATCTTTCTGCAGGACAAATTTTACCTTTAGTTATGGCAGCGGTAGTCATTGGTGGATTACTGCAAATATTATTCGGAATTCTCAAACTTGGGAAATATATTACTTTAGTACCATATTCTGTTGTTTCAGGATTTATGTCTGGTATTGGAGTAATAATCATTGCTCTTCAGATTGGACCATTACTTGGAATTAGCACTCGAGGTGGTGTAGTCGAATCTTTAACTACTGTATTTTCAAATTTCCAGCCCAATGGTGCTGCTATTGGAGTAGCAATAATGACACTAGGTATAGTATTTCTTACTCCTAGAAAAATAAGTCAGTGGGTTCCTTCTCCTCTCTTGGCCCTATTGATAGTAACCCCAATATCAATATTAATTTTTGGAGATGGAGCTATTGATAGAATTGGAGAAATTCCAAGGGGAGTTCCATCTTTAAATTTCCCAAGTTTTAATCAATATTTCCCAATTATTTTCAAAGCAGGATTAGTCCTAGCAGTACTTGGCGCAATTGACTCTTTACTGACTTCTCTAGTAGCAGACAATATCTCTCAAACAAAACATAATTCTGATAGGGAACTTATTGGTCAAGGAATAGGAAATGCTGTTGCAGGTCTGTTTTCAGGTTTACCTGGAGCAGGAGCGACCATGAGAACAGTTATAAATGTTAAATCTGGAGGATCAACTCCCATTTCTGGAATGGTTCACTCGGTTGTGTTGTTAATAGTTTTAGTTGGCGCAGGACCCTTAGCTGAGCAAATACCAACTGCGTTGCTTGCGGGAATTCTTATAAAAGTTGGTCTAGATATTATTGATTGGGGATTCTTGAGGAGGGCTCACAAATTATCTTTAAAAACTTCAGTTGTAATGTACGGCGTACTCCTAATGACTGTTTTTTGGGATTTAATTTGGGCAGTTTTAGTAGGTGTATTCATAGCAAATATGCTCACTATTGATTCAATAACCGAAACTCAACTAGAAGGTATGGATGAGGATAATCCTTTATCAAATGATGATCAAGCTAAAAATGCATTACCTGCTGATGAAAAAGCACTATTAGATAGATGTTCAGGAGAAGTAATGTTATTTAGACTTAAGGGACCACTTAGTTTTGGAGCAGCTAAAGGTATATCTGAGAGAATGATGCTAGTAAGAAATTACAAGGTTTTGATACTAGATATCACTGATGTACCAAGACTTGGAGTGACGGCGACTCTCGCAATAGAGGATATGATGCAGGAAGCGAAAAATAATTCCAGAAAAGCATTTGTTGCTGGGGCAAATGAAAAAGTAAAAGATAGATTAGCTAAGTTTGGTGTTGAAGGCATTATTGAAACAAGAAAAGAAGCTTTAGAAACTGCTCTAAATGAAATAGCCTAATAATCTATGGAAATAAATCCAATTCTGCAAAATGTATTAGCCCCGCCAGTTCTTTTCTTTTTAATTGGAGCAATATCAGTACTCTTTAAATCTGATTTAGAAATACCAGCTCCATTACCTAAACTCTTCTCCTTATATCTGCTCTTAGCTATTGGGTTTAAAGGAGGTATAGAGATACAGAAAAGTGGGTTTAATGATCAAGTATTACCGACTTTAAGCGCTGCAATACTGATGTCACTATTAATACCGCTGATTGGATTTGTAATTTTAAGATTTAAATTTGATGTCTTTAATTCAGCAGCAATAGCAGCAGCATACGGTTCAATAAGCGCTGTTACATTTATTTCTGCAGAAAGTTTTTTGGAAAGTCAAAAAATAGCTTTTGATGGGTTTATGGTTGGCGCTTTAGCTTTAATGGAATCTCCTGCAATAATTGTTGGATTATTACTCGTGAAATTTGCAGCTCCCAAAAATAGACCAAAATCAAGAAAAATGCATCTAAGCGCAATATTACACGAATCACTTTTGAATGGATCAGTTTATTTATTGCTCTCAAGTTTAATTGTAGGATTTCTCACTGCTTCAAGTAATCCCTCAGGGATTGTAAAAATGGAGCCTTTTACTGGACAATTATTCTATGGAGCAGAATGCTTCTTCTTGTTAGATATGGGAATAGTGGCTGCGCAAAGATTGCCAAGACTGAAGAATGCGGGTTCTTTCTTGATTGGCTTTGCCATTTTTATGCCCTTATTTAATGCATTTATTGGTGTTTTCGTTGCAAGATTTTTATCTTTAGGACCTGGCAACGCACTTCTATTTGTGGTTTTATGTGCAAGCGCCTCTTATTTAGCAGTTCCTGCAGCGATGAGGATGACAGTTCCAGAAGCTAAATCTAGTTATTACATTTCAACGACACTAGGTCTAACTTTCCCATTCAATATAGTTCTCGGCATTCCAATATATATGAGTTTAGTAAATACAATTATCCCTCTGTCCCCTCTATAAAAATGAAAAGATTAGACCTGATATTTAGTGAAAGAGAACTAGATGCAATCATTAAAACATTAGAGAAAGCTAATGTCCCTGGGTATACAATTATGAAACATGCCACAGGCAGAGGGCCTGAAAGAGTTGTTACTGAAGATATGGAATTTACAGGATTAGGAGCAAATGCTCATGTGATTGTTTTTTGTGAGCAAGAATTAATAGATAAAATGAGAGATAACATCAGGGACGATTTAAGCTACTACGGAGGAGTCGCTTATATTTCTGAAGCAACACCCCTCTAAATCAAAAAAATAATATTTAATTTTTTAAGAATGTATCCAATCTACTCTTATATTTTTTCGACTATTTAAATATCTATCAATTGACATAGCAGCAATGCATCCATCAGAAGCCGCAACTACTGCTTGCTTAAATGGTGTATTTCTTATATCTCCAATAGCCCATACTCCATCAGAGTTTGTAGACATAAAGTCATCCACAATAACTCCTCCATCTTCTTTTAAAGCAATTTGATCACCTAAAAAATCAGTAATCGGTTTTGAGCCACTCATATAAACAAAGACTCCATCTAAATTTAAATTAATAGGATTCTCTTCTTGTTTATTTTTTACGACCACCCCATTTACACCCATATCATCACCCAATATTTCCAATAACCTTGTTCTACTCCAATGTTTTATATTTGAATTGTCCATCAATGCCATAGCTTCTTCATTATCTGATTTAGGATCACTTGATGTAATCCAATGCACAGTTGATGCAAATTTAGTTAGAACAGTTGCCTCTTCAATTGCCTCCTTGTTCACTCCAACAACAGCAACTTCTCTATTTTTATAAAAAGCCCCATCACATGTAGCACAATAACTTACTCCTTTGCCAAGAAAATCCGCTTCGCCCTTAAATGATGCAGGCCTTCCCATAGCTCCACTTGCAAGTACAAGTGCTTTAGCTTTGAACGTGCCTTCTGGCGTATAAACCATTTTCCATTCTCCACTAGCGTCTATTCCAAACACTTGTGCTCTTCTATAGTCTGTGCCGTATTGCACAGCCTGTTCTCTCATTAGAGTAAGTAATTTCTCCCCACTTATGTCAACCGGAACACCTGGATAATTAGCGATTTGATGAGTTATTGCTAAGGCGCCAACAGATGGATTTTTATCTAAAATTACTGTCTTTAAGTTTGAACGAGATGTATAAAGTGCACAAGTACATCCGGCCGGGCCTCCTCCGATAATAACTACATCTGACTCAATGATTTCCAATTTGATAAAACTCCTTTTATTTAGTTAATTTAAATGAGTTTTTGGTTAGATAATATCTTCGATGTTAATACCTAACTTTATATAAGGTAAAAGAAAAAAGAGAAAAAAGCATAATATATAAACAAACTTACATAGGAAAAACATAAAAAATTAATTATCAAAATGATCAGGTACGTGAAATGTTCTGAATTGATCTATTATTAGTTAATATGCAAAATTAATTGCTGTAGAAACATTATATTTTTCATGACCAACTCTGATTACCTTTTAAAAGCTGCCATTAAGAAAGTAACCGAAAAATTAAACGAGATATTGGTTGACAAAATTGAAGAAGCAACAAATATTGCTCAGGATACTCCAGAAATTCTCAAAAAAGAATTTGATAATTTGAAAGAATCCATAATTGAAGAAGCCTCAAGAATGGAAAAAGCCGAAAATATTCAAGAAAATGAGTCTTCAAATACTTATCAAGATTCCAAAATAAAAAAAGCTTTAAATGAAATTGAAGATATCAATAAACAAATTGATCTCTTTTATAAATCCACAAATAATCAAATGAAATGAGTTTTTACATCCTTCATTATCGTTTAAAAAAGTTGAGGAGGGCCTTTCTTATTTGGATAACTCTGATTTCACTTTTAATAAATTTGTGGATAGATAATATTAGATTTAAAATTTTCCAAGCTAAGAAGAATGAAAAAAGTAGGGTCCAAATTAAAAGAGCTAAGTGTTTTACTAATCAATTAATAAAGCTTGGTTCAGCATTTATTAAAATTGGTCAATTATTATCAGCGAGACCTGATTTAATTCCTAATACCTGGATACAGGAATTGTCTAAATTGCAGGATCAAGTTCCTAATTTTTCATTTAAGCAAGTTGAAGAGACTATAAGAAATGAACTAGGTTCTAAGTTTAATGAAATAGATCAAATAATATGTGATCCGGTTGGATCAGCATCACTAGCTCAGGTTCATAGGGCGACTTTAAAAGATGGTAAGAAAGTAGTTTTTAAAGTTCAAAGACCCAATTTAAAAGAATTGTTTATTATCGATTTGGGCATAATGCAGCAAATAGCAGGACTATTACAGAAAAATAAAAATTGGAGTCGAGGTAGAAACTGGGTTGAGATTGCGAAAGAGTGTAGGAAAGTTCTGATGAAAGAACTTGATTTTAATTGCGAAGCGCAATATGCAGCAAGATTTAGGCAGCAATTTCTTGATGATGAAAATGTTGAAGTTCCTGAAGTAATTTGGGATATGAGCAGTGAAAAAGTACTTTGTTTAAGTTATGTAGAAGGGACAAAAATAAGCGATTTAGAAAAATTAAAATCACAAGAAATTGATTTATCTAAAATTGCAGAGATAGGTGCAATCAGCTACTTAAAACAATTAGTAAATTACGGGTTTTTTCATGCAGATCCTCATCCAGGGAATCTAGCAGTTTCAAATGAAGGTAAATTGATTTTTTATGATTTTGGAATGATGGGGAACATCTCAAATAATCTTCAAACAAGATTAGGGGGGATGGTTAAGGCTGCTGCTCTCAGAGACGCCTCATCACTTGTTAGTCAATTACAACAAGCTGGGCTAATTTCAAAAGATATTGATGTAGGACCAGTACGAAGATTAGTCAGATTGATGCTTAAAGAAGCCTTAACTCCGCCATTTAGTCCTAATATTATTGAAAAATTATCTGGAGATTTATACGAACTGGTTTATGAAACGCCATTTCAACTGCCAGTAGATTTAATCTTTGTGATGAGAGCTTTATCAACTTTTGAAGGAGTTGGTAGAATGCTTGATCCAGGGTTTAACCTTGTATCAGTTACCAAGCCTTATTTAATAGAACTTATGACTTCAAATAATCAAAGTCCCAACGATTTAATTAACCAATTTGGAAGGCAAGTAGGTGAACTAGGATCGAAAGCTGTAGGAATCCCCAAAAGAATAGATGAAAGTTTAGAAAGATTAGAACAGGGCGATTTACAATTGCAAATAAGAATGGGAGAGTCTGATAGGCAATTCAAAAAAATGTTTACTGCTCAAAAAACATTAGGCCATTCAATTCTCATAGGAAGCTTATCAATTGCATCTGCTTTACTTGTAACCAATAAGCAAAATAATTTTGCATTGTTGCCACTTTTTTTTGCAATACCAATAAGTATTGATTGGATAAAGTGCCAATTAAGTATGAGAAAAGGCTCACGTTTAGAAAAACTAAAGCGCTAAAAAAACTATATATTTTTGGGACCTAAACCTAAAGCTCCAGCGAATCTTGCTTGATTTCCTAATTCCTCCTCAATTTTTAAAAGCCTATTATATTTTGCAATCCTTTCACTTCTGCTCAAAGAGCCAGTCTTGATCTGACCCGATCTTGTGGCGACAGATAAATCTGCAATTGTTGTATCTTCAGTCTCACCACTTCTATGACTTATAACACTTGTGAAACCAGACATTTTAGCTAACTCAATAGCTTCCAAAGTTTCAGTTAATGTTCCAATTTGATTTACCTTTATTAGGATTGAATTAGCAGATTTTTCTATAATCCCTTTACGTAATCTTTCTGTATTAGTAACGAATAAATCATCACCTACAAGCTGAACTTTATTCCCTAATTCTTTGTTTAATTCTGACCAACCCTCCCAATCATCCTCAGCTAATCCGTCCTCTATTGAAACTATGGGATAATTAGAAACTAATCTTGAAAGATATGAAATCATTTCAGAACTATTTAAACTTTTACCTTCATATTTATAAATACCATCACTATAAAATTCAGTACTAGCAGCATCTAAAGCTAAAGATACCTGCTCACCAGGCTTAAATCCGGCCTTTTGAATTGCTTCTAATAATAAGTCCCCTGCTTCTTCGCTTGATGACAAATTCGGGGCAAATCCACCCTCATCGCCTACAGCAGTAGATAGACCTTTTTGATCAAGTAATGATTTTAATGAGTGAAAAATTTCAGTACCCATTCTTAATGATTCACTGAAATTATTAACTCCATGTGGAACAAGCATAAATTCCTGAAAATCAAGACTATTTGGTGCATGAGCACCACCATTTATTACATTCATCAATGGGACTGGAAGAAGATTGGATAATGGATCTCCAAGATATCTATATAGGGGAATGTCTAAAGCATTTGCTGATGCTCTAGCAGTTGCAAGACTTACTGCAAGGATTGAATTTGCTCCAAGGTTAGACTTATTAGGAGTTCCATCAATTTCAAGCATTAATTTATCTACTGCAGTTTGATCTAAAGATGACAAACCACATAAAGCCGGCGATATTGTTTCATGAATTTTATTAACAGCATTCAAAACGCCTTTCCCCATATATTTCGAACCACCATCTCTTAATTCATGGGCCTCATGAGCACCAGTGCTAGCTCCGCTGGGAACAATTGCTCTACCACTTGCACCACATTCCAAAAATACTTCTGCCTCTACAGTAGGATTACCTCTTGAATCAAGGACTTGCCTTGCTTCAACAGTATCAATAAGAAAATCAATAGTTTCTTTCACAATTTAATTATTACTATTTAAATCCTATTAATAGCTGAACTATTTGGCTAATATCTGAAATATATTTGTTAACCAACTATAATTTTAACTTTATAAGATATTAGATATTTTTTAATGTTTTTTTCATTCTAAAGTCCTCGCAAATCCTCTCATCTAAATAATTTTTAAATTCATCTTACAATTTGAAAATTATTAGATGATTATTAATAGAGATCCTATTTAGAATATTAATTAATAATCAACTATAGTTTTTATAGTTTATGAGAGAAACACTTACATCCAGTCCTGAACTATTTAGCGACATTAGTTGGAATCTTCTTTTATTAGGGGAAGAAACCGCAAAAAAATGGGATCATAGCGAATTTAATATTGAACACATAGTTCATACATTGTTCTCATCAAGTGAATTCTTTGCCTTCATTGAAAAATTATCAATAGACCAAGATACAGTTTTAGACATAACAGAAGATTTTTTAGAAGAGACACCAACAAATGAGTCAGATATTTTTACTATCGGAGAAGATTTAGAAATTTTATTAGATAACGCGAATCAGATTAAAACTCAATGGGGATCGAGATTAATAGAAATCCCTCATTTACTAATTGCTCTTGGAAGAGATTTAAGAATTGGAAATTATGTTTTTGAAGAAGGAAACCTTTCAATGGAAAAATTAGAGGAAGAATTAAAGTTTTACCCAAATATTAATCAATCAAAAGATTCTTTTAATTATGGGAATGTAATTGAAATAAATAATCAATCTAATTTTGAATCAAAAAACGAGACTAACGAGACTTTTGTAAAAGAAGAAAAATTTAAAAAAGCTATTGTTCCATTACCGAAAAGTGAACTTCAAATTGAACCCAAAAAACAAGTTGGAAAAGATGAAAATGCTCTTTCAATTTATGGAAAAGATTTAACAGAATCAGCTAAAAAAGGCTTACTGGATCCCGTTTTAGGAAGAGAAAATGAGATCAATAATTTAATGAGGGTACTCTGCAGAAGAAACAAAAATAACCCTATACTTATTGGCAATCCTGGAGTTGGTAAAACCTCAATTGCAAAATTACTTGCTCAATTAATTATAGATAAAAAAGTTCCTGATACTTTAAAGGACTTAAAAATTATTTCACTTGACTTAGGTGCATTAGTTTCTGGGACCAAATTTAGAGGTCAACTAGAGGAAAGACTAAGCTTAATAATGCAGGAACTAAATAATCCAAACCAAGGAATGATTCTATTTATTGATGAAATTCACTCAATATTAAGTTCTGACAGATCTTCTACCGACATAAGTAATATCTTAAAACCTTTACTAGCTGAAGGAGAACTTAGATGTATCGGTACAACAACACCTGAGAAATTTCGTGAAACTATTGAAAAAGATCAGGCATTAAATAATTGCTTTCAAAAGATAGCTGTTAATGAACCTTCAGTAGAATTAAGCTCAAAAATATTACAAGGGATCAAAAAGAAATATGAATCACATCATGGCATAAAAATTTCTGAAGAGGCTGTAAACTATTCTGCAAAATTGGCCGATAGATACATCAGCGATAAATGTCTCCCTGATAGTGCAATAGATTTAATTGATGAAGCAGCTGCACAGTTGAAAATAGAGTCTAATAATATGCCTCAAATCATTCTCCAACTAGAAAACAAACTCAATACTATTGATGAAAAATTGAATAATTTGCAAGGAGAAAATATCGAAGCTCAAGAAAAACTATTGAATAATAGACAACAATCAGAGGCAAAATTGAAAGTTCTTTTGGAAAATTGGAACAATTTACGTGAAGAAATGGAGGAATTATCTATTTTGATGAAAGAAGAAGATAAGCTAACCAAACAAATTAAAGATAAATCAAATCGCGAAATTGAAAATGATCTAGATTATTTAGAAAAGCTTGAACAAGAGTTAAGTGAAATAGAGAATGACATACAAAAACTTGAAGAGAACTTTAATAAAATAAAGAAAAATAGAAATTTCCCTTTTAAATATCAAGTTGAACCTGATGATATTGCAGATGTTATATCAAAAATCACAGGAATTCCAATTTCTAAAGTAGTTTCAAATGAACGTAAGAAATTAGTCAATCTAGAAAAAGAACTAAGTGAAAAAGTTATTGGACAAGAAAAAGCAATAGAAGCTGTTTCTGCTGCAATTAGAAGAGCTCGAGTTGGTATGAAAAGTCCCAAAAGACCTATTGGATCTTTTTTATTTATGGGTCCTACTGGTGTTGGTAAAACAGAATTAGCAAAATCTCTTGCAACAGTTTTATTTGATGAAGAAGACGCACTTTTAAGATTAGACATGAGTGAATATATGGAGAAAAATGCCGTAGCAAGACTTTTAGGAGCTCCCCCAGGTTATGTTGGTTATGAAGAGGGAGGTCAATTAACTGAAGCTGTAAGACGTAAACCCTATTCAGTAATACTTCTAGATGAGATAGAAAAAGCACATGCAGAAGTATTTAATATACTTTTGCAAGTCTTAGATGAAGGAAGATTAACTGACTCTCAAGGAAGGACAGTAGATTTCAAAAATACGGTAATCATTATGACAAGTAACCTAGCTGGTCAATCCATACTGGAGTATTCACAAAAGATTTCTAAAAGTGAGGGAAAGTTAGAAAAAGATCAACAAACTCTAGATAATTCAATTAATAATGCATTGTCTTCAATTTTTAGACCTGAATTTTTAAATAGAATTGACGAAGTGGTAAAGTTTGATCCATTATCTATTGATGAACTTCAAAAAATAATCATTCTACAAACAGAAGATTTAAAGAACCTGCTACTTGAGCAGAAAATAAATATCGCTATAGACAAAAAAGTTATCAACAAAATTGCAAACGATTCTTACGAACCTGAATATGGTGCTAGGCCACTTAGCAGAGAACTTAGAAGACAAATAGAAAATCCCTTGGCTGCAAAACTTTTAGAGGATAACTTCAAAAATAAAAAAAATATAACAATTAAACTTAATCCTGCTAAAAAAGATGAGATCGTTTTCAAACCTAGCTGAGGAGTAAATCAATAAGCTAAAATAAAAACTAAAGCATAAAGCTTAATTTAAAAAAAATTTTGTGACAAGTCCTACTACTAATAAAGAACCTCTTAAAAAGGATTCTCCTGAAGTTGAAGAGCCTAAAAAAAAGAATAATTTTTTTAGATCTACCTACGATGAGCTTAAACTTGTCGTGTGGCCAAACAAACAACAACTTTTTAGCGAATCAGTAGCAGTTATAATTATGGTATCTTTTTCTGCTGCAGCCATTGCTTCTGTTAGCAGATTCTATGGATGGGCAGCCTCGCAAATTTTTGGTTGAATTATCTCCCGAATATCCATTAATAAAGATCTTAATTAAGCTTCCAGAAAAATGAGTAATGAATTAACTACAAATCTTGCTTCTTCAAAAGCAAATACAAGCATCGCAAGATGGTATGCAGTTCAAGTAGCATCAAGCTGTGAAAAAAAAGTAAAAGCGACTCTTGAGCAGAGATCGGTAACTTTAGGTGTTAATAATAGAATCATTGAAATTGAAATTCCCCAAACTCCAGGAATTAAATTAAAAAAAGATGGAAGCAGGCAAACTACTGAAGAAAAAGTTTTCCCAGGTTATGTCCTCGTAAGAATGATTTTGGATGAAGATACAATGATGGCTGTTAAAAGTACTCCAAATGTAATTAACTTTGTCGGTGCCGAAGACGGTAGAGGCAGCGGAAGATCGCGAGGTCATATCAAACCTCGACCATTATCAAGACAAGAAGTTAATAGAATCTTTAAGCGCGCATCAGAGAAAAAAGCTGTAATCAAGTTAGATATTGAAGAAAAAGATAGAATCATTGTAACTAGCGGTCCATTCAAGGATTTCCAGGGAGAAGTCATAGAAGTTTCCGGAGAAAGAAATAAATTAAAAGCATTACTTTCAATATTTGGGCGCGAGACTCCTGTAGAATTAGAATTCTCCCAAATCAATAAACAAAATTAATTTCTAATTGTTCTTGTTTATCGAGTAAAATTATGATTTTCTACTCCAGCTTAAATTCTCTAATCTAATGGCAAAAAAAATTGTTGCAGTTATCAAGCTTGCTCTACAAGCAGGCAAAGCAAATCCTGCTCCTCCTGTAGGGCCAGCTTTAGGACAACATGGTGTCAATATCATGGCATTTTGCAAAGAATACAACGCAAGGACACAAGATAAAGCAGGTTTTGTAATTCCTGTCGAGATTTCTGTTTTTGAAGATAGAAGCTTTACTTTTATCACAAAAACACCTCCTGCTTCCGTCTTAATAACAAAAGCAGCTGGTATAGAGAAAGGTTCAGGTGAATCCGCAAAAGGCTCTGTTGGGAATATAAGTAAAGCTCAATTAGAAGAAATAGCCAAAACTAAGCTTCCTGATCTAAACTGTTCTAGTGTTGAATCAGCAATGAAAGTAATTGAGGGTACTGCTCGTAATATGGGCGTCTCTATCACTGATTGAGTTCAATACACAATTTCTCACTATTTAGGGGAGGTTATTTAGTAACCGTTTGCACCCAATATTATTATGAAAAAATTATCTAAAAGAATGGCGGCTCTATCAACAAAGATAGAAGATCGCATTTACGCACCACTTGAAGCTCTTAGTATTATCAAGGAAAATGCTAATGCAAAATTTGATGAAACTATTGAAGCACATATACGTCTAGGTATTGATCCAAAATATACTGATCAACAATTAAGGACCACTGTTGCATTACCACATGGTACTGGCCAAAGCATCAAAATTGCAGTAATTACAAGCGGTGAGAATGTATCGAAAGCTAAGGCTGCTGGTGCAGATTTATTTGGCGAAGAAGATCTTGTAGAAAGCATCAACAAAGGAAATATGGAGTTTGATCTACTTATTGCAACTCCAGATATGATGCCAAAGGTCGCAAAATTAGGAAGAGTTTTAGGCCCTAGAGGTTTAATGCCTAATCCTAAAGCTGGGACAGTAACTAATGACATTGCTAATGCAATAAAAGAATTCAAAGCTGGTAAGCTCGAATTTAGAGCAGATAAGGCTGGAATCGTTCATGTCCGCTTTGGAAAAGCAAGTTTCACAAAAGAGGCCCTATTTGACAACTTAAAAACCTTACAAGAATCAATTGATAAAAATAAACCAAGTGGAGCTAAAGGAAAGTATTGGAAAACTTTTTATGTAACTTCAACAATGGGGCCTTCAGTTCAATTAGACATAAATGCTGTACAAGATTACCAACCTGAAGGTTAACGCTTTGTAGTATAATTTAAATTGCAATAATACGGCCAAAGAAAGTAGGTTGATTTAGTTATTCTAAATTTTTAATTCCTACCGAGGACTCGTCTTAAATTATTTCTTTTTGGATCTAATAAAAGCGGCCTCTTTAAAAGAACTTTGCCGCATTTCCTGCTCTCCCTAAACTACGATCCAAAAAACATCAATGGGCCGAACACTAGAGAATAAGCAAAAAATCGTTACTGAGATTAAATCTCTTTTAGACGACTCGGAAATGGCTGTAGTTCTTGACTATAAAGGTTTAACTATCAAAGAGATGTCAGATTTGCGATCTAGATTGCAAACAACTAAAGGCATCTGCAAAGTTACTAAAAATTCATTAATGCGCAAAGCTATTGATGGAGATAGTAATTGGAACGATCTTGAATCTTTACTGACCGGAACAAATGCTTTTGTGTTAATTAAAGAAGATGTTGGTGGTGCTGTAAAAGCAATCCAATCTTTTCAAAAAGACACCAAAAAAACCGAGACCAAAGGCGCTTTATTTGAAGGCAGACTTCTTAGCGATTCTGAAATAAAAGAAATTGCAAGTCTTCCATCTAAAGAAGTATTGATGGCAAAAATTGCTGGCGCTCTAAATGGCGTAGCAACAAAAATTGCAATCTCTATCAATGAAGTGCCATCTGGACTTGCTAGATCACTCAAACAACATTCTGAAAAATCAGAATCTTAAATCAAAACCCTAATTAACTTTTAAGAAAATGTCCGCAAAAACTGAAGAAATTCTTGAATCATTAAAATCTTTATCACTTTTAGAAGCATCTGAGCTTGTAAAGCAAATTGAAGAGGCTTTTGGTGTATCTGCTGCAGCTTCTGCAGGTGTAGTAATGGCAGCTCCAGGAGCAGCTGGCGGTGACGCAGATGGTGGCGCTGCTGAAGAAAAAACTGAATTTGATGTAGTTCTCGAAAGCTTTGATGCAGCTGCAAAAATCAAAGTACTTAAGGTTGTAAGAAATGCAACTGGTCTAGGTCTTGGCGATGCAAAAACACTTGTTGAATCTGCACCAAAAACAGTAAAAGAAGGAATTGCCAAAGCAGATGCTGAATCTTTAAAGAAAGAGATTGAAGAAGCTGGCGGTAAAGTTACACTTAAGTAAGAGTACATTTTTTCTAGCCGATAACCTTAATATCGGCTTCAAAAATTATGAATAGTGATAGTATTGCGATTGAAGCCGCAACGGATGGAGCCTGCAGTGGTAATCCAGGCCCAGGTGGTTGGGGAGGTTTGATAATTTTTGACGATAACAGCGAATTAGAAATAGGTGGTTCCGAGCAAAATACTACTAATAATAGAATGGAACTCACTGCCGCTATAAAAACTCTTGAGAAATTAAAAACCTACAAATTAAAAGAGAACTTTAAACTAAGAACTGATAGTAAATATGTCATAGAGGGTTATACAAAATGGATTATTAATTGGAAGAAAAATGGATGGAAAACAAGTTCAGGAAAACCAGTTCAAAATCTTGATCTATGGCAAAAAATTGATCAATTAAGAATTAATGGCCTAATAATGGAATATGTAAAGGGTCATAGCGGGGATAAACAAAATGATAGGGTTGATAAAATTGCAACTAATTACAGCAAAGGTATATCTATAAAAAGTAACTTAAAAAAAGTAGAATCCTCAGTTGATTTTTTTGAAAAAAATGCACCTGCAGAAATTCAGAAATTATTTTCCCGTAATGAATTAATTCAAAAATTTGCAGAAAAAAAGTACCTGTTAAGTTCACCTGAACTAAACACCTTATTAGGTGATGAAAACCACTTAAAGATAAAACAATATTCACTTTTTGAATGGCGTAATTGGAGATTGATTCCTAAAGATAAAAAATATTGGATAATAGAAAAAAAAGAAGCCTAATTTTTTATGAATGAACAGAAGGGGAGATTTAAAAATCTTTATAAAAACTTGATTACCCCTGTATTAAAAAAAGACTCTGGAATTGATGCAGAATACTTAACAAATTTATCTCTTAGTCTCCTATCATTCAGTTCAAGAAAATATAATTGGCCTATAGTATCTTCTATCTTAAAAAATCTAAATGAAGAATTTTCTGTAGTTGATAAAAGGTTAACTCAGAACATATGTGGAATAAATTTTTGTAATCCAATTGGTTTAGCTGCGGGTTTTGACAAAAATGGAAATGCCGCAAATATATGGAAAGATTTTGGTTTTGGATTTGCTGAGCTTGGTACAGTAACTAAATTTGCTCAGAATGGAAATCCCAAACCAAGGTTATTTAGATTAGCAGAAGAAGAAGCAGCATTAAATAGAATGGGTTTCAATAATAATGGTGCTGAAAATCTAGTTAAAAACTTTGTAGAACAAGGAATTGAGTTTAAAAAAAACAGGGAGAATATTTGTTTAGGGATAAATTTCGGTAAGTCTAAAATCACAAGCTTGTCTCAAGCAAAAGATGATTATTTAACTTCTCTAAAATTATTAATTCCATATTGTGATTACGCAGCAATAAACGTAAGTTCTCCCAATACCGAAGGGCTAAGAAAGTTGCAAGATCCAATACTTCTAAAAGAACTTCTTAGAGAAATTAAAAACTTACCTAATTGTCCACCATTATTTGTAAAAATTGCGCCAGATTTAAGCCTTAAAGATATTGAAGATATTTGCCAGTTAATAATAGAGGAAAATATCGATGGGATAATTGCTACTAACACCAGTATAGATAGATTAGGTCTTGAAAATAGGAAGATCAGGCAAACAGGATTATTACTTTCTGAAGAAAATGGAGGATTAAGTGGAAAGCCTCTACAAAAAAAAGCAAATCAAATAATAAAACATATACATAATATTGATAAAAAAATTATTTTAATTGGCGTTGGTGGAATCGATAGTCCTGAGTCGGCTTGGGAAAGAATTTGCTCTGGTGCATCATTAATTCAACTTTATACGGGATGGATATATAAAGGGCCACAATTAGTCCCCAATATACTTGAAGGGATTTTAAAGCAACTCAATATCCATCAATTGTCCAATATTAAAGAGGCCATTGGATCAGATTTAAAATGGGTTAAATAAAAATTAGAATATGAATAATGAACAAAACATCAACTAATGATATCTCAATATTAGCAATGAAAATATCAAACTTAAAGCATGGAGGAAATGTATTTGCAAATGCAAAAAAATTAAATTTATTACCCTCTGAAATCATTGATGCAAGTGCCTCGTTAGTACCCTTTGATCCACCTCAAATACTAATAGATTCATTAAATGCGGGAATTAAGAATCTTGGATTTAGATATTACCCAGAGAGAAACTTAAGTGATCTGAAAGAAATAATCGGTAAATTTCATGGGATAAATCCAGAAAATATATTGCCTGGGAATGGAGCTTCTGAACTAATAACCTGGGCAGGTTATGAAGCATCAAAATTTGGAATAAGTTGTATTCCTTCTCCATCATTTGTTGATTATGAAAGATCTTTAAATTGTTGGAATAGTAATTTTATACATTGCGAATTACCAAAGAACTGGAATGATATTTTTCCTCAATCATTTCCACTTCATCCAAAAGGTGATGTTATTTGGATAACAAATCCACACAACCCTACCGGCCAATTATGGGAAAAGAATTCTTTGGAGGAAGTTGTGAAAAAATATAAATTAGTTATCTGTGATGAAGCTTTCTTATCGATAACACCTAATGGAGACAAAGAATCTTTAATACCATTAACCCAAAAATTTGATAATTTATTAGTCTTGAGAAGCTTGACCAAAATCTTCAATATTCCTGGTCTTAGATTAGGTTACGTTATTGGCTCATCGAAAAAACTTAAACAATGGGAAATAAATAGAGATCCTTGGCCTTTAAATGCATTTGCTATTAAAGCCGGAATTGATCTACTAAGTAATAAGAAATTCTATGAACAGTGGACAAAACAGATTCACGACTGGATAAATATTGAAAAAAATAGAGTATTTGAAAAATTATCAAAAATAGAGAACCTTAAAGTTCATAACTCTTCAACCAACTTTTTTTTAATAGAAAGCAAAACATCTTTGTCACCAAATATAAAATACCTAGAGAATAAAGGAATATTACTTAGAGAATGCGCTTCTTTTAAATTTCTAGGAGAAAAGTGGGCCAGAATAAGTCTGCAGAGTAAGAAAAATAATAGTCTTTTATGTAAAGAAATTCAGAATTCCTTTAAAAAATAATTAATTAATTTTTTAATCTCTATTTGAGATTTTATTTTATTATTATTTTCCATGTTCTTCTTCATAAGATCTAATATCTCATAACAATTTTTTCCATTTTTTAATTTTACTTCAAAAATTCTTTCTAGAGTTTCTTCAAAAACTTGTTTAGAAATTTTATTTTGATTAATTAGGATTGAGCCTCCATTTTCAGCAAGAATTAATGCATTCTTCTCCTGGTGATTATTTTTAGAATAAGGATATGGAATTAAAATTGAAGGCTTTTGAGTCTCTATCAGTTCATTTATTATTCCTGCGCCAGATCTCGATATTACAAGATCACAGTTTTGAATTAAAGCTGCGATTTCATTAGTAAATTTCTTTTGAACATAGTTTCTTGAATTTTCTACCTCAAAGGATTTTTGATTATATTCTCCAATAATATGAACTACACGAAACTTTTTTTTCATTAAAAATTCTATTGATTCGTAAACAATTTGATTTATAGCTTTTGCTCCTTGACTACCTCCCATAATAATTAAGAGTGGTCCTTCACCTTTTGGCACCCATACTGGGAGTAGATTAAATTTATAGAATTGCTCCCTTAAAGGGGTACCGGTAAAAATAGTTTTACAATTTTTTAAATAAGAATTTGTTTTATTAAATCCTAAAAAAACATAATTACATAAAAAACCAAAGTATTTTGTGACCATGCCTGGTATTAGATTTGATTCATGAATAATCACGGGTATCCGGAGAAGTTTTGAGGCTACAATAGTAGGAGCTGAAATATAGCCTCCAGTAGTAAAAACCAAGTTAATTTTTTTTTCTTTTAAAATCCTCATTATTTGGAAAGTTGATATTAAAATTTTTATATATTGGTAAAACAAAAAAATATTATTTCTTGGTGTTTTGATATTCAAAGTCTTAAAATCATAAGCATTGGGAATCAAATTTGCATCAAGTCTTTCATTAACGCCCAACCAATGAATATTCCATTTATCTTCGACCTCTTTAGAAACGACTAAAGCTGGGAAAATATGGCCTCCTGTACCGCTAGCTGCAACTAATAAATTATTTTTTTTAGACATGAAAACTTAAATCAGTAAAATAAAAATAACAAACAATAAATATGTTTAAATTAAACTTATTCAAAAAAATAGGAACTACTCTCTATTTATTTATTTATCTCATTTTTCCCTATTCAGCAATAACTCAAACTTTGGAAGTTGACTTTAGCAAAAGTCTAGAAAACTCGTTAAATGCTAATGACTTAGAGTTTATTAGAAAAAATTTTAGAAATAATGAAAAACAAAATATACTAAAACAATTTTCAAATATTATTAATGATTTCCCTGACAGCAAATGGAAGATAAAAAGATTAAAATCAAATACTCAAAATCAAGATATTTTGCGAATAAAAGTTTCAGGAAAAAAAATAGTTAATAGAGAAATATATTTACTAGAGTCTAATTTTGATTATTTATTTTCAACGAAAAATAAAAAAGTAGATGAAGGTATCGTAAAAAATTTATTCACAACAATAAGAAACGATTATGGGAAGTTAGATATAAGTTTTAAAATTCCTGATAAAGTTCTAACTGGTTCAAACTATGAGATAGATATTATCCTAAATGAACCTCTTGAAGAAGTGATTATTGCTGGGGCTATAAAACCTCATCAGATAAATTCATTTTTTGAACAAGAAATTATTTTGGAACCATTAGCATCTGGGGGTATTTTTAAAATGACAAGGGCCCCTTCAAAACCTGGGATACAAGTTTGGTCAGGAATAATAGCTCACCCAGAAGGAATGATAACTTTCACAAAGAGTATTGATATAGTTGATGAGATATAGCCTAAGCGTCGTTTAAAGCAGCCACACCAGGTAAAGTTTTACCTTCTAAAAGTTCTAAACTAGCACCTCCTCCAGTGGAAATATGTGACATTTTCTCAGCTAATCCTGCTTTTTCCACTGCTGCAACTGAATCTCCACCACCAATTATTGTACAAACTTCAGAAAAAGCACTTAAGTCAGCAAGGGTCGTGGCTATTGCATTTGTACCTTCTGCAAATTTATCAAATTCAAAAACTCCCATTGGACCATTCCAAATAATCGTCTTACATTCTGCAAGAGCATTCTGAAAAACTTTAATGGAATCTGGACCAATATCGAGACCCATCCAATCCCCACTAATGGAATCAATTTGAGATATTTTACTTTCGGCTTCAGGAGAAAATTCATTAGCTAAAACAACATCAGTGGGTAATAATAATTCAACTCCTTTTGCTTTTGCTTTTGCTTCTAAATCTTTAGCAAGCTCAAGTTTATCTTCTTCTACAAGGCTTTTCCCGACATCTAGACCTCTAGCTTTATAAAAAGTAAAAATCATACCTCCACCAATCATGATTTTGTCACACTTATCTAGTAAAGAATCAAGCACTCCTATTTTGCTACTAACCTTTGATCCTCCAACTATTGCCGCCAACGGACGCTTTGGAGCATCTATCGCTCCTTGTAAGTATTTTAATTCTTTTTCTAAAAGGAATCCAGCTACTGATGGACTTAAATAATTAGTAACTCCCTGAGTTGAAGCATGAGCTCTATGAGCGGCACCAAATGCATCATTTACATACATATCTGCATGTGATGCTAAATTTTTAGCAAAATCTAAATCGTTCTTTTCCTCTTCACCAAAAAAACGAACATTTTCAAGTAAAAGAACATCTCCATTACTTAAGCTATTAGACTGTGCAACTGATTCATCACCAATACAACTGTTAGTAAGAGCAACATTTTGCTTTAACAATTCACTTAATCTTGCTGCTACTGGAGTTAATCTCATTTTTTCATTTACCTGACCCTTTGGTCTACCAAAATGAGCAGCTAAAATAACTTTTGCAGAATGATTAATAAGATATTCAATAGTTGGGATCGCTGCACGAATACGCGTATCATCGGTTATTTGACCATCTTCATTTAATGGAACATTAAAATCTACTCTTACAAGAACTTTTTTTCCTTCTAAATGTGTCTTATCAAGACTGGAGAGAGATAACTTTGACATTAAACAAGCTTAATTTTTAATCTTAAGACCCTAACGTTAATTTGGGCTTATTGGGTTAAAAAGTAGTTACTGTTACCTATGCCTTAATAAATTTTAAGAATTAACGATTATAAAAATTTTTCAGTCATTAAATTTATACTAAACTTTAGAAGTAAATACTTTTGAAACTTATAAAAACTAAAAGGAATACAAAATTTTATTTGATTTATTGAAGTGGACATACCCAAAATTCAATGGTACCCAGGCCATATCGCAAAAGCAGAAAAGAAATTATCTGAAGTTATCAATAAAGTAGATTTAGTTATAGAAGTTAGAGATGCAAGAATTCCCTTGTCAACAGGTCATCCACACTTAAATAAATGGATAAATAATAAAAAACATATTCTTGTTATTAACAGATCAGACATGATATCCCCTCATACAATCAATAGTTGGAATAAATGGTTTAATGCTAAAGATCAATATCCTCTTTGGTGTGATGCTAAAAGAGGAATAGGTATTAAAGAAATTTGTAAGTCAGCCAAAGATTCTAGGTCGTCAATAGACGATAGAAGACTCTCTAGAGGAATGCGAATTAGGTCAATTAGAGCCCTTTTACTTGGTTTCCCAAACGTAGGAAAGTCAGCATTAATTAATAGAATTGCAAAAAAAAGAGTTGTAGATAGCGCTAGGAAAGCAGGCGTTACTCGTAATTTAAGATGGATAAAATTAGAAAGTGGTATAGATCTGCTAGATGCTCCTGGGGTTATACCTCCAAATTTAGAAGATCAAAAATCAGCACTTAATCTTGCACTGTGTGACGATATTGGTGAAGCTGCTTATGAAATAGAGAGTGTCGCAATTGGATTTATCAAAATTATATCCACTCTCAACAAAGATAAGAATGCGAATATCTCAGTTAAACAAATATCTAATAGATATGGAGTTGATATTGCAAAAGGCTTTAAGAGTCCTTCTGCTTGGATCGACGAAGCAGCTTCAAAACATACCTCAGGCGATGTAAGGAGAATGTCTCATAAGTTATTAGAAGATTATAGAAATCAAATGCTGGGTAAAATTGCTTTAGAAGTCCCACTATGGAATTAAATAATCAAAATTCTTTCGGCATTGGAGAAGGTGAGCTTATAGAAATTATTTATGAGCTACCTCTTCCTATGAGGCTAGACAGATGGTTGGTAAGTAAAAGACCAGAACAAAGTAGAGCAAGAATTCAACATTTTATAAATTCAGGTTTAGTACTTGTAAATTACAAGACCGCGAAAGCAAAGACCCCATTAAAAAATGGTGACAATGTTCAAATATGGATGCCTCCTCCAGAACCTCTTATTTATTTGAAACCTGAAAAAATGGATTTAAATATCCTTTTTGAAGACGAGCACATCATAGTAATAAATAAACAATCAGGTCTAATAGTTCATCCAGCCCCTGGACACAAATCAGGCACGTTAGTGAATGGATTACTTTTTCACTGTAAAGATCTACCTGGAATTAATGGGAAACTAAGACCTGGGATTGTTCACAGATTAGATAAAGATACCTCCGGATGTATGGTGGTTGCAAAAAGCCAAGAGGCATTAGTAAATCTCCAGAAACAAATTAAAGAAAAAATAGCATCACGCGAATATATTGCAGTAATTCATGGAGCACCTAATTCTGAAGAAGGCCAAATAGTGGGACACATTGGCAGAGATAAATTAAATAGATTGAAATATAAAGTAGTTGAAGAAACTTCAGGAAGATATGCCTGTACCTATTGGAAATTAGAAGAAAGATTTGGCAATTACTCATTAATGAGTTTCAAACTAGATACGGGGCGAACGCATCAAATAAGAGTTCATTGCGCTCACATTAATCATCCAATTGTGGGTGATCCATTATATGGAAGATGTAAAAAACTACCGTGTAAATTAGATGGCCAAGCTTTACACGCCATTAAGCTTGGACTTATACATCCAATAAATGGTAAAGAAATGATATTTGAATCAGAATTACCATTAGATTTTAAAAAATTACTAAGTGTTCTTAAAATTAAATAAGATTTAAAGAGGAATTTATAAGCGATTTTGTATAAGTGTTTTGAGTTTTAGTGAATATTGTAGAACTTTCTCCTTCATCAACTATCTTTCCTTGATTCATAACTAGCAACCTATCACAAAATCTTTTAGCAATACCTAAATCATGGGTAATAAAGATAATTGTTAAATTCATTTTTTCTTGAAATACTCTAAGTAATTCAAGAATCTCTATTTTTACTGAAGCATCCAACATATTTACGCTCTCATCACAAATTAAAATTTTTGGCTTCAGCAATAACGCCCTAGCTAATGAAATTCTTTGCAATTGACCACCAGATAATTGGCTAGGATAAGAATTAAAAAAATCATTATTTAAGGGAAGATTTAAATTTATTAACATTAATTTTATTTCTTTTTCGATTTGTCTTTTATCTGAAATTTTTTGAATAAAAAATATATCTTCCAAAATATTTTTAATTGTCATTTTCGGATTCAAACTTGAAAAAGGATCTTGAAAAATAATTTGCACATTATTGTTCTTTTTAAAAGATTTATTTTTTTTCAATGCATGATTTTTATCATAAATTTTTATTTCACCACCTCTTACTTTAAGGAGTCCAATTAAAGCCCTACATAATGTACTTTTACCGCTCCCTGAAGAACCAACAATTCCAAGAGTCTCATTCTCATATAACTTAAAACTAACTTCATTTAAAGCCTTATTCCATTTATTGATGAAAATTGAAGAATTTAATTTATACCAATGTCTTAGGTTATTTACCTCTAGAATGACGTGATCTCGAGCATTATTTTGAGTATTTGGTTCTAATACTATTTTTGAAGCATTTACTAACTTTTTCCCGATTTCTGATTTTGGTGATTGAAAAATATCTAATATATTTCCTTTTTCAACAATCGATCCCTTTTCAATTATTGCAACTTTTTTACACCACTTTGCTGCAAGATTTATATCGTGACTAATTAAAATTAAAGTTGTATCAAATTCATTACATAGATTAATTATTTCCTGCATAATTTCAAAACTTGTTTTGGTATCTAAGCTTGTTGTAGGTTCATCAGCAATTAATAATTTAGGTTTCAAAGCAAGTGCCATTGCTATAGAAACTCTCTGTCTCATTCCACCGCTAAATTGATGTGGGAAAGAATCAAGTCTACTTTCTTCAATTCCGACTTTTTGAAAAACTTCTCTTACTAATTTTTTAATAGCTGAAGAAGATTTAGTTTGATCATGTGTTTTAAATAATTCATATAAATGATCCCCAATTCTCATTAGCGGATTAAGTTTTTTTATAGAGTCTTGATAAATAAATCCAAAATTCTTTCTTCTAAATAATTGTGCATCTTTGTTATTTATTTTCCTAGGATCTACATTAGAAATCGATAGATACCCCTTAGTAGTAGCCTTTTCAGGCAATATATTTACTAATGTTTTTGCAAAAGTGGTCTTTCCACATCCAGAAGGTCCTATTATGGCCAAATGATCTCCACTATCTATTTCCAAATTAAAATTTTTGAAAATAGGTTGCTGTTTTAGACCATATCTAACAGTAAGATTTTTAACTACAATAATTTTTTCTTTATTTTTTTCCATGATTTATAGCAAATTTTTCTAGACCTAAATAAAATACATCTAAAGCAATATAAAATGTCTGAGGCAGCTGCAAATTCAAAAGAAAAAAACGAAATTGAAGTTTCCAAAACTATTTTGCCTGAAAATAAAAAATATGAAAGTGAATCTTTGAATTATCAAATAAACATTCCCGATTGGCTTCTTAAAGATATTAATAATTTTGAAAAATCAAATAAAGAAAATGATGAGAATCAAAACCTTATAGTAAAGGCTTTTAAACTTGCTTATAAAGCTCATGATGGACAATTCCGCGCGAGCGGCGAGCCATACATTATCCACCCGGTTGCTGTTGCAAATCTCCTTAAAGAAATAGGTGCTAGTTCATCTGTTATTGCTGCAGGCCTTTTACATGATGTAGTTGAAGATACTGGCATTGATTTATCCGAAATAGAAACAAATTTTGGATTAGAAGTAAAAATACTTGTAGAGGGTGTAACAAAATTAGGCGGAATCCACTTTAACAACAGGACTGAAGCACAAGCTGAAAATCTTAGGAAAATGTTTTTGGCTATGGCCAGCGATATTAGAGTTGTCTTAGTAAAACTTGCAGATCGACTTCATAACATGAGAACAATTGAATGGCTAAATGATGAGAAAAAACTAAGAATAGCGAGAGAAACAAGAGAGATTTATGCCCCATTAGCTAATCGACTAGGAATAAACAGATTTAAGTGGGAATTAGAAGATTTAGCTTTTAAGTTCCTAGAGCCTAAAGAATATCTAGATCTTAAAGATCAAATCGCTGTTAAAAGAAGTGATAGAGAAAAAAGATTAAAAGTAACTTTAAATCTTATGAAGGAAAACTTGGTTTCAGCAGGTTTGAAAAATTTCGAAATAACAGGAAGGCCAAAACATCTTTATGGCATATGGAGCAAAATGGAAAGACAACAAAAGCATTTTCACGAGATTTATGATGTTGCTGCCCTAAGAATTATCGTTGACAATTCAGATAGTTGTTATAGAGCTTTAGCAGTTGTTCATGACACTTTCAAACCAATTCCAGGTAGATTTAAAGACTATATAGGATTACCAAAACCCAATGGATACCAGTCCTTACACACTTCTGTAATTGGAAGACATCGACCTATTGAAGTTCAAATTAGAACTACTTCAATGCATCAAATTGCTGAATATGGTATTGCCGCTCATTGGCAATACAAAGAGGGTGGTTCTCCTGCTAAAAGTAATGCCGAGAGATTTAATTGGCTAAGACAATTAGTAGAATGGCAACAAGAAGGTAATGAAAGGGATCATAATGATTATTTAGCTTCAATTAAAGAAGATTTATTTGATGAAGAAGTATTTGTAATCACTCCAAAAGGAGATGTTGTTGGTTTAAGGAAAGGATCTACCGCGATAGATTTCGCCTACAGAATCCATTCTGAAGTTGGAAATCACTGTAATGGAATAAGAATTAATGAAAAGCTTTCTCCATTATCTACAGCACTTCAAAATGGTGACTTCATAGAAATTTTGACAAGTAATAATGCTACTCCAAGCTTGGATTGGCTGAACTTTGTAGTTACGCCAACTGCTAAAAATAGAATTCGCCAATGGTATAAGAAAAGCCATCGTGATGAAACGATTAAAAGAGGTAGAGATTTACTTGAAAAAGAAGTAGGTAGAAACGGTTTTGAAGCATTACTTTCTAGTGAAGCTATGAAAAAAGTTGCAAATCGATGCAATTTAAAAACTACTGAAGACCTTCTTGCATCTCTTGGTTTTGGTGGTTTAACTTTGCATCAAGTATTAAACAGACTAAGAGAAGAAATAAAATTACAAACAGAAGATGTAAAAAATCATTCTGACTCTGAAATAGCAAAATCTCTTAAAAGTAATAATAATTTATCCACTAATAAATCTAATACAGCAGCTAAATCACCAATTTCCGGGATAGAAGGTCTTGATTACAGAATAGGTAAATGCTGTACGCCACTCCCAGGCGAGGATATTATCGGAACTGTGTCGCTTGGCAACCATGGGATAACTATACATAGGGAAGATTGTGAAAATGTAATACCAATTCCAATAGAGAGAAGATTACCTGTCGGTTGGAATCAAGATAATAAAACTGGCGATAATAAGTTTCCAATTCAGCTACGAATAGAAGTAATTGATCGAGTTGGAGTTCTTAAAGATATTCTTATGCGGTTATCTGATAAAGGTATAAACGTTAGTGATGCCAATGTTAAAACTGCTTATGGTAAACCAGCTATTATAAATCTTTGTGTAGGTCTTGAAAGTTATAATCAACTTCACAAAACAATTGAACAAATTAAATCAATGGCAGATGTTTTAGATATTGCCAGAGTTGGACAAAGTTAATTTTAAAATCAAATCAATCTATCTTTTACTTTTTATCTTGTAGATAAAGAAAACAATACTGCCGCAAATCAAAGCTAATAAAATACCTACACAAGATGAACCTAAGAGTAATTTTAGGGAAAAAATTCTACCTTGTTTCCATAAGTCATCAATAACTAAACTTTTTTCAAGAATTTTATTAGAAGGATTATTTAAAAAAATCGAACCAACTTTATAGTTAAAATAATAAAGTGGAATATAAGTAAAAGGGTTGCTAATCCAGGTACCAATTGCAGCTAGAACAATATTTCCCTTAGCTATTTTCGCAAAAAATACTCCCATTAAAGTCTGAAAACCAAAAAAAGGAAAGCAACCACTAAATACCCCTATAGCTAAACCTTTAGCATTAAAGAAAGGACTTCCATTCTGAATCCTAAATAATGATAGAATTTTCTTATAGGTAATATCTCTTTTAAATCTCATTCAGAAAGAAAATTTCAAAATTAAATTCTTGATAATCTTACTTAATTATCCATAACAAAGCGAGAGATGGATTCGATAGTTACTACAGAAGATACGATAGCCGCAATTGCTTCAGCTATAAGTATTGGGAAGGGAGGAGTTGCGATAATAAGAGTATCAGGGAAAGACGCAATAAATTCTTGCAAAAAGATTGTTCAAACTAAATCTAAATATGCATGGGAATCACATAGGGTTTTTCGTGGTTTTATTCAGGAAAATAAACAAAATAAATTTATAGATGAGGTTTTAATTTTAGTGATGAAATCCCCAAATAGCTTCACAGGAGAGGATGTAGTTGAACTTCATTGCCATGGCGGAATTATCATAGTAAATAAAGTTTTAAAGATATTATTATCTAGTAATTCTAGAGTTAGACTTGCAAACCCAGGAGAATTTAGTCAAAGAGCTTTTCTTAATGGAAAAATAGACCTTACTCAAGCCGAGTCGATTAATCAATTAATTAATGCAAGCAATACCAGATCAGCAGATTTAGCCTTTAGCGGGGTACAAGGAGAAATAAAGAAAAAAATTGATGATATTAAAAATGACCTTATAAATCAACTTTGCGAAATAGAGGCGAGAGTTGATTTTGAAGAAGACTTCACAGATTTTGATTACACCAAATATCTAAAAAACATTAAAAAAGTCAAAGAAAAAATAGAATTACTAATAGAAAATGCAAAAAGAAATTCATATATTCACAATGGAATATCCATTGCGCTTATAGGTAAAACAAATGTTGGTAAAAGCTCTTTATTAAATTTGCTTGCAAAAAAAGAGAAAGCAATCGTAACTAATATTCCTGGAACAACTAGAGATGTTATTGAAGTTAATTTAACTATTAATGATATTCCAATGAAAATAATTGATACTGCTGGCATAAGAGAAACTCATGAACAAATTGAAAGTATTGGAATTAAAAAAAGTTTTGGGAAAATAAAAGAGTCAGATTTTATAATTTATATTTATAGTCTTGAAGAAGGATTTAATGAAGAAGACAAAAAAATAATACAAGAAATTCCCAAAGAAAAATTAATTACTATTTTGGGCAATAAAAAAGATTTAATTGATTGCAAAAATATTAATTCAAATGAGTTAAAAAACACAATTCTTATGAGTATTAAGAATAATGATGGTGAAAGATTATTAATAGACACAATTATGAAAAAATGCGGA
Organism: Prochlorococcus sp. AG-347-J21; assembly: GCA_003281455.1. Lineage (GTDB taxonomy): Bacteria > Cyanobacteriota > Cyanobacteriia > PCC-6307 > Cyanobiaceae > Prochlorococcus_A. The sequence continues at coordinate 91,472 of QCBX01000005.1, forward strand.
TTAAAACAAGTAGAAAATATCAATATATTTTTAAACGAAAGACATCTAAGGAATTTGTCTGCTTGCTTATCTAATTTAAATGATACTGATGAAATAATTGAAAATAAATTGCCATTTGATTTGTTATCAATTGAACTGAGAGATGGAATTCAAAACTTATCTAAAATAACTGGTCAAGAATTAACAGAGGAACTTCTAGATAATATTTTTTCTAAGTTTTGTATTGGTAAATAAATTTGAGTTAAATTACATAGTGATATATAGTTGATTCTCTAACTTCAGTTTAATTTTTATTAATTAATTATTTCTTAGTTTAGTGGATTTAAATACTCCAATAATAAGTAAAATCATTGATAATTGGATCGATGAAGATATAGGTAGGGGAGATCTTACAAGTTCCTCTATTACAGAAGAGAATGGTAATGCATATTGGATTGCAAAAGAAGAGGGTATATTCTGCGGGGTTGAAATTATAAAAGAAATTTTTAGAAAAATTGATTTAAAAATCAGTCCAAAATTTAATATCTCTGATGGAGATAAATTTGTTAAAGATCAAAAACTCTTAGAAATATATGGGCCTTCAAAAAGTTTACTCTCTAGTGAAAGGATCAGCTTAAATATAGCAATGCATTTATCTGGAATATCAACATATACAAAGAATCTTACAGATCAATTAGAAGGCACAAATATAAAATTAGCAGATACTAGGAAAACGACTCCTGGCTTAAGAATATTTGAAAAATATGCATTCAAATGCGGAGGTGGGGTTAATCATAGAATGGGATTATACGATGCTGCTATGATCAAAGAAAATCATATTGCATGGACAGATAATCTTAAGAATGCAGTACAAAATATTCGCCTAAATTCGCCTTTTACAACTCATATCATAATTGAAGCTGAGAATATCGACCAGGCAAAAGAAGCAGTATTAGCAGGAGCGGATAGTGTCTTATTAGATGAACTTAGTCCTGAAATAATCAAAAAAAACGTTCAAGAATTAAGAGAGTTATCAATTAATAGTCTACAAAAAGAAGTCAATAAAAATTTGATAATAGAAGTTTCTGGAATAAACCCTCAAGAAATTAGTAAATATCTAATAAAAGGTATTGATTTGATTTCAACTAGTTCTTCAATCACCAAAAGTAATTGGATTGATTTGAGTATGCGTTATATTAATTAATCATATAGATAAATAATTAAATAATTAATGCTAATCATTTTTAAAGAATTAACAAAACAATTTGAACAATCTCTTTTAGATAGTCTTGAAAAAAATGATAAAAAAGGAGAATTCGCAATTCTTAGCAAGAATTTAATTACACAATCATCAAAAGAGGAATTTGGTGATTATCAATGTAATGTTTGTTTAAGTTTATCTAAAATATATAAAAAGAACCCAAGAGATATTTCTAATGATTTTATTAACCATTTAAATAAAAATAAAAGCATAGCAAAATTATGTAAAAGTCTAGAAATAGCTGGACCTGGATTTATAAATATAAAATTAAAAGATGAGGTTCTAATAAATGAAATTAAGTCAAATATTCAATGCAATAGGGCTGGCATACCTCTAATTAGAAAAGATTTAGATAGTGGTTTGTCCAATAAAGTTATTGTAGATTTTTCTAGCCCTAATATTGCTAAAGAAATGCATGTAGGGCATTTAAGATCAACAATAATAGGTGACTCAATATCTAGAATTTTCGAGTTAAGAGGTTATGAAGTATTAAGACTCAATCACGTTGGTGATTGGGGAACACAATTTGGCATGCTTATTACTCAGCTCAAAGATTTATATTCAAATGATCTAGAAGAAATAGGAAAGATCAAGATAAGTGATTTAGTTGAATTTTATAAAGAATCAAAAAAAAGATTTGATAACGAATCGGAATTCCAAAAAAGATCTAGAGAGGAAGTAGTTAAGTTACAAAGTGGAGATATTAAATCGATTAAAGCTTGGCAATTATTATGTGATCAATCAAGGAAAGAATTTGATGAAATCTATAAAAATTTAAAAATAAAAATAGAAGAAAGAGGTGAATCTTTTTATAATCCCTTCTTAAAATCAGTTATTGATGATTTGAATTTAGAAAAAATATTAGTAGAAGATCAAGGAGCAAAATGTGTATTTTTAGATGGGATGACTAATAAAGAAGGCAAACCTTTACCGCTAATTATTCAAAAAAAAGATGGAGGGTTTAATTATGCCACCACAGATCTTGCTGCTATAAGATACAGATTCAATAAACCTCCTAATGGCGATGATGCTTCAAGAATTATTTATGTAACTGACCATGGGCAAGCAAATCATTTTGCTGGAGTTTTTCAAGTTGCAAAAAAAGCAAAATGGATCCCAGAAAATTGTCAAGTAGACCATGTCCCTTTTGGGTTAGTTCAAGGAATTGATGGCAAAAAACTAAAGACGAGAGAAGGTGAAACAATACGCCTAAAAGATTTATTAAATGAAGCAGTTAGAAGAGCAAAAGAAGATTTATTGAAAAGATTAGAAGATGAAGATCGTTATGAGACCGAAGAGTTTATAGCAAATACTTCAAGAATTATTGGATTAGGAGCTGTTAAGTATGCAGATTTAAGTCAAAATAGGATTACCAATTATCAATTTAGTTTTGATAAAATGCTTTCCCTTAATGGTAATACTGCACCTTATTTGTTATATACACTTGTAAGAATTTTAGGAATTAAAAGAAAAAATGATTTTATTTATGAATCTAAAGATTTTCAGTACGTAAATTATGAGCATAAATCTGAGTGGAAACTTATCAGAAAATTACTTAGGTTCGATGAAGTCATAATTTCTATTGAAAAAGAATTAATGCCAAATAGATTATGCAATTATCTGTTCGAGCTATGTCAGACTTTTAATAGATTCTATGATCAAGTTCCAATCCTCAAAGAAGAAAAAAATATAAAAATTTCTAGGCTTAATTTATGTGACCTAACTGCAAAAACACTAAAATTAAGCTTAGAGCTTTTAGGAATTGAAACTTTAGAAAGAATGTAATGAATGATTTTGATCCATTAAATAATCTTTTCCCAAAACCAAGAGAAGAAATAATAAATATGCAGTCTTACTCTGCACCTTTAGAAAATAGAAGAAATTTACTCCGCTTAGACTTTAATGAAAATACTTTAGGTCCAAGTCCTAAGGTTTTAGAGGCATTACAAGCGATAAAATTAGATGAGATTTCAATTTATCCAGAATATAATTTTTTAAAAAAATTTTTATGTGATAAATATCTTGATTCAAGAAAATTTGGTAATGATGAAATCGGAATTTTCAATGGAGCAGATGCAGCAATAAATGCAATTTTCAATTGCTTTGGAGAAAAAGATCAGAGATTTCTCACCACAAATCCAACTTTTGGTTACTATTCTCCTTGTGCAGAAATCCGAGGAATGAAAAAAATAAGTTGTTCTTACATTGGAGAAAATTTTCTATTCCCCATCGAAGAATTTAGGGGGAAAATAATAAAGCATAATCCAAAGTTAATATTTATTTGCAATCCAAATAATCCAACAGGAACTGTTCTAAGCTCCCATGAAATAATTAATTTAGCCAATATCAATAACGATTCATTAATAGTTGTTGATGAACTATATGAAAAATTTAATGGAGATAGTCTTCTTGAATCGATAGATTTTGAAAAGAATAAAAATATACTAATAATCCAATCTCTTTCAAAAACTGCAGGTCTAGCTGGTTTAAGAATAGGTTTTACTTTTGGCAATAAAAGTTTAATTCAGTATATTAATAAAGTTACAGGACCATATGATGTAAACAGCTTTGCTATAACAGCTGCATTAGCAGCACTTAAAGACAAGTCATATATTGATAATTATGTTTTAGAAGTAAAAAAGGCGAGAGAATGGATTTTAAATAAATTTAAATCAACAAAAATCAGAACCCACTTTAGTGGAGGTAATTATTTCTTAATTTGGCCAAAAAAAGATCCTAAAATCTTAATACAACAGATGAAAGAAAAAGGTATTCTTATTAGAAGCATGGAAAACAAAAAAGATATCGGTAATTCTATAAGGGTCAGTATTGGAACTAAAGAACAAATGATTTTTTTCTGGGACAATTACAAGATATTAGATTTAAAAAATTAATTACTGAAAATATAAATTGTATTTTTATCGATTCTTTTAGGTTTTATTTGAAAATCTTTTCCAAGATATTTTACTTTATAATCTTTCATATTTTCGATAAATAAATCAGCATTTGAGAAATCACATTCTTTATTAATTTTTTTGCCGCGTTCAAAGTGAACAGGAATAACTACATTAGGTTTTAGAAGCTTAACTATTTTTGAGGCTTCTTTACCATTGTAAGATTTTATTCCTCCTCCAATTGAAATAAACAATATATCTGGACTAGACAAAATAATTTGACTGTTTATATCAATATCACCAGCAGCTCCTCCCATATGAACAATTTTAAGATCATTCTGCTCCCAACTCCAAACAGTTGCCATCCCAAATCTTCTTCCATCTACTCTGTCATGTGGTACAGAAATTCCATTTAATAAAATATCCTCAAATTGATAGATTCCTGGCTCAACGAACATTAATTGATCATTAGGGTTATATCCTTCATCTGGAAGCCTAGAACTAGCCAAAATAAAATCTACGTTGACTTCTTTTGACTCCTTTAAATTACTTGCACAACCTATTGCTTTAAAGGGATTTATAAGAATAGATTTATCTGCACTAGTAATTAAAAAACTACTATGTCCCAAACTTTTTATTCCTAAGTTCCTTGCCAATAATGAGGTAGGTAAAAAAGAGCTGACTAATATCAAAAATAAAAAGTTTTTAATTTGAGAAATCATAATATTAATTTTTTTTTATTTTACTTTTGTTCAGCCATTTTTAGAAAATTACTAATTAATTTATGACCAAATTGCGTCAATACACTTTCAGGATGGAACTGTACCCCATGTAAATGTTTATATTCTTTATGAGAGATAGCCATAATTGTTGAGTCTTCTAAAGTCGCAGTTATGTCGAAACAAGATGGTAAAGAACTTGAATCAACTATAAGACTATGGTATCTAGTAGCCACAAATGGAGTCTCGATATCTTTAAACAATCCTTTTTGATTATGAAATATTTTGGATGTCTTACCATGCATAAGTTCTTTCCCAACTATAACCTTACCTCCAAAAGCTTGGGCCAAAGCTTGATGACCTAAACAAACTCCCAAGGTCGGAATATTTTTAGATAATTTTTTTAGAATTGGCAGACAAATTCCAGATTGATCTGGATTACCTGGACCTGGAGATAAGAGAATTCCACCAGGATTTAGTTTGATAATTTCTTCTAGAGTAATTTCATCATTTCTTTTAACTATTAATTCTTTAGTTATTTCATGCTCAACTGAAAGTTCTCCTAAATATTGAACAAGGTTATAAGTAAAACTATCGTAATTATCAATAACAAGAAACATATTTATATGGATTTAAAATAACAACTTTATTTTAGGAACAAAGATATATACAGCAATAATAACAGAATTAATGGAAGCTAATAATACTGCTCCTGCAGAAGTATCTTTTGAAATTTTACCCAAAATACTAAATTCTTTTTTCACTACTAAATCAACGATTGATTCAATAGATGTGTTCAATATTTCTAATATTAAAACAGACATTATTGTTGCAATCAAAATAACATAATTACTTAGACTAATTTTGAGTAAAAAACCAATTATTAAACTTGTAACTGCAAAAATTAATTGAATTTTAAAATTTCTTGAAGTTTTTAATACATAACTAATACCACTGAAAGCATACTTGAAACTTATAAATACATTACTAGAAGTTTTGTATGATTCTTTTCTATTTTCTAAATAGTTTATTTTTTTTTTCATTGATTTTTAATCTAATCGAGTAATTAAATATTCTTGGAAATTTAACATATTTTCTAAATCATGATCATTATTATGTTCCCATCCCAAAAGATGTAAAAATCCATGACTAGCCAACCAGATCATCTCTCTATAGATTGAATGTTTATATTCATAAGATTGCTCAAGTGCCATCTCTAATGATATAAAAATATCTCCCAACTCTATATGATCTAAATTATTTAGAGATTCATCAGAAATAATTGGAAAAGATAGAACGTCAGTTGGACCATTTTTTTGCATCCATTTCTTATTCAAAGAAGCAATTTCTTGATTAGATATTATCTGTAAGCCTAATGAAAAAGATTTTTTTTCAAAAATATAATTTGGCAATTCATAATCCTCTTTTTTTAGTATTGTATTTATCCAAGATAAAAAAACTTTCTCCCAAAAAATAGATTCAAAAATAAGATGTGTTTTAGTATCTTTTAACTTATTTGAAAATTGAGAGAAAGCATTACATTGAAAAACCAAATCTAAATGTATTTCAGAAATAATTTTTTCTTTCATAAATTCTTAAACTGGAATATTGGGCTTACCTATTGTGGCCACAAGTATTAATATCCCAATTAAAACTAGAAAGGTTATTGAAAAATGAGAAATACTTTTTGAGCCTTTCCTTACCATATTTCTCATAGCAAGCTTTATAAAGCTTGGAGGAGAAACTTTTTTTTCTAAAATTTCGTTTTTATTTTCCATTAGTTATTCAATAGATTCATTAGAAGAAATATTCATACGTAATAATTCATGAATAAATGGTTCAAGTCCACCATCTAAAACACTATCTAACTCGTTAGTCTCCTGCATAGTCCTAAGATCTTTTACCATTTGATAGGGATGGAAAACATAATTTCTTATTTGATTGCCCCATGCAGCTTCTACAATATCACCTTTAATATCAGCGACTTCAGCAGCTCGTTGTTCTTTAGCAATCACTAATAGTTTAGACTTTAGAAGTAACATAGCTTTTTCTTTATTTTGTAATTGAGATCTTTCTTGGGTACATCTTACTGAAATCCCTGAAGGCAAATGAACAATTCTCACGGCTGTTTCTACTTTATTAACATTTTGTCCTCCAGCTCCACCGGATCTACTCGTTGTAATTTCTAAATCTTTTTCAGGTATATCAAGTGAAATATTATCATCTAATTTTGGCATAACCTCTACCCCAGCAAAGCTGGTTTGTCTTTTGCCATTGGCATTAAAAGGAGAAATTCTTACTAATCTATGAGTTCCTTTTTCATGTTGCAGATAGCCATATGCATATTTTCCATCAATTTCGAACGTTACACTTTTAATACCTGCTTCTTCTCCTTGAGATAATTCATTAATGACAAGGCTCATTTGATTATTATCGGCCCATCTTGAGTACATTCTTAATAATATCTCTACCCAATCCTGCGCATCTGTTCCACCCGCACCTGCGTTAATAGAAACTACTGCTCCTTCCTTATCGTATTCACCACATAACAATCTTTCAAATTCCCATTTATCCAAATTCTCTCTTAATTTCTTTAATCCCAGCCGCGATTCTAAAATCATTTCCTCTTCGGGTTCTAGAGAATAAAGCTCAAGAGAGGCATTAGCATCAGAAATAAAAGTTTTCCATTTATCTAACAATTCGAGTTGTGCTTTGACATCATCAAGGATTAACATTTGCTTTTTAGCTTCTTCTTGATTTTCCCAAAATTCAGGCTGAGCAGAAATTTGCTCTAACTCTTTCCTTTTTGCTTTTAATCTTGGAACGTCAAAGACAATCCTGAGCATTACCCAGGCGCTCTGTTAGTTCCGATAGATCTTTTTTGAAATCTGTAATATCTATCAAAATAGAATTTAATCGTTATTTATAATCTAACAAGCACTTTTGTTTAATAGTATAAACTAAGTATTATTTTAAAAAAATGTCCAAAGTTGAAATTTATACTTGGCAATATTGCCCATTCTGTATTCGAGCAAAATCACTACTCAAGAAAAAAAATGTAAATTTTACAGAATATAAAATAGATGGCGACGAAGATGCCAGAGCATTGATGATTGAAAGAGCTGATGGTAGAAGAACATTACCACAAATATTTATAGATAATGAGGGTATCGGAGGCTGCGATGATCTCTACGCATTAGAAAATGAAAATAAATTAGAAGCATTATTAAACTAGATCTTATGAAATTTCTATTCGTAATAGATCCAATTAAAAATATAAATCCCTTAAAAGATTCAACTGCTGCTTTAATGCAAGCATCATCAAAAAAAAATATTGAAATCTGGAGTTGTACTCCTCAAGACCTGGAAGCTAGAGGTGATGAAGTATGGGCATCTTCCGTAAAAGTTGAAGTAATTCCGTGGATTTCTTTCAAAGAGAATGATTGCATACCTCTCGCCGAATTTAATTGCATTTGGATGAGAAAAGATCCTCCTGTAAATGAGGCTTATTTATATGCAACCCATCTTTTAGAAGTTGCCGAAAGAAAAGGAGTAAAAGTAATTAACAAACCCTCATCGTTAAGAGCGTGGAATGAAAAGCTAGGTGCTTTAAGATACAGCCACTTAATGGCACCTACAATAGTTGCGAGTAAGGTAAAAGATCTTATTAATTTTGCAAATATAAATAATGAAGTAGTCATAAAACCTCTTGGAGGAAAAGGTGGTCAAGGTGTTATAAGAATAAATAAAAATTCTCCAGGAATTAAATCAATCATTGAATTAATAACTTCTCAAGAAGACTTGCCCGTTATGATGCAAAAATTTATTCCTGAAGTCATAGAGGGTGATAAAAGAATAATTATAGTAAACGGAGAAGCAATTGGATCAATAAATAGGATTCCGCAAGGAGGCGATTTTAGGAGTAATTTAGCGATGGGAGGCAAGGCTGAACCCACATTATTAACAGAAAAAGAAAAAAGTATCTGCTCAGAATTATCTCAACACTTCAAAGATGAGGGTTTATTTTTTGTAGGTATTGATGTAATAAATGGAATGCTTAGCGAGATTAATGTTACCAGTCCAACAGGTTTAAGAGAAATAGAAAATTTATCCAATAAAAATGTTTCAGAGGAAGTTATTGAAAAATTAGTAGAAATTATCTAGGATTTTTAGCGCAAAATATCTGTTTTACTATAGATTCAAATTTTAATTTAATCTCATCTATTTCTTTCTCTAAAACGGAGCCAGAAACTATACCTGAACCTGCAGTAAATTCAATATTTTCTTCAATACATCTTGCGCCTCTTATTGCTAAAAGAAATGAAGCATTGCCTGATGAATCAACCCAACCCATTGGAGAAGCATAATTTCCTCTAGGAAAAGACTCAAGAGTATTTATCCAATCCAATGCTGAATTTTTTGGGTATCCACAAACAGCTGGAGATGGATGTAAGTTTTTAAGCAATTCAAAAGGACAAATATTTTCAACTTTAGAGAAAATGAATGTCTGCAAATGAGAAATATCTCCAAATGAATTTACCTTGATATCACTTTTTTTAAAGTTTGTTATTTTTGAAACTTCTAAAGATTTAATCAAATGTTGTATTACATAATTATGTTCCTTTAAGTCTTTAGTACTTTTTAGAAGTTTCTTAAAATTTGAATTAGTAGAGATAGTTCCAGCAAGAGCCTCTAAAGTTAAATTAGGTTTAGAGAAAGAAAATAATTTTTCTGGAGATGATCCAAACAAAATATCCTTACTATTCCTTTTCCAAACGTATCTACATGTATTTGGTTGCTTCTTTTTAAATCTTTTTAAAATTTCTACTAAATCTAATTTATTTTTAAGTTTTATTTTAATCCTATTCGCTAAAACTATCTTTTCGAGGATATCTTTCTCTACTAATTGAATTCCTCTATTTACTACTTTTTTCATGTTTGTTTTAGAAGTTTCTAAGGAGCGTGAGAAATCATCAATAAAAGGGGAATCAAAACTAGTTTTTAAGCTAGATGATTTTATTAATTCTGAGCCAGAATTAATAACTTGATTTCTAATTGTCCATATTTCTTCAATTAATGTTCTTAATGATGATTTACCTTCAACATGACCATTGATTCTTAACCAGCAATTCTTGCCACTTTTAGTAATTAATATTTTTGGCAAAATGGCTTCTAAACTAGGAATATCTGAAGGCAAATTCTTATTATTCAAATTTTCAGAGAAAGAAAATAAATAAATTATTTTTGAAAGTGCAGAATTATGAGATTCATTAGTTAAGTTAATTAAATTTTTAAAATTCTCAGAATTAAACTCTTTTGCTACCTCAAATCTTTTTGGGCCATCCAGAGTAACATATTTACACTTCTCGAAAGCTATATATGAAATGCCATCAGATTCCTCCCAAAATGAAGAAAACGGATATTGATTTATTAACAATTCATAAACTTGAAATAAATCAATACAAGGAATCTCAACACAAATACTTACTAATCCAGAATTTTCAACTTTCTTATCGAAAGAAGAAAATACATCTTTTAAAAAATCTGTTAAGTTTAAATCATTTTTCATTACTTATTGAAAATAACTAAAAATGATGCAATAAAGTAAAAAATGTAACTCAATTTATAAACTACATTCAATAATTATCTAATTTTGCGTGTTAATTAAAAATGGACGAAGATAAAAAAAAATTATGGGAAAAAGCAATAAAATGGCCTCTTTATTCTGTTGCCATACTTCCAGTTTTAATAACCGGGGCTTACTTGCTCAATCAATATGAAGAGGTAAAAATTTATAATTTGATTTCATTTACTTTAGCTGCAATTTTGATATTACTTTGGGAAAATCTAACTAATGATTTATACGACGCAGAAACAGGAATCGATGAATTTAAATTCCATTCAATTGTAAATCTTGTAAAAAATAAAAAAATAATTTCATTTATTGCATATACATCTTTAGTTATTGGTTTATTAATAATATTAATTATTTCAGTATCAACAAGTATAAACATTTTTATTTTGGTGGCAGCTTGCTGCTTCTTAGGATATTTATATCAAGGTCCTCCTTTTAGATTGGGCTATCAAGGTTTAGGAGAACCATTGTGCTGGCTTGCATTTGGACCATTTGCGTACTCTGCAGTCTTAATTGCGTTAAATCCGTCTAATATTTACTTCGAAGATATTCCATGGAAAGTTTCTTTATTACTTGGTTCAGGACCTTCCTTGGCAACAACTCTTGTATTATTTTGTTCTCATTTTCATCAAATTTCTGAAGATAAAAAGCATGGGAAAAATTCACCTTTAGTTCGCTTAGGGGCAAAAAAAGGTTCTCAATTTGTGCCTTGGATAATTTTTACAATATATATTTTTCAACTTTTCACAATAGTTTATGGATTTATTCCAGTGTTTTGCATCCTTTATTTGCTTAGTTTCCCTCAAGCAATAAGACTTATAAATTTATTAAAATCTTCGTATGCAAAACCTTCTGCAATAAAAAATTGCAAATTCGTTGCAATAAAATTTCAAACTCTTAATGGAATTGGTTTAATCACAGGATTAATATTTAATTACTTGCTAAATAAATGAACTTAATATTTCAAAAAAAATCTTATAGCTTTAAGTTATCGGCCAAAGTAGAAAATTCTCAAACCAATTACCATACAAAATCGGGATGGATAATTAAATTAATAAGTAATGATAAAAAAATAGGGTTTGGAGAAGTTTCACCGCTACATAAAAAAGACTTAAAAAAGTGTGCGAAACAACTAGATATGATCCCTGAGTATATAGAGGAATTTAATTTATCTGAGCAAATAAATATTTTTCACCCATGCATTCAATCTGCAATAAATTCTGCATTAGCAGAGATCAATGGAAAAATAATTTTTAAAGAAAACTACTACTTTGATGAAATTGGTAAAACAGCCATATTGTTAAATCATGAAAATGTAGTTTCAGATCTAAATGATATTAAAAAAAGACATTGTGATATTGGAAAATCATTAACCTTAAAATGGAAAGTAGCACTAAAAAATAACCATGAGGAAGAAGCAAAATTAGAAGAAATTTTAAGCAAAATAGGTAATAATATTAAGTTAAGAATAGATGCTAATGGTTCTTGGGGAAGAGACATAGCTAATAGATGGGCTGATATTTTGAAAGATAATAAAAATATAGATTGGTTAGAACAACCTCTCTGTGTTGATGATATTGATGGACTGACAGAACTAAACAAAAAAATTCCAATAGCTTTAGACGAATCACTTTTAAAATTTCCAACTTTGATTGATGAGTGGAAGGGTTGGCAAATTAGAAGGCCTTCTCAAGAAAATAATCCAGTTAAGCTTTTAAGAGAATTAGAAAATAAAAAAGCTTTAATATCTATAAGTACCTCATTTGAAACTGGAATAGGAAAGAGATGGCTCCATCATTTATCTTCTCTACAATTACAAGGACCAACGCCAAAAGTTCCTGGTTTAGCAATGAATAAATTCCCTAATTCGTTTCTATTTTTAAATGAAGCAAAAAAGATATGGGATCAACTATGAAAAATAAAATTCATACTATTGAAGTTGAAAATAACGAAACTAAATCTGTAGAAGAAATTATTGAAAAAATTAGAGAGAATAAAATTATTTATGTAAAAAACAAATTCTATGAAGACAAAGATGTATTAGATTCAATTACTGAAAATGGTCCAGCAATTATCTTAAACAGTAGTGGGAGTTCTGGAAAACCGAGACAATGTTTTCACCATTTAAATAATCTTAAATTATCTGCAACTACATCAGGTCAATGGCTAATAGAGCAAGGATTTGAATTACAAAACTGCTTAATTTTAAATACTTTACCCCTGAACCATATAAGTGGATTAATGCCAATTTTTAGAAGTCAAACTTGGGGATGTGATTGTATAAATATTTCTCCGAATTTGATAAAAAAAACTCGAGAACTTTTACTTTTCACAATTAAATTTAAAAAAAACAAAAAACATTTGATTACGTCATTAGTACCTACCCAATTACAAAGACTTTTAGCTCAAAAAGATGGAATTAGTTGGCTAAAAATTTTTGATCTAATTTGGGTAGGTGGAGCTTCAATTTCAGACGAAACAGCAGAACAATGTATAAAAGAAAAAATAAAATTAGCACCTTGTTACGGCTCAACTGAAACAGCAGCAATGGTTACGAGTTTAAAACCAAAAGAATTCTTAATGGGTTTTAAAAATGTTGGAGAAATACTGCCTGATACAAAAATAAGAATTAACGCACAAGGATTAATCGAAATAAAATCAGCCAGAATTGGAATCGAAATAATAGATTCTTTAAAAACTGAAAATTTCAAAAATAAAAATGGGTGGTGGCAAACAAGTGATTTAGGTGAAATTAAGCAAATCAACAATTCTTACTATTTAAAATTTGTTGGAAGAAATGATAATGCCTTTAATTCAGGAGGAGAAGTTGTTTTCCCTGAAGTAATTGAATCTAGATTAAATGATTTCATTATGAAAGAAAATATCCCAATTAATAAATTCTATATTTCGAAAGTATCTAACAAATTATGGGGAAATAAAATTAAAGTAATAGTTGAATTTAGAGAACTTACAAATGATAAAAATATTAAAATTTCTTTAAATTTATTAAAAAATTTTTCTCAAAGTTGGCCTAAACATGAAAAGCCTGAAAAGTGGATTGTTAAAAACAAAAATAGCATTACAGAAAAAATAAACTATAAATTTAAAAAATAATAATCAGCATTCTTTTAAATTTGTACTCACATTAGAAGCCTCTATCCATCTTTCTAGTTGATCGGGAATTTCTATTTTATTTCTTGAATCAACATCTAAAGAACAGTGTATAATTTTCCCTTCGGCTACTTTATTTCCATTTTTTATAAAAAAGCTATTTACTTGGAACAAATGAGGATTAATTTTATGAGGGGCAATTTTTACTTTTAATAAATCTCCAATTTTTATAGGCGCATGAAAGTTTGCTTCACAATTTACTATTGGAAAAATAATTTGACTTTTACGTATAGAAAAGTCTGGAAAAATATCATGACAAGGAAGCCCATAGATTTCAATACTTTCTTCCCAAGCTTCATGAGACCATTTTAATAAGTTATGAAAATGAATTACACCTGCAGAATCACAATCACCAAACCTTACCTTCTTCTGCAATATTAACCAGTCAGACGGTTTCATTTAAAGAAATTATCTATCAACAGATCCCATAATGACATCTATTGAACCAAGGATTGCCATAATATCAGCGATTTTGGCACCTTTAAGAATATGAGGCAATATTTGCAGATTATTTAAATCAGCTGCTCTGATTTTAAATCTCCATGGGGTAACTTCATTATTTCCTTGAATAAATACACCTATTTCTCCTTTGCCGGACTCTAATCTTGTATATAATTCTCCGTTGGGAATTTTAAAAGTTGGAGCAACCTTCTTAGCTACATATTGATAGTCGATACCAAATATTTCACTTTTCTTATCTTCAGTCGCCATTCTTTGAGCTTCTAAATTTTCTGT